>DATGXI010000115.1:0-12575 GCA_035299065.1 Flavobacteriales bacterium
GCTGAAAAACTACTCAACACCACCCTTTCTGACCTGGCTGCAAATGGGAATAATGGTACAAACAGCACAACAAATGACAATAACGGTACCAATAGCAACAATGGTAGTACAAACGGCACACAGTTAACCGAAAAGGAAAAAGAAACATTAAATGAAGTAAGTCCTGATTACGCCAAAAAAATGGAAGAGATCAGGAATTCCGGTAATTCTGAAATACGCAAGACCCAGGCTGAAAACGAACTGAATAAAGATGCCGTAAATAAAATTGAATCGGAAATAAATAAATTACAGTCAGACCCCAACACCGAGCAATTGAGCGAAGAAGAAAAACGCAAGCGTAAACTTCGCATTGAGGAGTTGAACCGCTTACTGGATGCCAAAAAAGCTGAACTGGGCATAACCGAAGAGAAGCTTAAACAAGCCAATGTAATTGCGAACGACAACCAGTCCAATAAAAATGACTATAGCAAAACCCTTGTTGTAAATGACAAAGCTGCCCTTGCTGAAAAAGCTAAAATTGACAAAGCGCTAACCGAAATAGCAGCTGAAAAAACCAAATTGAATGAAGTGCGCATTAAAATGGCGGAAAGCAATGACCAGAAAGAGCAGGAAAAACTGGACAAAGAAGCTAAGGCCATTGAAAGCAAAATTGTGTCAAAAGAAATAGGCATTGCGCCTTCCATTGAAAAAATAAATGATCTGGAGTACAATTCACACAAGGCCGCTATTGCACAAAAGCAATTGAGTGCAACTGAAAAAGGATTAAAACTGAACGAAACATCAGAAAACAAAATAAGAACATTGCTGGCTGAAGCTGAAATCCTGCAAAAGGATGCCAATGCCTTGCGTGAACAAGCTGCTAAAGAAAAAGATGCCGCTAAGAAAAATGCGTTGTTTAAACAAGCTCACCAAAAAGAGACTGATGCCATTCGCAAGCTGATGGAAGCAGAAAAAGTGTTGAACGATGCTAAGCTTGATGCTGAAACAAACGCTATTGCCAATAACTCCAGTACCGATAACAATGGCGTGAATGGAAACAACGGTAATAATGGCAGTGATAAAGTAAAAAACGAAGCTGTTGTTAAGTCGGTTGACAACTCCTATGAACAGGATATAAAAGACATTGAGGCAACAAACGAATCGGCCTTAAATAAAACGCTCAAGAAAGAGCAGCGCAATGAGCAACTGATTGAAAAAATTAAAGAAGAAAAATTGGCGCTTGAGAAAAATTATTCAAACGAAACCCCTGAAGAAAAAGAACGCAGGCGTTTACGTTTAGAGGAGCTTAACCGCATTTTGGATGCCAAACAAAAAGAGCTGGACGCTCAAAAAGCCTTGCTTGCATCAAACGGAATTAGTGCCGGGAACAATGACAAAACATCATACACCGACCCCTACCCCGTTAAAAATGCTTCATCAAAATCATTGCTGGTTGAAGCACAAAAACGCATTGATGAGTTAAAACGCGAGGAAGCCAAATTAAGCAACCTGGAAATTAACAAAGCTGAAGCAACCACTGAAGCCGACAAGAAAAAATTTGATTCGCAAATAAAAGCACAGCAAAAACTGGTTACCGACAAAGAACTTTCAGTTGCAAAAGTTTATGCTGATATCAATAAAAACGAGGCCAAAGATAACCGCGCTGAACTGGACAAGCTCATGCAACGCGTTATTGACAACAAAAACATCAACAAAAACGATGATAAACTTGTTGCGGCCGATAAGTACGTACTCAATGCCAGTTTAAAATTCAGCGAGGCCAATAACCTTCGCACCAAAGCTGAAAAAGAAAATGACAAAGAGAAGAAAAACGAACTGTTGAAGAAAGCATTTGCTCTTGAAAAAGACGGTTTAAAAGACCAGCAGGAGGCCATTGCCATGTATGAAACCATACTGGGCAATGTTGACCTTAACCTTGCCAGCAACAATGGAATTAACGGCAACAATGGCACCAACACAAATAACGGAACCAGCAACAACGGCTCAAACAGCAATGACCAGGTTGAAAAAAGCCTGGTTCCTGAAAAAATGGAAGACCGCGCTTCATACCGCGAACAGAAAAAATTTGAAAAACTGGATGCCGAAGCAAATTTCCTTGCTCAACGCGCCAATACTGTAAGAGATTCTGCAAATACCGTTAAAAAGAAAAACAGGCCCGGTGTAATTGCCATGGCTGACGAATTGCAAAAACAAAGCGATGCCAGGCGCACCGAAGCAAATCTTGCCAAAAACAATTACGAAACATTAAAACAACAGGAAGAAGACCAATTAGCCATTGAACAAAAACGCAGGGATGAAAAAGCCGCGGCCAAAGAGCTGGAACCCGAAGTGGCAAAAATGAACGAGTATGCAAGGTATTACCAATTGCAAAAAGATGCCAATGATACACGCGCCAAATTAACGGAAAACGAACGGAACGAAAAAGCATTGAGGGATAAAGCTGAAGCCAATAAAAATGAAGCCATGAATTTGCGCATGGACGCCAATAAAGAAACCGATGCGGCCAAAAAAACAGAACTCACCCAGCGGGGCGACATGCTTGAAATGGCTGGAGTTAAATTAACCCGCACAGCCGATTCGCTGGCAACCGTCAATAATAACTTGCGCAATACGGTTGATCAAAAACAAACCCTTGCTGACAATTACCTAAATGGAATTGATCCGGACAAGTCGGCAAAAATTGCCAAAGTGGTTGGAACCAATAAAACCAATTTAATTACCCCTGAAGTTACCTATGCAGAAATCACAAAAGTGGATGATCCGGTAAAATTTGCCAAGGACTTTAAAGCGCCTGAAAACCTGACCAACGATATTTTTGTGAAATCAAATGCTGCAGGTTATAACAAGGATAATCCAATACCGGTAAATCCTGAAGGTCCTAAAGGCGATTATTTCATGGTTCAGGTTGGTGCTTTCCGCAACCCTATTCCGCAGGATTTATTCAAGGAATTTGTGCCTATTCGTGGCGAAACCACTAACAACGGACTAACGCGCTACACTGTTGGTTATTTCACCACGTTTGATGCCGCCAATAATGCAAAAAAGGAAATTCGGGCAATGGGTTATAAAGACGCGTTTGTAGTTGGATTTAAAGAAGGTAAACGTGCAAATGCAGGTGATCTTATTGCCAATAACGGAAACAACAATCCGAACAATAACGGCAATAATAATCCAAATAATAACGGAAACAATAACCCGAACAATAACGGCAATAACAATCCAAATAATAACGGAAACAATAACCCGAACAACAACGGCAATAACAATCCAAACAACAACGGAAATAACAACCCGAATAATAACGGTAACGGCAACAACAACCCTACTGTTGCCAACATTGACATAAATGCCGCTGGTAACGATTTCAATAATTTTAAACCTGATAACAGCAAGGCTAACTATTACACCAATGCCGGTAATGTTGCCAAGGCCAACCAGGTTGAACTCATTAAAGGCTTATTCTACACCGTGCAGGTTGGTGTTTACAGCAAACCGGTAAGCCTTGATAAAATTTACGGAATTCAACCATTGAACAGCGAGCTGACCAAAACAAATAAAATTCGTTATACCACAGGAATATACACCAGGAAGGACCCTGCCAATTCCCGCAAAGATGAGGCGCGTAATGCAGGTATAAAAGATGCATTTGTAACGGCTTACTTTAACGGCAAAAAAATCACCATTGCCGAGGCCGATGCTCTTGTAGCTAAATACGGTGAAACAATTTATGCCGATCCAAAAAACCTGACCAACAACAATGCAAATGTTGTGGTAAACAACAATCCTCCCGACAATGGAAATCCACCAGCGAACGCTGACGACAAAGGTTTTTACACCGTAATTCTGGGTGAATACGCGGGCGAAGTTCCCAATAAGGATGCCGAAATTTTCCTTACAGGAAATGACGGTTACAAAATCCAGAAAACATACCTGAACAACAAGAATGTTTATTTTGTGGAGACTGAAAAAGGTAAGAATGACGCTGCTAAAATTCAAAACACATTTAAGAACAAGGGGCTTACAAAAACCAGCACCACTACTGACAAGCTTGAAATCAAATCGGCTCCGGTTGTAGATAATCCACCTGTAAATAATCCACCAGTCAACAATGATGATAGTGGGTTTTATACCGTAATTCTTGGCGAGTATACAGGTGAAGTACCAAACAAGGATGCTGAAATTTTCTTAACCGGTAACGAAGGAAACAAAATACAGAAAACGTATTTAAACAATAAGAACATTTATTTTATTGAAACCGAAAAAGGTAAAAACGGTGCCAGTCAGTTAGAAACCACCTTTAAAGGAAAAGGCCTGACCAAAACACGTATTACAACCGACAAGCTTGACGTTAAGTCGGCACCGGTTGTAAATACACCACCGGTAAACAACCCGCCAGCAGCCAATTTTCATACGGTGGTTTTGGGCGAATACACAGGAGAAGTTCCCAATAAGGATGCTGAAATTTATTTAAACAACAACAACAAATACAAAATTTTAAAAACAAACCAGAACGGTAAGAGTATTTATTTTATTGAAACTGAAAAAGGAAAAGCCGATGCGGATAAAACCAAAGATTATTTTAAAAACGCAGGTTTAGTCAATGCAAAAGTGGTAACCACAAAATATACGGTACAGGGTGATAACAATGCTGCTGGCACCGTTGTACAGCCAAAACAATTAAATACATTGCGCTTCCAGGTTTACCTGGGCGAGTACCTGGACGAAGTTCCTGAAGACGATGCCATGATTTACATCAACAATGTTGACAAAGGCGTAAAACGCAAGAAAAACGATGAGGGCTACACCATTTATTATACCTGCGATTGTCCTGATTATGAAAAAGCACTTGAACTAAAAGCACACTTTGTGCACGAAGGAATTACTTCAATTCGCATAGTGCCGTTTATGAATGATAAAGAGATTAGTGTTGGGGAAGCGTTTAAGTTGATATACGAGTAATGGTCGTTGTCAGTTGTCAGTGGGTGTGAGTACGGTCAGCAGACTTTTAAAAAATTAATCAGTAAACTCAATAAGTTCAAATGGAATAGCCACCAGTTCTGAATACTGGCTTCCGGCTTCACGAAGGTCTTCATCGTCCTCGTGAAAAAACCATTTTACCTTCACATCAATGCCGCGCGTTTTAAGCGCTTCAAACCGTTTCATGATTTGTAACAACCATTTTGACGATGATGTACTGAAATAATCAAGTTTAATTTCAAGGGTAATAATGGGGGTGCTTGATTTAGCGAATTCGTCCATCCAGGCCAAAATTGGCTCATAAAACTCGGCTGCATTTTCAGGATTTGAAACACCTGAAATAATAAAGCGCCCTGTTTCACCATTAAAATCAAGCAAGGGTTTATTGTCCGCTTTACTTAACCTGAATATGTTTGGATTAGATGACACGACTCTTAAATTTTTATTGAATGTACAAAAATATGAAACACTCAAATTAGGTTTGCATAAAATTTGACTTTACGGTAATTTGTTAAATTGGTCTGAAGAGCTGGAAATGCCTGCAATTAGAAGAATATCAATGCATTAAGATAAACAACGAGTCAATATACAGGCTTAAACAAGACCATAAGAATTATGTTTAACAAACAGGTTTAACAGGTCCCGATTTGAGAAAATGCATGAAATTAATTCGGATTTCACTAAATTTGCAGTGTGATGGATATTCAATTAAAACATAAATGGCAAACTGAAGAAGAGACCGCTGTAATGACATTGGAAGAAAAACAATTTGCCATTATTCTTTTTAACGATGATGTGAATACGTTTGATCATGTGATTGAAACGTTGGTGAAGTATTGCAAGCATGATCCTGTTCAGGCTGAACAGTGCGCACACATTGTTCACTTCAACGGAAAATGTGACGTAATGCACGGTACATTTGAAAATCTTGAACCTATTTGCACTACCCTGTTGGAAAAAGGATTATCGGCCGAGATACATTAACCTCCAAAAGCCTGCATATACTTTACCCAAAGGTATTTTTTGCCATTAAAGGTTTTAAACGCTTTTTTTCCTGCAATTGTCATTAGTGTTTTAGACGTAAACCAATTGGGCGATTCTATTTCTTCTTCAGAACCTATAGAACTTTCGTCTATCGAATAAGTACGTATTGGCCCCATGTCTTTTTCGGCTGAAGCAATTAATTTGTCGTGCGCAGCGTCTCCCGGCCAGCTTATAAATACATTGAACTCATAAATATCCTGCCCATCCTCCTCACCTTCTTCGGTAAAATGCGGCTGAAAAAGTATTTCAATTCGCTCAATTGTCAGGCCATAAAACTTTTTTACCGGAAATTTAGCCATGTTAACCATGTAGGTGTTGTAACTAACATACTTACTTTCCTGTGGCGGGAACCACATACCGGATTTATCAACCGGCTTGACAAAACCTTTGACATCTTTTAACTGAGTATTGATCTTTAAAGAACCAACACCTGAATCAATTTTTAAATCATATTTATCCTCTTGCGAAAAAGCAAAAAGAAGACCGGTAAACAGTATACAAAAAACGTATTTCATCAGTAAAGGGCTGGGTATTGATCAGGATCGCTTTCATGCATGATGGCATACGCTGCTTCAAAAATATCTTCGGCACTGGGCTTGCTGAAATAATCACCATCACTACCGTAAGGTGGGCGGTGTTCTTTTGCTGCAAGTGTTACAGGTTGACCATCCAGGTACTGGTATCCACCCTGCTCTACCAAAATTTTATCCAGTATAAATGCCGATGCTCCACCAGGAACGTCTTCATCAACCACCAGCAAGCGGTTTGTTTTTTTCAACGATTCAACAATGGTGTGATTGATGTCAAAAGGCAACAATGTACGTACGTCAATTAATTCGGCTGAAATTCCCACCTCATTTAACTGACCCATTATTTCGTGGCAAATGTTGAATGTTGAACCATATGAAACAATGGTTAAATCGGTTCCTTCAACCACTACTTCAGGAACACCAAGCGGTGTTTTAAATTCAGCCAGGTTTGAAGGCATTAATTCTTTTTTGCGGTAGCCGTTTAATGGTTCAATTATCAAACCACAATCGTCAGACGCTAAAAGGGTGTTGTAGAATCCGGCTGCTTCGGTACAATTGCGTGGTACACAAACATAAATTCCACGGCATGCATGAATAATCATTCCCATAGGTGAACCTGAGTGCCAGATTCCTTCCAACCTGTGACCGCGTGTGCGAATAATTAATGGTGCCTTTTGTCCGCCTTTGGTTCGGTACTGCACAGTAGCTAAATCATCGCTCATGATTTGCAGTGCGTAAAGCAAATAATCCAGGTACTGTATTTCAGCTATGGGACGAAGGCCGCGCATAGCCAACCCAATTCCCTGTCCAAGAATAGTGGCCTCACGAATTCCTGTATCAGAAACACGTAGCTCGCCATACTTGGCCTGCATACCTTCCAACCCCTGGTTTACATCACCAATATACCCACTGTCCTCACCAAAAATAAGTACAAGTGGATTTATTTCAAAGTTCTTGTCAAAGTTATCGCGCAAAATTAAACGCGCATCAACCTGTTGGGCATCATTGCCGTATTCAGGTTTTACTTCTTCAACACGCAACGCTGACAGGGCCGATTCAGAGTATAAATACGAACTGTAACGCTCATAATTCAGTTCAATGTGGTGTTGTATGAACTCAACCAACGCAGTTTTTTCATGCGATGATTCATTGCGCACATAACGCAATGCCTTGCGTGCGGCCGATAAAATATCTTTGCGTATTGGACCTAATGTTGATTTTAGATCGCCTGCAATTTTTGAAATAAAATTACCGTTGCTGCTTGCACCTGCCAAAGCGTTTAACACACCAAGTAAATCATTTAAGTCATCGGTAATGCCTTTGGTAAATTCTTCCCAGGCTTTTTTCTGACCTGTACGCACCTGTATTTTTGCGTCTTCCAGTATATCGTTTAATTCAGATTCGGTTGCAATCGTCAATCCAAAATCTTTTTCATATGCCAGTATCCATAACCTGAATTGGTTTATGCAATCATAATCTTTGGTCCATTGCAATATTTCGGGCGATTTATAACGCTCATGTGATCCTGAAGTGGAATGGCCTTGCGGTTGGGTTACTTCCTCAACATGCACCAAAACCGGTATATGTTCTTCGCGACACACTTTAGCTGCTTTTTCATAAACACCACAAAGCTCACCGTAATTCCATCCTTTGGCTTTAAAAATTTCGTAACCGGTTTTATTTTTATCGCGTTGAAGGCCTTTAAGCACTTCTGAAATACTTTCCTTGGTAGTTTGGTATTTTTTTGGAACCGAAATTCCGTACCCATCATCCCACACTGACATTAACATGGGTACTTGCAACACACCGGCAGCATTCATGGTTTCCCAAAAAATACCTTCTGAGGTTGAGGCATCGCCAATTGTACCAAAAGCTATTTCATTTCCTTTATTGGAAAAATTGGTGAATTGGTGCAGGTTTTCGTTTTTCTTAAATAGTTTGGAGGCCTGTGCCAAACCCAGGAGACGCGGCATTTGACCTGCTGTTGGAGAAATATCGGCAGAGGAATTTTTTTGTTTGCTCAATTCTTTCCATGATCCGTCACGGTTCAGATTACGTGTAGCATAGTGCCCTCCCATTTGACGTCCGCCTGATGCGGGTTCCTGGTCAACATCTGTATGGGCATAAAGTGCGGCAAAGTATTGCTGAACTGTTAATTGGCCTATGGCCATCATAAATGTTTGGTCGCGGTAATAACCTGAACGAAAATCACCGTCCATAAACTGCTTAGCCATAGCTATTTGCGCCAACTCTTTGCCATCGCCAAATATGCCAAACTTGGCTTTGCCCGTAAGTACTTCTTTACGCCCCAGGAGCGATGCTTCACGGCTTATACAGGCAACTTTATAGTCTGCAAGTACCTGTTCCTTAAATTTTTCAAAGGTCATAGCCCCTTTTTCCACCTTTTCGTCAATCATAGTTTTGTAACAATAGGCTCTAAATTTACGTAATTTTTAAACTTTGGTGCCAATGGCACTCAATTTGTTGGAAAATTATTATATTTGGAGAGAAATACGTTAAACCCAATTACATGAAAAAACTTTTACTTTCTACTTTACTTATTGGCGGAGCAATGTTTAGCTCACAAGCCACAACACACCTCGTAACCATTTCTGGTTTCACCTTTTCACCTGCTACTGTAACTGCCAATGTTGGTGATACTGTTGCCTGGGTTATAACAGGTGTGCATACAGCTACTGAGGTTGACAATGCTACCTGGACGGCAAACGGCAATACTCCCTTAAGCGGAGGTTTCAATTTTAATGCTGCAAGCACTATGTCATTAACTTCATGGATTGTTTGTACATCAGCCGGAACCCGTTACTATGTTTGCTCACCGCACGCAAGCATGGCCATGAAAGGCCAAATCAATACCACCGTTGGCGTTGAAGACATTAAAAACGACATCTCACTGAACATTTATCCAAACCCGGTTACTGAAACATTGAACCTTACTGTTAACAACGCACCTGATGCACCTGTATCATTAGAAATTGTAAACGTATTGGGTAAAAAAGTAATTGACCTTGGTGGAAAACAGGTTTTAAGCAATGACACACGCAGAATTGATGTTACGGCATTGCCACGTGGGGTTTATTTCTTAAACATTGTGGCTGAAAACCGCATTCGCTCAATTCGCTTTGTAAAAAAGTAATTTGCAATCATATTTAAAAAAACCGTCTTCACACGAAGGCGGTTTTTTTTTGCCCTGGTGTACGGGAATGATACATACCGGGTAGTTTATTCTTCCATTATCCACAATTGAATCAGCGTAGTCATTTTCGATTTATATTTGAAAATGTTTTTCAGGGCATTTTTTCTGGTAGTTGCAGGGCTGTTTTTTACAGGTTCATTTTCCTATGCACAAACAGGCGACAGCTTAAAAGTAGTGCTGCGCAGCTTACATGCTCTGAAAATAACTACTCCTATAAAAATTGACGGTGTGCTTGATGAGTCCGAATGGACAAAGGGAGAAAAAGCCGGTGATTTTATTCAAACTTTTCCTAACCCGGGCAACAAATCAAGGCAGGCCACAAGCGTAGTGACCTTATATGATAATACCGCTTTATACTTTGGGGCCATACTTTCAGACATCTCCCGTGACAGCATAATGTGCACCTTAAGTGAACGCGATCAGAATGACAATGCTGATATGTTTATTGTTACACTTGACACCTACAATGACGATCAGAATGCTTTTAATTTTGCAGTCACATCGGCTGGCGTACAGGTTGACTCACGCGAGAGTGCCAATGGTGAAGACGCTGCGTGGAATGGTGTATGGTACAGTGCCGTTAAATTAACCAATGAAGCCTGGTACGTTGAAATGAAAATTCCTTTTTCGGCCTTACGCTTTTCGGAAAAACCCAACCAGGTTTGGGGCCTTAATTTTGGACGAAATATACGCAGGTACCGTGAAGACAGCTATTGGAATACCGTGAACCCACTTATAAACGGTTATGTTAATCAATGCGGAAACCTTGAGGGCCTTGAGAATATTAAATCGCCCCTACGTTTGTCATTGACACCATATGTTTCGGGGTATTATAACCGGTACGATGATAAAGCGGGCAATGTACATGATGACTCATTTGATGCCAATGGTGGCATGGATTTAAAATACGGCATAAACGAAGCCTTTACACTTGACATGACCCTCATTCCGGATTTTGGCCAGGTACAGTCAGACAACCGCATATTAAACACCACACCGTTTGAAGTGCGCTTCAATGAATTCAGGCAGTTTTTTACCGAGGGTACCGAGATATACAACAAGTCGGGTTTATTTTACAGCAGGCGCATTGGAAGCACACCCATTAATTTTACCAAACCTTATTATGATTTGCAACCCGGTGAGGAAATTATTTCAAACCCGGGCACCTCAAAATTACTGAACGCTACCAAAATTACCGGGCGCACAAAAAGCGGAACAGGTATAGGTATTTTTAATGCCATAACCCAACCCATGTACGCCAGGTTAAAGGATACACTGGGTGGTGAGCGTAAAATTGAAACCGATCCGCTAACCAATTACAATGTTTTTGTACTTGACCAGAATTTAAAAAACAATTCATTTGTAAACCTTACCAATACCAATGTGATGCGCAGCGGCAGTACGTATGATGCCAATTGCACATCGTTAAGCGCTCAATTAAATACGAAAGAAAATAAGTTTGGCTTTGATTTGGGCGGACGTTTATCACAGCAATTTGATTTGTATGCCAATGAAGATGTGACACTGGGTTATACAGCGTACGTTGGTGCGTATAAAAAGTACGGGAATTTTACCTTTGGCGGAACATACAGTGAAGAAAGTGACACATATGACCCGAATGATTTGGGTTATTTGCAAAACAACAATTCGCGCGTTTTTTCTGGCAATTATTCATACCGCACTTTTCAGCCTAAAGGCGTTTTTTTACGCAAATGGTATGAGGGCTCGGTAACTTATGCCAAATTATACAATCCAAATGTTTTTAATGAGCTAACCATATACCAGGAAATAGGTGCAACCACCAAAAACTGGCTGGCGTATGGTATTTGGTTTTATGGATCACCGGCCAATACCTATGATTATTTTGAACCCCGTGTACCCGGCAGGTTTTATAAAATGCCTGAATACATTGCGGGAAGTGGATTTATTTCGACCGATTACCGCAAAAAATTTGCTTTTGATTTTCGCCCTGAAATTATAAAATTCAATTACAAGGACTGGATTGAATACTCGGTATTTGTTTCACCGCGTTTCAGGTTTAACGACAAGTTTTCAATGATACTGAGTGCAAGCTACAATGCGCAATATGGTGACCAGGGTTCGGCATTAACGGCTGACGGTGTTCCAACCATTTTAAACGACACCATTGTATACTCCATACGCAACCGGTATACCTGGGAAAATATTATTTCAGCCAAATACATTTTTACCAATAAAATGGCGCTTACCCTGCGCGTTAGGCATTATTGGGGCAAGTTGGTTTACAATAGTTTTCACGAGCTGAAACACGATGGTACGCTGGGCCCGCACGCGTATACCGGTGTTGACGGTGACGGGAACTCGTACCACAATACCAGTTTAAATATTTTTAATATTGATATGGTGTATACATGGGTGTTTGCGCCCGGCAGCGAGTTACGGTTTGTGTGGAAGAACAGTATTTTTGATTATACGCAAAAAGTTTTTGTGAATTATGGCGAGGATTTTAAGTTGACCATGAATGCTCCGCAAAATAATGGGTTGTCAATTAAGTTGATTTATTATTTGGATGTGCTGGCGTTTAAAAAGAAGGTTTAACCACAGAGGGCACAAAGTTTAGGAAAAAGTTTAACCGCAAAGAGCGCAGAGGTTTAACCACAGAGGGCGCGGAGGTTTTAAACGGAGGGCCACAAAGTTTAAGAAGAAGGTTTAACCGCAAAGGACGCAAAGGTTTAAGCAGAGGGCCGCAAAGTTTAAGAAGAAGGTTTAACCACTGAGGGCGCAGAGGTTTGGCGCAGAGTCCCCGATTATCCCCTGTAAACATGGAAATG
>DATGXI010000116.1:0-3470 GCA_035299065.1 Flavobacteriales bacterium
AATGCCAATGCCCGAAATTAAATTGCCGGGCCTTGACGGAAAAGACAAATCACTTTCTTCGTTGCGCGGTAAAGTAGTGTTGGTTGATTTTTGGGCCAGCTGGTGCCGTCCATGCCGTGCCGAAAATCCAAACGTTGTTCGCCTGTACAATAAATACAATAAAAAGGGATTTGAAGTATTTAGTGTTTCCTTGGACAAGGAAAAAAGTGCATGGGAGGCCGCCATCACAAAAGATGGTTTATTATGGCCAAATCACATAAGCGATTTATTGCAATGGCAATCAATCGTGGTAAAGCAATTCGGTATACAGGGCATTCCATATACCATATTGGTTGACCGCGATGGAAAAATAATTGCCAAAAACCTGCGTGGTGCCGACCTTGAAGCAAAACTTGCCGAGCTGTTTGGCGGGTAAGGTTTTTCAAACGTGGATTTTAAATCCTGAATCTTAAATTTTAAATCTCTGCTGGCACACCTTTTGCCATATTTACGTCTATAATGCAAATTGAATTTTGTGCTGAAAATCAGCCCGTTAAACATTATTAACACGCTGATTTCGTGTAGATTCTTATATTTATGATTATGAACAAACTTCTTAGCCTTTTAGTGCCGGTGTTTTCACTGGTTTCACTCTCATCGCATGCTGCCCAATCAAACATTTCGGGCAATATCATCAATGGAGCAGGTCAAAAATTATATTTTGAGCAGTTTTTTGAAACACGATTGAATAAACTGGATTCAGTGACACTTGATAAGTCAGGAAAATTTTCGTTCAATGTAAATTCAGAGGTTACCGACTATTACCGTATTTCAATCAAACCAACCGATTTTGTGGTTTTCATCATTAAGCCGGGCGATAAAATTACCATAAAAGCCGATGCAAAGGCCCTAAACAAATCATACACCGTAAAAGGTTCTGAATACACCATGCATTTGAAAGAATTTTCAGACCTGGTAAATTCATACATCAAGGAACGCGATACAATTTCAGCACGCTTCAAGCGCGCAATAGCTGCACAAAAAGATGCTGAGAGCGAAAAACTGGGAAAAGAACTTGGGAATGCCTACAACAAATTTACAGTAAGCCGTGATGCATTTCTTGATAAATATCCAACCTCGCCTGCACTTTTTGCTGTACTAAGCCATGTAAATCCCTCAGCCGATTATGATCAGCTTAAAAAAATTGAGAAGGCTATGGAAAAAGACATGCCTAATTCATGGTTTCGCCTGCAGGTAAAAATGGCCATTAAAAAAATTGATGACCAACGTGCCATTGAAGAGGCAAAAGCAAAAGAAGCTGAAAGGCAAAAACTACTCAAAGAAAATTTAATGCCGGGAAAAATGGCACCTGATTTTACAATGGCCGACTCCATGGGCATACAAAAAAAGTTATCGGATTTGCGCGGTCAGTATGTATTGCTTGATTTTTGGGCATCGTGGTGTGGACCCTGCCGTAAAGAGAATCCGAATGTAATTGCCAATTACGCCAAGTATAAAGACAAAGGGTTTACTGTAATGAGCGTTTCGCTTGATTTTGACCGTAAAAAATGGCTCGATGCCATTAAAAAAGACAAATTGGTATGGCCAAACCATGTAAGTGAATTAAAAGGCTGGCAAACCAGTGTGCTTCCAAGTTACGGTATTACAGGCATTCCATTCACCGTTTTGATTGATAAAAACGGTAAAATTGTTCAAACTAATTTAAGAGGGCCAGCCTTAGAGGAAAAGTTAAAGGAAATTTTCGGATATTAGCGAAAACTCCCGTAACCTGATGAGGATAAAAACCGGTTTATTAAGCGTAATTTTTTTTGTTTCTGCCCTTACAGGACTTGCACAACCTGACAGCAATTATTTTCAGCAGCAGGTTGATTATACCATCTCAGTTAAGTTGAATGACGCGAATCATACCATAAAAGGATATGAAACCATTCGCTATAAAAACAATTCGCCACACAAGCTTAAGTATATCCTGTTTCATTTATGGCCCAATGCCTATAAAAACAATGAAACAGATTTAGCGAAACAGTTTTTGGAAAACGGTGACATTGACTTTTACTACGCACCTCCTGCTGATAAAGGGTTTATTGATTCGCTCCTGTTCAAAGTGGGTGATGATACCCTGAAGTGGGAATTTTATAAGGAAGAAATTAAAGATAAGAATGGTGATGTTGTAAACGGCAAGGATGGAAAACCAAAGAAAAAACAATACGTTGACATAGCAAAAGTCTTTCTTCCAAAAGGAGTAGAGCCCGATAGTAGCATTACCATTACCACGCCTTTTTTTGTAAAAATACCTTCAGGGCTTTTTTCACGGTTAGGCCATATTGGCCAATCATACCAAATCACACAATGGTATCCAAAACCTGCAGTATATGACCGCAACGGGTGGAATCCAATGCCCTATTTAAATCAAGGTGAATTTTACAGTGAGTGGGGAAATTTTGATGTAACCATTACCATTCCGCAAAATTACGTTGTTGCTGCAACAGGTGAACTAAGCGGATGCCCGCAGGAAGAACGCATGCTTGAACTCAAAGCCAAAGAAACCGAACAGCTTTTCAAGGAGGGCCGTACAGATAAATTGGGAAATCTTTTAGGAGGTGATGCTTTTCCGGCATCATCGGCCGAATGGAAAACATTGCATTATGTGCAAAAAAATGTACATGATTTTGCCTGGTTTGCCGACAAGCGCTGGCATGTGTTGAAAGGAGAATATGTTTTTGAAAAAAGTGGGAAACTGGTTTCACTGTGGACATACTTTACCAACACAAATTCACGGTACTGGAAAAAATCAATACAATACCTGAACGATGCGTGTCATTATTACTCAAAGTGGAATGGTGATTACCCGTACAGCATTTTGCAGGCCGTTGACGGAACAATAAGTGCTGGTGGTGGAATGGAATATCCAACCATTACAAACATTGGCAACGTTGGAAGCGACATAAGTCTGGAAACAGTTATTATGCACGAGGTGGGGCATAACTGGTTTTACGGCATTCTTGCCTCCAATGAACGTGAACATCCGTGGATGGATGAAGGAATAAACAGTGCAAATGAAATGCGTTACATGCGCACAAAATATCCTGAATTAACACTGGCAAATGAAATAGGGTTTGCCGGTCTTGAAAAAATTTCAGGGTTAGATACCTTGAAACAACGCATGCAATATTACCTGACATATAAATTGGCGGCAACAAACAATACCGATCAGCCCATTGAAGGAAAATCACAGGATTTTACATCGGCAAACTATGGTTTTATTGTTTACCAAAAAACAGCGGCATGTTTTAATTATTTACGCGCATATCTTGGCGATGAGCTGTATGATAAATGCATGCAGGATTATTTCAAAGCCTGGAAATTTAAGCACCCGCAACCAAAAGACCTCCGTAAAATTTTTGAAAAAGGAACCAAAAAGGATTTAAGCTGGTTTTTTGACGATTTAATAGGTACCAATAAAATCATTG
>DATGXI010000117.1:0-11234 GCA_035299065.1 Flavobacteriales bacterium
ACATGCATGCTGACAATGAACAGAAGAATTTTGAAATTGAGTATGTAACCAAAGAGTATGTTGTATTACACGCCACAAAATTCCCTATGATTGTTGTACTTTGGTGGGGTTGTATCATTATGTGTTTTGGTACATTAATGGCCGTCATACACCGCATACGAAAAAACAAAGTTGCCAAAGCCTGAATTTAATATTGTTATTGTTGGCAGTGGCAACATGGCGCATGCCCTTGGAAATCTTTTCCAAAAAAAACACAACATTGTACAGGTTTTTTCGCGCAATAAAAAAACCGGTGCTTCACTGGCAAAAAAATTAAAATGTGTTTATAATTCATCGTTAAAGGACATAAATACACAGGCCGATTTTTATTTTTTATGTGTGCCTGACGATGAAATAAAAAAAGTAAGCAAGTCTTTAAAACATGTAAAAGGCATTGTGGTACATCATTCGGGCTCACGTTCCATTCACGAAATAGCGCATCGTTCAAAGGCCGTGATTTATCCCTTTACATCAGTGAACAAAACAACGGTTTTTGATACAAAAGAACTGCCTTTGTTTTACCAGGCTACCGGCAAACACGAATTGTTTCTTGTAAAACAGTTGCTAAACGGATTTAAATTCACACCAACAGAAACCACTGATACAAAGCGTGCCAAACTGCACCTGGCTGCCGTTTTTGTGAATAATTTCACCAATCACCTGTATTATCAAACTGGGAAAATAATTGGCAACGATAAAAAAGCCCTGGACATGCTGGTTTTGCTTGCACAACAGTCATTGGACAATTTTAAGAGGGGAAAAACGAAAGAAAATCAAACAGGTCCGGCACGTAGAAAAGATATAAACACTGTTAAAAATCATGTAAAACTCCTTAAAAAAGAAAGCAAAATTCGCGATATTTACGTAAGCATTACGCAATCAATTTTAAATACGTATTAAGCATGAGTGATCAATTACACCTGGACGAAAAATTTTTTGAAGCGGACCAGATCATTAAAGAAGGAAAAATTGCCCAGGCCCTGGGTTTGCTAACCGAGGTTATAACCGAAAGCCCTGAACACGGTCGTTCGCATAACCATTTAGGGTGGATTTACGAAACAAAGTACAATGACTATGTAAAAGCTGAAAAGCATTACAAAGCGGCTTTGGCGTTTTCACCCGAATATCCTGCCATTTATTACAACTACTCTATTTTGCTTTCAACGTTAAACCGTTACGATGATTTAACTGCTTTGCTTGAAAAGGCCATGGCTTTACCGGGCATCAATAAAGCGACTATTTATAATGAATACGGCATCATGTATGAAGCCCAGGAAAAATTCAACGAAGCCATTGAAGCGTTCCAGAACAACATACGCCATTTATACGACACAAAACTTATTGATACTGCACGCAACTCCATTGAACGTTGCAAAATGAAAATGCAAATGAAGGGGCAGCCGGTAAACAATACCAATACAGGTACCGTAAATACAGGGTACGCTGACAGGAGAAGAGACTAAAAGAAATGTTGAATAGAGCGATTTCAAAAAATGAAAGACCTTTAATTTAAGCTTCACTCCTTAAGTTTCTATATTTGAAATTTCATTATTTAAAATTGTTCCGCTACTCCTTTTTTATTTACTTTTAATCCGTGACCAAAAAAGAAAAAGCGGCCTTTGTCATTAAACGCCTTGAGGAATATTATCCAAATCCTCCTATACCACTTGCCCATAAAGATGCCTATACCCTCCTGATTGCCGTTTTGCTTTCAGCACAGTGCACCGATGAGCGCGTGAACCAGGTAACCCCTCACCTGTTTAAAAAAGCTGACACGCCTCAAAAAATGGTTAAACTTAGCGTTGAAGAAATTCGTGAGATTATAAAACCTTGCGGACTTTCGCCCGGTAAATCAAAAGCCATTCATGGGTTATCGCAAATACTGCTGGATAAACACAAAGGTCAAGTTCCAAACACCTTTGAAGACCTTGAAGCATTGCCAGGTGTTGGCCACAAAACGGCATCGGTTGTCATGATTCAGGCATTTGGTGTTCCTGCATTCCCGGTTGACACACACATACATCGCCTCATGTGGCGGTGGGGATTAAGCAGCGGTAAAAATGTGGAAGAAACAGAACGTGACGCAAAAAAATTATTTCCTGAAGACAAATGGATAAAACTTCATTTGCAGATCATTTATTTTGGAAGGGAGTTTTGCCCGGCAAGGCAACATAAATTTGACACCTGCCCTATTTGCAGGATGATTGGAAGAAGGAGTTTGAAAGATTTATAGTTCCTGATTCATCGTTCATAATTCTGAATTTGGAATTAGGAACCATGAACTAAACACGTATCCCAATAATTAACACATCATCGACCTGTTCCAAATCACCTTTCCATTGTTCAAATTCAACTGCCAGTTTTTCTTTTAGCTGAGCCATTGGCAAATGCGAATGGTTGACGAAGAAATTGTTAAGGTTCTTGTTTTTGTATTTCTTGCCTTTTTCACCGCCAAACTGGTCGGCAAAGCCATCCGTAGCAAGGAAAATAACATCGCCTTTTTGCAAATCCACTTCAAAATGACGGAACCCTGCTTTTTTATCTGAGTAACCAATGGGCATTACATCACTATCAAGGTCAATAGCCTGGTTGTTGCGCACAATTACTGGGTTATTGTGTGCCGCTGCATAGGTTATTTTTGAATAATTTTTATCAAGGCACATTAAAATCCCATCCATACCATCCTTACCGCCATCCTGTGAAATGTTCTCAATCAAACGTTGACGAATGTGGTTAAACGCTTCATTCGGCTGGGCAATGTTTTTTTCGTTTACGGCTTCATTCAGGAATGAAATATTCAACAAACTCATAAACGCGCCCGGCACACCGTGGCCAGTAGAATCACAAGCAGCCAAATAAAATTGACCGTTTTGCCCAATGCCTTTAGCAAAGGTTGCCCAGTAAAAGTCACCACTCACAATGTCTTTTGGCTTAAACAACACAAAGTGTTCAGGCAGGTTTTTATTCAGCAATTCGTCATGCGCCAACAAAGCATACTGAATGCGTTTTGCGTAATTAATTGAATCGGTAATTTCTTTGTTGCGTTCTTCAATCAATTCTTTTTGGTGCACTACCTCGGCTGTACGTTCGGTAACGGTTTTTTCCAATTGCTTTTGACGGTTTATCAAACTGGCCGTACGCCAACGATACAACACATACAACCCTACAATTATGCTTATCAATGCGGCAATGCGGAACCACCAGGTTTGCCACCATGGCGGGCGTATGGTGAAAGTATACGCAATGGGTTGACTCCACAACCCTTCGCGGTTCATGGCTTTTACTTTTAATGTGTAAGTACCGGGACTTAAGTTACCATAAGGTACAAGTGTTGAACTGCTCACCGTGCTCCAGGCCTCATCAAGTCCTTCAAGAATGTGTTTGTATTTAACCTGGTCAGGGCTACGC
This sequence comes from Flavobacteriales bacterium, assembly GCA_035299065.1. GTDB lineage: Bacteria > Bacteroidota > Bacteroidia > Flavobacteriales_D > UBA2798 > DASPJQ01. The sequence continues at coordinate 3,448 of DATGXI010000117.1, forward strand.
AGGGATATGCCTATAAAATTAAATCCTAAAAAGTTATTGTTGTAAGGTAAACTTAGTTCCTCAGGAATGTTATACCATTTGGCAATGTCTTTGTAATGCATGCCTTTTAGCGTTACACCGTTGTTAAGCGTAATTGATTTACCATCGCCCAAATCATTCCAGTCAACATCCTCGTTATACAATTCAAGTGATGTTAATGCCACTTTAGGTGGATTTTTGTCTTTAAAATCACCATTGGCGTCATAACGGCTTAAACGGTCACCCGCACCAACCCATATGTATCCCTGTTCGTCCTGAACAATATTGCTGCGCACATTTATGCCTAAAAATCCTTCAGGATGAGTATAATTTTTAAAGTACACCTGTTCGGTCAAATCTACATTCTTGTCAATTTTTGCAAGACGTGCAGCATTTTCAGGTGTCAGCTTGCTCAAACCGCTTGCTGTACCAAACCACATATTGCCCTGGCGGTCTTCAAGAATTGAAATCACTACGTTATCAGGCAAGCCATGTTTTTGCGAATATTGGGTAAAGTTTTCTCCATCATATTTGGTTACCCCACCACCTTCTGTTGCAAACCAAACATTGCCTTTGCTGTCAGTAGCAAGCGACCAAATGTCAATATGGCTCAACCCCGATTTTTCAGTATACTTTGTGAATTTTTTTCCATCAAAACTACACGCTCCACCACCATCAGTACCAAACCAAATATGTCCTTTCTTATCTTCAACAATTGACAAAACATAGTCGTTACACAAACCGCTTTCGGTATTATACTGGGTAAACGTTGAACCGTCAAACATACAGGCTCCGCTATTGGTACCAAACCACATATTGCCTTTGCTGTCCTGCATTATGGTCCAAACTTCGTTTCCGCTCAATCCATTGTCTTCTGTATAGGTCGTAAATGTTTCGCCATCAAATTTACAGGCACCGCCATTTGTACCAAACCACATATTTTTTTCTTTGTCCTCATAAACGCACCATACAAAATTATCGCTCAGTCCTTCGTCTTCGGTATAATGCTTAAAGGTTGCGCCATCATAAACGTTAACGCCACCACCGTTGGTTCCAAACCACAGGCGCTCCTGGCTGTCCTGGCGCACAGCCGACACTTCTTTATTGCTCAAGCCTTCTTCTTCGGTAAAATGAATGAATGAGCCGCCATCGTATTTATTTACGCCACCATTGGTACCGAACCAAACATTGCCGTTGTTGTCATTCATAACCGCCCAAACCTGGGTACCACTCAAGCCTTGTTCGGCACCGTAATTTGTAAATACCTTGCCATCAAATTTTGAAACACCGCTGCCATATGTCCCAAACCAAAGATTTCCTTCTTTGTCCTCGGTAGCCGAAATAATGTAATCATCGGCCAAACCCTCCTCAGAGGTGTAGTGTGAAAATGATTCACCATCATAACGGCAAACACCGCCTCCATTGGATGTAAACCATAAATTGCCACGCTTGTCTTCCACAATGGCCATTACATAGTCACTGTTCAATACGCGCTCCTCGGTATAATGCGTGAAACTTTTTCCATCAAACTTGCAAAGCCCGCCTGAAGTTGCAATCCACAGGTTTCCTTTTTTATCTTCTTTAATTGAATTTACGTAATTGCTTATGAGGCCCTGGTCTTCGCTGTATGTTGTAAAGTTTTTTCCGTCAAACTTAGAAACACCGCCACCATCTGTTGCAAACCATAAATTTCCTTTGCTGTCCTGGGCAATTCCCAACACCTCATTGCTGCACAAACCACCTTTTGCATTGTAGTGTGTGAATTTTCGCCCGTCAAATTTGCTAACACCTTTACTGGTGGCAAACCAAAGATTTCCTTTTTTATCTTCCAGGATTGACCAAACATAATTATTGCTTAACCCTTCTTTATCGGTATAATGGGTAAAAAACTTTCCATCGTAACGGGCCACACCACCTCCATAACTTCCAAACCACAAATTCCCTTTACTGTCTTCAAGAATGGCGCGGGTATTGTTTACACGTAATCCTTCTTTTACCATGTAAAAACTAAAGTTGGCGGGGTTCAGGTCAAGGTCCTCGGCATCTTTAGCCGGAACCGATTGCGGAAGTTTAGCCGTGAAAGAAGAGTCTTTTGCCTTTGTAACGGTTGGTTTTTTATAATCTTCGTCACCGGGTGTTGCAACCAGTAAATCATCGGGCTCAAGGTATTTTACGGGCTGTCCGGCAGCAATAAGGTTCGTGTTGGCTTCCATTTCGGCTGGTTCGCCCGCTTTTACAGCTTCGGGCTCAGTTAACTCAACAACTGTTGGCTCTTCGGCATTTGCTACCGGAAACCCCTTGGCCTTAATAATTTTTGGGGCCATAGAACGTTGGTCAATACTGGTTTCCTTTTCCTGTCCACAGGCCGAAAACAATGCAATAAAAATGGGAATGGAAAGCTTGGTCTTATTCATCAAAGGTGAAAATAATCATTTTTTACTATACAGGCCTGATTTTTTGGACTGGTAAGTCCCTTGAGCAACCTACGCATTTTGGTAGGGTTTGGATTGGCGGGAAGCTTGAAAACCAATGAAATTAAATTTTCGCACAACGTAACGCACATGGGTATTTTGCCTTAGTTTTACACCCCGTAAATTATGACCAATCGCATATTCTTTATTTTTCTGTTTTTGTTAACCGGGGTATTAAATGCCCAGGAAAAAACGCGTGAGGCTTTCATTCGTGATTTTACCCGCGAACGTTTTATAACCTGGCCTGATGATGCCAGGCGCAAAGAGTCGTTTGTGGTAGCCATTGTAAATGACACCGCGCTGTTCAACAAACTTCAACCACTGATTGGCAAAAAACCACTTTTCAAAAAACGCAGGCTAACACTTAAGCACTACAATTCGTTCCAGGAAGCCACCACCATTAAAAGTGGGGTTATTTACTTAAACAAAAGTGAAGGTATAGATATGGCCGATGCCATACATGCGGTAAAAGGCCGGGCAATACTGCTTGTTGGTGAAAATTTCCCTTTCAACCAAAGTATGATCAATTTTGTGAGTGTACATGACAAAGTTTCATTTGAGTATGATGAGGACCTTATTGCTGCGCAAGGACTGGCCGTAACCGAGGAGTTGGTTAAACTGAGTGCCAAAAGTGAAATTGCCTGGAATAAACTTTTATCAGAGGTTGAAACCAAACTTGAAGTTGAACGAAAAGAGATTGAACAAAAGGAAAAACAAATCAAATCAACCAACGCCAAATTAGCCAATGCCAATAAAAACCTGAATGAAAAAGAGCAGCAGATACTGGAAAAAGATGAAATGATTGACAGTGCCAACCAAAAACTAACGGTACAGCAATTGGAAATCATGCTAAAGAACAAGGAAAATGAAATGAAGGCCGAACATATAAAGGAACAAAAATGGTTTAATTCCATTCTTGTTGTAGCTATAATACTGGCCGTACTTGCTTCATTTTTTGTTTACCGGAGTTACCGCGTTAGCCGCAAAGCCAATGTGAAATTAACCGAGCTGAACAAAGCATTAAAACACCACAAAGACGAGATCTTTTACCAGAAAACCATTGTGGAGGAAAAAAGAAAAGAGATCACTGACAGTATTAACTATGCCTTGCGTATCCAACGGTCATTGCTTCCTCCAATGAATGAGCTGGTCGATCTTGCACCTGACAGTTTTATTATATTCAAACCCAAAGACATTGTAAGTGGCGATTTTTACTGGTTCAGGAAATTGTCAACCCAACAATTTTTGTTTTCTGTTGTTGATTGCACAGGTCATGGCGTTCCCGGAGCATTGATGTCGGTAATTGGAATTAATCAACTAAATAAGATTGTAAACGAATATAAAGTAACCAGTCCTGAACAAATTTTAAAATTACTGGACGGGGCCGTGTTGCAGGCACTTCACCAACACAACAATGTTGAGGATTCAAATGACGGGATGGAAATGGCCATATGTTTATATGACAAACAAAATACAACTGTTTATTATGCAGGTGCGTTTAATCCCATGTGGATTATTACCTCACGTGCACATGAAAGTGAAGACCTGAAGCAATACATTGCTGACGGATCAGAAATAAACCCGGGAATTAACCTGATTGAAATAAACCCGGACAAAAAATCGGTTGCCAGTTTGTATAAACCAAATTACGATTTTACCTTGCATAAAATAAAGCTCAACAAAGGTGATTGTATGTACGTTTTTAGCGATGGATTTGCCGACCAGTTTGGTGGCAAGGACGCGAAGAAATTTAAAAAATCGCGTTTTAAAGAACTGTTGATTGCGACACACAAAGACAACATGGCCCAGCAAAAAAACAATGTGCTCAAAGCTTTTGACGATTGGAAAGGCATGATGGAGCAAATTGATGACGTTTGTGTAATGGGGATTCGAGTTTAATCATTCTTACTTACTTATTTCTTTTTCGCCACGGTAATAATACGTGGGCTGCTTGCACAACACTGGATTGTTCTGAGGATGATTTGACCAACATGCTACAATTTACTGTTAAATGCTGCACGATTTAATCAAATGCGTTACGATAATAACCGCAGGCCCACGTTGACGTTTCAAGCAGGCATGCCTTGACCAGATTAACGCCACTTAAGATGATGAGCGTCTTCATCGCGCTAAAATTTGAGAGAATCACCTGGACATACTTTCCATTTTTTAAAAAACCACCCTCTCTTTTCCCATATCGGGAAGTATTTAATTAACACCATTGTGGTCATGTATTCAAAATCAATTTTTTGCACTAATATAATGCACTGGCACGTATATTGACCCTATTGACAGCATACAAAATGAATGCAATATAATTTAATGTAAAGCTGTCACACCCTTAAAACGAAGTGTTATGGATAAGAAAAAAAACAAAAGCCAGGAAAGGAATCCGATAGGCTTTAAACAAGATAAGGATAAAAAACATACGTCACCAAAGAAAGACACTATTTCCAGCGATGATGATGAAAGCGATACTGATCGTGACCCGGATAGAGATCCGGACAAAACAAAACGCGAAAAGCGCCCTGACATAGAGGCTAACAAAAAGAAGATTGTGGAACCTGACCGAAAAAGACGCGAAAAATTTCCGGATGTTGAAGGCGATTTTGATGATCAAACAGACGATGCAGACCTTGATAAAGATCACCACCAAAACCCGGATAATGAAAGCCCGGATTGGAACAGCAATAAAATTTAAATAAACTATTAATTTTTAATTACAACTAAATGGAAAACACAGGAAAAGTAATCAGCGCTTTGTTGATTGGAGCCGCAATCGGAGGTATTGCAGGTATTTTGTTTGCACCCGACAAAGGGAGTGAAACGCGCAAACGTCTTTTTAAACGTGCCGAAGAACTGGCCGATGATGTAGAGGATAAGGTAAAGGACACTACCAATAACATTAAAGACAATTTAAAAGACAAGTGGAAAGAAACACTTGAAGCATAAGTAAATTCAAATCATAAATAAAACAAATCATGGAAAACACAGGAAAATTACTTGGTGCGCTTCTAGTAGGAGCAGCCATTGGAGGTGCATTGGGAATCTTATTTGCTCCCGATAAAGGTGCTGAAACACGTAAAAAACTTTTTAAAGGTGCAAAAGACCTTGCTGATGATGCGAAAGAACGTGTAAAGGACGGAATTCACAATTATTCATCAAAAGTTAAAGAAAAAGTTTAACCGGAACTTAAATCAAAACCAACATGGAAGAATCTGTAAACCTCATTGAATCGCTGTACGAAAAAACCAGGGACTACGGCAGGACCAACTTTGACCTTATAAAATTAAAAACAGTTGAAAAAACAACTGATGTTGTGGCATCAGTTGTTACGCGGCTGGTGGTTATGTTTTTCTCGTTTATGTTTATATTAACCCTGAGTGTAGCAGTATCAATATGGCTGGGTGAATGGTTGCAAAACTATACCTACGGATTCTTTCTTGTTGCCGGTTTTTACGGTGTGATTGCCTTTTTCCTTGGTGTTGTATTTCGCAAGAGTATAAAGAGCGGACTTCACAATTCATTTATTAAGCAAATGCTAAGTTAGAATTTATGAAAAAAATACAGTCACTTGATGAATTGAAGGAAGAAATCCTTTTACTGGAAGCTAAACGTTACCAACAGGAGGTTGAGCTTAAAGAAGCGTTTCACGACACAATGGAAAGCATGCGTTTATCCAACGTAATTAAAAATACAGCCAAAGACCTGGCCAATTCAAGTGCGTTTAAAAGCGATCTTGTGAATGCTGGCATGAGTATGACCGCGGGGTATTTATCAAAACGCCTTGCCTTTGGTTCAAAAGGCGGTGTTGTAAAGTGGTTATTTGGCAACCTGCTGCAAATGGGTGTATCAAATGTAGTGGCAAAAAATGCTGACTCTATTAAAGCAGGCGGATTAAGTTTATTTCAATCCTTCTTCAGGAGGAAACAACATGAAGAGGAAGATGAACATGCTGACGGAGCAATTCATCAAAACGGGAAACATTAATTAAACGAATGAAAGGATTTTGCGAATGACACTACAATTCATGTCATACATTTTGGCACTAATCCTGGTAGGAATCTGGATTGTTATTTATATGCGCCATAAAACAAGAGACCACCATTATTATTTACTGGTGGCCCTTGCAATTTGTATTGTGCTAATGCATGCATATACACAATGGAAATAGAATTGAAAGAATGTATTAGTGCTTTTTTTGCTCCTTTTTAGCTTTTTTTTCAGCACGTTTTTCCTTCAAACTTTTAGTTGATTCTTTCTTTTCGTTTTTTTGCTGGTTAAGTCCTTTTGCCATAATTCAATTATTTATTGGTTATAAAGCTAATTTAGCCAAAAAAATTATTCCCACACCAGCATGTTTTAATTTTTTTAGACCTATTTTTTACCAACCGTTTTAGTACCTTTTTCATCGGCCAGCACTTCTCCATGGTGCTTAAGGGTATAAACCCTGGTAAATTCAGCGCCAAAAAACAGGATCATGGATGAGTACGAAACCCAAATCAGGATAAGAATAACAGAACCGGCTGGCCCATATCCTTTCCCTGGATCGGCTTTACCAAAATACAAACCAAGTAAAAATTTGCCCACTTCAAATAAAAGGGCTGTAATTACCGAACCTACCCAAACATATTTCCACTTAATTTTTGCATCGGGTAATATTTTAAATATCAGCGCAAAAAGCATTGTACTTACCGCAAGTGAAACCAATATGTTGAGTAATTGGAAAAGAAACATAATATAGTCGGGCCAATGGGCTTTTACCCAGCCGGCACCCGCATTAAGCACTGAACTTACCACCAGTGAAATGAGCAACAAAAAGCCGATTGATAAAATTAGCCCAAACGAAAACAGCCTGGCTTTAAGCATTAGCAACAGGCCCGATTTTTTTGGATCGGCCTTTACTTCCCAAATGGCATTCAATTTTGCCTGCATTTGTGCAAAAACGCCTGTTGCTCCAATTATAATGGTTAATACACCTAAAATACCAGCCAGCAATGATCCCGTGTTAACATAAGCTTTTGCAACCATGTTGTTGATCTGTTCTGCCGTTTGAGGTCCCATGGCCTGGCTAACCTGGTGCCTTAAGTGGTTACTTACCGCTTCATGCCCAAAAAAATAGCCGGCAACTGTTATGATGAGTACCAGCAAACCTGGCAATGAAAATATAGCGCAATAGGCAATGACCGCACTTTGTCCAAATGGATCGCGAGATTTCCATTGTTTAAAGGTGTTTTTGAGTATGGTGGCTAAATTTTTTACTTTTTTCCACATGCAGGAAGAAATTAAATAGCGGTT
>DATGXI010000118.1:0-12441 GCA_035299065.1 Flavobacteriales bacterium
TGTTTAATTTCTCTTTTTTAGACCTCATATGCCAGTCGTCTTTTTTGTATTGAAGACTAACGCTGGATTCTGCAAATATTATTCCTCGTCAATCAAAATTGAGTTTTCAGACGCAACCCTTTCATACAGCATCGAGTAGTCAGCTACAAACGATCCGTCAGATGGTTTTGGCATAAACGGTTTGTTGGTTGCTTCAAGGTGATGTGCAAGATTTTCATCCAATTCATCTTCGGCAATAATTACCGCATCAGAGTGGTTGATGGCTGTTTTCATCAGGTTGGTATAATCCGGCTTCTTAAGCAGGTTAATGTCCTCACCAACGAAATTATCATATTGTAATTTTTTATGCAGTTTTTTGCTCAGTTCACCTTCAAAATGATCATTATACAAAGATGTTACAATTTTTGTATCCGTAAAGTGAGGATCATCGTGATAGAATTTTTTCAGGTAAAGCGGCATAAGTGCCGAGAACCATCCGTGGCAGTGAATTACATCAGGAACCCATCCCAGTTTTTTTACGGTTTCCAATACACCACGTGCATAAAAAATAGCACGCTCGTCATTGTCCTCAAAAAACTTACCTTCTTCAACACCAAATGGTGACTTACGTTTAAAATAGTCATCGTTGTCAATGAAATAAACCTGCATACGGGCAGCCTGTATTGAAGCAACTTTAATGATTAGTGGATGGTCGGTATCGTCAATAATGATGTTCATTCCTGACAATCGGATAACTTCGTGTAACTGATGGCGTCTCTCATTGATTACACCAAAACGGGGTAAAAACACCCTGATTTCTTTACCGTTTTCCTGGATACCCTGTGGCAACCTGCGACATACTGTTGAAATGTTTGACTCAGGCAGAAAGGGAAGCATCTCCTGGTTAACGAAAAGAACTTTTAATTTTTCCATACTTAATTTAATAGCGCTGATTTCAAATGCGTTTGCAAAAATATAGAAAATTTCGCGGACTTTCGACATAAAAATTTAGTTTTGGCCGCAAATAGTGTAGAATTGGCTCCAATTATTGTTAAAACCAACGCAGAACTTGACCGTCAACTAGCTGCATGGAAATCTGAAAACCAATTGATTGGATTCGTGCCAACCATGGGTGCTTTGCATGCCGGCCACCTTCATTTAATTAATTCGGTAAATGCGTATTGCAGGCGCAGTGTATGCAGCATTTTTGTAAACCCAACCCAGTTTAATGACAAGGCTGACTTTGACCGGTACCCACGTACACTTGATAGTGATGTGGCCAAATTGAGAAATTCAAGCTGCGATTTGGTATACGCGCCATCAGTTGAGGAGGTATATGTGCCCGGGAAGGAAATAACCAAAGAATTTGCTTTTGGACCCATTGCCGAAGTAATGGAGGGAAAACACAGGCCCGGCCATTTTAATGGCGTAGGAACTGTTGTAAAGCGTCTTTTTGAACTTGTGAAGCCCGATTATGCTCTTTTTGGGCTAAAGGACTACCAGCAATTCTGCATAATCAACAAACTTGTTGAGTTGCACCACATACCTGTTAAAATTATTGGGGTAGAAACCGTTCGGGAAACAGACGGGCTGGCCATGAGCTCGCGCAATGCCTTGCTTGACCCCTTGCACAGGGAGCTGGCACCGGTTATTTATCAATCGTTATTGGAAGCCCGTGAAAAATCCACAAATTTACCAGTAAATAACCTAAAGTTATTGGTTGAACAACGCCTTCTTGCCCTACCCGATGTAAAACTTGATTATGTAGAGATTGCCGATGCCGATACTTTACAACCTTTAAACGAGCTGGGTGGCAAGAAAGCACGCATTTTTGTTGCCGCTTTTTTCGGAAAAATACGGTTGATTGACAATGTTGCATTGAATTGATAATCGTTCTTTACGGCCACGGATTACACGAATTACACAGATTTTTTTTGAGCAGGCTTAACGTGTTATTGCTGCATTTTTCTTTTACAGTTGATTGCTCGTTTTACTGATTTTTTTAAAGCTTTTAACGCATTGATATGTATTATTCACAGTTTATGGTATTCTTAACATTTTGTAATCTGTGCAATCTGTGTAATCTGTGGCTAAAAAAGCAAAAGGAATGCCGGCCTAATGGTTTTATTTCATTTTACGGTATCACCTATTAAAATTGGACTATTTTTGTGTCTGTTATGGAAATCCAGGTTTTAAAATCTAAAATTCACCGCGTAAAAGTTACCGAGGCTAATCTTGATTATATAGGCAGTGTTACCATTGATGAAAATTTAATGGAAGCGGCCAATTTAATTGTAAACGAACAGGTACACATACTGAACTACAACAATGGCGAACGCTTTGTAACCTATGTTATTAAAGGCGAACGCGGAAGTGGTGTAATTTGTTTAAATGGTCCTGCAGCAAAAAAGGTAAGTCTTGGCGACCACATTATCATTCTTTCATATGCCAATATGGATTTTGAAAAGGCAAAGACATTTAAACCATGGGTGATTTTCCCTAACCCGGATACAAACGCTTTGTAACTTGAAAAAATTTCTTTTCAACTTTTTACGCATGGCCATTCCTGTTGGATTTGGTATTTATCTGGCCTGGTATTTTTGGTCAAGCATGCCACAAAAAGACAAAGACCAGGTTTGGAGTATTTTTTCCCGTTTCAATTACTTATTTATTCTTCTTTCATTTCTTTTTGCCTGGCTGAGTCATTATAGCCGCGCCATACGCTGGTCGTATATGCTTGAGTCGTTAGGCCACAACACCAATAAATGGAACAATTATCATGCTGTAATTACGGGCTATTTTATGAACATGCTGTTACCCCGCGCAGGTGAAATAAGCCGTGCCGGAGTCATTGCGCGTTACGAAGGCGTTCCGTTTGAAAAAGCCTTTGGCACCATCATGGCCGAGCGGGTTATTGACATGATTATTTTTCTGACTTCGGCCGTTATTACATTGGCTTTGCAGGGCGAAAAATATCCCTTAATGGTAGCCAAATACAATGAGCTTAAAAACGCATATTCGTCTGAGAAGAGTTCCCTTGGCCTATACATTTTAATTGGTATTGGCCTGATTGGCCTAACCTGCGCATTTCTATATTTTAAAAACAAAAAATTTAAAACAAAAGTCAACAACATTTTGCGTGGCTTTGCCGATGGATTGCTTACCGTTATAAGGCTAAAAAAAAGATGGCAGTTTTTTGGCCATACATTGCTTATATGGACCATGTACCTTGGCCTTTATTGGGTCGTTTTTTTAGGAATTCCTGAAACGTCAAATATTCCACCAGAAGGCATGTTGCTTGGTTTTTTAGCGGGTGGGCTGGCCATTATTCTTGTTCCCGGTGGAATTGGGATTTACCCTGTATTTGTTGCCGCGGCACTGTCATTTTATTCTACTGACTACCCGGTTTTGTATGGCCTTGGCTGGCTGGCATGGATAAGCCAAACCGTTTTAATTGTAGGGGCCGGAATGATTTCTTTGTATCTTGTACCTAAATTAAATCGCAAAAACACGTAATGGAAAGCTTTACGCCTACAACTAAAATATACACACCTGAACAGGTTTTATTTTATGCAAATACGTTTCGAGTTAAAGGATGGTCAGTTGGTTTTACAAACGGTTGTTTTGATATTCTTCACAAAGGCCATATAAGCTACCTGCACCAGGCACGTTCTAAATGCAGCATGCTTATTGTGGGACTTAATTCTGACGCATCAGTAAAGTCATTAAACAAAGGACATAACAGGCCAATAAATAAACAGGATGACCGCGCCTATGTACTTGCAGCACTTTCGGCAGTTACGGCAGTAACCATTTTTGAGGAGAGCACTCCCCTCTCCTTAATCGAAAAAATTCGCCCCGATTTTTTATTTAAGGGTGGCGATTATGATGACAGCGTTACCGATAAAAAAAATTCGAAATACATAGTGGGTAGCGATGTGGTAAAATCTTACGGTGGCAAAGTAATTACAATCCCTTTTGTAGAAGGCTTTTCAACTACCGCAATTCTTGAAAAAAGCATTTAATTTTTTTGTGTATGTCTTCTACCGGCACAGTAATAAAATCAACCGGCAGCCGCTACACGGTACGTGATGCTAAAGGTAATTTTGTTGATGCGCTTGTTAAAGGAAAACTTCGCCTTAAATTAAGCCGCAATACAAATCCTATTGCTGTTGGCGACAAGGTTAATCTTGAATTGCAGGAAGACAATACGTATGGAATTACCGATGTGTTGCCACGTAAAAACTACATCATCAGACGATCAACCAACCTTTCAAAACAAACACATGTAATAGCCGCAAACCTTGACCAGGCTTTACTGCTTGTTACCACAAAAGAGCCATTTACCCCTTTGGGCTTTATTGATCGCTTTTTATTGACAGCCGAAGCGTACCACATACCAACCATTTTGCTATTTAACAAATGGGACCAGTACAACGAAGTTGAAAAAGAAAAAACAAAATCGTTAATGGCCATTTATGAAAAAATCGGGTATCAGTGCTTTACATTTTCGGTTCACGATTCAGATCCTGAATTTTTAAAATCAGTTTTAAAAGATAAAACAACGTTGGTGAGTGGTCACTCGGGTGTGGGAAAATCCAGTTTGATCAATTTAATACAACCCGGGTTAACGCTAAAAACAGGAAGCGTTTCGACTTCCCATAAAAAAGGAACACATACAACTACGTTTTATGAAATGTTTATACTTGACTTTGGTGGTGAAATAATTGATAGCCCAGGCATAAAAGGATTTGGTGTTGTTGAAATTGATAAAAATGAATTGTCGCATTATTTTCCTGAAATGCGAAAAGCCCTTGTTAATTGCAAATTCAATAATTGCCTGCATATTGATGAACCAAAATGCGCAGTAAAAGATGCTGTTGAATCAGGTGAAATTGCCTTTCATCGCTATAAAAATTATTTGAATATTTATTATGACAGGGAAACTGAAGACGAGGAGAAGTACGATTAAAAAACGTTGACTAAAGGAATTTTAAAAATCAAGATATTCCAATGAAAGTTGTAATTCAGCGCGTATCAAATGCATCTGTAACCGTTGATTCAAAAATAGTCAGTGCAATTCAACATGGCCTTTTGGTTTTTATTGGTATTGAGGATGCTGATACGGATGAAGACGGATTATGGCTTGCCGGGAAAATTGCCCGCATGCGCATTTTTGCTGATGAGGCTGGCGTTATGAACAAAGATGTGACAGAAGCCGGAGGTGAGGTTATTGTGGTAAGCCAGTTTACGTTGCATGCCTCTACAAAAAAAGGAAATCGGCCTTCTTACATAAAAGCTGCCCGACCCGAAAAAGCCATACCTTTGTACGAAAATTTCATTCAGTTATTGAAAAATGAATCGAAGGTAAATGTATTAACCGGGATTTTTGGTGCCGATATGAAAGTTGAATTATTAAACGATGGGCCTGTCACCATCATAATTGACAGTAAAAACAAAGATTAATTGCGTTATTTCATCAACATATCGTATTCGGGAACACAATACCATGGCTGGCAAAAACAACCCAATGCCAACACCGTTCAGGCTGAAGTTGACCGTGCATTGGGGCTAATAACCGGCAATGAAAATATTGAAACCGTTGGATGTGGCCGCACCGATACGGGTGTACACGCCACCTGCTTTTACCTGCATGTTGACATTCGCGAAATAAAATTCTCTCTCGAAAATTTAAAATTCAAGTTAAACAGGCTTCTTCCCAGTGACATTGCCGTAATGAAAATATACGAAGTGGATCCTGAAGCACACGCACGTTTTGATGCTGTTTACCGCAAATATGAATACAGGGTTCACCATCAAAAAAATGCTTTCATTAACGAGGCTTCATGCTACCTGCACAAAATTCCCGACTATCAAAAAATGAATGAAGCCGCCAAACTGCTTTTTAACCACAGCGATTTTGCCAGTTTTTGTAAAGCCAATGCCGGTTCACAAACCACCATTTGTAAAATTGAGGAAGCTGAGTGGAAAGAAACCAAAATTGGATGGGCATTTCACATTGCTGCCGACCGGTTTTTACGCAACATGGTTCGGGCTATTGTAGGTACTTTATTTGAAGTTGGGTACGGAAAAATGTCGCTCGAGGAATTCAACAACGTTATTGAATCCAAAAAAAGAACCGAAGCAGGCGAATCGGTACCGGCACACGGTTTGTTCTTAACCAACGTAAAATACCCTTATATACATGGCTAAGCCCTCAGGAAAAGCAATTGACTGGAAAAACCTCAGGCGCTTAGGAGGCTATGTAAAACCATACAGGCGGTTGTTGTACCTGACTATTTTTTTTATTGTTTTTTTATCCATTGTTGCCGTAATACGCCCCTGGCTGCTTTCTAAAGCCATTGACCAGCAAATAATGGATTCAAAAAATGTATCCATGCTTATTACCATTTGCAGCATTGTAGGGGTTTTAATTGTGCTTGAAGCGTCACTCCAATATTTTCAATCGCTTTTTTCAGGCAGGCTTGGTTTAAACGTTACTGCCGATTTACGAAAACACATTTACGATCACGTAATCAACCTCAGGCTTAAATACTATGACAAAAACCCAATTGGTATGCTGGTAACACGCGTTGTTTCTGACATTGAAACCGTGAACGATATTTTTACCGAAGGGCTGATCATTATTTTTGGCGATATTCTTAAACTGGTTGCCGTATTGGGCATTATGTTTTATACCAACTGGCAATTGACATTGTACGTTTTAATACCCATACCCATTCTTTTAATTGCCACCAATATTTTCAAAAATGTAACCCGCAAATCATTCCAGGACGTACGCGGAGAAGTGGCGCGTATAAACACCTTTGTGCAGGAACATATAACGGGTATGGCGCTTGTGCAGTTGTTCAACAGGCAGGACAGCGAATACAAGAAATTTGATGAGATCAATAAAAAACACCGCGATGCGCACATTCGTGGAGTAATGGCCTACTCTATTTTTTTTCCCGTGGTTGATATTTTGTCGGCCCTTTCACTGGGATTCCTTATTTGGCTGGGCGCTTCGCAAGCGGTGGCGCAACAGCTAAGCCTTGGTGAACTGGTTGCATTCATTATGTACATTAGTTTATTGTACCGCCCTATACGGCAACTGGCCGACCGTTTCAACACCCTGCAAATGGGAATGGTTGGCTGCGAACGCGTATTTGCTGTACTTGACACCCATGAATTTATTGATCAAAAAGGGAACATTGAGCCTTCTGAAAAGGAAATAAGGTTACAGTTTGAAGACTTGAAATTTGGTTATAACCCAGGTAATATTGTTTTAAACGGAATTAATTTTGAAGTGGCAAGCGGAACTACAACAGCTATTGTAGGGGCAACCGGTTCAGGAAAAACAAGCATCATTAGTTTACTTGCCCGTTTGTATGAATACGATTCGGGATCTATAAAAGTAAATGGCACTGAAATACGCAACATAAACGAGGCCTGGCTACGTCACAATACCGTTTTTGTATTGCAGGAAGTGAATTTATTTGCCGACACCATTCACAACAACCTAACGTTATTCAATGAAAACATTTCGAAAGAATACGTAATTGAAGCTGGAAAAAAACTGGGTGTACACAATTTTATCATGAGCCTTGAAAATGGTTACGACCACTTTCTTGCTGAACGCGGTAATAATTTATCGTCAGGTCAAAAACAATTGCTTTCCATTTTACGTGCCTATATTCACGATCCAAAATTGCTCATATTTGATGAAGCCACTTCATCGGTAGACTCGGAAACCGAGCACATCATACAGCAAGCCATAACCGAATTGACAAAAAACCGAACCTGCATCATTATTGCGCATCGTTTATCAACCGTTCGCAATGCCGACCAGATTATAGTGCTTGAAAAAGGAAATATACTGGAGAAAGGTAGTCCGGCTGATTTATTGAAAAGCGGTGGGGCCTATGCGCGGTTGTATAAAATGCAATTTGAGTTTAGTTGATGGGATTGTCAGGCATAAAAAAAGCCCCGCACTTTCGAACGGGGCCTTTAAAAATATAGTTAATTAATTAGTTCGCTAAAACCTGCTTCACCTTGTCAGCTGCTTCACGCAACTGAATAGCTGAAAGCACTTTTAATCCGCTTGCTTCAATCAATTTTTTGGCTTCTTCGGCATTTGTTCCCTGTAAACGAACAATAATTGGCACCTTAATGTTTCCAATGTTTTTGTAGGCATCAACAATACCTTGTGCCACACGGTCACAACGTACAATACCGCCAAATATGTTTACAAGAATGGCTTTTACGTTTGGATCTTTTAAGATAATACGGAATGCATTTTCAACGCGCTCGGCATTTGCGGTTCCTCCAACATCCAGGAAGTTGGCAGGCTCACCGCCCGATAATTTAATAATGTCCATTGTTGCCATAGCAAGACCAGCACCATTTACCATGCAACCCACGTTACCGTCAAGTTTTACATAGTTCAGTTCAAATTCGCCAGCTTCAACTTCGGTAGGATCTTCTTCGGTAACGTCACGCAATTGAGCGTAGTCCTTGTGACGGAACAAGGCGTTATCATCCAGTGTTACTTTTGCATCAACGGCAATGATTTTATCGTCACTTGTTTTAAGCAAGGGATTAATTTCAAACATGGCTGCATCGCAACCTAAGTATGCGCTGTATAATTTTTTGATGAACGCTCCGCACTCTTTGAATGCATTGCCTGATAAACCTAAGTTAAACGCAACGTTACGGCATTGGAAATCGGTAACGCCCACTTTCGGGTCAATTTCTTCTTTAAAAATCAAATGAGGTGTTTCTTCTGCTACACCTTCAATGTCCATACCGCCTTGTGGCGAATACATGATGATGTTACGACCGGTTTCACGGTTTAAAAGAATGGACATATAAAATTCTTTTATCTCTGAAGCACCAGGATAAAATACGTCCTGTGCAATAAGCACTTTGTTTACTTTTTTACCTTCAGCTGAAGTTTGAGGTGTTTTAAGCATCATGCCAAGAATGGCGCCTGCTTTTTCCTTTAATTCATCAATATTTTTCGCAACTTTTACACCACCACCTTTACCGCGGCCACCTGCGTGGATTTGCGCTTTTACAACATAAAACTGTGTGCCTGTGCTTGCGTTAAGCGATTTTGCTGCTGCAACTGCTTCGTCAACGGTTGAGGCAACAATGCCTTCCTGTATGGCAACACCGTAACTTTTTAAAATTTCTTTTCCCTGGTACTCGTGTAGGTTCATAATTCGCGTTTGATTTGGGCTACCAAGTTACATTTATAAGTGAAACGGGCAAAAAAAGTTATTCAGGTTTCGGTCCAGTACCGGCCAATGTATATATCCTCAAAAGCATCTCTAATCTCTTGAAAATGAAATCTAAACCCCTCCTTTTCCAATTTCATACCCAGCACATCAGTACCTTCAGTAACCAGTTTATGCCGTGATCCATACAAAAAACGAACTGCCCAAACCGGTATTTTAATGCGTATCCAGTGCCTGAATTTGCGCGGTTTTTTAAGCCTTCTTATGGGAGTAAGTGCATCCATAAATTGTGAGAAACGAACGTGTTCACGCGCAACTACATTATAAGAACCACTTAATTGTTTTTCCAAAGCAAACACATAAGCATTGCATAAATCATACATGTGCACCCAGGGTAACCACTGCTTACCTGTTCCTATAATGGTTTTTACACCAAAAAACTGCAGGGGCTTTACAATCATTGGAAGTCCGCCTTCATTTGCATCCAAAACCAGTGGTGTTCGCAAACACGAAACCGGGCAATGCGATTCAAACAACTTTGCGGCATTTTCCCATTGCACACAACATTGGCCAATAAAGTCATCTGATGCGGGATCTTCTTCAGAAAACGGGTGATCATTTGTTACCATTCCGTAATAAGCAATTCCCGCTGCCGATACCACCGCTTTTGGAAACAGCTTTCGCTTAAGGCATTCTTCATAAAGGAATTTTATGGTGTTGACACGGCTGCCAATTATTGATTTTTTGCGCTCTTCGGTCCATGGCTTGTCCATTATACCTTCACCTGCCAAATGAATAATGTAAAATCCTTCATACCCTTCCAGGTTAAAAACCCCATCCTCAATGGAACCCTTTTTCACATCATATAACCAGGTTTTGACACCTGTTTTGGAATTGCGTGAACGCCCAATGTGTTCAACATGGTATCCGTGTTTTTGCAGCACAGGCGTTAATTGTGTGCCAATAACTCCCGAGCCACCCGTCATTAAAACTTTGTACATATAAAAAAGAAAAGTTTACTTTCGTTGAGTAAATTTAGGTAAATCTGGAAACACCTGCCAACTATAACAATTATATAACGGTAATTAATGAACAACATGAAATTACCCCCGATTTGATTGCACAGATTAAAAAGGATTTTGGAACCTTAATGGAAAAGGATCCCGATATGACAGTGAATCCGTCAATTTATGAGTGTTTATATGCTTGGATTTACCCGGTTTTGGAAAACCTTTACCGGAACGACAGGCAACGTTTTACTTCGTTAATTTATAGTATTGATGCAGGATTTATCAAAGACAAATTCGGAGCCAGGAAAGAGAAAGAACTGGATTTATGGGTTCATGCTATTTTGCTGAGGGAATGCCTGAAGGTTTTTATCCGGAATAATTACAAAGTCTAAATTAGCAAATTCGGAAATCAGCAAACGGATACTGTGCTGGAACCTAGAACCTTTATAACCTTAATTGCAAATGAATATTCGGCTGGAGCTGAAATTTCATTCCTACTCATCTATCAAAAGTCCTTGGCTCAACTGTTCAAAACTGCCTGATTAAGGGGGCCGGGCTCTTAATTTCCAAATTTGCTGATTTCCAAATTTGCTAATTATTTTTGCTATTTTTGCCTCCCTATGAGTACCAACGAGGATAAATTAAAAAACGTGATAAGCCATGCCAAGGAGTATGGTTTTGTTTTTCAAAGCAGTGAAATTTACGATGGTTTAAGTGCTACCTATGATTACGGTCAATTGGGCGCTGAACTTAAAAACAATATACGCAACTACTGGTGGAAAAGCATGACGCAATTGCATTCCAACATTGTGGGTATTGATGCCGCTATTTTCATGCATCCTACAACCTGGAAAGCATCAGGCCATGTTGATGCGTTTAATGATCCATTGATTGATAACAAAGATTCAAAAAAGCGATACCGTGCCGATGTGCTGATTGAGCAGCAAATTGCCAAGCTGGAACAAAAAAACGAAAAGGAAGTTGAAAAAGCAGCTAAAAAATTTGGCGAAACATTTGACGAAAAAATGTTCCGCGAAACCAATCCCAATATTAAACGCAACAATGAAAAAATAACCAGCATTGAAGACAGGATGCGTACATCACTGGAGGCAAATGACCTGGAGGCTTTACGCCAATTGATTGTTGACCTTGAAATTGTGTGTGAAGTTTCAGGAACCCGTAACTGGACCGAAGTGCGTCAATTCAACCTGATGTTTTCAACCGAATTGGGAAGTGTTTCAGGCGAATCGGCCACCATTTATTTGCGCCCCGAAACCGCACAGGGAATTTTCGTAAACTTTTTAAATGTACAAAAATCGGGAAGGATGAAAATTCCTTTTGGCATTGCGCAAACCGGTAAAGCATTCCGAAATGAAATTGTTGCCAGGCAGTTTATTTTCCGCATGCGGGAATTTGAACAAATGGAAATGCAGTTTTTTATTAAACCCGGAACCGAAGGCCAATGGTACGAAACGTGGAAAAACACACGTATGCGCTGGCACCATGCATTAGGACTTGGACCTGAAAATTACCGTTTTCATGACCACATTAAACTGGCGCATTACGCAAAAGCAGCCTGCGACATTGAATTTAATTTCCCCATGGGCTTTAAAGAACTGGAAGGAATCCATTCACGCAGCGATTTTGATTTAAAGCAACACGAACAGCACAGTGGAAAAAAGCTACAGTATTTTGACCCGGAAATAAACGAAAGTTATGTGCCGTATGTAATTGAAACATCTATTGGTTTGGACCGCATGTTCCTGGCCTTGCTTTCAACTGCGTATACCGAAGAAAAATTAGAGGATGGAAGCGAACGCGTTGTGTTGCGCATACCTCCTGCTTTGGCCCCTGTTAAAGTGGGCATTTTACCTTTGTTAGCCAAAGATGGTTTGCCAGAAGTTGCCGAAAAAATATTCAATGATCTGAAATTCGATTATAGTTGTTTTACCGAAGAAAAAGACTCAATTGGTAAACGCTACCGCAGGATGGATGCCATTGGAACTCCGTATTGCATTACGGTTGATCACCAAACCCTGGAAGACCAAACCGTAACCATACGTGAACGTGACACCATGAAACAGGACCGTATTCCTATTTCAGCCATTAAAGATGTGATTGCCGAAAAAGTTAGTTTGACCGAATTACTGAAGAAGATTTAGGTAATGATTGCCATTCTTGCAGGCATACTGGCCATTATTTTTTCGACCACG
>DATGXI010000119.1:0-21986 GCA_035299065.1 Flavobacteriales bacterium
TCCCATGGTGTCAACGGGTTGATTTGACCAGCTAAAAACCTGGCGCAATAAATTTCCTGACTGCTCAATGCCCCATTTAATGTAAATCTGGTCTTTGTTTGGATTTTTACGGTTAATGTTCAGCTGCATTTGGTATTGACAACCTAACAGGATATGGTCAGTGTATGAATATTTGAGGTAAGGGTCTTTAATGGTATTTAGCCGTGTTTTAAAATCGTCAGATGGATTGATCTTTACCGCGCTTAATTTTAAAGGCGATAAGTAATGCGACATTGTTGCAATGGGTTTCTCTTCTTTCTTTTGTGTTTTTTTGCGAATCTCGGTCAACCATTCATATCCCAATGATGCTTCCTGAATACCCCTGGTAAAGTCAGGACGTTGCTGGAAATTAAAATCGGCTGTGAACACTGTTTTTGGGCTGGCGTTTTTACTGAATTTAAAAACATTGAAAGGAACAAGAAATTTTGGAATGGTTAGTGAAATTTCGGGGCCAAACTCAATGGTGTTAAACGTATTCAGGGGTTTAAATTCACCTACACCAATGTTTCCTCCAACTGTACTTTCGTCCTGGTTGGTCAATAATTGCTGCGCTTCAATTCCGCCTGTCATGGTTATCTTTAATGCTTCTGCTCCCCTGAAAAGGTTTTTATTCCTGTAGGTAAGGTCACCGGCTATTCCAAGGTTACCGCCCCGATTGGTGCCTTTTGCTTCCAGCTTGAAGGTTTGACGGGCTTGAGGTTTTAAATAAATATAGGCATCAAGTACCGGATTTGAGGGGTCGCTTACATTGGGTTTAAAAACAATGTTTGTTGATTTATAAATGCCAAGTGAGGTGAGTTTTTTGTAAGTTGATTCCACCTCTTTTGCACGGTAATAATACCCGCGGTTTATGTAAATATGTTGCGATAAATTTGAAGGCCTTATGGAGGGGCGTCCATGGTAAACA
The DNA here is from genome assembly GCA_035299065.1 of Flavobacteriales bacterium. Lineage (GTDB taxonomy): Bacteria > Bacteroidota > Bacteroidia > Flavobacteriales_D > UBA2798 > DASPJQ01. The sequence continues at coordinate 947 of DATGXI010000119.1, forward strand.
ATAATGTATTCATGTTCTTCGTCCTTGTAAACACTGGTATCAGAAACCAGGCTGTCGTTGTTGATGTAATCGGTAAAAATGTAAATATTGTTTACCAGGTAACGCCTGTGGTTTTCATACCAGGTTGAGTCGGAATCATAGTCTTTTCGAAGTAGACGTGCTACCGACATGTTTAGCTTTACGCGTTGTGATCCCAGTGTACTGTCAATCTTAAACGTAAAAAAATCTTTACTCATGTCATAATAACCACGGTCTTTCAGGTAGGTAATGAGCCGTGAACGCTCGGCATCCAACACATCTATATCAAGGCGGTCATCCTCCTTAATCAAGGTCTCATCGGAAGCCGATTTAATAACCTTTAATAGTTTTTTATCTTCGCTTGAAATGGTAAAGGTGTCAATGGTGTAAGGCGTGCGTGTAGTTACAAAATAATATAAATAGGCTTTTTTGTGAACCGAATCAAGCCCTATTGAATCGCGCACGGTGTTATTGAAATATCCCTTTTTGAATAAATAGTTACGAAGATTTTTTGTTGAGGAACGCACTTTTGCCGAGTCAAGTAAAACCGGGGCTTCACCAACTGAATTGCGAATCCAGTTCCCCCTGCGTTCTTTCCACGACTTTTTTAACGGTTTGGGTTCCTTGCCTTTTTTTACCCTTTTTTCGTTTTTTCGCTTAATACGGGCTTGCTTTTTTTTGGTTTTATGATGCATTTTTACCGTATCGGGAATGTTGTATAGCCATAGGTGGAAGCGTGGTTTCCCAAAAATTTTACGGTTTGGCTGGGTTTTTAAAACTGCCTGTAACTCGCCCTGGCTTATTTTATCCCCTTTAACCTCAATGGTATTCTTCTCAACCAGGTATTCACCTTTTGAAAGCCTTTTGGTGTAATTACAGCCAGCTACCACAAAACAGGTTAACAATACAGCGGTAATTATTTTATTTACTGGCTTGAGCAAGAGGGCAATTTTATGGTTAATTTTGGTTTTATGTTAATTAACCTTCCAGGATAAAATTCCATTAAGGTTCTGACGTGCAAATATAATGAACACCAGCTTAACAAAAGGACAAATACAATTTATTAAGGAGCTACAGCAAAAAGAAGGCCGAAAAGAACATGGTTTATTTGTTGTTGAAGGCGAAAAGCTGGTGAACGAGCTGGCAGGTTCCGGGCATGAGATTCAACAGCTGTACTATACCAATGATTTTGAGGGCACTAGTTTTAATTTGAACGCTGGAGCTCAGAAAATTACAACAAAAGAACTGGAGCGCATCTCGTCTCTTTCAACCCCAAACAAGGTGTTGGCATTGGTCAAAATTCCAAAACAGGAAACACTTCCTGGCGCTGAAACTAAAATTATTTATTGCTGCCAGTTGCAGGATCCGGGCAATGCCGGTACCATTTTGCGAATTGCTGATTGGTACGGAATTCAAAAAGTGGTATTCAGTATAAATTCAGTTGATGTTTTTTCACCAAAGGTAGTTCAGGCCTCTATGGGAGCGGTATTTAGGATCAACTGTTTATATGACAATGAAAAGAATGAATTGCTTGATAAGCTTAGGAAGGAAAAATATACCGTAATTGCAGCCGATATGAAGGGTGAAAAACTGGATTCGTTTGTGTTTCCTGAAAAAACAGTGTTGGTTATGGGAAGCGAATCGCATGGAATTAATAGCGAAATTAAACAACATGTTGATGCGTTTATTACCATACAACGTGTGGGTAAAGCCGAGTCGTTGAATGTTGGTGTAGCTTGTGGAATTATTTGCCAAAAAATGATTTTTAATTAACTGTCATGATAAAATTTTTTCCGGTTTTGGGGTTAACTTTATTACTTGCTTCGTGCGGAAGCGAGGACAAAAAAGAAAATTCAGAAGTTAAAAGTGTTGATTCAGTTACAAAACAAACTGTGAAAGACACCATTACTTTTACCCTTGATGATATAGATAAAAATGCCTATTGTAAACTGGTTGATAAATCAGGATACTGCGATAAGAATAACAAGCTTGGCTGGAAAGACGACTCGCTGCAGGAAGTTAAGCTAATAGAAAAATATGCACGCATTGTTTCCAGGAATGGCGATCGTCTTAGTTTCCTGGTAGGTAAAAACAATTTGGATTTTAAAGATGTGCGCGATGAAATGTCGGGTGAATATATTATTTACCGGCTTCTTGACATGAACGATGAATATGCCGTTTTAGCCATGATGTATTACGAAGGACACGAGTATATGGTGTTAAACCATAAGACAGGAAAATCATTTAAAACCTGGGGACGTCCAATTTTTAATGTAACACGTACCATGGTGGTGAGCGGAAATTATGACCTGGCAGCAGGGTATTCAAACAACGGTTTCCAGGTTTTTGCCAATGAAAATGGTAAATGGAACCTTAAAATGGAACGACTGTTGGATGATTGGGGCCCCGAAGACTTGTGGTGGGTTAACGATTCGGTGGTTGCAGGAAAAAAAATGTGGATGTATGAAACTAAAAATGGCTCAACTAGAGACACGGCAGCATTCGTGAAAATAAATTTAAAAACAGAAATCATAAACTAAGCAGAAGATTTTGCAGGAGAAAGTTTAACATGAAAACAAAAACACTTAAAAAAAATAAAGTAAATGTTGTAACATTGGGTTGCTCTAAGAATATTTATGATTCAGAAGTGCTCATGAACCAGCTACAAGCCAATAAATTTGATGTTGAGCACGATGGTGATTCAGGCGATTCGTCAATTGTAATCATCAATACATGCGGGTTTATTGAAAATGCCAAACAGGAAAGCATTGACACCATTATTCGTTTTGCCGAGGCCAAAAAGAAAGGCCTGGTTGAAAAAGTATATGTTACCGGTTGTTTGAGCGAGCGCTACAAACCTGACCTTGAAAAAGAAATTCCGGATGTTGACGCGTACTTTGGTACACGTGATTTGCCTAAATTACTTAAGACATTAAAAGCCGACTACAAACACGAGTTGGTGGGAGAGCGGTTGCTGGCTACGCCTTCGCATTTTGCCTATTTTAAAATTTCCGAAGGGTGTGACCGCCCGTGTTCGTTTTGTGCTATACCGTTGATGCGTGGAAAACATATTTCAACTCCGGTTGAGGAATTGGTTAAGCAAGCCAAACATCTTGCCAAAAATGGTACAAAAGAACTGTTGATTATTGCCCAGGATTCAACTTATTACGGGCTTGATATTTATAAAGAACGTAAGCTGGCCTATTTGCTTAATTCATTGGCAGAAGTAGAAGGCATTGAATGGTTGCGTTTGCATTATGCTTTTCCAAGTGGTTTTCCCGATGATGTGCTGGATGCCATGGCCAATAATCCCAAAATATGCAAATACCTTGACATTCCTTTGCAGCACATTAGCGACAATATGCTTAAAAGCATGCGAAGAGGAACAACCAAGCAAAAAACAATTGATTTGGTAAATAAAATGCGCGATAAAGTTCCCGGTATAGCCATTCGCACAACACTTATTTGCGGTTATCCAGGTGAAACACAGCAGGACCATGATGAAATGCTGGAATGGGTTGAACAAACACGTTTTGACAGGTTGGGAGCCTTTACCTATTCACACGAAGAAAACACACATGCATTTGGTTTAAAAGACAATGTTCCGGCTAAAACAAAACAGGCAAGAGCAAATGCCGTTATGGAACTGCAAATGGGTATTTCGCAACAACTGAACGAGAAAAGGGTTGGCCAAACCGTAAAGGTGCTTATTGACCGAAAAGAAAAAGATGGGTTTGTTGGCCGCACCGAATTTGATTCCCCCGAAGTAGACAATGAAGTTTTGATAAAAACAACCGACTATTTACGCGTTGGCGATTTTGTAAATGTGACCATTACAGAATCAACAGCCTACGACCTGGTTGGTGAAATTGCCTGATTTTGGCTGGTATTTACATCCATATCCCTTATTGTAAACAAGCCTGTAGTTATTGTGATTTTTATTTTACCACGTCACTAAAATCAAAACCTGTTTTTTTAAATGCCCTTCTAAAGGAAATAAACCTTCAAAAATCGTTTTTAAACAACGCCCAGGTTGATACTATTTACTTTGGGGGAGGAACTCCTTCAATGCTTACAACTGTCGAGATTTCGGATATTATTGCGTCAATAAGAGCAAATTTCACTGTAGCTAAATTGCCAGAAATAACACTGGAAGCAAATCCCGATAACTTAAATCCCGAATATCTTGATGGTATAAAAAGTGCCGGTGTAAATCGCCTCAGCGTTGGCCTGCAATCGTTCAAAGACGATGAGTTGAAAGAATTGAACAGGGCGCATTCATCGTTGCAAAATACGGAAGTGATTAAAATGGCGCAGGCAGCAGGCTTTAATAATATTTCAGTTGATCTCATTTATGGAACACCTTTCTCAAATGAACAGGAATGGGATAATTATATTGACAAAGTAATTTCATTGAAAGTTCAGCATGTTTCCTGTTACCAGCTAACAGTTGAGGAAAAAACATTGCTTGATAACAATATTAAAAAAGGCATAACACCCGCCCCTGATGATGAGCGAACCGAAAAGCAGTTCCTGGCATTAATAAAAAAGATGAAAGAGGCTGGGTTCCGGCATTACGAAATTTCCAATTTCGGGCTACCGGAATTTTACTCAAAGCATAACTCTTCTTATTGGAAAAACGTTCCTTACCTGGGATTGGGCCCTTCAGCGCATAGTTATAATGGAAAGTCACGTTTTTATAATGTAGCTAACGTACACGTATATGCCAGTGCGGTTGAAAAAGAAGCGGGATGGATTACCGAGGAAGCGCTTAGCGAAAAGGATTTGTACAACGACCTGGTGTTAACCGGTCTCAGGACCGAATTTGGCCTTGATTTACCCCTCGTCACAGCCAAACTGGACCAGTCGTTTGGTAATTATTTTCAGCGAAAAGCACAGCCATATATTGAAAAGGGCGAAATTATTCAACTGGGCTACAATTATCGCCTTAAAGAAGAATCATTTTTATTTGCTGACCGTATTAGTGCTGATTTATTTTATATTTGACCATGCCTGATTACGCGAAATATAACCTGGATAAGCCCTTGGACATTTCTATTCCACTTAGCGCTTCCTCAAGCAACGTTAATGCCTGGTACGTTGGTCCACCTGAAATAAAACCCGTTGAGAACGGTACCTGGGTGGGTGATGTAAATCGCGGTGGTAGTGTCAATTTTCGTAATATCTTTTTTAATCCGCATGGTCATGGTACCCACACGGAATGTGTAGGCCATATTTCTACTGAAAATTATTCGGTTAACCAGCTGCTAAAAACTTTTTTTTTCAAGGCCCTTGTGGTTTCAGTTTTGCCAAAGGAAGTGAATGGTGACCTGGTTATTTATCCTGATCAGTTAAACGCTTATAACCTTGACGGATACGAAGCAATTGTTATTCGCACCTTGCCCAACGATGTTGCCAAATTGCACAGGCAGTATTCGCATACAAACCCAGCATATCTTGATGAAAAAACAGCCCTGCATATTCGTGAAAAAGGAATCAACCATTTGTTGATTGATTTGCCTTCGGTTGACAGGGAGGAGGATGGTGGTAAATTACTGGCTCATCGTGCATTTTGGAACTATCCTGCCCATACCCGGCTTGATTGTACCATTACTGAATTTATATTTGTTCCTGATCATGTCAAGGATGGTGAGTACCTTCTTAACTTACAGTTTGCTCCATTTGAAAACGATGCCAGTCCATCCAGGCCTGTGTTGTATCCGCTTCGTTAATTTCTTACATTTTTGCGATATTTCTTACATGGCCGCTTTTTTTGGGATGAAAACCAGCGCTGAAAATAGTCGAGCGCTTATCTTTGGGTGTATTCAGCCTTAACGCGTGAAGCAACAAGATAAAATTGCAACGGATAATACCAGCCAGGAAAATGAACAATTTGCCTATACACTGGCGCATGATTTACAGGAACCTTTAAATACATTGAGTGGTTTTTTAAACCTTCTTGAGAAGAACAAGGCCGTAACTTCAGACGCAGACGCATCAAAATACATTCGATTTTCCCAGGAATCGGCTGAGCGGCTACACAAACTTATTACCGACTCACTTTTGTATTTCAGTACCGGTAAACAGGTAGACGATTTTGAGGAAGTGGATTTAAATGAGGTATTGAAAATAACAAGGGGAATGTTTCTGGTGTTGAAGGATGACCATTCACATATACTGGAATCGGACCAATTGCCTGTAGTTTTTGGAAGCCGAACGCAAATGATTCAATTGTTCCAAAACCTGGTGGGCAATGCGGTTAAGTATGTACAAAAAGGCAATACACCTTGTATACGAATAACCTGCTCTGAAAGCGAAAATGAATGGATTTTCAGTGTAAGGGATAAAGGCATTGGCATTAGACCCGAGCATCACGAAAAAATATTTGGCACATTCAACAGGCTGCACAAACAATCAGAATACGCAGGTTCTGGAATAGGCCTTGCTATTTGCCGCAAAATAGTTGCCCTGCACGCAGGTACCATGCACGTTGAAAGTGCCATGGGCCAGGGTAGTAATTTTATATTTACCATAAACAAGCAATTAAAAAATCAGCACCATGTCCAAAAAAATGCCTAAATGCAAGTACGAAAACGTTTTATTGATTGACGACAATGAACTGGATAACTTCATTAACCAAAAGATTATTGAGTCGGTAAATTTTGCAAAAAACATTTATGTGAACACAAGCAGTAGTGGTGCACTTGAGTTTTTAACGAATTTGCGGGTGTTAAAAGACCGTGAAGCCGAGCTTTATCCGCAGGTTTTGTTTGTTGATATCAACATGCCTATAATGGATGGATTTCAGTTTATTGAAAACCTGGTAAAAACCGATCCGCTGGCGCGTGAGCGTAGTAAAATTGTAATTCTTACCACCTCATTAAACCCTGCCGATAAGCAACGCGCTGAAGCAATTGCCAGTGATATAGCATTTCTTTATAAGCCGCTTACCGAGGCAATGCTGGCCGAATTATAAAGATTCCTGAAAATACCGTAGAAATACGGTTGTTTTTCATGTTTCAGGGCTTTATTTTTGTCGTGAATTATTTTCATGGCATTGAAAGGTTTTTTACAATCAGCGTATCAGAATGCGCTGAACATTGATGATATAGCGTTTGAGGACAGGGGACATCGAAAAAATCTTCCGCTAACGCATTTTAAGCTGTTCACCAGCAACATTCAACTCATTAACCGTCTTGTAACCGAAGGAAAGCTTGACCCGGTAAAAGCAGCCGCTTTTGTTGAGCGACAAAAGGAAAGTACACGGAAAGCTCTTGGATTAATGCCTGGAATGTCTCCGGCAGAAATTGAAAAAACAATTGAGAATTCGGTAAAAACTATTTGTTCTAAATAATTATTCCAGTTTATATTTCTTTTCCAGGAGTGGAATAAGTGCCCTTAACACCTCGCTGTGTGCTTTGTTTGACGCTTTAAATAGCATAAAAGTTTCCCTTTTTTTCACCTCTGTTTTCTCACTCGCTTCTTTATTAATGTGCAGATCAAAAAATTTCACGATGTATTCAATGTGAATGAACTGGTTGCCAGGTAAGGATTTTACCTTGCGTAAAATTTTTCTTAAGTAATCATCAGCCATGTCAAGATCGCCTTCCAGCATGAGGAAAAAACTCAATGTTAATTTTATATCTATCTCGGCCTTTAAAAAATTTACAAGACTAAAGTCGTTTACTGTTTTAAGAAGTAAAGCTTTTGCCTTTTTTGTTTCATTGGTGCAATAAAGCAATAACGCATTGACGTAATTTAGCGTGATGGCGGTATTTGTGTCGGCTGTGTCAACCAACGAATTGTCATCGTACTTTAAGAGCTTGTTTTCCAGGTTTTGTGTTTGGCAATAATAAAAAGCCGACTCAATAAAGCCTGAAATACAGCCAATGTAATTGTGTAGCATGAGGTTGTTATGAACCAGGGCCAGCTTATCAAAATAAATTTCGGCCTGCTTGAATTTTTTTACAGACAGGTAATATTCAAAATACAGGAAATTGAGGAAATTGCGTTGTGCGCTGTGTGAGGATTCATTGCCCTGTTCGTTCAGTATTTCTTCGCATGAATTCAGTAACGCAGGAATATCCTCCTCGTGGTGTTCGCTGCAAAAAAGCAAGAATTGAATATGAATAATGTTTTTTGTAAACAGAACATGTCTGGACGTATTTAGCTCATACACGTTGTCTATTTTCTTTTTCAAAAAGCCAAGCGAGTCAATTTGAACCGGATTTTTTGAAAGCCTGAAGTCGGAAATCAAACGTGCAAATTCGCACCCAATCTCATCGGCTTTTTCGAGCGAAACCATAAACGCAACCTGTTTGTTGTATTGCTGCGAATAGGTGTAATATTTAGGCGTATAAAGATTGATGCGTTTAAGCGCACTGTATACCGGTAAAAGTTCATTGTGCATTCCTTGGGAAATAAGGTCGGCCTCCAGTTTTTGTAAAATAGCATTAGCGGTTTCGCGTGGATTGGTGGAGCATATTTCAGGTATTTTTGAAAGTGTATTGATGAGCTCCTCTTTTGTAAACCCTGTAACCAGTGGCATATGATTTTGAATTTTATCAAGTAGCCTGGACTTAAGGGCATAAAAGGCGTTGTTTGTAAGCCCAAGTTCGGCACAAATCTCTTTTTCCTGTTTTTCGGCCTTTCTCATTTCTGTGAGTAAAAAATGGGAATTTTTGGCCTTACTTTTAATAAAGTCCTGTTCCAGGCTGTTGAACTGGGCAACATCCATTTGAATGATAATTTCTTTTAACTTGAGCATAAGCTGTTACGAAATAACGATTTAGAGTGGATTAAAATTTTACAATTTCCTGTTTTTTCTTACATGCGTCATAGGTTTTGTAAGGCAGGGTGGTGTGCAACTTTGTTTAGGTCGAAATTTGTTCTGTGATAATAATTGATATTAGGTTGAATTAAATGCAATAATTTATGAAAGACATTCTTGTAATTGAAAATGAGCGAATGATTTTTTTGGATATTAAAATTACCTTTGCCAACGCAGGATTCAACGTGATTCTTGCAAATTCCTATAACATAGCTTCGCTTGCAGCCAGTGGAGTTTCTGCGGATCTTGTAATTGCGGATGTAAAGACAGCTACCGGTGTTTTTAAGGAACTTTACAAGGTGCTTAAATCCAATTCGGCCTACAAAGGAACTCCTGTTATACTTACCAATTCGGGCAGCCGGGTCCTTGAGCGTTTTTGCCTTCGCAAAAAAATCAATGTAATTGCCGAGGTTGATAAACCCTATAATAGTGCCGATCTTTTGTTTATTTACCATCAATACCTTATTCACTCCACTGAAGTGAAACACTTTGACGCGGCTGATTTTGTTTACAGGGAACTTGTTATGAGTTAGGCGTTTCATGAATTTTTATTGGTTATGGATTCAATTTCATTGGTGCTTTGCATAATTTGCTGTATAACATGATCAAACATACTGGTTGTCTTTTGCAGATTTTTTAATACTTCGGTATTGGAAGCATGCGAAATATCATCAAATTTAATTAAGCTTATAAGCCCCAGAATACTGGCAATTGGTGCGCGCGCCTGGTGTGATAGCATAAAAGCAATTTCAGAGAGCTGATCATATTGTTGTTTTAATTTTCGTTCAGCAGTTTTTCGCTCTGTAATATCACGTGAAAAACAAGCGGTGCCAATTATAGTACTTCCCTTTTTTATAGGGTAAAATGATACTTCTGACCATGAATTGTGTACGTCATCGGGTGGTTCGGTTACCGTAAATGTTTCTCCACCCAGGGCTCTTTCGTAGAAGGTTTTCCAGGTTTGTTTTTTGTGTTCAGGAAAACCTAGCTCAAGAATATTCATGCCCCTTGCAACCACCGTACCCGAAATTTGTAAAATTGTATCGTCAAAAGGTTTGTTGGAAGTAATAAGCTGCAAGTGGTTGTCAACGCTCCACATTAAATCACCAGTGTTGTTGATCAATGCTTTTGTATTGGTACGGTCAAATTCCCTGTCCTGTTCAGCTACTTTTTTTTCATTAATATCCCTGAAGTTTGCCACAAAAGCATTAATGGCAGGCTCATGTGTAAGGTTGGTAACGGTACCTTCACACCAGGTATAGTGACCGTTCTTATGCAACATCCTGAACTGTATATGTACCGATTTTTCGGGTACACCGGCCAGGTTTTCTAAATTATCGCGTACTAACTGCGTATCTTCCTTATGAACGAGCGAAAAAGCCGGTATGTCAAGGTATTCTTCCTGCGAATAGCCAAGTATATGGGTTATGGAAGGACTACAATACAATTTTTTAAATTCAGGGGTAATGAGCATTTTCATATCGGTGCTACGCTCAATAATTGCCCTGAACCTTTTTTCACTTTGCTCCAGCCTGATTTCAGCCTCCTTTATTTTACGTTCATTTTCCCTTTTTAGCAAGGCATTTTGAATGGCCTGTGCCAGGCGCTGTAAATTGGTTTTTAATAAATAATCATCAATGCCGCTTTTTATCATGGCAACAGCATATTCTTCAGAAACGCTGCCGGTTACCAATATAAATGGAATGTCAAGTTGTTTTTGCCTGTATATTTCATGTGCAAGCAATGAATCAAATTGCGGAAGGGCGTGATCACACAAGATTAGATCGGGTTTAAAATTGTCCAGCCCGTCCAAATAAAGCTCCTTGTTCTTGGCAAGAAAGTATTGGAAATTTAACTGCGCCCGTTCCAATTGCCGTTTAACCAGGTCAGCGTCACTTTGAGAGTCCTCAAGGTGTAATATGCGATATTCTTTGTGAGAGAAAGCCAATTTTGAATTAGTTTGTAGGTGGTTGATTAACTAAAAGCCAGTAAAGGCCAAGCTCTGAAACAGCTTTCATAAAGGATTCAAAGTCTACGGGTTTTACCACGTAACTGTTCACGCCTAATTCATAACACATTGCAATGTCAGGGTCTTCTTTTGAAGAGGTAAGTACAACGACCGGTATTTTTTTTGTAAGCTCATTGGCTTTTAATTGCCTTAACACCTCAATACCGTCAACCTTGGGCATTTTCAAGTCAAGTAAAATGACCTTTGGTTTATTGTCAATATTGCGTCCTTCATATTCCCCCTTGCCAAATATAAAGTCAAGTCCTTCAGCCCCGTCTTTAACATGATAAAGCCTGTTGGCCAAATTGTTTTTTTTAAGGGCCCGAATGGTGAGATTGGCATCATCCATATTGTCCTCAATAAGTAATATTTCTATTTCGCTATTTACCATTTATTGTATTTTAGGAAGTGTAAAATAAAATCGTGTTCCGGTATTTAATTCTGATTCGGCCCAAATTTGGCCATGGTGCTTTTGTACAATTCGCTTTACAATGGCCAACCCAACCCCTGTGCCGGAAAAGTCTTCCTGTGAATGCAACCGCTGGAAAACCCCAAATAATTTATTGTAGTAGCGCATGTCAAAACCAACACCATTATCACTCACAACATATTCAATTAGGTTGCCTTTAACAGTTGAACCAATGGCAATTTGGCTTATAGAACGGCCTGAGGAAAATTTTACAGCATTTGAAACCAGGTTTATCAACACCTGTCTTATTAGTGCATAATCGGCCTGGGCAGGATGAATTTCATTTATAACCAGGTTCACTTTGTGTTTCATAACGGGAGAAATTACTTCGTCACATACTTCACGAACCAGCATATCCATGTTTATGACCTCGGTTGAAAGTTCTTTTTTACCAAGCCTTGAAAATGCCAAAAGGTCGTCAATAAGTTCTCCCATGCGTTTGGAATTGCGCAATACAGCCTGTATGGTTTCCTTGCCTTCTTTATCAAGTTTGTCAAAATAATCTTCTTCCAGTATTTTCGTATAACCATGTATGGCTCTTAATGGAGCTCGTAAATCATGTGAAATGGAGTAGGAGAACGACTCCAGTTCTTTATTGGCGGTTTCAAGTTGTTCATGGTATTTTTTCAATTCGGCCTCGGCAAGCTTTTGCTCGGTTATGTTTTCAGAGATGCCGAGTAAAAAAGCGGGTGTATCATCAGGGCCATAAATGGGGATTTTTTTTGTATGTAATGTTTTTTGTCCATCGGCAGTTTGAATATACTCTTCGGGTATATCAAGCATAACCCTTTTTTTTAAGGTTTCCCTGTCTTTTGAAATAAAAAAATCGGCCTGTTCCTTTGGAAAAAAGTCGTAGTCGTTTTTTCCCAGGAGCATATCTCTGTTAAAGCCAAGCAACTCTTCACCTGCTTTATTGAATCGTACAAAACGCAGTTCTTTTGCGTCTTTTACAAAAATCATGTTGGGAATGTTTTCAAGTATGGTGTTCAGGAACTCGTTTGTTTGTTTTATGCTTGCTTCATTTTTATTGAGTTGTTCAATGTAGCTTTGAAGTTCTTCACTCAACGTGTTAAGCCCAACAGCAATGGCATCCAGTTCATCGCCTTGTTCACTTGTTTCAAGGGTTTCACTAAAATCAAGCGTAGTATAGTTTAGCAAAACAGAAAGAATGCGGTTAATCCTGCGTTCGTTGTTTTTTACAAGATGTATTTTTTCTTCCAGTTCGCTTTTTACTTCGTTAAATTCCCTGAATTTTTTTTCCTGTTCATTTATCATCAACGTAACGTCCTCTGCTTTATGTAAGATGCACGAAATTTCGTCACCATTAAATAGGGGTGTGTTTACAGGACTCCAGTAACGTACCTCAAATTCACCACCCTCGCTAATTGGTCGTTTAATGTCATATTTCTGTATATCCATTGTATGTGCTTTTTTGGTGTCAAGCACATGCATAAGTGACCGCCTCAGGTTTAACGTTCCATCGGCTTTTTTATCATCAGGGTTATCAGGAAAAACCTGAAATAGGCCACGCCCAACAATTTCATTGCGTTTTGTCATGGTTGCCTCAAGGTAAGCGTTACTTACAGCAACAATTGTAAATTCAGGTGGATTGGGTGCAAGAACAAGAAAAAGCCCGGGTGCCGATTCAAATAATTGCCTGAATGAAATTTCTTCGCTAAAACTGGTTTTTTGCATGCGTGTGAAGTGATTCTATAAATATTGTTTTAACCATTCTTTTGCTTTTGCTTCTTCACCTGGTTTAAAAATTTTAAGCGGGTACGGTGGTTTTTGCAGCCCAACAAACAGGTTAACAACAATTCTTCCAAGCGGATTGTGCACTATAATGGCAATAGCATTAACAAATTCAGGAAGGGTTTCAGCAGCTTTTTTGCGTTCCTCTTTCGAATTCGGTTTGATGTGTTTGCCATCAATGAGAAGACAAAATTTTTGTTTTCCGTAACGTGCAATAAACTTTTCGGTTTCCTGTTTTTCCTGTTCGCTCGTTAGTTTGGGTGCATTTGGTTTTGTAGTTGAGCATAAAATGCCGTCTTCAAACCAAAAAAAGCCTGTTAATGTTTCGTTTACTTCTACGTTAGGAGGAGCCTGCATAAATTATTCCATGTGTTGAGTTAGCCATGCGCGTGCGTCAATTTCATTTGTAAACATGCGCATTGGGAATTTAGGTGGTTTGAAGCCCAGAACCAGGTTTGAAATAAAGCGTGTTGTATAAGAATTTGAAATCATTGCCTGAGCTTTAATTATCTCATGCAGATTTTTGGTCACAAATTCCGCATCCTTTTGTTGTAACCGGGAAGCTTCGTTTATGTCAACAAGCACGCATAATTTTTTTCCATTGGCTAGCTTGCGCAGGGCCTCAAACCAGTAGAGGTTTTCTTCATAAGAGGATGGCGAATAATTTTTGGAGATTGAACACAAAAAACCGTTTTCGTCAAACCACATGGTTGATGTTGGCCAATCAATTATTTTAACATTCGCAGGAATTTCCATAACAAATTCACTTAAGGTTTTATTCTAATTAGTTTTTCTCCATCAAACTAACCACATTCATTAAACCATTTGTTTTCTAATTCCTTTTTTTTCGCTGTATAGTATTAAATATTAAAACATCATTTGTATGTCTTAAAAATAAGGAATTAAAATTACGATGCAATAGTTTCATTAAAAAAATGCGTAGAAATACGGTAAAAATGCGTAGAAATACGGTCCTTTGTATTGCGGCTTTCTCATTTAGAGTGTGTTTGGTTTTTTTAGGCAAGGTGTAATGTCTAGACATTATTCTCAATTGTTTCATTTTAATGCCGTCCTGAAAACGCTTTTCTTCAAATTACCGCAGTTTTTCTCATTTTAGGAAAATTTCTTACATAAGTCACTAAACCGTTTTATTGGAATGGCAATATTTTTTGTGGTAGCCCACCTTTGCTTAAAAAATAAAACAAACATGAAAACACTTTTTTACTCACTTAGAATTAACACCGCTATACTAATGTTACTGCTATTAGCTACAAATACGAAAGCGCAAAAAACAATTCATGACGATGATCATTTCAGGATAGGTTTTAATATGAATACGTATGTGAATGGCAATGGTCATGGTGGATTTTACAACCTATCAGGCGTGCTTAGTTCACACCGTAATAGCTTTTCATTTGGACCCACCTGGCAAAAGGCGAAAAAAGAATTTACAGGTATGCGTTTTACATATTCCTATGCGGTTTTGGGAGCAACACCCTCTTGCCATGTAAAGGCCGAACAATACAACAGGCGCGAGGAATTGAGTTTTTTCGTTACGTTTTCCATGAACCGCGGGGCAGTGCTTAGTAAATCAACACTTGAAAACGAGGGCCACCTTACCACTGAACAGCTTGAGCGCTACAAGGCATTGCGACTAACAACCATTGAAGCATTTGCAGGAATGAATTATTGTTACCACATACTGGAAAATATTAAGATCAGGACCTTTATTGGTATAGGTATTTACAATCACCTGAATTATTGTGAACCTACCTATCACGACAAAATGGCCCCTGTGTTAATGACCGGTATTGGAATAGGATTTATTAAGTAAAGTCACATGGCTGAAATACTCTCATTATTGCATATTTGTCCTGAATTATTGACAATTTGCGCAGGTATTTAACGATTTAAGCGTTTTAATGAGCAATTTGAGGATGCAGGCCGGTTTCATATCGGAAAACTGGTAAATTTGCATCGAAAAAACGCCTCATGATCATTTCGCTTAACTGGTTAAAATCGTATATACCCTCATTGGATGCTGAGGCCGAAGAAATTGCTGCAATCCTTACCGACATTGGCCTGGAAGTAGAATCAATTGAAGAATTTGAGTCTGTTAAAGGCGGATTAAAAGGCCTGGTGATTGGTTATGTAGCAGAAAAGGAAAAGCATCCGGATGCCGATAAACTTAGTATAACCAGGGTTTCGGTTGACAATTCGGGAACACTACACCAGGTGGTGTGTGGAGCCCCAAACGTGGCAAAAGGGCAAAAGGTAATAGTGGCCTTACCCGGAACAACAATTCATCCCTCTGAAGGTGAATCGTTTAAAATAAAACTCTCAAAAATCAGGGGAGTTGAATCAGCCGGTATGATATGTGCCGAGGATGAAATAGGCCTTGGAAGTTCACATGACGGCATCATGATATTACCCGAAGATGCCCCTGTAGGCATGCTTGCTTCCGATTATTTTAACGTAAGTGCCGACAAGGTTATACACATTGGTTTAACACCAAACCGTATTGATGCAGCATCACACCTTGGTGTAGCCCGTGATTTGGTAGCAGCTCTAAGGCAACGACAAAAAACGTCACATAGCTTACAGTTTCCGCAACTTCATGAAAAAATTGAAGGAAAAGCCAGTGTATCGGTAAAAATCGAAAATGAAAATGATTGTAAAACATATTTAGCCCTTGAGGTTACAGGCGTAAAAGTTGGCCCTTCACCATCCTGGTTAAAGAAAAACATTGAAGCCATTGGGGTGCGATCAATTAACAACATTGTTGACATTACCAATTTTGTGATGCATGAATGTGGCCAGCCGTTGCATGCTTTTGATGCTGCAAAAATTGGTGGAAATCAACTTGTGGTGAGGCGTGCCAAAGCAGATGAAAAATTTGTAACGCTTGATGGTATTGAGCGCAAGCTAAATGTAAACGACCTGGTAATTGCCGATCAGGAAAAGCCGATGTGCCTGGCAGGTGTTTTTGGCGGACTTCATAGCGGAGTTACCAATGAAACAACAGCTATTGTATTGGAAAGTGCCTGGTTTAATCCAGTTGTAGTGCGCAAAACAGCACGGGCACATGAACTGCATACCGATTCTTCATTCCGTTTTGAACGGGGAGCCGATCCCATGAAAACAGAATGGGCCATGTTGCGTGCTGCGCAACTGATGGTGGACATTGCAGGGGGAAAAATAAATGGGCTAACCAGGATTGAACACCCGTTTGCAAAGGTTAACATTGAATTTTCACCGGCAGGTTTGAATGCCTTTACAGGACAGGAAATTCCTGCAAATGAAATTGAAAGCATACTTACCAGCCTAGATTTTAAAATTGAGTCAAAGGGTGATATATGGAAACTGGAAGCCCCTTTGTACCGGGTTGATGTAACACGTGCAGTGGATGTTTATGAAGAGGTGCTGCGCATATACGGGTATAACAACATTGCAATACCTTCAAAGGTAAACGCAAGTCCGCAGCTTAGTGCCGAACCCGATCCTGAGCGCCTGGTTGAAACCATTTCAGCTTTTTTGGCATCAAAGGGGTTAACCGAGATCATGAACAATTCATTAAATGCCGGGCGCACCAATGAATTGAATAAAAATGAAAATTCGGGCGATATAAAATTGCTTAACCCATTGAGTTCAGAACTGGATGTGTTGCGCAATAGCTTGTTGTATGGCGGCCTTCAATCCGTAGCCTATAACATAAACAGGCAGCAGCATAACATGGCCTTTTTTGAAATAGGCAGTGTGTATACAAAAGTAGCCAACGGTTATCATGAAGAACAGCAAATTGGCATTTGGTATACGGGTAAAAAAACCAACGCACACTGGCAAGGTACCGCAACCGATGCAACGTATTATACCCTGAAAGGAATTACACAAAGTTTGACTGACCGTTTTGTGAAAACCAAACTGGATTCAAAAAATGGGTTTGAGCACAATTACCTGGTTGATGTATTTGGCATTTACATGAACAATGCCGCCATTTTGCAGGGCGGGGCAGTAAAGCCTGAAGTACTAAAACATTTTGACATTGATCAACCCGTGTATTTTGCAGAAATAACACTCAGGAATTTAATAGAAGCTATAAAACGTACCCGTTTCAAATACCAGGAAGTATCCAAATTCCCGGTTATAAAACGTGATTTGTCATTGCTGTTGAATGCCGATGTGGAATTTGCAGCATTACAGCAGGCGGTTTTGCAAACAAACAAACAGCTGATACGAAGTGTTGATGTGTTTGATGTGTATACCGGCAAAAACATGGAAGCAGGAAAAAAATCATATGCTATTTCACTCACTATAGCGAATGATGAAAAAACCATGAAGGATGAAGAAGTGGAAAGCCTGATGCAGAAAGTCATGAAAAATATAACTGAAAAAACCGGGGCGGTACTGCGCTGATTGCATGGAGAAAAAGTATAAGCCAAATGTAACCGGCAAGGGATGGGCATACGTGTTTTGTTATTTCTGGTTCACACCCTTTTTGTGGAGCTATTGGAAACGCAGGGAGTTTTACGGTATGGAAAATGTGCCCAAAGACAAACCTGTTTTTTTAACTCCTAATCACATTAACGCATTGATTGAGCCCTTGGGTTTATCACCCATTGTAAAACTGCGCATGCTTACGTTTTTACTGCGTGCCGGAGCTTTCAAAAAAAAATCGGTGAACAAAATATTTTACCAGCTAAACATGCTGCCCATTTACAGGCAGCTTGATGGTAAAGACGAGTTGGATAAGAACAATGAAATTTTTCAAAACTGCGTTTGGCTGCTGGAAAAAAACCGTACCATTCTGGTATTTCCCGAAGGGTCGCATAGTTTGGTGAAAAAGTTAAGGCCATTTAAAAAAGGATTGCTGCGTTTTGCATTTGGTGCCGAGGAGAAAAATAATTTTTCACTTGATGTACACATTGTTCCAATAGGAATAAGTTACAATGACCTGTATAATTTTGGTGGCGACAAGCTGATTAACATTGGTAAACCCATACGCTTAATTGATTACAAAGAGGCGTACGCACAAAATCCGGCCCGCGCAATGAATGAATTAAAACGCGATTTGGAGAAAGCTGTGGGTAATTTAATGGTGAATATTCAAAATCCGGACTATTACCAGGAAATTGACCATTTGCGCACCATGGCCATTAATCGTTACCGGATAGCACATGACCTGAATACAAATTTGCTGCAGGAGTTTAACTACGGAAAAAAAATAATTGATGTAGCCGAAAACACGTTGTTTAGTGATGAAAAAACAGCAACGGTGTTAAAAGAAAAAATTACCCGCTACTATTCTATTCTTGGAAAGCATAAGTTGCGCGACATTGTGCTTGACCCGGGATATAAATTTATGAACCCTGTTTTGTGGTGGCCGTTTATGGTGGTGTTTTTTCCCTTGTTTCTTGTTGGTTTTATTGTAAACTGGATTCCTTTTTACATGCCGCAGTACATAGCTAAAAAAACCGTAAAAGACATTGCATTCCAGTCGTCCATTTTGTGGTTGTCAAGCATGCTTTTGTTTACCATACTTTACATACTCATATTTGTGCTGACCGGTTTAATAAGCGGTAGTTGGTTGTGGGCCTGCGGTGCATTTGGAATAGGTGTAGTTACAGCATCCATAACGCTTTTTTACAGGCGGAAGTGGAATAAATTTTTTGCTGAAGGACGTTATAAAACGTTTGCGGCAACGGCCGAAGGAAAAGAAGCATCAGCCTTGCGTAAGGAAATTCTTTCATACGTAAACCATGTTGAATAAGCTGGAAGTTCATTTAAAGCCAGCGCCTGTACAGGCATACCAAATAAACGGAACTACCATTCACGTAAAACGCGATGATTTGATACACCCGTTAATTTCAGGCAACAAATCACGCAAATTAAAATACCACCTGTTAAAGGCAAATGAGGCCAAATGCGACACTTTGCTGACCTTTGGCGGCCCATACAGCAACCACATTGCGGCAGTAGCCAAAACGGCCGAATTGTGTGGTCTTAAAAGTATAGGCATAATAAGGGGATCGCATGCTGATGTGACAAATAATACCCTGAAGCAAGCACATGAAAACGGTATGGAATTAATACCGGTAAGTGTTGACGAATACAATGAACGCAATAATTACAATTACCACGACCAGTTAAAACTTGAATATCCCACAGCGCATATTGTTCCGGAAGGAGGAGCAGGGCATGAAGGTATTTCAGGCGCTATGGAAATTGTAAAAGAACTGGACCAGGTTTATGATTACATGGTTTGCGCTGTAGGAACCGGAACAACCGCAGCGGGATTTATACTTTCAAAACCAGCGCAAACAAAAGTGCTTTGCATGAATGTGTTTAAAAAAGCCGATGGTGTAGCCGAAATGATTAATGCAAATTTAAACCTGTTATTGAATAACAAAGAAGCGGTAGCTGAACACGCAACAGATTTTGAGGTTATTGACGGATATGGGTTTGGCGGTTATGCAAAAGTAAATGACGAATTGAAACAATTTGTGCGCAAAATTTATGCAGACTACCATTTGCCGTTGGACCTGGTGTATACCGGAAAAGCTTTTTTTGGATTACTGGACTTAATTGGAAAAAACAAAATTCCAACACAATCAAAAATTCTGTTTTATCACAGTGGAGGATTGCAGGGGAATAAGGGGTTTGGGTTTGATTTTTAGTTGTTGACCCTTAGGCTGTGCCTATTTTACTTTCAACTTTTTTTTGCTATAAAGTTCCGCAAGGGATAGAGCGTGATAGCCCGCAGCGCAAACCTGTGGGATATTTGCACATATTCAATTCAACAGCGGTTTTACTCCCACAGGTTTGAGCGAGGACTATTAGCGATAGCCCGGCCCGAAGGGTGCGGCATAATAACATTGATTACCAGTGCCTAGTATGCATGCCGGTTTAGCTATTAACTATTCACCAATAACTCCTTTTTTCACTAAATTTACATTCAAATTCAAACGCATGAAATACGCACTACTGGCCGCAACCTTATTTGCATCAACTTTTGCCCTGGCGCAAACCACCAAAAAAATTGAAGCCAATACACAAAAATTTATTTGCAACCCAAAAGCAACGGTTGTGGTGCGTGATGTGAAGGAAGACTTTTCGCCTAAACTCATGAACCTGGAAAAACCAAAACCAGGTGGTATTCCAAAGAATATTATTCCGTATCAACCAAAAGCGCAGCTACGCGATATAGCGGGTACAGTTCAAAATGAAAGTTTGACCGATGTTGGTATGGGCATGAACTTTAATGGAAACCCGTGGGCGTTTTCAACCCCGTGCGACAATGATTTTTGCATTTCAGACAGCGGCAAAGCTATTTCGGCCGTAAATACCACGCTTTATTTTTACGATGTAAGCGGCAGTTCACCGGTTACCTTGTCCAACATGTCATTTGCAGCTTTTTCGGCACCGCTGGGTTTACCGCACGAGGAATTTGACCCGAAATTATTGTATGACCCCAATGAAGATAAATTTATTGTTGTTGTGTTGAATGGGTTTACTGATACAACCAGCAGCATTATTGTTGGGTTTTCACAAACCAATGACCCAACCGGTGCATGGAATTTATATGCATTGCCCGGTAACCCTTTAAACAACGGTTTATGGACCGATTACCCGATTTTGGGTTTAACCGACAATGAACTTTTTATAACTGTAAATTTGCTTTACCCCGATTCAAGCTGGCAAACTGGTTTTAATGAAAGCGTAATTTGGCAAATGAATAAGTTTAACGGGTACAACAACGATCCGCTGAACGCAAATTTAATTACAGGTGTACAGTTCAATGGTAAAAACATTCGCAATTTATGTCCTGTAAAAGGTGGCAGCCAATTGTACGGACCCGACATGTATTTTTTAAGCAACCGCAATTTTGAAGTGCAGGGCGACACGGTGTTTTTGGTGCATGTGCTGGATACGGCAGGCGCGGCAGGGTTTGGTGTAACCGTTACAC
>DATGXI010000120.1:0-134230 GCA_035299065.1 Flavobacteriales bacterium
TATAAATGCATGCCTTAATCTTTAATCTCTTCAAAGGGCACGTATTCGTCTGAATCACCCTTATTTGGAGGTCGTGACACCTTAACGTTTTCCGAAATTTTCGTTTCTTTAACATCCTCTTTTTTCTCTTCTTCCCTAACAATTACGGGCACATAAATTACGTTTCTAAGTACGCCTGCCAACCATAAAACGCCTATAAGAATTAGAATCCATTCAACCAAACCTACCTGGCCGGCATATTGAATTGTAGTGTATGGTAACTTCATAAAAACTGTTTTTTACGTTAACGGTTATTTGCCCTGCCACATGACTTCAAAGACGTTAACTATATTTATTTCGTCTTTTTTGGTTTAACAAATTCAGCCGCATTTTTGTATCGGTATGCCTGTTGCAGGCTTACATTTAATTCAAATCCTATAATAAGTATAATGAACATGTAAAAAACAAACAAAAGGAAAGCAAGGCCTGTTCCTATGGGGCCATAAACCTGATCAAATTTTCCAAAATACATGATGTAGAGGCCAAAGGTTTCTTTCAGCACGATAATTAACAAGGTGCTGGTTATTGCACCGGCATTGAAAAATTTCCACTTTATTTTATCGGTATTTGCTACGTTATACAACAGTGAGATTGAAAACATAAATGTAAACAATGAGAGTGCCGACTTCAATATCACAAATGTCCAATAACCGGCTTTGCTTTCAAGGTAGCGATTGTTGAAGGCATAATCAATTAACCATTGACCGGTTGACGTAATCAAAAAAGCCAGTATAAAAAGAAATAAGAAGGCAAATAACAATCCCAACGACCATAAGCGTTGGCGCCAGAATTTGCGTTTTCGATTAATGTGATGCGAGGCGGTAAGCCCTGTTATTAATGCATTTACAGCATTGGATGCAAAATATATGGATAAAAGAAAACCCACTGAAAGCAATACGGCTTTTTTCTTGTGTGTGAGATCAACCAGTATTTCATGGAAAAAACCGAAAATTTGCTTGGGAAAAAAATTTTCCAATCCAATCATTAAATTGTCCTGTAGGTTGCTTATTGGAATAAAGGGTATGATAGAAAAAAGAAAAATACATAATGGAAAAAGCGCTGTGAGAAACCTGAATGAAATGCTTGCGCTTCGATGACCTATTTGGCCTTTTCGCAACGACTCGAGGTAAAAGTGCAATACATTGTAAAGCGAAACATTTTTATAGCGTGGAATAGGCACACGCGAGCTCCATTTTACAAAATTCCATTTTATTTTACGCAGGAATTTATTCATAGGCCTTAAGACTCAGGTCAAGACTTTTATATGAATGCGTTAAGGCTCCACATGAAATGTAATCAACCCCGGTTAGGGCATACGATCGAATGGTTTCTATTGTTATTCCACCCGATGCTTCAGTTTCAATTTGCCCGTTTACAAGTTTAACTGCTTCGGCCAGTTTTTCAGGACTAAAATTGTCAATCAAAACCCTGAATACACCTTCGTGCTTTAAAATTTCCTTAATATCATCAAGGGTACGCGCTTCAACTTCTATTTTCAGGTCTTTACCGGTATCCTGTAAATATTTTTTTGTGTTGTTTATGGCATTTGCAATTCCGCCTGCGTAATCAACATGATTGTCTTTTATCATGATCATATCATACAGGGCAAAACGGTGATTGACCCCGCCACCAATTTTCACTGCCCATTTTTCCATGTACCTGAAAAGCGGAGTAGTTTTGCGTGTGTCGAGTAGTTTTGTATTTAAACCATGCAATTCCTGGTTTATTTGATGTGTTAGAGTGGCTATACCACTCATGCGTTGCATGCAGTTAAGTACAAGTCTTTCGCAGCTTAAAATGTCGCGTGCAGGTCCTTCAACTAAAAACGCAACATCACCTTTTTTTACCGGGTCACCATCCTTTTTCAAAAACTCAATTTTAAATGAGGGGTTGTATTGATGAAAAATGCGTTGAGCCAATTCTACGCCTGCCAGTATACCATCATCTTTTACAAGTAGGCGCGCTTTTTTTTGTGCATTAGCCGGAATGGTCGCTAACGAGGTGTGATCCCCATCGCCAATGTCTTCGGCAAGGGCAAGTTCAATAAATTTGTTGAGTTGCATTGGGCAAAGCTATGTAAAATACAGCTTGAAACAGCTTTGTTGCCAATGGCAGGAAATAAAAAAAGCCACCGATAAGGGTGGCTTTCTGTATATTTTAACGGTAAATTACATTTTTTCAATCTCAAGCTGAGATATCACCAGGTTTTCACCAACTTTTTTGAGTTTAAAATCAACCTTAAATTTACCGTTTGCGGTATCAAGTTCGCCAATGCGGTACAATAAGCCAAGGGGTGAAGTGCCTGAATTGCTAATCTTAAATGATTTTGCCGGATTCTTTTCAAAGAATTTTTTTACGATTTGCTCAGCCTGGTCTTTTGAACGAATGTCATTATCATCCTCAATAACAAGGTCAAGGTTATCGGCAAAAAGTGATGCCAACTCACGTGAGTTGCCCGCGGTCAAAGCCTTGGTGGCTTTATCGGTTGTAGCATCCTGGCTAAAAGCCACGCCTGCCCAAAGGATCATCACTAATGTTATAAGCTTCTTCATTTTCTTCTGTTTTAACTTTTTTTTACAAGTTGCAAATTCCGTTCCAAAAATTTAAGTGGGTTTGCAATATTTTCTCAACAAAGCCCAGTATTGCAATAGTTATGCCATAAAAAGTGCAAATTTGGAAAAATATAAACCCATAAATAAGATATAAATAATGAAAATCAGCGTTTTGCAAATTGGTTCAGTTCCTTCAAAAGAACTAAAAGCATTATGCCAGGACTATGAAGACCGGTTAAAAAGATATACAAAGCTGGAAGTCATAACCCTACCAGACATTAAAAATGCTTCAAGCCTTTCGCAGGCTGAATTGAAAAAAAAGGAATGGGAGGTTTTTTCAGCAAAATTACCCAAATCAGCCATACTGGTATTACTTGACGAAAAAGGCAAGCAACATTCATCAACACAATTTGCATCTTTTATAAATGCGCAACAAACAGCTTCGGTCAGGGAGCTTGTATTTATTA
This sequence comes from Flavobacteriales bacterium, assembly GCA_035299065.1. GTDB lineage: Bacteria > Bacteroidota > Bacteroidia > Flavobacteriales_D > UBA2798 > DASPJQ01. Next base: position 3,059 of record DATGXI010000120.1, read on the forward strand.
TAGGGGGTGCTTTCGGTTTTGATGAAAAAGCGTATGACCTGGCTCAACATAAACTGTCGCTTTCGGCAATGACGTTTTCACACCAAATGATACGTTTAATTTTTTTAGAACAACTGTACCGGGCGTTTACCATCATAAAAGGTGAAAAATACCATCATGAGTAATAAATGCGGTTAACGAAGTAAGAAGGTTAATTATAAGCCGTCTTTTTTCTTGAGTAATAATTGTGCGGGATTTCCTGCAACTACGGTATTTTCGGCAACAGGTTTAATGACCACGGCTCCCATTCCAACCACAACATTGTTGGCAATGTTTATTTTGTTCATAATGCTGGCCGAAGGTGCTACCCAAACATTTTCTCCTATAACGGTACTGCCACCAATCATTGAATTGGCAATAAGCAATGAATTTTTACCTACAATTACATTGTGTGCAACGTGAACCAGGTTGTCAATTTTAACATTTTCACCAATAATGGTGCTGCTTAACACAGCACGGTCAATACAAACATTGTTGGCAATTTCCACATTCGGTTCAATTACAACGTTTCCAATATGTGGTAGCATTTCGTATTCGCCCGACTCGTTTTTTTCATAACCAAAACCCGGGCCGCCAATGGTGCAATTGGCACCAATAGTTACGTTATTACCTATAACGGTATTGCGGTAAATTACGGTATTGTGGCCAATGGAACAATCATCGCCAATTAAAGTTCCCTCTTCAATAACCACGTTTTGGCCAACTGAAATATTATGGCCAATTTTTACGTTGGCCGATATTTTTGCACTTGAAGCAATGCCGCGATCATCATCAGCAGGAGCAAAAAAGTTTTTTAGAACCTGTAAAAAATAATGACGGGGTTTATCAGTTTCAATATAATCTACCTGTGCACATTTTACAAATGAATCATCAAGTACAGGGCAAATAACTACACCTGATTTGATGGTTGTAAGCAGTGTAATGTTTTTTTGGTTGCACCAGCTGAGTGCCCGCTCATAATTATTGAGTATTCCCAATTCAACCACTGTAGAAACAGTGTTAGAGGCAACTCCTGTAAACTTTACCGGAGGAAATTTTGAAATAATATCGTTTACAGTAATCATAATTAAATTAAATAATCCAACGAATAACTTCAAAGGCTTCTGCATAAGGGGCTCCTATTTGAACTCCGCGTGTAGTGGCTAGTGAGCGAATGAAATTGTCGTTAAGGTATGTGCGGTGTTTTTGAGTTTTATACATCTGCAGGCAATCAATTTTTTTCTGTATGTATTTTTCTTCAAGAATATTAAAAGCCCTTGTATTAAAACTGATATTATTCCATGGCATTTCATAACCAAGAATAGACACATTTTTAAACGCACGTAAACCTTCCTGTGAAATTACCTGGTGGTCCTGGTGAATATCGGTAGGACTTGGAACATAAACCAGATCAGGGTTTATATTCCTTTTAAGCTTTACCATTTCTTCAAGAATTTCCTGACGAAATTCAGGGAATTTGCGAACATCAAAATCAAAAAGAATTAAATTTTCGGGTTTAACGCCTAGTACTTTTGTTGCTTTAGCTACCTCTTTGGCAAGGGTATCAGGCGCCCATCCTTCGGGTAACGACCTGCTGCAAATGGAAAAAGCCACGTAAAAAACTTCTTTTCCTTTATCAATGTATTCTGCAATGGTAGCCCCACAGCCCAATTCTCCGTCATCGGTGTGTGGTGCCAATACTAAAATCCTGTTTTTTGACATAGTATAAAAGTAGTCATTCTGTTGGTATGATTGGGTTATGAGCGGCCTCAATTCGTAAATAAAAGAAAAACAAGCAGTTATGTTGGGCGGATAGCCTTTGTGGTTTTTTAAAAAGTATCTTATACACGGCTTGTACGAAGTTCCCAAAACTACTTAAATAACCTGTGTGGATGCCTGAAATATTCTTATTTTGCGCCTGTAAATGAATAGCATGTAACACACACGCAAGGCTCGATCATTACAATTTATTGCACACAAAACATGAAAGAAAAAAAGTTTGAAGATTTTAAGTCGGTTTTGATTACCGGTGGCACAGGTTCATTTGGTAAACAATTTGTAAAAACAATTCTTACCCGTTATCCCAATATTACCCGCCTGGTAATTTACTCGCGCGATGAGTTAAAACAATTTGAAATGAGCCAGGAATTCTCACAGTCCAGGTACAAAGGCATAAGGTATTTTATTGGTGACATACGCGATGGTGAACGCTTTAAGCGCGCCTGCGAAAATATTGATGTAATAATTCATGCTGCTGCGCTTAAGCAGGTGCCCACAGCCGAATACAATCCCATGGAATGTATTAAAACAAATGTGATGGGCGCTGAAAACGTTATAAACGCTGCAATTGATTGTGGTGTAAAACGCGTAGTGGCGCTTTCTACCGATAAAGCTGCCGCCCCTATTAATTTGTATGGAGCAACAAAACTATGTTCTGATAAACTTTTTGTTGCTGCTAACAATGTGTCAGGCGACAGGGATCTCCGTTTTTCAGTTGTGCGTTATGGGAATGTAATTGGTTCACGCGGATCGGTTGTGCCGTTTTTTCTTGAAAAACGAAAGTCGGGAGTTTTACCAATCACGCATCCTGAGATGACCCGTTTCAATATTTCACTGGAAGAAGGAGTTGATCTTGTATTATATGCAATAGATAATGCATGGGGAGGCGAAATATTTGTTCCGAAAATACCATCGTTTAAAGTAACTGACCTTACCGAAGCAATTGGTCCTGATTGCCGTACTGAAATTATTGGCATTCGATCGGGTGAAAAAATTCACGAGGAAATGATTACATCTTCCGATTCGTTCACTACATATGATATAGGGAAATATTACTCAATTCTTCCTCAAACCCATAAATGGATTCTTGAAGAATATGTTAAACATTTTAAGGCAACAGCGGTAGAAAAAGGATTTAATTACAACTCGGGGAATAACAGTGAGTGGTTAAATGTGGAGGCTCTTCGGGCCCTTATTAAAAAACACGTTGACCCAACTTTTTCTGTTTAGTCATGAAACCAATTCCCTACGGCAGGCAATCAATTACCGAGGCAGACATTGAAGCTGTGGTTGACGTTTTGAAATCTGATTTTATGACCCAGGGTCCTAAAATTGCAGAGTTTGAGCGTGCCTTTGCTCATTACGTGGGAAGCACTTACGCAGTTGCGGTTTCAAATGGAACAGCAGCGTTGCACCTCGCAGCCCTGGCGCTTGACGTTGACGCAAGCACAAACGTAATAACAACGCCTATAACATTTGCCGCATCGGCCAACGCTATCAGGTATTGTGGTGGTGAAATTTTTTTCGCTGATATTGATCCCGAAACATATCTCTTAAGTCTTAATTCAGTAAAACAATTATTGGAAAGGCATCCAAAAGGGTTTTTTAAGGGAATTATACCGGTTGATTTCACAGGAGCTCCGGTAAACACACAGGAATTTAAAGCGCTTGCACAGGAATACAATTTGTGGATCATTGAAGATGGCTGTCATGCTCCGGGAGCTTATTTTCACGATATAAACGGAAATAAACAAATGGTGGGCAACGGTAACTTTGCTGACTTAACCATATTTTCATTTCACCCTGTTAAACACATAGCCACAGGTGAGGGAGGTATGATCACTACCAACAATAAGGCGTTATATGATAAGTTGATGGTTCTACGAACCCACGGCATTACAAAAAATGTTCAGGCATATAAAAATTCGCCAGAGGAAATAGCCCAGGGCGGATGGTATTACGAAATGCAGGAGCTTGGTTTCAATTACAGGTTAACCGATTTGCAGGCAGCTCTTGGAATTTCACAACTCAAACGTGCTAACGAGGGCCTAAAGCGAAGAAAAGAAATTGCCGAAAATTATACTAAAGCATTTGCCGGTTCAAGAATAGTTTGTCCGCGTCAGGTTGAGGGAAACGCATGGCATTTGTATGTTATACAGGTTGATGACAGGGAAGGCTTATATGAACATTTAAAAACAAATAACATATTTGCGCAGGTGCATTATGTTCCTGTTCACCTCATGCCGTATTATAAAAAACGTGGAAGCAAAAAGGGCGATTGTCCTCATGCCGAAGCTTATTATGAAAAATGCCTTAGTCTTCCCATGTATCCCGGACTAACCGAGACACAACAGGCGTATGTTATTGATAAAATTAAAACATTCTTTGCTTAATCAATATGCGATCATATTATAGTCATTTACAGGCGGTGCAAAGTATTGGAGAGGAAGTTTCCAAAACACAAAAACCAATTTTTCGGTCTTCAGCTATATTTCCTGTTTTGCATAACCAAAACTATTCAAGCAAGGTTATTTTTATGGGGTATTGGCTCTTGAAACGCCACATTAAAGAAATTGGGTTGCTTTATACGTTACGTAATGCCGGTGGTGAAATACTTGCCCGTAAATATATTTTGATTGATTCTGCTAAAGCATTTTCCATTCAATTAAGCGAGTTTTCAGAATTGGATTCAGTAGATTTTACGGGTTCACTGGAACTGGAAATATTTTCAACCCGTGATTTGGTTTACCCTTATCCTGCGTTTGTGTTGATATACTTTGGTGATCATTTTAGCACAGCTGTTCATTCAGTAGGTCGAATTTACAATGACATTGAAGACCTGAGCAAAAATGATGAATACAAAGTAAGCGAATCGGGTTTTGATATTTATGGTTCCAAAAACCTTTCACCGTTTGTGGCAATTACCAATGGAGCTGTGCAAAACAAGAACCCCGAAATTACCTATGAAATCAATAACGCGGCCAATCAAATAACCAAAGGTGTATTTCGCATGAAACCGCTTGGTGCTTTTGAAACAGTTTTTTTGCATCTTAAAGATTACGTTGACCTGGAAAGTATTTTGGGTAATCAGCCCGGTTCTATTAAACTTGGTCATAATTTTGAAGGTTTTTTTCCCAGGTTTGCAGTTGGCAATTTTGAAAAAACAGAAAAAACCATCAGTATTACGCATTCCTATTATGATTGTTCGCTACTGGATGACAGCAAATCATTCTGGAACCGTAAAGACGATTTACTCAATGATAGTTCAGTTTCCATACCCTTGTATATTACCAATGGTTATTATACACGTGTAGCCGTTTACCCAATTTTTTCTCCGTCTGATTTTACGCTTTCATACGCTTTTTATACAGAAGGTGGAGAACTCCTTTCTTTTCTTGAAAATCATGATTCCATTCGCAGCAGTGATGGTCGCTATGCGCAAATTGACCTTGGCGAAATAGCCGTTAAGGAGGGCATTGATTTAGGCAAGGCAGCATCGGTAAATCTTATATGCAACTGGGAAAAAAAAGACAAAATACCAACCCGTGTTAAATTTGGATTGAATGTTGGAAAATCAGGATCACACGCATTGCCTTGCAACATTTGTTTTGCTCCTTTGTTGGGAAATCCGGCCATGTTGAAAAAGAAAGGAACATTTCGTTGGTCACCTTTTGTAAATATTGGCAATTCCCTAATAACCCTTACAAATTCGGGCTCACTTAAAAAGTACGAAATCCCTGCAAATGTAACATTGACCTTTCACCGCGAAACCAATGACGAAGTTCTTACAAGAAACGTAGTTGTACCCGCCAATGGATTGCTTACCCTTGATCTGAAAAAAGATTCAGAGTTGTATAATTTTTTTGATGGTCAAAGCGGGTGGATGGCGGCCGTGTCTGACAACCCATTTTTAAATGGTTATTATTTTGATTTTTTTGAGAACGGTGCCGTTGGTGCCGACCACATATTTTAATAATTGAAACAATGATTGAACTACCCGATTTTGATAAAGCGTTCCAATATGAGAACCACTTTTATCTTTCAAGTGATGTTTACCGCATGGCCAAAGTGATGGCGCATTATGAACTGTTTAAGCTTACCGTTGATGTGCCGGGAGCCATCATAGAATGTGGCGTTTTCAAAGGAGCATCATTTGTAAGGTTTGCAGCGTTCAGGCAATTGCTGTGTAACACTGCAGCAAAAAAAATGATTGGTTTTGATGCGTTTGGACCTTTTCCTGAGACGGAATTTAACCAGGACCAGAAATGGCGGGATAAGTTCATTTCTGATTCTGGTGAGCAGGGCATAGGTGATGATCAATTGATGCAGGTGCTTAAACACAAAAAGGCCGATGTAAATGTTGAATTAATAAAAGGCGATGTGTGTAAAACTTTGCCTGAATACATTAAGGCGCATCCTGAACTAAAAATATCGTTTCTGAACATTGACGTGGATGTATATGAACCCACAAAAGCAGTACTTGAACACTTATACCCACGTGTTGTTAAAGGGGGTGTAATTTTGCTTGACGATTATGCCAATGTTTTTCCGGGTGCAAATAAAGCCGTTGACGACTATTTTAAAGATAAACCAGTGGAAATAAAACGTCTTCCATTTGCGGTTACCCCTTGCTATATTATTAAAAACGAAATTTAAAACGCACATGCAAACAAAACAAACAGAATTCTGGAAGGGTGATTTTGGTAAAGAATATACCGATCGCAACTCCCGTTCAGCCGCAGATTGGGACGCATTTTATACCACTACATGGGGTAAAACCAAAATTGAAATGAACCAATCTTTCCTGGGTCATCTCGATAAAAACGCAAGTATACTGGAAGTAGGTTGTAATACAGGAATGCAATTGAATGGGCTTCAACGAATGGGATTTCAAAATATTTACGGTGTCGAATTGCAGCCTTACGCTGTTGAAGAAGCAAAAAAATACACAAAAAACATCAACGTTATTACAGGCTCCGGTTTTGATTTGCCCTTTAAGGATAAATTTTTTGATGTTGTGTGTACAAATGGTGTACTTATTCATATTTCACCTGCTGATTTACCAAAAATCATGACCGAAATGTATCGTTGTTCCAAAAAGTATATTTGGGGTTTTGAATATTATTCCGATAAAGTAACAACCATTAATTATCGAGGTCATGAAAATTATTTATGGAAAGCTGATTATGCGGCCATATTTATGCAGCATTTTCCCGATTTGAAGCTGGTAAAAAAAGAAATGTATCCATACCTGGATAATTCAGGTAACGTGGATTATATGTATTTGCTCGAAAAGCAATAAAAAAAATGGGTGTAACAGGCATTATAACGCAGGCGCGCATGACCAGCACCCGGTTACCTGGAAAAATTTTAAAACTTGCAGGTGGCAAACCTTTACTTGATTATCATGTTCAACGTTTGCAACAAAGCGGGTTACCATTGTATATTGCCACAACGGTTAATGAAACCGATGATGCGGTGAGTGAGTATGCCCGGGGAAACAACTTACAACTATACCGGGGAAGTGAAGATCATGTACTTTCACGTTTTTTTGAAACGGCAAAAGAAAATGAAATTCAAACAATTATTCGTGTTACATCTGACTGTCCGTTAATTGATCCGAGCCTGATTGTAAAGGGACTTGAAATTTTTCAAAACGAAAACAACCCGTACGCGTATGTTTCCAATGTGATTGAACGTACCTATGCACGAGGTTTTGATTTCGAAATTTTTTCATTTCAGTATTTAGAGGAGGCCATGCAGTGCGCTTCAGATCCTATAGACACCGAACATGTAACACCGTATATATGGAAAAACAAAAGTGGAAAAACTGCTTTTCGGCATATTAAACAACAGCATGACAACAGTCGTTTTCGGCTTACGGTAGATACACCCGAAGATTTTGAGCTTATCAGGATATTGATCGAAAACCATAGTGCCCATACCTTAAAGCAGGATGAAATTGAAAACATACTGGCTGCAAATCCAAAGTTGGTTGCCATAAACGCATCCATTGAACAAAAAAAAGCGTGATGGCGAAAAAAAATAATGTAGAAATTGTGTTCAGGGTTGACAGTGGCCCTTCGGTTGGGATGGGGCACATTTATCGTTGTTTGTCACTTGCTATAGCATTGCAGGAAAAATATACTGTTGCTTTTTTTTTAAATGAAGAATCGCACACTGAAATGGCTATGTTGAAAAAGCATAATTTCAACATAACAGCTGTACCCCGAACGGAAGAATTGGCTTTTCTTGATCAGCTTAACGGTGATGAAGTAGTTATCATGGACGGGTATATTTTTACGGGCGCTTTTCAATTATTGGTAAAGCAAAAGGGTTGCAAGCTTGTGTTTATTGATGATATGGCTTCGTTTAAACAGGTAGCCGATATTGTTATAAACCATGCGGCCAATGCATCACAAATGCCATATTCGCACATGCCGTACACCCGTATGTTGCTTGGTCCGGGTTATGCATTGCTTCGTCCTTATTTCATGCAAAAGCATGTAGCCGTTCAGCCCGTTTTCCCCCCTAAAACAGTAATGGTTACTATGGGTGGGCTTGATGAAACAAATCTAACGTGCAAGTTTGTCAAATGGTGTTCTGGCTTTTCTTCAATAAAAAAAATACATGTTGTGTGTGGGCCGCTGTATGCATTTGATCATACCTTGGAAACTATTCAGGGAAAAGCAGAAATTACCGTTCATAAAAACATTGATGAACAGCAAATGGGCGCAATGATGCTTGGTTCAGATTGCATAATTTGTACAGCTTCGGTTACACTTATTGAAGCCATTGCGCTTGGCCGTTTGTGCCTGGCTGGTTATAGTGTAGCAAACCAACATAACAATTACACCAGCCTGATGGAAAAAAAAGTAATGGTTGGTCTTGGCAACCTTCATACCCTTGAACAAAGTGATTTTAGTGAAAGGTTAGGAGGCATAACGGCTTCCGAATGGGAAGATTTTCGTAAAAACATGAATGGTTTTGTAGATGGAAACTCTATTTCGCGTATTGTGACTGAAATAGAAAAGTTAACGATGAATAACAATTGAATAGAAAATAATAGACTAATTTTGCACTAAAATCCCGGACAAATGCTTACCCTGCGCATGGCTGATAAAAACGATTGTGATTTGTACTATAAATGGGCAAACGATGAGTTGGTGCGCGCTAACTCATTTCATTCAGGAAATATTTCTTATGAAAAACATGTTTTGTGGTTTAATGATAAGATTAATGACAGGAATACCTTTTTTTATTTGTTTACAGAACACGGGAATATGCCAGCCGGTCAGGTTCGGATTGAAAAAAAAGAAAAAGAAACAGTTATAGGCATTTCAATTGATGAAGCATTCAGGGGGAAATCATTAGCGGCTAAAATGTTGGTAATGGCCAGCAATGATTTTTTGAGTAAATTTCCACAGGAAAAAATTTTAGCATACATTAAAACCTCTAACCAGGCTTCCTATCGCGCATTTTTAAAAGCAGGTTTTATGCTTCGTGAAACAGCGGTGGTTTCGGGAGCTGAAAGTTATATTCTTATAAAAACATTGTAACATGGCAGAAAAAAAGGAATTCAATTTGAGCAATAAACCATTCATTATTGCTGAAATGAGTGGGAACCACAATCAAAGCATTGAGCGTGCCTTTGAGATCATTGACGCTGCTGCAGAAACAGGTGTTGATGCTGTTAAATTACAAACGTATACTGCAAGCACCATCACTATGAAAGGGGCTTATACCATTCATGACAAAAATTCTTTGTGGGATGGAAAAGAACTGTTTGATTTGTACTCACAGGCTTACACACCATGGGAATGGCATAAGCAATTGTTTGACCACGCTGCAAAAAAAGGCCTTATGTGTTTTAGTTCTCCATTTGATGAAACTGCAGTTGATTTTCTTGAAACTCTTAATTGCCCAATTTATAAAATAGCATCATTTGAAAACACGCATTTCCCCTTGCTAAAACGTGTTGCAAAAACAGGCAAGCCTGTAATTATGTCAACAGGAGCAAGTACAATTGAAGAAATTACAGAATCGGTAAATTACCTGTTTGAAAACGGATGTAAAAATCTGACTATTTTGAAATGCACAAGTACCTATCCTGCCACACCTGAAAATACAAATTTGCTGACAATTCCCTATTTCATTGAAAAATTTCCGCAATGTTCGGTTGGTTTGAGTGACCACACAATGGGCATTGGTGTATCTGTTGCAGCTGTTGCACTTGGAGCCAAAGTTATTGAAAAACATTTTACGCTGCGCAGGGCTGATGGTGGAGTTGATTCAGCATTTTCAATGGAGCCAGAAGAAATGAAACAACTTGTAACCGAAGCAACAAGTATTTCTCAGGCATTGGGACACGTGCAACTTCAGCCCACCGCAAAGGAAGAAAACAGCAGGTTATTTAAACGCAGTATTTTTGTTCAGGCAGAAATTAAAAAAGGTGAAGTTTTCACAAAGGAAAATTTAAAAGTCATTCGTCCTTCAACTGGACTTGCACCCAAACATTGGGAAAGTATTTTGGGAAAAAAGGCCCTAACAAATATTGCAGCGGGTTCACCTTTAACCTGGGAGCACGTTGAGAAGAATTAGCCAGCCTCAATGAATTTAATGAGTTCGTCAACACGTTTTCCATCAGCCAGGTAGTTGTTTTCCATTGAATAAGCAGTGGTTATTTTTTTGTCAATTGGGGCAATTGTATTCGTTAACAAGCCTTTTGCATAGTGTTTAAGATCTGTGTAGTTTCTTGCATTAAAGGCAACCTGGTCACGAATATATCCTACCAGGTCCGAATCATCGTAGTCTAAAATTACCAAAGGTTTGTTTAATGCAATGGCCTCAACACCCACTGTGCTGTGGTATGCTACAACCACATCGCTCATCATTAATAAAACAAATAAATCCTGTGTTGAAATTTTAAAGTTGCTGGTACCGTGAATACGGGCAAAGTCGTTGAATATTTCAAGGTCAGCTTCACGGGGGTGTGGTTTGATAACTAATTCAGTGCTTGCTTCAAGTTCTTTCGCCAGCATCATCATATCATTGATCATGCCTTTACGCAAGACTTCCCTGTCAGAACGTGATGGGTAACTTATGTATAGCATTATTTTTTTTTCAGGTGAAATTCCGGCAACTATTTCATTCCTCTTTATTTTTCCTGCAATTGAAATACAATCGGTACGTAATTGGCCGCTTATGTTTATTTTATTTTCCGGGTAATTATTTTGAAGTAACTCTTTTTTCCAGGAATTTCCCCATACATGCGTGGTATTGGTTAATTGTACTTTCTGCAGGTCCTCTTTACAAAAGTAATAATGTGGGTGCAACCTGTGAATAACTCCGTGTTGAATGGCATGTGTTTTTACCTTTAATAGTGATGCTGCATTTGTAATGGCCTGCATGGGAAGGTTATGTTCACCCACCATGGTTATTGACAAGGGCCTGAATGTTTTTATGAATGAAAAAGCGCTGTGTTGGTAGTACATTGCCGCTGTGGTTATTTTTGCATAACCCGAAATGGTATTGGCAAGAACCTCTTCGTTACGGGTACTTGCCGGCAAGTGCCTTATACCTGTAATTCTCTTTTTTAATTTTCTTGCTTTGAAGAAAGTAAATGGGTTTAAAAACGCCAATAAAAGAAAAAAGTCAACGTTCCATGTTTTCCTGAAAGGATTAAACAGGTAATGCCATTTGAAATCTTCGTTTACTGAAATAGTGGAAGCAGGTGGTGGTATTAGCGAAGCATAACAAAAATTCTTTTTTTCTTCAGTTTTTTCAAGTAAATAAAAAATATTGTGATCACCTTTGGTCATCGTTCCATCAAGAGAAAGAACGTTGTTTTTGTATTTATTATCATACATAACCATGTGTCGCTTCCGGTAAAGAAAGAAAATGGGGAGGGCTAGCAAAGTAAACAGTCCACGAAGAAAGACTAAAGCAAGAAAAGACCTGGCCGAAAATAGTGATCCAATAACTGATTTTTTTATAGGAGCAGGTTTCGCTATATTGATTTTTTTTGAAAAGGGAAAATTTTTGCTTTCGGTTATCCAGTTGGCATATACGGTTATTGCAGGTTCGCCCTGAATAAGTCCACTTATTTTGTTTAGTAATGCATATTCCACCATTACGGTTTTGTGCCTGATGTAAACGCTGTGTCTTAAAAAATACCAATAATTTAGTTGATTTTCCTGGAAAAGATCAATGGGTAAAACATTGTTTTTTTTCACATGACAAAAATCCACCATTTCGTCAAAAGATGATCGGTTAATTTGCGTCAATTCATGATCACTCAAGCTTATTTTTTCGGTATTCGATACGGTAAGGTCGTTTACGGGAAAAAAGTCGTCAGATGAGTAATAAATTTTTTCCCAGGGTTTGGTTTTAACGCTAGACCATTCCTGATCCGACAATTTACGCAATATGATAATTACATTTTCCAACCATCCGCAAGTTATAAAATCCAATGAAACTATTCCGTTTCAGCATAATGTATTAATAAATTATAGTATTTAATTTTTGTCCAAATTCATTTTAATAGTCTGACAAATAAAGGTTTGCGTGTGCTGATTGTGTGTAATACAATGAAAGGTTCTGGAATTTCCTGTAAAGTTGAATAATCCTTCCTCATTCTGTTTAGCAGCAGTAAATTTCCTCCTGATTCTTTTCCTACCTTTACCTCACGTGAAAACCATTTGTTTAGTTGGATATGACCCGTTTGCAAACGTATTGTACGATTGTCTTTTTTCTCAGGGACAAATTGTTACAGCGTGCACGGCCATCGAAAGCCCTTCTGAAAATCCTTTCGGTTTAAAATACCTTGGAAATGAAAACGACCCACTGGTTCTTGAAATGCTAAAGGCATATGAATTTTTTGTGTGCCATGAAAACAACATGATAAGACGTACTATAACACAAAAACTGCGCTTAATTGCGGGTGAGCCTATAACGGTGCTTCATAAGTCGGCCATAATAAGCCGCAGCATTCAGGCGGGTGAAGGTGTTGCTTATTGTCCCAGGGTTATTGTAAACTCATCGGTAAAAGTGGGCGAAGGTGTTTTAATCAAAGCAGGTGCAATTATTGACCACGGTTGTACACTTAATAATTATTCAAGTGTAGGTGTAGGTGCAATTGTATGCGAGGGAGCAGTAATTGGCGAAAACGCTACAATAGGTGCGGGTGCGGTTGTATTGAGTGGAACCATTGTAGCTGCCAACGCTGTAATTGATCCGGGCACAGTGTTTGGGAATAAATAGCTGGCTTTGCTGGAATGTTTTGCCTCTGCGGAATGACAAACACAAGGGCGTTGTTAAATTAATATAACAGTGGGTTTTGCCTTGTCAAAAAAGCGTATTTTGTAAGTAACTAATAGGTATAATTCTTGGGTAAGTTAGCAAAAGAAGGTGTAAACAGCACTATTTTTATTTTGATGGGCTTTGCAATTGGAACAATCGCAAACCTGTTTATTTATCCAAAAGTCTGTTCAAAAGACGAGTTAGGCTTATTTAAGGTATTACTCAACTGGGCTTTTGTTATTACCCCCTTCATCACGTTTGGAGCTTCGTCCATTGCTTTAAAATATTACCTGCATTTCAAAGATAAAAACAGGTTAGGTGAACTGAATTTCATTTTAAGTATGTACACGCTTATTGGTATAGCGGTTTTCCTGGTTGTGTTTATTCCGTTTTCTGTTTTTTTTATTGATGATATTGCCTTGGCAATAATGGCTGGTGCAAAAATGGCAACAGGCCATGTAACAACAGGTGTTTTGATGAAGGCAGAATACGTGATGTTTGTGGTGATTATGTTTACCATTTTACAGGCTTTTTTACGCGTTACCCTGGGACTAGCCGTTGCTACCAAAAAAGCATCTAACAATTTTTTTATCAATGAATTTCTCATTCGTATCATGTTGCTAGGCTGCTTCATACTATACTATTATAAATATGTTACGTATGAAGGGCTTATGGCGCTTATCATGGCCTCTTTCGCATTGCAGTTACTCATGGTAATTTATACACTATGGTCATTTTACACCTCCGGTTTTGTAAGGCCCGACAAAGCTGATAACAAAAAAATACTTCAATTTGGCCTGTATTCAATGCTTGATACAGGCGCCAATCTTATTGTTACCCGGCTTGATATGATTATGATTAGTTTATTGGCATTAAATGCTACCGGAAGCGCACAGGAGTATGATCTTGCCATTAACATTGCTACTATGGTGTATTTACCATGGAGATCACTAAGTGCCGCAGCTGCGCCTTTTGTTTCAGAAGCATTTCACCGCAATGACATGACAAAAGTAGATAACCTCTATAAAAAAACATCGTTAAGTCTATTTCTTGTTGGTGCAGCCATCTTTACATTTATCTTTCCGAATATTGATGATATCATTAAAATGATACCAGGTGATTACTCAGCAATAAAATATCCTGTATTGTTCCTGTCAATTGCAAAACTGATTGATATGCTTGGTTCAGTGAATGGGACCATACTTATCATGTCACCGTACTACAAACTCAATCTCATATTCAACCTTTTTCTTATTGTAATTACACTTATTGCCAACTGGATTCTTATACCTATAATTGGTATTACAGGCTCAGCCATTGCCACAATTATTGCTATTGTTTTATTTAACCTGGCAAAAGGTATTTTTCTGACTTCAAAATATGGATTTTCACCCTTTCACAACAAAACGGCTGTTTGTCTCTTTTTCATGGCCATTATTTTTACTATCGGCATGTTTATACCATCGTTTTATCATATTCCAATAGTTGATATACTTATCCGGTCGACAATTATTGGTGTGTTTATTTATGCTTTTTTTGTTTTCATGAAGCCCCTTCAGGATTTTGAAAACATGAGGTTAAAAATTTTACGAAGGTTTCGTTTAATATCCTGACAAAATTTAAGAAAACGTATCAGGTGGTAAGCACAAACCTGTTTAAGCGGTGTACATCGTCACCAGCATAATCAATACCAATTCGTTTGGTGACCAGTATTTGTGAACGTTTTATCTTAAAACTACGATCCTCAATCCATATTTTATTTCCCGACAGTTGTATACCATTGTGATTCATTTCAATACCCAGTGCTTTACAAACAGTTCCCGGACCACTGCTGAATCCTTTTTTTGTTACGGGCATTTTCCTGCGTTTTTCCATTTGTTCAATACCATCAACCGGTTTTATACCGCGTACTAAAATGGCATGGGGCTCATCTTTTTCATGTGTTACAACATTAAACATAGTATGAAGGCCATAGCAAAGATAGATGTAGGCTATGCCGCCTTTTTCATACATGGTTTTGGTGCGGTTGGTTAACCTTTTGCCGTATGCATGACTCGCTTTGTCGTGAATGCCTTCATAGGCTTCGGTTTCGGTAATTATTCCCGAGGTGTAAATTCCATGTAAATTTGTACATAAAAATTTGCCCAGCAATTGCCGGGCAAGTTTTCGGGTATTTTTATGGATGTAAAAATCAGGTTGTAGTTTCATTTTGCATGGCTGCTAATTTTTTACGTTCCTTGCGTTTAATGCGCGATCGTGTCAATAAAGCAAAAATCAAGGGAATGCCCAGCACAATGCCGCAGGCAAGTGCCCAACCACCCGCGCTTATTTTATCACCGTTGTAAATTACGTCTCCAAGACTGTAATCCCTTTCAGTATATTCTGTTTTTAGGGTAAAATTATCATAACGTTCAACTTTTGCCCTGAACAAATTAATTTGAAATGTGGTGAAGAGATAAAACAGGCCGCCAGACAAGAGTACAAATACAAAAAGTGGCAAGATAAAAGACTTTTTCATTAAAAAATATTTTTAGAGTTTTTAAAAAGAATGATTTCGTAAACAGGTTTAAAATCCGAATTGGAAATACCAAATTTATCCTGGAACTCGATAACAATTTCGCGTTCGGATGGTTCAAGTTTCCCATCGCCCAGGATTGAATCAAGCATGTTGGCCAGTATAAATAGTTTTTGTTGTTTATTAAGGATATCTTCAGCTGATATGCGTTCAAGAAACTGGTGCAAAGAAGTGCGTTTAACAAATTCAAAAGCATCCTTAAAAAAACCAGGGTCTTCACCTCCAACCACGATACCCCCGTCCCTGTTTTCACCACCAATGACTGACAACAGGTTACCTATTTCCTGCGGATTAAGTTCACCGTCAGCCGCAATTGCATATAGCATGGAGCATACGAAAGCCTTTTTAGGCGTTATGGCTTGATCTTTGTTATTAAAATTGCTCATGTTTATTTTAATGCAATGCTAAATAAGTAAATAAAACCACTAATTTTCAATTGTGAATAAATTAAAACTCCTTGTCTTTTTGCTTCTCCTTCAGCCTTCGCTTATGGCGCAGCGCAGTTGCCAGGAAGTATTGGCCGTGGCCGAGTCGTTTTTAATTGACGGAAATACCGAAAATGTTGGTAAAATACTAAACCAGACACGCGGTAAATGTGGCGATGATGTAAACTGGTTTTATATTCAGTATGGCTATCAGACCGAAGTGGGACATATTGATTCAGCGGGTGTTTTTATGAAACAGGCAGTTAAGTTATTTCCCAAAAATGACTCCATTTACTTTTTATTGGCCCAAAGCCACCTCTTGACCTATGACAGCGTTGAAGCCCTCAAAGGGATATCAATTATTGAGCAAGCCATTAAAATGCGTGAAAGGCCATCGTACCAGTTGTGTCGTATACAATTGAAACATATAGCAGGAAATTATGCCGAGGCTTTAGCAGAAATTGAAAAAATGCCCGGAGTAAATAAAAATTATGATGCCCTGGTTGAATGGGGAACACTGTTAACTGACAATGGCAAAGAAAAAGAGGCATTGAAAAAATTTAACGAAGCCATCAAGCTGGATAAATTTTCAGCATCAGCCTACTTGCAAAAGGCCGAATTATTGTTCAACTTCTTTAACAAGCAGGACGATGCCATGGGAGTTCTTGATACGGTTGAAATGATTGATACATCCTTAGCCGATCCCAGCCTCATTCGTGCGGCCTTTTTTGAAAGCCGAGACGATTTTGATAATGCAATAAGTGAATATGACCAGGCTATTCAAACTGACTCATCTGTTCACCAGGTTTATATTTTCAGGGGAAATTGCCTGAAGGAAATAAAAGAATATGATTTGGCTGAAGAAGATTACCAGCGTTATAAAAAGCTTCATCAGGATGAGACTGAAATAAATTACCTGCTTGCAGAATTATACATTGCCAAAGAAGATTATGTAGCAGCAGCCATGCTTATGTCGCAAATGGAAACAAAGGGCGAAAGCGCCTATCAGTTATTTATGACACGTGGAATTGCACTAAACAACAATGGCCAGTATGATGATGCGTTAAAGGACTTTAACAAAGCTGAGCGGTTCCCTGAACGAGATGTTGACTTATACTACAACCGTGGACTTTGTTATTTTAATAAGGCCGATTACCGCAAGGCAAAATATGATTTTGAAAAAGCAAAAAACATGAACCCGCAGGAAATGGAATTTCATTATATGCATTGCCGTGCAGCATTTCATTCTGAGTCCTATGATGAAGCTTGTTCATCGTGTAAAACAGCACAATTTCACGGCTATAAGCCAATTGATAAAATGTATCTCAAAAATTGCAAATGATTGATTTAAATCTACAACAAAAAATAATTGTCAAAACATTTGCCGGGTGTGAAGGTTTGCTTGAAGAAGAGCTGGTGGCACTTGGGTGTAAAGATGTAACACGTTTAACGCGGGCTGTAATGGTTGAGGGTACCCTGGTTGATATTTACCGCATTAACTATGCTTCGCGTTTTGCTTTGAGCGTATTGGTTAATATAAGTAACTTTAGTGTAAAGTCATACGATGACATTTATGAAGGTGCCAGTAAAGTTTTTTGGTATCATTTCATGGGTGTTAAAAATACCTTTGCTGTAAAGCACGCTATACGATCACAACATTTTCAGCACACGCAATTGTGTGCATTAAAAGTTAAAGATGCTATTGTTGATGTGTTCAATAAAAAATTCAATGAACGCCCATCCGTTGACAAAGATTTTCCTGATTTTACTTTCCATATTCATGTTTTTGAAGATAAATGTCAATTGCTGATTGATACATCAGGCAAACCACTTTATCAACGCGGTTACAAAGCCTACCAGGGGTTTGCACCCATTAACGAAATATTGGCAGCGGCAATGGTCAAGTTGTTAAAATGGGATAGCTCGCAACCGCTAATTGATCCTTTTTGTGGAAGCGGAACTCTTTTAACGGAGGCATTTCTTGCAGCAGTGAACCGTCCTGCTGGTTTTTACCGCAAACATTTTGCGTTTATGCAGTTCAAAGATTTTGACAGGGCCTTATGGACAAAAGTGAAAGATGAGTTTGATGAAAAGGAAATAGCTGCGCCAGCACTAAAAATCACAGGTTATGATTTAAATGACCGCGTACTGGAAGGCGCACAAAAAAACATTAAGGCTATTGGTGCAACCGGCAGCATTCAATTGCAGCATGGCGATTTCTTCAAATTACACAACCATGAAGAAGGAATTTCCTTTTTGACCAACCCCCCATATGGAAAACGCATTGAGCCGATGGACGAATCATTTTTTTCAAACCTCAGTAGTTTTTTTAAACACAATTGCCCGGGCTCAAAAGTAGGCATTGTTGCGCCAAAAGAATTAATTGCCAAAATAGGATTCAAACCCATGTTCAGGCAGGATGTTTTTAATGGAGAGATTGATTGTCGTTTTATTGTTTTTGAATTGTTCAAAGGAGCAAAACGCGATTTGAAAAAGGAATGAAAGTTGTTTTTCATATTTGCTTATTCCTGTTTTTACTTACTCCAAAAATTTCATTTGGCCAGGACGTTTTTTTTGATCCACAGGTAAAAGATTTTGACATTATTCATGAAAACGGAGGAGAAGTTGTTGCAGAATTTCGTTTGATGAACCTGACAAATGAAAATTACAAAATAAAGGGTATTATAAGTGCTTGTGGTTGCACAAAAATTGGCTTAACAAACGACTCTCTCCGGAAAAACAGCGCCATTTTTATAAAAGCGGGTTATGACCCCAAAGGCAGACCTGGTTATTTTTTTAAGCAATTTACCATTGTACTTGAAAATGCCAAAAAAGATACGCTGGCTATAGATGGTTACCTTAAAGGAATTGTGCTTTCATCAAGCGAAGTACAGTACAACCCATTGAACCTTTCAAAAACCGTTATACAGGTAAAACCAGTTATGTTGGGTGCCAACACTGCGCAGGAAAAAGCCAACTTTAACACCTTTATGAATGACGTGACATTTGTTTTGGACAAGGACGGGTTTGCGAACGTTTTACTGGAATACCACAACCACGGTTTGAGCAATGAGAAAATGAAATCGATGTTGACCAAAACGCGCGCTTTGGTGACCGATGGGTTAGTGAAAAGGGGTTACCAGGCGTATAGGGTGGGCTTTGCAGAAAAAGAACGCACAAGTCCACTTGATGACACAACGGTAAATTTTGCTTTTGTTATGCTTGAAGTAGCCGGGTATAATAACGCCTCAATAAAAGAATCAAAAATAATATTGGATGGCATTAATCTTACCGCCTTTAAAGCAGCAGGTAAAGATTCTTCCGTAGAGAGGTATGATTTTACTGTTACTGGCAAAACACCAAAAATAAACTGGGAAAAGGACAAAGCACAAGATTTTGTTACGCATATAGTGAGAACAGTTTTGGTTTATGGCCAGGCAAAAGTGGCCTTTTACATTAAAGGAATAAGTGTTGATTCACAGGAAAAATTTCTGAAGGAATCAATCCATGTTCAGGTTAAGGGGCTGTATGTTGCTTTGGAAGAGCAGGGTGTTGGATTTGAAAAACTGGAAATGTTACCACCTGTTTTTCTGGAGGGGGATAAACCAGAACTACGCTTTGCGTTGATTGAAGTAATTGAACGAAAAAATGATATTTCGTGGATGCTTTTCCAGGATCACCTGGATTCAATTCGCAGGTATAGCGCAAGCAAAATTAATTACGAAAAGGAATTCAGGAACAATATTCCTGTGTTTTACCAGCGTATTGATAATATTGATGATTTTGATACAACAAGTAAACAATTTAAGGAATGGTTTAGTTTATTTAAAAGTAAATGGCAGAAGAACAAAAACATTCGCCTTGTTGTAGAGGCAACCGCTTCAAATGCACCTACGGCAAAAAAATATGACAATGCATTTGTAGCCCGCAGACGGGCTACGAATTCTATTTCAGTGCTCAAAGAGTATTTTGCAAAAAACGGGGTGATGGTTTCGCAAAAAATGTTTGAGCAATCCTATGCATTGGTAAAGGGGCCAATTTACCATGAACAGGATTTTGTTGTACAACAATACAAAAAGTACCAGTATGTAAAATTAATAGCGGTTGAAACCGACTCGTTGCTGGCAAGTCCAAATGGAGCAATACCGTACCAGGTCAATTTCAATAACAATGATTTTACGTTACCTTCATCGGGATTGGTGTTTAGGAATTTTATTGATAATCTTATTCCGTACATTGACAAGTATGGATTTGTTGAATTAATAGTAGAATCCAGTGCTTCAAAGGTGCCTCCTGCCAATTACAACAGCAACAGGGTGCTTGCATTTGAACGCCTTCAAAAATCGAAGGATGCTGTTATTAACGCAATTGCATCGCGTGGTTATAACCCCTTGAGAGTCATATTTACAGAAGAAAGAATACTGATTCAGGGGCCGGGTTATCAACAGGGCATGGACAGCCAAAGCGCCATTTTTAAGGAGTTTCAGTACATAAAAATGATACCTAAAAAATTCGTTAACAGGTAGTTATTTAAATTCTACCAAGTGCTTATATTATTCGACAAAAAACGTTGTAAGCCCCAAACAATGTCTTAAATTTAACACAAACTTAAATTTATGACAAAAAAAATAGCCATGCTTGGCTTTTTAGCGTGTTTTTTTTGTGTATCAAAACTTCATGCACAAAACTCCGGCCTGGAAAACAAAAACGAATTAGTTTGTTTTGTTTCAGAATTAGCATCAGTAGAAAAAGCAGAAGCGTTAGCCCGCTATTTTGAAACTGTAAAAGAAAAAATCACTTTTTATAAAATTGATATAGAAAAGCAAACGCTTTATTTACGCCATTCTGATTTGATATCGGATGCAGAAGCTTTGCAATTTGTGAGCTCTCAAATAAAACAAGAACCTATAGTTACCGACAAGGTTCGATTTACCAACCTGGCTCAACTCGAAAATCCTGAAAAAAGCGGAATTTTGTATAACACAAAAAAATAAGAGCCAGTATGAGACTCATTAATTATTTTTTGCTGGTTCTTTTGTCTTTATCATCGTTGAATTCAAACGCAGGAACCTGTGCAGGACCTACTCCTGTTACGGTAGATGGGGCATGCTCAGGTGCAAACGTCAATGAAACTTCGATTTATGCGGCACCAACCGGTTGTGCAGGTACTATTGCTACCGATGAATGGTGGACGTTTTCAGGTACCACAGGTGTTTCTTATACGGTTGCTTATGTAGGAAATACAACAGACGATGCCTGTATTGCTGTTTACACCGGTTCCTGTGGATCAATGACACTTGTAGGTTGTGTGAATGCAACAGGCAGTTCTGCAACGCCTACCGAAACATATACTTTTACTGCCGGATCAACCACAACATATTATGTGCGTGTGTTGAATTACGGAAGTGGGAATATGGGTACAACAAGTTTATGTGTAACCTCGGCTGCTGCTGCGCCATCAAATGACAACCCTTGTACGGCTACAGCGGTTACCGTTGGAAGCAGTTGTAGTTTTACAACCTTTACCAATGCATCGGCTACATCGTCAACAGGGGTACCTGCTCCTGGTTGCGCAAGTTATGCGGGTGGCGATGTTTGGTTTACTGCAACGGTTCCTGCAAGCGGTCAAATGATTTTTGATTCAAATACAGGTGTGATTACTGATGGAGGCATGGCTGTGTATAGCGGAACCTGCTCCTCACTTACATTGGTTGCCTGTGACGATGACAACAGTTCAAATGGTGCAATGCCATATTTAAGCCTTACCGGTTTAACTCCTGGTGCAACAGTATGGATACGGTTTTGGGAATACAATAACGATAATAACGGAACCTTCAGCTTATGCGTTTATGATCCTTGTCCGGCCTGTTCGGGTACACCTGCCGGAGGTACGGCCAATGCTTCAGCTACCAGCATTACCAGTTGTACTTCACTTACCACAAACTTATCTCTTACAGGAGCGGCCACGGGTTGTAATATTTCCTATCAATGGCAAAGTTCACCCAACAACGTTACATGGACAAATATATCAGGCGCCACTTCATCAACATACACAGCATCGGTGGCAGCAACCACTTATTTCAGGTGTGTAGTAACCTGTAACCTTTCCGGACTTTCAGCCCCTTCAACAAGCGTTTTAGTCACATCAACGGTTAGTCCACCTTCCAATGATGAACCTTGTTCAGCCATTGCCTTAACTGTTGGAACAACCTGTTCTTTCTCCACCTACACAAACTCGTGTGCATCGGCTTCAGCCGGCATACCCGCACCCGGATGTGCATCATACGCGGGCGGTGATGTATGGTTTAGTGTAACTGTACCAACAAGCGGGATGTTGATTTTTGATTCCAATACGGGCGTTATTACCGATGGTGGAATGGCCGTTTATTCCGGAACCTGTTCATCCATGACTTTAATAGGATGTGATGATGATAACAGTACCAACGGTGCCATGCCATATCTAAGTTTAACAGGTCTTACGGCCGGGTCAACGGTTTGGGTTCGTTTTTGGGAATATAACAATGATAACAACGGAACATTTTCCATTTGTGTTACCAATCCATGCCCTGTCATGTGTACTACACCAACCGGAGGTACAGCCAGCGCATCGCCTTCTACAACAAGCTGCGCTTCTACCTCCACAACCTTGTCTCTGGCAGGAGCTTCATCGGGTTGTGGCATTTCGTATCAATGGCAAAGTTCACCTGATGGTGTTACATGGACAAATATTGCCGGAGCAACATCCACCACTTTGTCAACAACAGCCCCAACAACTACCTATTACCAATGCCTGGTGATTTGTTCGGGCGGTTCCACCACGGCATCGTCATCAACTGTGGTGACCTATTCAGGAACGCCACCAGCCAATGATTTACCGTGCAATGCGGTAACCATGACCCTTGGTGTAACTGAAGGTGGTGACAATGTTTGCAGTGGAAACACGGGTGATCCCGCAGTTCCCGGATGTTGGACAGGTGGGTCGTACAATACAGTTTGGTATCAGGTAACAACCACGTCAACATCATTGAAAATAAAAACGAATTTAGGTACATTGACAAATACGCAAATTGCAGTTTACTCAGGTACGTGCAGCAGCCTTACATTTGTTGCCGGTTCCTGCAATGACAACGGTCCTGCATGCGGTAGTACAACAATCTATTCGTCTGAGATTTCATTAACAGGTTTAACTGCAGGTGCAACTTACTTTATTGCTGTTGATGGCAACAATAGTTTAACAGGCACATTTGGAATTGTTGCTATTGATGGATCATCTTCATGGCCATTGGTTGCTGGACAGGAGTGCCTTAGTCCAAATCCGGTTTGTTCATCGTCCATCACAGTTGCCGATCCGGGTTACCAGGGAATAGGAAACTACTGCGATATTCCCAGCTCCTATTGCCTCTTATCAGCTGAACGTGGATCAGTTTGGTATAGCTGGACAACCAATGCGGCAGGAAATATAAATTTTGATATTGTGCCCAACAACTGGCCGGGTGCACCAAGCACCACCGCTGCCGATTATGATTTTGCTCTTTGGAAACTTAGTGGTAGTGTAACTTGTGCGTCCATTCTTGCCGGAACATCAACACCGCTTGCATGTAATTATAATTCCCTTGGTGTTACCGGATGTAGTCCAACCGGAAATGCACCAGCTGCTTACCCGGGATTTGATGGATCGTATGAACCGCAGGTAGCCTGTGCTCTTGGTGATCAATTTATTTTGCTCATCAATAATCACAGTACAAGTGTTGATGGATTTAACCTGAATTTTGCTACTGGTGGTGGAGGTGCTCCTATCTCCTATGTTACAGCTCCTACTTCGGTAACATGGACAGGAGGAACCAGTACAGCATGGAACCTTTCCAGCAATTGGGGTGGCTGTGCTTATCCAATTTGTGGCATTGATGCAACCATCAATCCTTTTGTTGTGATGCCAACCGTTACCGGCAATCAATACGTGAAAGACCTTACGATTAATCCAGGCGCAACATTGACACTGGCAGCAGGAAGTATATTGCATATTTGCGGAAACCTGCTTAACAGCGGTACCATTATAGCCTCGCCAACATCAACTATTATTTTTGATAATGCAGCAGTTGTACAAACCATGACAGGTAATTTTACCGGAACAAGTGCACTGGGTAATTTAACCATTACAAAAACCGGAGGTTCTGTAACCACCAACGATGACGTAGCCATGAAAGGCACATTTACCACATCTAACACAACAAGTATTTTTAATACTTCGGGTAAATACATAACCGTAGCAGGTAATTTTACCAATAATAACGGGTCATCAACCTTTACCAATGTTGGTACAACCGGCACCCTGGAATTTAACGGAACAAGTACTCAAAACTATACCCAGGGCTCATCGGTGCTTGATTTGAATTATGTTTTAATGAACCACACCGGAACAGGAGTGACGCTTTTGAGTGACATGAACATTAAAACAACTACCGGGACCCTTACTCTTACCTTAGGCAAAATAATAACTGGTGCTACTTACCAGGTATATGTAAAAAACAATGCCGTTGGTGCATGTACAGCAGGGAACACCAGTAGTTTTGTGCAGGGATATTTAAGACGTGCCATAAGCGGTACAGGTGCATTTGAATTTCCGGTTGGGGAATCTGTAAAAGGGTACCAGCGTGCAACAATTAATTTTACAACTGCCAGTACTGACATTAATAACATACGTGCTGATTTTGTTCAATATGGTTCAACCCCGGCTGCGCTAATGGTAACCGATTGTACAGTTCCTTATAATCTGCCATTCCTTAACAACGGAAAATGGAACATTAATGCCTATAATGCGGGCATGACACAAATTACAGGTACGGGCGTTTACAATTGTACATTATGGCCGCTTGCAGGTTCGTATACCAACCACACATCGGCAGTTGAATGGACGGTTGCAAAAGATCCCGGTACAGGATGGGGCATAGTTGGTACTTGTAACCTTGCGAGCGTGGTGAACCAGGTGATACGAGATGGCATGACTGGGTTTTCAGGATTTGGCGTTGAACAATCAACCACAACCTTGCCGGTTGAATTGATTTCATTTGAAGGTGAAAAATCCAACCAGGACCATCTTCTGAAATGGGTAACGGCAAGCGAAATAAACAATGCCTGGTTTATTATTGAACATTCTGTAAATGGTCATGATTTTTCAGAGATTCATAAAACCGAAGGAAAAGCCATGAGCAACGTAATTACCGATTACCATTTCTTGTTCAAATACCCTGTTGTTGGATTGAATTATTATCGACTTCGCCAGGTAAATACCAATGGTACTTACTCATTCTCCAACATAGTTGTGCTTGATAATACAGAAGACCTGATTTTACTGGAAAATTTATTTCCCAATCCAACCAATGGAGATATTCAGTTTGATTTGACAACAAATGAAGACCAGGATTTCAGTATTGACGTGTATGATATTTCCGGGAAGATTGTATTACAGAAAAAATACAGCCAGGAGGAAGGTAAAAAAACAGTTGTTCTCGAAACAAGCCAGTTAAGCCGCGGTGTATATACGCTACAGGTTTGTGGACAAAACACTAGTTTTAAGTCCATACAGCGCATTGTCAGGAATTAAGATGCATTGTAAATACAATGATCTATAAGCCCTGATAAGGTTTTGACACGTTAATATTTTCACTTTTAGTTGCTTTGTGTGTTTTATTCATGTAGGTTTACTTGTACACCTCAAAATAATTCTTATCTTTAAGGCAGGTATGAAGCAGGTTTACAATTTGTTTTTTCTTTTTTTAATTTTAGTGCCAGGACTTGTTTTGGCACAAGGTAACACCGACCCTTATCAAAACAGGGTTATCATGAAATACTATTCGCATGAAGAACTTCAAACAATTGAGTCAACCATGCCGGGTAAATTTCAACAAATCAAAAATTATTTTATTTATTCTTTTACTGTAACGCCCATTCCCTGTTCTTCATGTGCCGAAGCAGATCTTAGTTTGATTGACATAAGGGAGTACGAAGCACACAGGCATGAAATAAGGCCAATAACAATAACGGATGAGGTGCACGGTTTCAAAATTACCCTGATGTCAAAAGCTGAATTGGGGCGTTTGAACGAAGCGCCTGTTAATGCGTCTCAAACCGGAATACGTTCGGCCTTGAATTTTCATGTTAAAAAAGAAATAAGCTTTCCAAAACGGAATTAAAGTGAGGCAATTCGTTCGATATATTAAATCAATTGCACTTGTGCTGGTTGCAGTTTTGCTTTTTGATGCAACGTGTGTTGCGCAATGCACCAACGCGTTTGCCTTTGGAACAGCTACAGCGCCAACAACTACAACCCCCTTAACCATTACAACCTGTGTTTATCAAAACGAATACAATACCATAAACAGCGTAGTTGCAGGAAACACATACGTATCAACTAACAGTGCCGGTGGTTGCATTACTGTTCACAGTGGAACTCCCGGTGGACCGGTAGTAGGATTTGGTCCTTCACCGTTAACCTGGACTGCAACTGTTTCGGGTACATATTATATCCACTACAATACAAATTGTGCCTGTGGTACAACTACAGGTTGCACCACCAGTACCATTACCTGCACATCGTGCGGTGCAACAGCACCAAACCCGTGCACAAGTATAATTAACATTGCTGCATGTGGAACAGCTGTTACCGCCAACTTAAGTGGTACGGGCGCAGGTTGGAATACAACTGCCTGCGGGTTTACTACTTCAGGTGCCGAGCAGATTTACAGCTTTACACCAACGGTGACCGGCATTTATTCATTAAATGTTACGTCAGCTTCGGGTGGTTACATCGATTATTTCTGGGTGAACTCAACTTCAGGTTGCTCAAGCGCGGCACCGTGGACGTGTATTGATGATATTTCCTCAGTAGGAACGTGGGGTTCGATGAGTTGGACAGCCGGACAAACATATTATATCCTACTGGATGCAGAACCAACTTCGGCAACCAGTCAAACTTTCAGCATTAATTGCGTAAGTGTACCCAATCCATGCGCCAGCATACTGCCTTTAACCTGTGGAACCGCGGTTACTGCAAACCTTAGCGGAAGTGGTGCCGGATGGAATACAACAGCTTGTGGATTTACAACATCAGGAGCGGAAGTTATTTACAGTTTTACACCAAGTGTTACTGGCACACATTCACTCAATGTAACAGCAGCATCAGGTGGATTTATTGACTACTTCTGGATTAATTCAACTTCAGGCTGTTCAAGTACGGCACCGTGGACGTGCATTGATGATATTTCATCAACAGGTTCGTGGGGCAGTATGAGTTGGACAGCAGGTCAAACATATTATATATTATTAAATGCAGAACCAACCAGCGCTACCAGCCAGACATTTAGTATCCAATGTCCCGGAGGTTCTGCTGTGACAGCAAGTGAATGTATTGCAGCGGTAAACGTTTGTACTAACCTCACATTTTCTGTTGATCCAAGTGGTTATGGAGCCACCATGGAAATTCCTGCTTTGGGAACGGTTGGAAATCCTAGCTTATTCCTTGGTGACGGGTTGCTCAGTACATGGGGAAGCGATCATGATGGTTGTTTGCGAACGTTTGGTACGCCTGAAAACAACAGCACATGGATGATTGTAAATGTTGCCACCGCAGGTAATCTTGAATTTAGCTTTGGTGCAGCCGGTGGATTTAATTGTTATGACTGGATAATGTATCCATACAACACAACAGCATGTGCATCTATACCAACAGGTTCCTATGCGCCTGTAAGGTGTAACTGGAATAATCCATGCGCATCGTTCACTGGTGTTGCTACAGCCATTCCTGCCGGTGGTAATGCAAATAATTTTGAACCTGCCATTCCTGTTGTGGTTGGTCAGCAATTCGTGATATGCTTTTCAAACTATACAGGGGCAATTACAACAGTACCACTCAACTTTTTTGGAACAGCATCAGTAAGCTGTACGCCTTTGCCAGTTGAACTCACAACATTTAACGGGAACAAAAAAGATAAAGACATTTTGTTGTACTGGCACACGCAAACAGAAACCAATGTTTCTCATTATACAATTATGCATTCGGTTGATGGTTTGAATTTTTCGCCCGTAGGCAACATTACCTCGCTTGCAGCCAATAACGCTGCCAGTTATGATTTTACACATACCAATCCCATTTATGGAATTAATTATTACCGGCTTATCATGACTGATGCTGATAATAAATCGCAGGAATCGGGCATACTTGCCATTGATTTCAGGAAAGAAGAATTTGTCGTTGGTGATATTCGTCCCAACCCATCAGCAGGAGTTTCTCATATTACCGTGGATTCAAAAGACGAAGCAGAAATGGTGATTGTTATTTCTGACATAAGCGGTAAAGTGGTAAATGAGCAAAAAATAAGCCTTGTAAAAGGGTCAAATACCATTGAAATAAACACAGCTGTACTCGCAAAAGGAATTTATCATTTTGCAGTTTCGGGTCCCAGGGCCACCCAATCAAGGGTGCAAAAACTGGTTGTTGAGTAATCAGGTATATTCGTATAAAATCTTATCGTTTCAATGCTTAACTTGTACCTTGATTTATGGCGTCAGCATTTTTCAGGGATTTAAAAGTAATTGAACTATCAAGTGTTTTGGCTGGTCCGGCAGTGGGGATGTTTTTTGCCGAGTTGGGTGCAAAAGTCATTAAAATTGAAAACAAACATTCGGACGGTGATATTACACGTAAGTGGAAATTACCCGCTGAAAACGGCAACCGTGTATCGGCCTATTTTGCCAGTGTAAACTACAACAAAACCTATGTTTTGGCCGATTTGCTTGATGCGGCCGATAAAAAAGCAGTAATCGATCTTATAAGCAATGCGGATGTGGTTATTGTCAATTTTAAAAAAGGCGATGATCAGAAATTTGGTTTCACCTTTAACGAACTGTCGGTGCTGAATCCAAAACTCATTTATGCGCACATTACCGGTTACGGCCCCGATTCAGATAAAACTGCTTTTGATGCGGTTTTGCAGGCTGAAACCGGGTTTATGTATATGAACGGCACAACGGAAAGCGGTCCGGTAAAAATGCCGGTGGCACTTATTGACATATTGGCCGCCCACCAGTTGAAAGAAGCTGTGCTGCTCGCCTTGTTGCAGAGGAAAGACACAGGGAAAGGTGCGTATGTGCATTGCTCGTTATACCAGGCCGCCATTTCATCACTGGCCAATCAGGCATCCAATTATTTAATGACAGGCGCTGTTGCACAACCCATGGGAACCTTGCATCCCAACATTGCACCCTATGGTGAGGTATTGATAACAGCCGACCAGAAAAAACTTATACTGGCGGTTGGAACCGATGGGCAGTTTAACGCTTTGTGCCGGGTTTTGGTACCGGGTCTTGAAATGGATCAACGCTTTTTAACCAATACAATTCGCATTAAAAACCGTATGGCTTTGCTGGTCATGTTGCAGGAAGCAGCAGGTAAAATAAGTGCCGTTGAGCTGGAAAAAAAACTGCTTGCAGCAGGTGTGCCGCATGGTTTTGTAAATGACATAAAAACTGTTTTTGAAAATACACTTGCACAAGAGCTTGTGCGTGAAGAAAACATTGAAGGCATACAAACCAAACGCGTTTCAACCATTGCATTTAACACCAATTTTTTAAATGGTACGAATAATTGAACCCAATACACCACAGGAGTGGAATGCGTATTACCAGTTGAGGTATGACACGTTGCGTAAACCGTGGAACCAACCACCCGGAAGTGAAAAAGATGAAATTGAAGACCAATGCATACATTTATTTGCGCTCAGCAATGACGCGCCTGCAGGTGTATGCCGCATACAATATAATTCGGCCGATGAGGCGCAGGTTCGGTTTATGGGTGTTGATGCCCAATTAAGGGGGCAAAAAATCGGGCATCGATTATTACAGGAGGCTGAAAAAATTGCCATGCAAAACGGGCGTAAATACATGACCCTGCAGGCGCGTGAGGAAGCAGTTAAGTTTTATGAATCAGCCGGCTATTCAATTGTTGAAAAAACATTTTTGATGTGGGGTACAATTCAGCATTTCCGAATGAACAAAACCTTGAAATAAAGGGGCTTTAACGTTTTGGCCCGATTTTTTCATAATTACGGCATGTAAAAGGTAAAATGTTTAAGTTTGTACGCATGCGCAACCTAACCGCAATCTTGATTTTAGTAGTTTTTTGTTCAAACAGGAGTATATCACAAGGCTTGTTTGACAAACAATTGCCCAAGCGCACATACGATGCCTCGGTAGTTGATTCCATTTATGGAATTACCATATATGAAGAACTCGTAATGGCCCTGGGTGGCGACAGTGTTCGCAAAAATGGCGTGTACGCATGCAACGGTTGGTTTGAGGATGCGTACCTTGATGGCACTATTATTCACAAAGGCTTTTACCAGTCAGGCCAGTTGCAATCCTACAAAAATTTTTACCCGAATGGCCAGTGTGAACGTGACTTTTCATCGCTTGATGCCATGTTTGCCGAGTGTAAATTATATTTTCCAACAGGTCAGATGAAATCCAAAGTCAAATATGTTGAGGGATCAGCAAAGGAATGGACTGACTATTATACAAACGGTGTTGTGCAGTTTGAAGAAAAAATGAACAAAAGCATGGATTATTACGAATACCAGAAATTTTATTATCCATCAGGTAAACCATCTAAAATTTTTGAACTCGTAGATAAGAAAAAAATGGTTTTTAATTATACCGAGTATTATGAAAGTGGTACAGTTAAAGTACAAGGCCAGCGTATATTTATAAAAGATTCCAATACTTATTTTGATAACGGTGAATGGAATTATTTTGATGAGTCGGGAAGCAAAACTAAAACTGATAAGTTTGACAGGGGAGTGAAGCTCTGATTTTCTTAAGTTACCCATTGGGTTGAATAACTGTTTCAAACCTTATTTATTCGGGAGCTAACTCCATTAATTTTTTCAGACCATTGATAAATGATAATTATACATCGATATTTGTTACATTTGCACGTTGTCTTACAAGAACAATATATTGCTTGATACGCTTTCGGGAAAAAAAACGGACCGTTATCCTGTGTGGGTAATGCGTCAGGCAGGCCGCATTTTAAAAGAATACCGGGAAGTAAGAGCCCAGGCCGGGTCATTCATCAACCTGGTTACAACACCCGAACTGGCTGCCGAGGTTACCATTCAACCAGTTGATTTGCTAGGTGTTGATGCGGCCATAATTTTTTCAGATATTCTTGTAATTCCCGAGGCCATGGGTTTTCCATATAAAATGGAGGAAGAAAAAGGCCCCATTTTTATCAAAACCATTGAAGGTCCTTCGGATGTTAACCTTTTAGAAAATGCTGATGTGGATGACAGGTTAGCATACGTAATGGAAGCCATTAAACTGGCTAAAAAAGGCCTGAATAACCGTGTGCCACTTATAGGCTTTGCAGGTGCTCCACTTACTATTTTCGCCTATTTAACAGAGGGAAAAGGAAGCAAAACCTTTTCAAAAACACGCAAGTTTTTATACACCAATCCCGCACAGGCGCACATAGCTCTTCAAAAAATAACCGAAACTACCATTGCCTATTTGAAAGCGCAAATAAAGGCCGGTGCCGATGTAGTTCAGCTATTTGATTCATGGGCAGGTATTTTTGAACCTGACCAATACAAAGAATTTGGGGAAACCTATATAAATCAAATTACTACAGCTATAACTGAGGTTCCGGTAACTGTTTTTGCCAAGGGTGCCTGGTGGTCAATTGAACGTTTTGCCCAAACAGGGTGTACAACCATTGGAATTGACTGGAATATAACCATGACCGAAGCACGCCAAAAGGCTGGAAATAACAAAGTTTTGCAAGGTAACCTTGATCCCTGCGTGTTGTATGGCACGATTCCTGATATTCAAAAAGCATCCAATAAAATGTTGCAAAGCTTTGCGGGTAACCGGCATATTGCTAATTTAGGGCACGGAGTTTATCCGGATACGGATCCTCAAAAGCTCAAATGTTTTATTGATACAGTAAAAGAATTTAACTTAAACTAAATAAACCGCATGCCAATTGTAGGTGTTTGCGTGCATTAAAAACAAAGCGTATGAACAAAAAATTAGTTGCATTATGCGTAATTGCGTTAGTACCTGTAGCGTTATTGGCGCAGGAGGATAAGAACCTGGTTAAAAACCCGGGTTTTGAGGGGACAACCGGAAAAATCAAACGTTACGGAGCAATTGCGTCAGCAAAAGATTGGAAATCGCCAACCGGGCAACCTGCCGATTTATATTCGAAAACGGTAAAAGGCGATGCAGCAAGTGCACCTACCGCACCCGAAAACATGTATGGAAAAGAAGATCCAATGGAAGGAAATAACTATGCAGGTTTTGTTGGTTTTGCTTTTGGTGACAAACAACCACGTTCGTATATCACTACTGAGTTAATTGGCCCTCTAAAAGAAGGTGTTCAATATTGTATTTCTTACCAAATCAGTCTTTCTGACCAGTCAAAATATGCCTGTACCAACATTGGTGCTCATTTGCATAAAAAAGAAATGGGCATGGAAGAAAAAAACAGCATGTTGCTTGAAACCCACATGAAACATCCAAAAAATAAAGTGATTACGCAATCATTTGGATGGGAGCAGGTATGCAATACATTTACAGCAAAAGGTGGCGAAAAGTACATTACCATTGGTAACTTCTCATCAACCAAAGACACCAAGAGCGAAAAAATACCTAAACCAAAAGGATCAACAGCTCAACAATATCCAATTGCTTATTATTACATTGACAACGTTCAGGTTTTTCAATTGGACAGTATTCAGGAGTGCCAGTGTGACGTACCTAAGTTGGAAAAAGCTCATGTTAATTACGAAGAAATTTCGGGTTCAAACAAAGTGTTTACACCTGAAGAACAATTAACACAAAACAAAATACAATTTGACAACATGAGCACGGTAATTCATACCGAAATGGTTGAGCATTTAAACAAGATCATTGAAGCCATGAACCAAAAACCTGAAATGAAGGTTGATGTAATAGCGCATTGCGACAAATCAGAATATGCAAAGGTAGAAATTGATGACCGTGCAAAAGACCTGACAAAAAACCGCGCCAATGCCGTAATTGATTTTCTTGTAAAAGGCGGAATCTCAAAGGACAGGTTCACAACCGTTATAAAAGAAGACCAGGAGCCAATTAGCACCGATATGAGTGAACTGGGCCAGGCCAAAAACCGCAGGGTCGAGTTTAAAGCAAAATAGACATTCGTCACAAGACGAAAATACACAAGAAGGGGGCCGAAAGGTTCCCTTTTTTTGTGCTTATAAACAATGGTTGTGGGAATAATTAGGGTAAAAAGGTTTTAGTACGTTTGCCTAATCACTACATTCACTTTTTAAAATGTCAGATCTGCAAGGCAATAAAAAAATAGTAAACGGCTGGATCTTTTATGATTGGGCCAATTCGGTTTACCCGCTTGTTGTGACCAGCACAATTTTCCCTACTTTTTTTGAGAAGCAAACTGACCATGTGGTGTCTTTTTTCGGAATGAACATTATTAATACCGAATTGTATGCATACATGGGGGCGCTTAGCTTTATGATTGTGGCATTTCTTTCTCCAATACTTTCAGGTGTTGCCGATTATTCGGGTAACAAAAAAAGATTTTTACAATTTTTTTGCTACATGGGCGCAAGCGGTTGTGCCTGCCTGGCATTGTTTAATCCAAATCATCTTGAATTAAGTTTTCTGGCGTTTTTATTTGCATCGGTAGGATTTTGGGGAAGTTTGGTTTTTTACAATGCCTATTTGCCTGAAATTGCTCCTCCCGAAGAGCAGGACTCAATCAGTGCCCGTGGATTTGCCATGGGTTATTTTGGAAGCAGCCTGTTACTGATAGTAATTCTTATACTCGGACTTAAGGAAATAATGCCGTTTAAATATGCATTTGTTTTGACAGCTGTTTGGTGGGTTGGTTTCAGTCAAATTACATACAGGCGATTGCCCAATGTAAAAAGCGCAAAACAGGGCAAGGCAACGCTCTCCCATGGCTTTAAAGAACTGGGGAAGGTCTTTAAAATAATGCGTGGTAACAGGAAGCTTAAAATTTTTCTTATTTCTTTTTTTACGTTTAGCATGGGTGTACAAACCGTCATGTTTGTGGCAACGCTTTTCGCAAAAACCGAAATTGATAATATGCCCGACTCGGGTTTGATCATTAGTATTTTGATTATTCAATTTATTGCCATAGCAGGTTCATTTCTTTTTTCTTTCCTTTCAAAAATCATGGGAAATGTTCGCGCGTTAATGTTGGCTATTTTTATGTGGATTGCAGCATGCTGTGTGGCGTACATGATACATACTACAACTGAATTTTATATTCTTGCCGGTTTAGTTGGCCTGGTTATGGGCGGCATTCAGTCTTTGTCGCGCTCAACGTATTCAAAACTTTTGCCCGAAACAGAAGATCATGCTTCGTTTTTTAGTTTTTATGATGTGGCCGAAAAAGTAGGTATGACAATAGGTACACTTTCTTATGGAGTCATAGTGCGTTTAACCGGAGGAATGCGTGAGGCCGTGCTTGCACTGGTTGTTTTCTTTGCACTTGGATTTATTTTCCTGTTGTTTATGCCTAAGGGAAGTATTGAGAAATGAGATGTGAGTTTTGAGACGTGTGAATGCGTTTGAAGGATGTTTTCGAAATTTAACAAACCAATTTTTTTGTAATCTTTTTGGCTGCATGAAAGGGCTTTCGGCTGGAGTCCTCGCTTGCCTTGTTTTTCTTGTTTGAGTAATATTGCGAAGGAGCATGCAACAATTAAATTCTTGTTTGACTTTAGCTGCTAAAGATTCTGCCAGGGATTGAGCAAAGTAGCCCGCAGGAACGAGGACTACTTGCGAAAGCCCGGTGCTCAACAACAAAAAAGTGATTTCCTTGGTTGCGCTTGAGTTTTATTATTGAAAAAAATTGCCATAGCGTGTGCGCATGAACACCTTTTTGTTGTTGAGCAGGCAGCCAACGTTAGTTGTCAGTAGTTAGCTATCAGTTGTCCGCGGGTTTGAGCGCGACCAGGTTTTTGTGCAGGGAGTGGGCTTGACAACCCAATCATTTCACACGTTTTAATACGCTTCATGAATCACACCCACTCTGACACCTATTGATAAGTGTACATTGATAATTAACAATATTCAAGTATAAACTGGTTGCTTTTGCGCTCCCGCCCAATGGTTGTTTCGCCACCGTGACCACTGAATACAACATAATCATCGGGCAAATTCAGGAACTGTTTTTTTATGCTGTGCATCAAAACTTCCAGGCTACCACCCGGCAAATCTGTACGGCCAATTGAACCTTGAAACAAACAGTCGCCCCCGATTATAAATTTTTCGCTATGGGAAATAAAGGCAACGTGACCGGGTGCGTGACCGGGAACAAAAACAACATCAAGTTCGTAATTGCCCAATTTTATTTTTTGGCCTTCGGTTAACAATGCACCGGGTTGAGGTGACTCCTTGTACCCCTTTATACCCCAAAGTTCGGCAGCTGCGGGCATTCGCTTAAGGGTGATAATATCTTTTTCATGCAGTTCAAGCGGAAGGCCCCATTTAGTGGCGCAAAACTGGTTCCCAAAAACATGGTCAATATGAGCATGTGTATTTAGTAATCTTTTGACAGTCAGCTTGTTGTCGTTTATGAAGGTTTCAAGTTCCTGTTCCTCCTCGCGGTGAAAACAACCCGGGTCAATAATGGCAGCTTCCTTATTGTCAGCATACACCACGTATGTGTTTTCACTAAATGGATTGAAGGTGAATTTTTGTACTGTTAACATAACCAAAATTAGGCTGTAAATATACTAAGAAGGGGGTTTTGTAGTTATATTTACTTAGAGATGAAGAGTACTTTTACGAAGATAATTGCCTTTGTTGCAGGAATTGTTTTGACAGGTGCGGTAAACGCGCAGTTTTACAATGGAAGTTTCCAGGAGTTTGGTCAAAACCGTATTCAGTATAATCAAATTAAATGGCAAAGCCACGACTACGAACGCTTTAAAGTTTATTTCAACAGTGGCAGCGCTGACTATGCGCAGTACGTTGCCCGCAGTGCACAAAAAAATTTAATGGAGATTGAGAAAAAATTTGATGTGACCATTGAAGGAAAAATTGAATTTTTAGTTTACAACACCCAATCGCATTTCAAGCAAAGTAATATTGGAATGACAAACAGTACCCAAAGTAATATTGGTGGTACTACAAAATTTTATGGTGGCAAGGTTTTCATTTATTATGAAGCCGATCACAATAAACTTGATCAACAAATACGTGCGGGTATTGCCGAAGTGTTGTTTAACCAGCAAATGTATGGCGGCAGTTGGAAAGACGTGTTGAAGAACACTACACTTATGTCAATTCCCACATGGTTTTCAGAAGGATTTATTTCATACGTAGCAAATCCATGGGATGCCGAAATTGAGAATTACATTAAGGATGGAATTTTAAGCGGAAAATTTACAAGGTTTAACAGGCTTGAGGGACGCGATGCGCGTATGGCAGGCCATGCTATTTGGAATTATGTTGCCGAGGTGAAAGGTGAAAACCAGTTGCCTGTTGTATTGTACATGGCACGTGTAAGCAGGAATGTTGAAAATGGATTTTATTATACCGTGAGCATGCCCATTAAAATGCTGCAGGTTGAGTATGTAAACTATTACGAGCGAAAATTCAAAGACGATATTGCCAAGGCTGAAGCTGTAAAGCTGGCCAAAGTTGAAATGAAATTGCCCAAGCGTTTTAACAAACGCCTGATGCGCCAGTATAAAATGAGCCCTGATGGCAGGTACGTGTCATTTGTAACGCATGAAATGGGCCAATACCGTTTGTATTTGTACGATACTGAAAAGAAAAAATTGAAGCGCCTTGAAAAAGGTGAATACAAGCTTGACCGTTTACAGGATATAAGTTACCCGGTTATGTGCTGGCATCCGCAGGGCGAAGGCCTGGTTTACATCATTGAGCACAAAGGCTCAGTAAAAATGCGCGTATACAATATTGATACAAAGAAAAAAACTACGCGCGAACTGGGCAAGGTTGAAAAAGTGATAGATTTTGCGTATTCGCCTGATGGAAAAATGGCCGTTATGTCGAGCGTTGCGCAGGGGCAAACCGATATTTACCTGTTTAAATCGATGAGTAATTCATTGGATAAACTAACCGATGATTTGTACGATGACATTAATCCGGAGTTTACAAACAAAGGCAAAAACATTATTTTTTCGTCAAACAGACCTTCAGATACTTTGTACGCCAATAAGAAGATTGAGAAAAAACCTTTTAAGACCGATTACGATGTATTTATGATGGATGTGTCGGGAAAGAAAAAATTAATGACGCGTATTACCAATACACCGTTTGTAAATGAAATTCAGCCCTCGCAGTACGATACCCTGGCGTATACCTATTTGACCGATGAGAACGGTGTTTACAACCGCGTAGTAAGTGTACGTGACAGTGCCATTGCCTATGTTGATACGGCTATGCATTACAGGTATTTCCTGAATTCGCAAAACAAGTCAAATTACCAGCGTGGCGTTTTGGAATACGATGTAAATTTTCAGCGTGGCCGTTTTACCATGCTTATGCTTGAAAACGGGAAGTACAATTTCTATTCGCAAAAAATAAAAGAAGATAAAAAAATTGACCTGGGCGAAATTCCAATGACCCGTTGGCGTATGAATTACAATCGCCTGAATGAAATACAGGTTCAAAAAGATGTGTTGCAAAAACAAAATGACACAGTGAGTGATGAGCGCATTAAGATCATTAAAAATAAAAACAAGCCTGATAGCAGTAACCTTGATTTCAATTACTATATTTTTAAAGACGAAAAACCGGTATACGAAAAGGAAAAAGTTGTAATCAACAACAAACCGGATGAAAAAGTAAAACCTGATAGCAGTGCGCTTGCCGCGAAAAAGGAAAACGATGAAATTCCATTTAAGCTACCTGACCAGGAATTGTATAAGGTAAATTTTGCAACTGATTACGTAGTATCGCAACTTGATAATAATTTTTTAAGCCAGGCCTACCAGCGTTATGGTGGTGACGGATCCCAATACTTTACACCTGGTTTAAACGGGTTAATTAAAATGGGATTGAGCGATGTGTTTGAAGACTACAAAATTACAGGTGGTTTCAGGTATTCAGGTAATTTAAACAGCAATGAATACCTGTTGATGTTTGATGATTTGTCAAAACGACTTGACAAACGTTTTATGGTTTACAGGCAGGCTTACCTTGCAGCCAACAATAACCAGCAATTGGTTAAAGTACAAAGTTACGATGCGCGTTACATGGTTAAATGGCCATTTAACGAAGTGCTGAGCTTGCGTGGAACTGCCATGTACCGTTATGACAGGGCACATTTTTTAGCAACAGATTATCCTATTTTATCACGCAAACCTGAAAATGCACACCGCGGTGGTGCCAAGGTTGAACTGGTTATGGACAATGCGGTACCAAAAGGGTTGAATTTATACAATGGTTTCAGGGGCAAAATTTTCTTTGAATATTACAAGGACATTTTTGAGCCGGTTACCAATTTTTTTGTAGCAGGAATTGATTTGCGCCACTATTTAAAAATTCACCGTTGCATTATATGGGCAAACCGTTTAGCGGGTAGCGCCAGTTTTGGCGATCAGAAACTGGTTTATTTCATGGGCGGAGTTGATAACTGGATTACAGGCAAGAGCAGGTTTGACCCAACATTACAGGTTAGCCCTGACCAGAATTATGCGTTTATGGCGCTGGGAACCCCATTGCGCGGATTCATGCAAAACGTGCGTAATGGTAATAATTTTGCTTTGTATAATTCCGAATTGCGTATACCCCTGTTCCGTTATTTGGTGAACAGACCAATGAAAAGCGATTTCCTTGAAACATTCCAAACAGTGGCATTTTTTGATGCCGGTACAGCCTGGACAGGATGGAACCCTTACTCAGACGAAAACTCGTTTAACACAACCGTTGTTTCAAACCCGCAAAGCCCGGTTATAATTATTTTGGAAAACCAAAAGGAACCTATTGTATATGGTTATGGATTTGGTTTCAGGGCGCGTGTGTTTGGTTATTTCCTGAGGTTTGATCACGCCATTGGTGTTGATGATGGGTTTAAAATGCCTGCACGTAATTATTTCTCCCTGTCACTGGATTTCTAGTAAACACTTTTCCTTTATACAATTTGTATGACACCCATGCAGCGGGTAGATATGAGACCCTTATGCTGAACGCTGATTAACCAGCAAAATTCTCTGGGTTTACCGATATGCCATTTGATTTGGTGAACACGCGCCCTGATAATTGCAAAGTGATTAAAAGATCATGATCGTTCTCAGCGTCCCTTTTTCTGTGTATATTCAACACCTTAAATTAAATGTCATGGAAAGCACAACAGTAATGATTTATTTGGCCGTTGGATTGGCGGCTGGTTATTTGAGCGGACTTGTGGGAATAGGAGGAGGGGTAGTGATTGTACCGGTACTGATTTATTTGGGATTCAGCCAACATTTGGCGCAAGGAACCGTTTTATTTATGTTTCTTTTACCCATCGGTATTTTGGGTGTTTGGAACTATCACCAGCATGGTCATGTTGATTTTAAATCGGCATTTATTATGGCTTCCACTTTTTTGATTGGAAGTTATTTTGGTTCCAAAACAGCCATATCAATTGATCAAACAATGTTAAAAGTTGTGTTTGGTTGTTTGCTTGTGGTACTGGGCGTAAAAATGATTGTGTGGAAGTAGCCACCAAAGTTCTTACTTCCCATATTCATCAACAACCCAATGGAACTGGTGCCTGATGGCAGGTAGTTTTCTCCAGTTAATGGCTTTGGACTCAACTATGCTTTTTGTATCGCTGTTTGATGACAAGGTAAGTGTACTGTCAGCAGGTTCGTAATAATACGCAAGCGTAAATTTTTTTCCATCATATCCGGAACAATAAAACGTATGGCGTGTGCTGTCAATTTGAAGGTGAAAGTCACGCATTTTTCCATCGTACGTTTCTAAAACCAGGTATCCGTGCCGGTGAATGTAAAAGCGTTTGATGCTTGCTGTTCCATGTATTCCCGGGTACAGGTAAAGATGATTCCCCTTAAACGGCTCATAGGCTCCATGAAGGTAATTGCGTTGCGCAACATCATCATTAAAATTCATGGTTACCAGGTAAGGATAAGAAGTTTCAATTAAACAAAATGCGATTAAAAACGGTTTTATTGTTTTGTGCAGCCTTTCACTTTTAAAAATAACAAAATGATTTTCCTCTTGAATGGCGGTTTTTTTCTGTAAAATAAAAAAATCATAAAGGGCAATTAATTGTGGTTTAAGCAATACAAGCACCAGCAGCATTAAAAACAGGGAAAATAATTTTACCGATATATCAAACCCAATGTTAATGGCAAATACATTTATGAGCACTGCCAATGCAATCAGGAGTCCCAATACCCGCGTTTTTCGAAATAAAATAAGAATGGCAGGAATTATTTCAATGATACCGGCAAAAAAGCTGTACCACCAGCTTGTTCCCATAGATGTCCAGTAAAGCATGTCTTTTCCAAGTTCGCCAACCGGTGTATAAAGCGTGTTGGGCTCGGGCATATAAAACTGCCATTTAAACACTTTGTTAAATCCATAGTTCAACAAAATAATGGCCAGGTAATAGGTGGCAATGGTTCGAATAAGCGAAAATAATTTTAGGCGTTGTTCAAAAAATTTTGCATTCACATGAAAAGCAGTTGCAAATGTCAAAGCAAGAATACCCAGGACTACGAAAAGGAAATACATGGAAGCCGAATCCGAAGAAAAATCACAATGGATGAGTGGGTAACCAATAGCATTAGCCGTAAGAAATGTTAGCCCGTTAAAAAGCGTTTGGGTTATTTGCTTTTGCCAGGGAAAAAGGTTGAGTTCAACCGGGAAAAATAAAATTACCAGGAGAATAAAAAGGAAAGCACTGGTTTTGAAATACTGTTTCACCCGGGTTGAAAGGTTTTAAAGGTCCGCCAAGAAAAAAAGCCTGCAATAGCAAGTATTGACAGTAGCACAAGTATCACAAAAGGCTGGTCTCCTCCGGGTGGTTTGGAATAAGGTACAAATGGAGCGGTATTTTGCGAAGTTTTGGCATACCCAATGAATGTGACCGATTCAACGGTGTTTTTGTAAAAAAAAGATGACTTGATATAACCCTTTACGTGATTTACGGAATTTTTATTGCTTAAGTTTTGGTTATGCAGAATGGTGTCTTTCTTCTCAACCCATTTTAATTTGCCCGTGTTCTCATTTTTTTTTAATTCAGCTGTACTAAACACAACCATGGTGTCATTTACCCAACGTACGGTGTCAAGGCGTTTGTTTTTTGAACTGCGCACTTCAACCTCCGATAAATGTTTGGTGTCATAAAGATCTATCATACCTTGCTGATTCCAGTTAATTCCCGGATCGCCCAGGTTGCAAATCAACAATTCAAAATGCCCGTGAAATTCAGCGGCAAAATCAGCAGCCGTACCCGAATGGCTTTTAAAGGCAATTATTTTGGTTTGTGCATTTGCATAAGCTATGCATATAAACAAGCATGATATTGAAAAAATGGTTTTCACCCGGGTTGAAACGTTTTATAGGTGCGCCATGAAAAAAGGCCGGCAAACGCCAACACCGTGCCAACAACAAACAATACAAACGGTTTATTTCCGCCTGGCGCAGATCCGGGATTTGGCGTAAAATAGGTGTTATTGTTTTTTGTGGAATGTGCATCAAACCCAACAAACTTTACAGTTTGAAGAGAATTTTTGAAATAATAATTGGAACGCACATAACTTTTAACACCTGCAAGGGTATTTGATTTTTGGAAATGCTCATCCTGTTTAACCGAATCAACCCCGTAATTCCATTTTTTAGTTGTTTTGTCGTATTGGGAAATGTAACAAATGGTCAACGCTTCATTCACGTATTTAACTGAATCAAGTCGTTTGTTTTTTGAACTGGCAAATTGAACTTCGGGTAAATTTGCGTTTGGCGTTATTTGCTGAGGGCCTAAACCAAGGTTTCCAACAAGCAATTCAAAATGCCCGCGAAACTGTGCCGCAAATTCAGCTGCACTTCCACTGTGGCTTTTTAAGGCAATGATTTTTGTTTGGGCGTTAAGTCCAATTGTAAGAATGGAGAACGATATGGCAATAAGAATTTTCATATGAACATTTGTGCATGACGTTTTGAAGGTTTAAAGGTAAAGAAAATAAGCCATATGAACAGGGTGTAAAGGGATAAATACAAATGAAAATGGTTGTTGTTTTCAACATTTACAAGGGGCATGGAATTCGAGCCCGGTTCATGATACGCACCTCCGCAAGAAGGGCCTGCAAATACGGGTTCACTTTGTTTTACAGGTCTGGGTATGTATTTATAAATCCATGCTTCATTTTTGTATGGCAATAAAACCAGTAACGAGTCAGCATGACACGTTGAACATACCTGTATGAAATCGGCATATTTAATTCCCGGCCCAAATTCAATATGTACCCCATTAACCGTATCACAGGTTGTTGAAATTGCTTTCACGCAATTTGTAATTTCATTGAGCTGTTCACGGTTATTAAATTTGTATTCGGTGAAATTTCGAAATGAATTTAATTCTTCCTTCGAAAAGAAAAGATGGGGGTTTTGAAATAATTCATCGCTCAGAAAAAGTTGCTTAAAACCATATATTTTTTGCATCTCCATGCTGTTGCCTATTGACCACATACAAAGAGTGGGAAGCAACAACAGGCTAAACATACCTGCTGCGTAATATTTTCGTTTAATTTTTTTCAAATGCAACAATGCTGAATTTTACTTATTTCCGCACAGCTGTTCCCTCAAAAACAATGCGGCTGTCTTTCACATCAACAAATTCGGCAAGCTCATACACATTCTTAAACCCATAACCATACAAATTAATGTAAGTTGGTATGTTCAGGGCCAGCGTAAGTTCCTTAGCGGGTTCATTGCTCACTTTAGTTAAAACCGGGCCGGCTGTTTTGGTTGGTAAATACAATTCATCGCCACCAAAATTATTGTTGCAATAAATTAAAATACGCGTGTTTTTATCGCCAATCAAATCGTCCAGGTTGTTTTGGGTGAAATCAGGAAAACTCAAATGCACCGCGCCTTTAACGTGTTTTGCTTCGTACATTTTATCGGATCGAGTGTCAAGAATAATGGTGTTCTCACCCTTGCTCATGTTTAAAAACTCATCAAGGCCCACCAACCTTTTTTGCCTGTGCATTTTTACTTCAGCAACCAGTTTCTCAAACGCATCGTAGTCCACTTTGGCAGGAGCATAGGCAATAGCGTTGTCCTTATCCATTTGGTTCACGTATGCATTAAAATCGCCCTTTAACTCATGGTTATTGCTATTTGAATGGGTTATAAAAAAATACCCGCAAAAAAGAGTGGCTAATGAAATGGTTACTGTCTTCATAATGTGTTGTTTTTTAGTAG
Organism: Flavobacteriales bacterium; assembly: GCA_035299065.1. Taxonomy (GTDB): domain Bacteria; phylum Bacteroidota; class Bacteroidia; order Flavobacteriales_D; family UBA2798; genus DASPJQ01. The sequence continues at coordinate 46,652 of DATGXI010000120.1, forward strand.
GTACCCCATTAACACAAAAACGTTCATTTGTATTTATAAAACCAGTGTGAAAATCTGTTAATTTTGAGTGTTGAAAAACCTGTCTGGCATTGATAAAAAGTCCCTGGATCCATTTGCGGCCCTCAGGATCAAGGATTTTGTGCTTTTTATGATTACCCGCTTTTTTTTAACGCTGGGCATTCAAATGCAAAGTGTAATTGTTGGCTGGCAGGTGTATGAACACACAAAAGACGTTTTGGCCCTGGGTATGATAGGTCTGGCTGAAGCCATTCCTTTTATCATTACTTCGCTTTTTTCAGGGCATGTGGCCGATACAGTAAACCGCAAAAAAATTATTTTGGTTTCGGTTTCGCTTTTGCTTATTTCAACAACAGCCTTGCTTTATTTTTCCCTGAACAATGGCGAATTTATACAGGCAAATGGAACCCTTCCCATATACCTGGTAATTGGGTTTATTGGAATTGTACGCGGTTTTGCAGCCGCAGCCACCATGCCTTTTATGTCACAACTCTTGCCGCGTGAACTTTATGCCAATGCAGCAACCTGGAACAGTTCCATATGGCATACAGGTGCTGTAATTGGCCCGGCCATTGCAGGAATTATTTGCTGGTATAGTTTTCCCGCAGCCTATGTGGTTAATTTAATTTTTATTGGCATTGCTATTTTTGCCTGTGCATTAATAGCATCAAGGCCGGTTCCAAAAAAGGAAAAAAAGGAAACCCTCAAAGAGAGTTTATATGAAGGATTGAAATTTGTATTTAACCACCAGTTGCTGCTTGCTGCTATTTCCCTTGATTTATTTGCGGTTTTATTTGGCGGAGCCGTGGCTATGTTGCCTGCTTTTGCCGATGAAGTGTTGTTTGCAGGCCCAATTGAACTTGGGTTTTTGCGTGCAGCTCCTGCCATTGGCGCCATTGTAACAGCAATTATTTTAGCCTATAAACCTCCTGGTAAAAAAGCAGGCATGAACTTAATGGTAAATGTTGCTTTATTTGGCGTAGCAACAATTTTATTTGCACTATCAACCAATTTTTATTTGAGTTTGTTTTTACTGGCACTAACAGGAGCGTTTGACAATGTAAGCGTGGTGGTGCGCCATACGGTCATGCAATTGTCAACGCCCGATCATATGCGCGGACGTGTTTCGGCCATAAACAGTATTTTTATTGGTTCTTCCAATGAAATTGGAGCGTTTGAAAGCGGATTGGCCGCCAGTTTAATGGGCTTGCAATATTCGGTTGTGTTTGGTGGTATAATGACCATAGTGGTTGTAATTTTTACCGCCAGTTTGGCCCCGAAACTTAGAAAATTAGACCTGGAATCAATTCAGTAGTTTACAGTTCAGAATTTCGAATTCCGGGTTCCGAATTTCGAATTCCAAATTTCGAGAAATGAGCATTTGAAAATCTGTACATTCTGTATCAGTGTTGCGAACGTTGGTGAATACATAACTACCACTTTCGATAGGTACCTGAACCAAATTGAAACCTATGGGTACAGCATTAAAATTCAGGTTATGAAATATGCAATAATAGTAATTTTGGCAACAATCATGTACGCTACCTGCAGTTGTAGTAAAGGAGGCGGTTCTTACAAAACGTTTGATAAAACACTTGAAATACATTTGTATTGGGGTGGTGGTATGCGTTACGCATCTGAGAATGTATACATACGTTATGACAGTTGCATACGCGTGGATATGGAGCAGGGCGTTGACCGTGTGACCAAATTTGCCATGACGGATGAGTTGCGTAAGCAGGTGTTGGATATTTTAGATCAATGTCAGCCCAAAAGCATACAACAAAGCAACAAACATTATTTTGCACATGACAAGGCAACTACCAGGGTGGAGTTTAAGCTAAACGGTAAACATGATTTTTCAGCATCAAGCGGATCTTCAACCGAAATTGCTGAGGGTTCACGCGAAAATTTCCGGAACTTATGGGATAAATTGGATGCGTTTTCCAGGAAAAAGAAATAGTGTCTAAGTTATTTTTTGCTGCATGCTCAAGAACAAAAACGCGTTCTTGTCAACAGTTTAAAATCTACGTTCAAGTATAATTTGTGTACAAAAGAATCTTTTTTTGTTCTTGAGCACCGGGCTATCCGCTGCAAGTCCTCCCCTGAAGTAGAAAGCGAAAAAAATCAGAAAAATTAAAAATCGATGGCTTTCACTTCAGGGTGCGGGCTTTCCGCTGCTATCCCTTGCAGAAAATTCGTCTTCGAAAAAAGGTATATCAGCCAGTAAAATAACCACATTGGTCAAACATCTTGTGAATTAACATTTTTTGATTCACGAATCGCTTAGCAATACCGTATTTTTGCAGGCACTGAAACGTTTCCTGGCCATATCACTTTTGTCGCTTTACCTGATAACAGGTACTGAATTAAAGCAGTTTTTGAAATTGCCTGTACTCGTACAGCATTACCAGGAACATAAAACCCAAAACGCGCAACTTGATTTTTATTCGTTTTTAGCCATGCATTATGCTGGTGACGATATGAATGAAAATGACCAGGAACGCGATAGCCAGTTGCCATTTCGTTCGTGTGACCAGTCATTGGCACAGCCTGTGGTATTGCCAGCTTGTTTAACCGCCAGCATACGTGCAAACGTTCAGTTTTATCCCATAAATAAAATTGTGCGGCCTCAGCATTTTCATTCCCCTTCGTTTTATGCCTCAATATGGCAACCTCCAAAAATTCAGCTGTTCATACCTGAACTGGTGTAAATCATTCAGTGAATTTTATTTTAACTGACTAAGTTCAGTTTTTTAATGGCTGGGAATTTTCCGGCTTTATATCAATTATTTTTTTTTACTAAAATGAAATCAACTATAAAAACATATTTTAACTATATAATTCTTGCGGTTGTATATGTAGGATCAACGCGCATAAGTTGCGCTCAAAACTGGACAGGAAATGTAAATGCCGACTGGAATAACTCCGCCAACTGGAGCAGCTGGCCATTGGGTGGGCAGGACATACTTATTGACCCGGCTAATTACACAGGTGCGGCTTCTTCGCCTGTAATAAATATCAATTCGGTTTTTACGCCTGCTGGTGTCCTGGTGCAAAACGGTGCGCAGTTAACCGTTAATGCCAATTTAACTGCGAGTGCCCGTGTTGAAATACTTGGAGCAGGCACATTGGTTACCATTAACGCAGGTACATTTCACGCCAATGGAGGTGGAAGCGATGGCAGGTTTATTGCCGGTGACGCAGCAAACGTTGTTGTAAATGGTGGTACAATCAAGGCTAATCAACGTATAATTGTTGAGCTTGGTGCGCACTTAAACCAATATGGAGGCACCGTAAATCCAATTGATGAACTGGCCATTGGTGATGGCGATATAAACGGTGGAAGTTTATATAATCTGAATAATGGTGCACTTATAACTGCAGGAATTGGATTTGAAAACGAAGCCGGTTTATTTTACCCGGCTTTGCACATGTTGAATGGTACCTTAAACGTTTCGGGTGATATTTCATGGCTTGGCGAAGCTCCCGGAGCCGGTGGAGCCAAATTAATTTTGGAAGGAGGAAATGCAACCATTGGAGGTAATTTAATCAATGATGCAGCCAGCACCATTGATATGTATATGAAACTTGCAGGCAATGCAGTGGTGAATTTTAATGGAACGCTTATTGACATGGTGCGCAGTACCGACAGTGTACTGCAGCAGGACGCATCTGTTTTAACGGTTAACTCAGCCGCAACGTGGAACAACACGGGAGTTGTAACATGTATTTCAGGAGCACTTGTTGTGAATGGCAACACCACCTTACAGGGTAGTGGAAGCTATGCGTTATACAATGTCACCATTAATTCCGGCAAAACACTTTCGCAGGTTGCATCCACCATGCAAGTAAACGGAGATTTTACCAATAACGGTGTATTCAATGCCAACACGCATGCAATTGAAATAGCAGGAAACATTGCACAAACTATTGGCGGTTCATCGGTCACTTCATTTTATGATCTGATGATCAACAATACATCGGCAACAGGTGTGGTATTGGGCAATGCGGCAAGCGTTTCAGGATATATGGGACTTATCAATGGTAAATTCACTACATCTTCATCGGCTATTTTAACGTTGATGGATAATGCTACATCCAATTCAGGTTGGGCAGGTAGTTTTGTAAACGGCCCGCTAAAAAAACTGGGTAACGATGCTTATATTTTTCCCATTGGTAAAAACAACCGCTGGCGAAGGCTTGAAATATCGGCCCCGGCAGCCATTACCAGTGAATTTACCGCTGAATATACCGATACTTCTTACGTAAGTATTCTACCCGTTAGTTCACCTTTGACCGCTGTTTCCAACCTGGAGTACTGGCAGCTTTCCAAACTTGACCCGGCCGATGATGTGCAGGTAAGTTTGTATTGGGAAGACGCAACCTCAAGCGGTATTACCGATTGTGCTAACATAAGCATGGCGCATTGGAACGGCAGTGCATGGAATAACCTCTTAAGTAATGCAACAGGCGTTTGCAGCGGTACAGGCAATGGATATGTTTCAACAACAACCCCGGTTTCCAATGCAGGCATTTTTACATTTGGGTTTTATGATGGGGTTACTGTACAAAACATAAACCTTTGCAGTGGTGAAAGCATACAGGTAGGTTCAAGCACGTATGCCGCAAGTGGTACTTATATGGATGTGTTAACCGCTGCCGACTTAAGCGATAGCATAGTCATTACGCAATTAACCGTAACACCATTGCCTGTGGTTACGCAAGCCGGTATAACCTTGACAGCAAACACAACAGGTAGTGAAACATACCAGTGGGTTGATTGTACAAATGGGTATGCCGTGCTGGCCGGTGAAACACTTAATGAATTTACGGATAACGTAAATGGTACATATGCAGTTGTGGTGACAAACAATGGTTGCGTTGACACATCAGCCTGTTTTGCCATTACTACAGTAAACGTGGCGGAAGAAAACACAAATAAAAATGATTTTATTTTATTTCCGAACCCGGCTTCATCAACGGTTACCATCCAGGCCAATTTAACCGGCAATGGTATTGTAAAAATTGATGTGGTGGATGTAAGCGGCAAGGTCATACGTTCGTTTACCGATCAAATGGCTGCCGGGCCTTACACCAGGCAACTTGATTTGAATGGTATTGCCAGCGGCATTTATTATATAAACATGCAACAGGCAGGCGTATCAGGTGTGCGTAAACTGGTGGTGGAAAAATAGGGTAGTTTTTTTTAGAGAGGGAGCTGTAGTGGCTCCCTTTTTTTATTTTTATCAAGCCTACGGTTGATTAATCAAAATCCAAAAAGTCACCATCGCTTCCGTCAATTGCATCAACAATGGTAGTAACATCATCGCTATCCAACTCATATGCAGTTGTGCCAGAACGATTTTTGTGTTTGACGTATTTTCCACGGTTTGCTAAAACGTACAAAAATCCCCAAAAGGGTAAAACTATGCTCAGGAGAATATGCAGGCGTTTCTGATCAAAAGAAAGAAACCTGCAACGTGCTACAAGTAAAACTGAAAGGAATAAGCATGCGCTATATATAATAAGAATGATCATTTATCAGTATAGTTCAAAAGTGTAGCTGACATTTTTTTAGTCATTCCGGTCTGAATAGTGAAATGGGTTATCAGGAACCCCAGCCATCCATTCTGAAGTAAAATAGCCTTTGAATTCATTGTGTATATTTTTTACTACAATGTGTAACCTGAATTTTTCTGTAGGGAACGATGCGAGGCGAATCAACATTGTATCAGGTGTATTTGTATTTTGGCCCACGTGCGGGCCCATATAACAAATATCTTCTTCGGAATTAAAAACCTTTGGTAAATTCAGGTCAGATATCATTAAATCCGGAATAGCATAAGAATAGTTCCTGAAGCCTGAAGATGTTTCCAGTATAAGTTCGCTGAAATTGTAGGATTCAACTATTTTTGGAGTAAGTTTTTTAAATGGCACATTCCACTTACTCCTTATTTTTAGTGGCAATTCATTTTCACTAAAAAAAGGAGAGGGATTGAATCCGCCATAATCCACGGTTGAATCGCATTGTAGTACAAACCCCATTTTTCTGTAACGGAAGTCATCCGTATGCGCAAAACCAATGTTGATTATTTTGCCTTTTAAATAAGATTCACTGCCTTTGAAGGAAAAGGCAAACAGGATGAATGAGAATAGAAAATATGAATGAACTCTCATTGTTTAAGCATCAAAAATCAGTACCCCAACAACTCCTCCATCTTAGCTCCAACTTTATCTGCATTGGGCAACATGGCGCTTTCCAATACAGAACTTAATCCAATGGCTGGTAAATCCTGGGCGCCTATCATCATTACAGGGGCATCCAATGCTTCAAAACAACTTTGCTGAATACGGCCACACAAGGCCTGTGCAAATGAATTGGTAATGGGCTCTTCGGTTACCACCAACACTTTTCCATGTTTGCGCACGGTTGCAAAAACAAGTTCTTCATCCAATGGAACAAGTGTACGCAAATCAATGATCTCAACTTTGCCTTCAAAATTTTTGGCTGCATTTTTACTCCAGTAAACACCCATGCCGTACGTAATCACGCAAATGCTTTCACCTGCTTTTACACAATTCTCACTCGCGCTTTGAACAACACGGCCTTTGCCAAATGGTAAAACATATTCTTCATCAGGCTCTATTGTTTTTGCATCTTCGGTTCCCTTGATCTTGCTCCAGTATAAACCTTTATGCTCAAGCATCACCACCGGATTCGGATCATAGTAGGCCGATTTCATTAATCCTTTTAAATCGGCACCGGTGCTGGGATACGCAATTTTAATTCCTTTGATGTTGCACAATACGCTTTCAACACTGCTGCTGTGGTAAGGACCACCGCTACCATACGCACCAATGGGCACACGCAAAATCATGCTCACGGGCCATTTGCCGTTTGACAAATAATTTGAACGCGATACTTCGGTGAACAATTGATTCAAACCTGGCCATATATAATCGGCAAACTGTACTTCAACAATGGGTTTTAACCCGGTTGCACTCATGCCAACGGTACTTCCAACAATAAATGCTTCCTGTATGGGTGTATTGAACACGCGTTCGTCACCAAATTTTTGTGCCAGTGTTGCGGCTTCGCGAAACACGCCTCCTAAACGTTTTCCAACATCCTGCCCGTACAACAAACACTCTTTGTGTTTTTCCATCAATTCGCGAATGGCAAAAAGGGCCGAGTCAACCATCACGGTTTTTTCTTTTCCTTTTGGTTCGCGTTCACCTTTCTCCTCGGTAATTGGCGTGGGTGCGTAAACGTGGTTAAATATATCCTGTGGTTGCGGATCGGGCATTGACAAGGCTTTTTTGTACTCCTTCTCAACATTTAATTCCGCAATCATCTCCATTTCTTTTATTTCTCCTTCGGGAATGCCTGCGTCAAGCAATTGCTGGCGTAAAACGGGATAAGGATCACGCGTTGCTGCTTCTTCCAAATCGTCACGGTACCATTCCTTACGCACACCACTTGTATGGTGATTTAGTAAAGGAACATGTGCGTGCAGCAACATTGGCCTGCGCTCTTTGCGAATTATGCCAATCATTTCCTGCAAAGTAGTATAGCACTCGGTAAAATCGCTGCCGTTAATGGTGCGCGTTTCCAAACCTTTGAACCCTTTTGCATATTCGGTAGCGTCCTGGCAACGTATTTCACTTGCGTGGGCTGATATGTCCCACTTATTGTCCTGTATAAAATATAAGATCGGTAATTTTTTTAGTACGGCCATTTGGAAAGCCTCAGCCACTTCACCTTCGGTAATGGATGCATCGCCCAGTGAACAAACTGCAATAGCAGGTTCACCGTTAGGTGTGTCCATTCCCAGTTTTTCACGGTACTGAATGCCCATGGCAACTCCGGTTGTAGGAATAGCCTGCATACCCGTTGCAGAACTTTGCATGGGAATTTTGGGCATGTTATCACGTTTTAAGCTTGGATGCGAGTAGTATGTACGTCCACCTGAAAACGGATCGTCAATTTTACCCAGCAACTGCAACATTAACTCGTGCGGTTGCATGCCAATTCCAAGTAAAATAGAATCGTCACGGTAGTAGGCCGACAAATAGTCCTGTGCTTTTAATTGTAATCCTAAAGCCAATTGAACGGCTTCGTGCCCGCGTGATGTGGCGTGAACATATTTTGCGGTAACCTCTTTGTTTTTTTCATACAATTCGGTCATGCATTTGGCGGTTGCCATTAATTCAAAGGCTTTTTTTAATACCGCTGCCGAAACTTTATGTTGCGTGTTTTTTTCCAGTGCTTGTGCTCCCATTTCGCTGCTAATCGCTTAAAGTTACGAATTAAATGCATTCCTTCAGAGGGGAACGTAATAAATTGAAAATAAATGGATTATGTTCAGGGAATTTAGCGTCATGCTGATGTGCCTATGTGTTAATTACATGGTGGTCCTCAATCAACCCATTAACACATCAGCACATTGACTTATTGCTTGGTGCGCCAGTACTCAAACATTTTTTCCTGGTTCCTGTTTGGATTTTCAAGTTTGTGGAGTTTATACTGTTTGTAATACTCTTTACCGTCAGGTTTAATGTTAATTTTTAGGAGTTGGCCCTGGCGCCACACGGTTAATTCCTGTGGAAATAAACCGAAATAATTGATCCACCGGTGCCCGTCAGAGCGAATGTTGAAGCCGTTTACGGCAATGAGCTGGTCATTGACTGCGAGTTCATAAAACGCAGCGGGAGAATTCGGGTGAATGTGTGAAACCAATGTTTTATCGCCCTGTTCAATTAATTTATACCCAAAATGTGTCTCGCTTAAATTTCCTGTGAGCACTTCACGCATTTCCAAACCAAGCCATTCAAGGCATTCCTTTAGTTGCGGCTTAAAGTCTTCGGTGCCTTTTGCATAGGTTGCAAAAAATGCGGCCATGTCTTTACCTGCATGTGATGAAACTACATTTACATAATCATCATACGTATATCCTTTGTTGTTTAAATAAAAGTCATTGTACAAACTGCGCATAACATCGTGCAGGTTTTTTTGCATGTTTGTGTATTTCATCAATAACACATCGGTCATAAAAGCAATTAAACAACCTTCAACGTAAATGGAAACTTTACGGTCAGGCACACCGGGTACATACCCGTCAAGCCAGTTATCAAATCCCGATTGTACAACAGAATAATTAAAACGGCCAAAGTTGTCAAAGTGTTTTTGCAATTGACCATTGAACTCCCTGAAATACTCATCGGCACTCCACACACCCGATTGCCACAAAAGGTAATCGCCCATGTAGGTGGTTACGCCTTCGGCAACAAAACCGGTTGGAAAATAATTTTCTTTGGTATAATCGTAGGGCCACATTTCGGCCGGGCGAATTGTTTTAATGTTCCACACATGGTAGAATTCATGACAGGCAACGCCCAGCAGTTCATCGTAACGCGAATCATTTAATGCATAACCGGGGCCAAGCGCCAAAACAGTTGAGGAAGTATGTTCCACACCGTGATAGAATGTAAATGGCAAAATTTGAATCAGGTAATGATACTCTTTAGCAGGGCATTTTTGAAACAGGTCTAATTGCCAATTGGTGTATTTGGTAAAGTCGGTAATAATGCGTTCATGATTGGGTTTACACTCACCCTGCACCCATATATGTACAGGAAGCCCGCTTTTGGCAGTAAAACTTAAATGGTGCATGGTTGCCGATGCAATGAGTGGTGAGTCGGCAAGTTCTTCAAAGTCTTTTCCCCATAAGGTGTGCTTGTCCTGTTTTTTAAGAGAGCATGCAATTTGGTAATTATCCGGAATGTCAAGGGCCAGTGAAATTTCTTCGTTAATGCGATTGGGATTATACATGCAGCAATTTACCGGGTTCACATAAATCTGGTTGGTGTCAACAAAGGTTGAGCCCGCATTGAGGTCGGCTGCGTAATACGTGTATGAAACAATGATTGATTCCTGGCCATCGGTAAAAACTTTCCACGTGTCTTTTGTTGCTTTTTGGTATTCAAGTGCATTGCCTTTGGCGTTTGTTACCCTGAATTTTTGAATGTTTTTGGCAAAGTTTCCCAATTCATAACGGCCGGGACGCCATGCGGGTAGTTGCAACACAAATTCGTGCTGTTCTTGAATACTGTTAAAACGTATTTCAACGTCAAGTAGGTGCTGGTGTGCTGTTGGTGCCGAGAATTTGTATTCAATCATAGTGTATTGCTTAAAAATTTATTTAGCCAAACCAAAGGTAAAATGTTTCCGCTTGATAATTCCTGCATATCCACTTTTTTTAAGAGCTCAAGGGTTTTTTGTGCCGATTTTTTTGGTGTAAAATCTTCGTTAAAACGGTGGTATTTGCGCAGGAGCGTAACAAAAACCAACATGCTTTTTTCACCATTGTGCCGCTTACACAGGTTTTGTGCTGTTTCCAGCATTTGAACCGCGGTTTCAGATTTGGCTGAGTGACTGAAGTAAATGGCCCATATGACGTAGAAATAGATGTAGTCGGCTGAATTTTTTTTATTTGGGCTTGCAGGCAAAATGTTTTTTATTTCTTTTTCCTTACCGGCAAATGCAAAACACATGCTTTTTAGCAATTGCCATTTAAATGCAATAGCAGGTAGCTGTTGTATGGCGCTGTCAACTTTTAGCATTGACTGATATGCAAGCTGAAACTGGAGGTTACGCAGGCAAAGTCCCACGAAATTGTATTGCAAGGTATAATAAAGGGCAGGCCGTATGTATTGTTTAAGTGTGAGTGCCTGGTTGTAATAGGTAAGTGCGCCTGAAAAATTGCCTGAAATCATATAAAATGTTGCCAGATTATTGCATGCGGCAACATACTCGCGCCTGAGGTTATGTGCGGTGGATTTGTGTGTGAGTTTATAAATTTCGAGGAGGGCTTGAATTTTTTCATCAATGTTTTTTGTTTCCTGTACACGCGCACGCAAGTGGTAAATTTTTTGCCAGATACCCGAAGGTTTTTTGGTGTTTGACTGCACAATATGTATGCCGGGATGAATGTTGCGCATAAAAGCGCCATAGTATTTGTAGCGCCAAACAAGGTTTTCGGCAGCGGCTTCTGAAAATTTTAACTGTTGCAGTAAAATAAGGTTGATGTCATGAACGGTTTCCTTTACAACCGATCCTTCCATAATTTTGCGCTCAAGTTCCAGGTCTTTTAACAGAAGCAGTGTGGCATAATCTTCATGGGTGGTAAAGCGTTTGATATACTTTTTAATGTCCTTGTCAAATAAATCAAAAGCATTGCGTTGCAACAGTTCACTCAGGTAAAAATAGGCGTGCCATTCTTTTTGGCGTAAAAAACCTTCAATTGCAATTTTTGTTTGAAGTTTATTGAATGAAATACGGGCGCGGTTGCGGTCATTTACGGTTGAAGGAGACGTTTTTTTTGGTGCACTTTTTGTGAAAAAATGTTGATTTTTCTTGTTTTGAGTAATAGTCACTTTATCCACACTTGTCCCTTTTTTTAAAGTGATAATTTGCTCAATATCATGTAATTTAATGTTTTTTGCCATAACCAATGTTATGTCACAATATACAAAAAAATGGTTTTGCCAACCACCGCAATGGCTTTAATTTTGTGGTGTTAAAAGGCTAAAAATTAAATGAAAAAATTATGAAGAAAATTATTCTACCATTTTTTGTACTTGCGTGCTTAAGTTCAACTGCACAATTAAAAGGTGTATTGAAAGACAAGGTTGGTGAAAAGTTGAAGGGTAAAACAACTACAACTGAAAACACCAGTGGAAACACAAATTCAACTACCAATGGCAACACAACCGATGCGAATGCCGGGAGCCAGGGTACACAAAACAACACCAATACTACAAATGGAGGTAACCAGGGTTTTCCAGGGTTTAATATGGGCGGAAAAAAAGAGATACGACCAACGTATACCTTTAAATCAAATGTGTTGATGGAAATGCGCTCATATGATAAAAAAGGAAATCTTGAAAGTGATAAAGTAGCACAAATGCGCTGGCAAATAAGTGACGAGCCTTATACGGGCATTGAAATGATTGACAAAAAAGAAAATAAGAAAATTGCGTTTAGTATTAGTGAAGCTGACAAGGAGCAAATGGTGACACTTATGGAAAATGACGGGCAAAAAATTGCCATGGTACGAAAAGTTGATGCCGCCAGCAGCTCACAAAACAGCTCAAGTGAAAAAAAACCAACGGTTACAAAAACAGGACGCACCAAAACACTTTTAGGTTACAATTGTGAAGAGTGGACATCCGTTAACGAAAAGGGTGAAAAAACGGAGATGTGGGTAACCAACGAAGTAGCCATTGACCTTTCAAAAACAATGGGTATGTATGCAAAGAATGACAAAAAAATGGGAGCGCAAATGGGCAGCAGCGAATATCCGCAAGGATTTATGATGGAAATGACCCATTACGATACAAATGGCGAAAAATTTATGATGGTAACGCTTGAGGTAAATGCCAACGCAGCAAAAACAATTGAAACAGCCGGTTACGTTATATATTAAAAGAACCTTTTAACGAAAATGCGGGTTGGATTTTGAGCACGCACAGGTCCTCCCGCATTTTTAGTTAAAAAAAATCAGTAATTTTAACTTTCACAAAAATTTATTTATGAAGACAAAACGAATTTTGTATTTGTTATCGCTTAGTTTATTTGCTACCGGAGTTTATGCGCAGGAAGATGCTGAAGGATGTAAAGACCATCAGTTTTTTACCCGCATGCCAAATTTTTATATTAGTGAATGCACCGCGAATTACAATGCTGTTGATTTGCAAACTGGTGCCGGTGACAAAAAAGAATCGGTAGAGGGCAATATAACAACCATTGTTTATACGTTTAATACCGAAAGTGGTCAAAAAATGCCCAGTGGATTGCAGATTGTAAAAAATTACGAGAATGCCATTAAAGCAAATGGCGGATCAAAAATTTACAGTGGCCTGGATGAAATTGGTGGTGGACCCATGACCGGTACCTATAAGATGGGAAAAGACGGTAAAACGTACAAAGTAATAGTACGCAACATGTATGAACCGCAAATAAGTGGTGAGGTAGGTGCGTATACGTTATACGTAATTGAAATGGAAGGCATGTCCCAGGACGTATCGGCCAAAGAAATGTTTGAAAAAATAAATGCCAATGGTTCGGTTGCGCTTTACATTAATTTTGAAACGGGAAAATCGGAAATTAAATCAGAATCACAAACTGTAGTTGATCAGGTTTACGAAATGCTGAAGAGTAATGCATCACTTAAAGTGAGTATTGAAGGGCATACCGATAACGAAGGAAATCCCAATGCAAACCAGGTGCTTTCAGAAAGCCGGGCAAAGGCGTTAATGAATGCGTTGGTTGCAAAAGGCATTGATAAAGCACGCATGGTTGCAAAAGGCTATGGTCAAAATAAACCACTTGCCGATAATGGAAGTGAAGATGGGAAAGCAAAAAACCGCAGGGTGGAAATAGTGAAGATGTAAATAGAACTACACACTGCAAGACATAAAAAATAAGTTGAATGCCTGTGGTATTTTTATCACAGGTTTTTTTCTTTTAGGGCGTGGGAACCCAAAAAATCTGCCAGCGATAGAAACGGAAAGCCCGGAGCCTTAAATTTGAGTGAGGTCCTTGGTGCCTCAGGAAACCACTTAAATTTAAGGCGAGGACTTGCAGTGAATAGCGCGGTGCACTTAACAGCAACATTTATTTACCTGGCGTATGTTTATTTAAGTGCAGGCAGCCTGATAAAACAAAAAATCCCGATTGTATTAACCGGGATTTTTAAATATGAAACAGGATACCAGAAATCAAATCAGAGATCTGAACCTTAAATTTTAAATCTTGAATTTACTAGTGATGTGCACCTTCTTCATGACCGTGCTCAGCACTGCCATGTGCATCTTTATGCATTTCGGTTTTTGCCCCAGGCTTTTCACATGTGTCACCACAACATGTACTGCTGCAACAACAATTGCGTGTTACAAAAATCAGCAAAAATAAAAGTGCTGCAGGCCATATAACGCGAAATATACTAAAGCCGCTTAAATCATCAACGTGGTGGTGGTCATCATGCTTGTCGTGTCCCATAATTGTTTTGTTTGCGTACTAAAGTAAGAAAATTTTTTATCCGGCAAATACCATGGGTTACTTTGGTTTCCATACCCTTAAGTAGAAGCCAAGGCCAAAGGAACCCCGGAATTCATTAAGCGAAGCTACTGAGTAATTGTCTGAAAACCAGCCGGTATTGTGCCTAGCGTGTAAAAACAGGTAGAAAAATTTAGAGGCATAATAATTTATGCCGGTGTTAAAAGAAAAGCAGGCGGCAACATTTTTTTTGGGTGATTCAAGGGGATTTGCCGAGCCATCAACCATCATTAACTGGTCATACTGCCTGAGCCCGAAAATTAATCCTGGTTGTATGCCGGCATACCAATCAAGTTTGCCTTTTAAAAAATGGTATTGAGCACCGGTAAATAAACCGTGCTGGTACGCAAAGGGCTCAACATTGTCAGACGGGGTTTTGCTGTTAAGGAAATAATAAATGTCACTACGCACTGAAATGCGCTGATCCAATTGGTATTCAAGGTTACCATGCAAAAAATAATTGATGGACCTGAAAGCCGTATTATAACCCGTTGCCAGTGTTGCCTGGGCGCTTAAAATGCCCTTATAATTAAAGGCGTTACCTGTTTCATAAGCAGGTGTTGTTTCCTGGGCCTTTGTAAATTGCGTATAGGCCAAAAGGGTTAGTGTGTAAATTAATTTGCGCCCCATAACTGACCAATTCGGAAGTTTAAACTAAGTGTTGTAAGCATGTGTCCCTCAAACGTTAGCTTGTTGTTTGTGCTTTCCTGTTCAACATGCAGAACTTCACCACCATTTTCATTTTCCAATTCCACATGAATGTCGTTACCCAAATGCAACATATATTGCGTTGCCAGGGTTAGGTTAAAGCGCTCACCAATATAATAATGACAACCAATACCGGCCTGCGCGGCCGAACTCCAGCGTGATTTTACGGTTATACCTGGTTCGGTAAGGGTGTGGTACACATTTACACGGGTATAATCAAAACAATGACCAGCAATAAAATAAGGATCAAGTTTTTTGGGTTCATCCATTATATAAAACATAACGCTCCAGCCAATGTGAGCATCGGTTCGTTTTCCCAAATTGTATAAATCGGTTTGTATATAATCAGCAAACCACTCGGTATTTATTTTTTTGGCAAGCATTATGCGAAACTGGCCACCTGTACCAAAACCAGAGGTGTTGTTGTTGCCAAATAAACTAACGGTGTTGCGCATACCGAGTTCAAAATTACCTGCTTTACGGGTGTACTGTGCGTTTGCACAAAGCGTTGTGCACAAAGCAAAAAGGCATAAGATTTTTTTAACCATAATATGCTTAGAACGTTAAGGATGGCTAAAGTTAGCTGAAATTACGTGAATCAAAGAGTTTTATGGATGTAATTAAATTTTTGTTGTTTAAAACCTTGGGGTACCCATTTTAGGATGGTTTAAATAAAAGGTACTTTAATAACCCGTAGCATGGAGCGAAAGTATGCGCAAATAGTTCGATTAACCCTGGTTATGCTTTACCTGGTAATACTGGCGGGAAGCGTAGTACGCATGAGCGGATCAGGAATGGGTTGCCCTGACTGGCCAAAATGTTTTGGAAAATGGATACCCCCCACCGGCGTTGACCAGTTGCCAGTCGATTATCAAAAAATTTATTCAGAAAAGAGGGCAAAAAAAATTGAACGGTTTGCCAGGCTGCTTGATTTTTTTGGAATGGATGAGCAGGCAAAACAATTACGGGAAGACAAGTCGTTGCTGAAAGAAGAAGAATTTAATGCCAAAAAAACATGGACTGAATATGTAAACCGGTTAATAGGAGCACTAGCCGGTTTATTTGTTTTAATAGGTGTTGTTTATGCCGTGCGTTTTTACAAAACCAATTCAACCTGGTTTTGGTTGTCGTTACTCAACTTAATTCTGATTGTTGTTACGGCTTGGTTTGGAGCTATAGTGGTTGCAACCAATTTAATGCCCTGGATAATTACAGTACACATGATGTTGGCTGTGATATTGGTGATGAACCAGGTTAGTTTAATTACCAAAGTAGTACGTCCACGTTTCAGAATAAACGTCAGCCGCGGGTTCAGGTTCTTTTTGTTCTTGTCCGTTATTCTCACCCTCACTCAAATTGTTTTTGGTACACAGGTGAGGCAACAGGTTGACGTTTTTTCTGAGAGCATGGGTGAAGCGTACAGGAGTAACTGGATTTACTGGGTCATGAATAATGGCAACATGTTTTTTATTCACCGTTCACTTTCCATTGCCTTGTTAGTGGTAACCCTGTTGCTAATGTATGTGAGCGGTAAAAACAGGTATGGAACTCCGCTTTTAAACATTGTGTTTTTATTGATGCTGGTTGAAGTTGGGTTGGGTATGCTGCTTAATTACGCGGGCATGCCTCAATTTGCCCAACCTTTACATTTACTGGTGGGTACTATTATTATAGGTATGCAGGTGTATATTTATAAACGTACCGATTCCAGGTAAACGTTATTCGCTGTTTGTTCTCCGTTACCCTTACCATTATTTTTCGCGCAAAGACGCAACGATCGCAACGTTTAATATCAAATAGTGATTGCTGGTCAGATCCAGCGTTTCTGTCTATAATCAGTGTCATTCCGTGTTCTATTCTTTTTCTCCGGTTATTTCAAATCAAAGATTATCATGAAAATTTTTTGTCATCAGCTTCTTTGATTGAATGTGTTATAACGAAAACGTCCCGGGAGAAGCAATCAAACCCGGGACGTGCAATCAAACCAATTAAGTGTTAACCTTAAGGGATCAGGTTACCACTAAAGCGACAAGGAGAAAGAAACCCAATACTCCCAGCGCGTAAACCAAACTCTTATCCATGACTATATTATTTAAGTAATTTTAATTTCTATGAATTTAATGGTAGCAAACCAAACCAGGAAACTACCAGTGCAACTAAGGTGAAAAAAAACATGACACTTATTGCGTAAACTAAGCTCTTGTCCATGACTTGTGTGTTTTAAGTGAGTAATTTCAATTGTTGGTATAAATACGCTGCATGCATACTAAATGTTTTAGGGCTATGCCAGGGTTTAAGGTGTTTTTACCCTGAAAAAAGACCGTTGGTTTTGTCGTAATTACCGTTACTTTTGTAAAACATACCGCATCAACAATGCTAAAAATAACACCTACACTTGACGGAAGTAATACATTAACGGACGAAAATCGGCAGGAAACGTATCATTCGGTTAACGGAGCCGTGCAGGAAAGCATGCATGTGTTCATTCAACATGGTTTGAAAAAGGTAGCTGAAGGAAAAACAAGTGTAAACGTATTTGAAATGGGATTTGGAACGGGTTTAAATACCTTGTTGACCTGCGTACATAAACCGAAAGACGTGATGATGGCTTATTACAGCGTTGAAGCTTTTCCTGTTGAAGTAGATCTGTTAAAGCAAATGAAATATGAAGGTCTAGGACATGAAAAGGATTTGTACCATTCATTGATTGATGCGCCATTTGGTGTTTGGAAAAATATTTCACCAGGATTTTTATTGCGAAAGGAACACACAGCATTTTTAAAAGCCGAATTGCCTGTGACTTTTTTTGACCTTGTTTATTACGATGCTTTTGGTCCTAAGGTACAACCTGAATTATGGACACAGGAATGCATGCAAAAATGTTATGGCATACTTAAACAGGGAGGCATATTGGTTACCTATTGCGCCCAGGGCGAGTTCAAACGAAACCTGAAAACCGCAGGGTTTGAGGTGGAGGAATTGCCGGGACCACCGGGCAAGCGGGTCATGACAAGGGCAATAAAAGGGTAGAGACTGAGGCGTTTAGAATAATTTTAGATTTTAGATTTTAGAGTTTGGATTTTATAATATCTTTGTGCCAATGAAATTAATGATTGCCGTAAAACATCACCACCATATGCCTGCAAGGTAAATGGAGATGGTATATTATATAATGATATAGAAAAGCCCTCCATTGTGAGGGTTTTTTTATGCAAAAAAGATAATAAAATGAGCCACAGATAGCACTGATAAACACAGATGCATAAAGAACAAATAATAAACCGTTAGATCCTTAGGTAGACAATTATGATGATTGTTTTATATGTGAGAATCTGCGTTATCTGTAGCGAAAAAAAATGAAAATTAGTGTATGGAAAAACTAAAAATAGCAATTCAAAAATCAGGACGGCTCCACGATGATTCGGTGGAAATGCTCAAACAATGCGGCATGTCGTTTTCAGCAGTGGGTAATAAGCTTATTGCAAGCGTAAGTAATTTTCCACTGGAAATTTTATTCCTGCGTGACGATGATATTCCACAATACGTGCAGGACGGAGTGGCCGATATTGGAATACTTGGCGAAAACGTAGTGGTGGAAAAATCGAAACAGGTTGAAATTACCGAACGCCTGGGTTTTGGAAAATGCAGGTTGAGCATTGCCGTGCCACGTGCAGCCGAATTTGGAGGTATTTCATTTTTAGAAGGCAAGCGCATTGCCACATCGTACCCTAAATTATTGACACAGTTTTTGCAAAAGCATAAAGTAAATGCAACCATTGAAGAAATAAGCGGATCGGTTGAAATTGCAACGGGTATTGGCCTTGCCGATGCGGTGTGTGACATTGTTAGTTCAGGAAGTACGTTATTGACAAATGGATTAAAGGAAGCTGAATTGGTGTTTAATTCAGAAGCCGTATTGATAAGCGGGAGCTTGACAACAAGCAAAAAAGATATTCTTGAAAAATTATTGTTTCGCATCCGTGCAGTAAACAAGGCTAAAAAATTCAAGTATGTTTTATTGAATATTCCAACCAATAAGATTGAAGCTGTTAAAAATGTATTGCCCGGCATGAAAAGTCCTACCATTTTACCGTTGGCCCTTGAAGGCTGGAGCTCATTGCACTCGGTTATTAGCGAAGACGATTTTTGGACAGTGATTGATAAGTTAAAAGATGTTGGTGCCGAGGGAATTTTGATTGTGCCTATTGAAAAAATGGTACTTTAATGAGTAAATTAACAGACGTGAAAATTAGTAAATGTACCAGCCACCAGGCCAACTAACTAAACAACTAACTGTAAACTGATAACTATTTAACCTACTAACCCAAATGCAAGTATACACCAATCCCGATAAAAAAGAATGGCCAAAAATTCTGGCGCGACCAACGCTTGACTTACAGCAGTTGGATAAAACGGTGCAAATTGTTTTTGACGAAGTAAAATCACTGGGTGACCGTGCAGTGAAAAAAAACACGAAGCAGTTTGACAAAGTTGACATAACTGATTTAAAAGTCAGTGTTGCCGAATTTGAAGAGGCTGAGAAGCTGGTGGCAAAGAATTTGAAAAATGCGATGGAAATTGCTAAAAACAATATTGAAAAATTTCATGCATCGCAACGTGACGAGGTGAAAATGATTGACACCGTTCCGGGTGTTACCTGCTGGCGTGAAAGCATTGCCATTGAAAGTGTAGGATTGTATATTCCCGGGGGAACAGCACCCTTGTTTTCAACTGTACTCATGCTTGCCATACCGGCCAAACTTGCAGGTTGCAAAGAAATTGTGATTTGCAGTCCACCTGATACTGACGGAAAAATTAATCCTGCCATATTGTATGCAGCGCAAATATCAGGTGTCACAAAAGTATTTAAAACAGGAGGCATACAAGCTGTAGCGGCTATGACATTTGGAACAGAAAGCATTCCGAAAGTGCACAAAATATTTGGGCCCGGAAATCAATACGTAACTGCAGCCAAACGGTATAGTTTGCTCAAGGGTGTGGCCATTGATATGCCGGCTGGCCCTTCAGAAGTGTTGGTATTGGCTGATGATTCGGCAGACGCAGATTTTGTAGCGGCTGATTTATTGTCGCAGGCTGAACACGGTGCCGACAGCCAGGTTATATTGGTTACTTTTAGCGAAGCGTTTGCTAAAAAAGTAACAGAGGCAATTACTGAACAATTGAAAGAATTACCACGGGTGGTAACAGCAACAGCGGCTTTGCAAAACTCACGCATTATTTTGGTGCCCGATAAAAAAACAGCCGTTGAACTCATAAATTTTTATGCACCCGAACACTTAATTGTTTCGGTATTGGATGAAGGTGATTATATTGATGAAATTGTGAATGCCGGTTCGGTGTTTTTAGGGCACTATACTCCTGAAAGCGCTGGTGATTATGCTTCAGGTACAAACCATACATTGCCAACCAGTGGTTATGCTAAAGCATACAGCGGTGTTTCACTGGACAGTTTTGTGAAAAAAATCACTTTTCAGCGTATCTCACCAAAAGGATTACAGTCATTGGGCCCAAGTATTGAAATCATGGCTGAAGCTGAAGGATTGCGTGCACATAAAAACGCAGTAACGGTACGCTTAAAAAAATTAAATAAAAACGATTGACATGGAAATTACTGATTTGGTTCGTCCTTCCATATTAAAACTGAAACCGTATTCAAGTGCCCGCGATGAGTTTAAAGGCCAGGCACAGGTGTATCTTGATGCAAATGAAAACGCGTTTGGGTCGCCCTACACAAAAAACTATAACCGGTACCCTGATCCCTTGCAGGAAAAGTTAAAAGCCGAAATAAGCAAAATAAAAGGAGTTCCCTCGCCACATATTTTTTTGGGCAATGGCAGCGATGAGGCCATTGATGTGTTGTTGCGTATTTTTTGTGAGCCAGGTACTGATAGTGTTTTGATTTGTCCGCCTACTTACGGTATGTATAAGGTATCGGCCGACATCAATAACGTAAAAACAATTACGGTTAATTTAACCAGCGAATTTCAGCTAAATGTTCCTGAAATAATGAAAGCAATAACGGACCAAACCAAATTGCTTTTTATTTGTACGCCAAATAATCCCACCGGAAACGTGATGCATTTTGATGATGTCGAATTTATCCTGAATAATTTTAAAGGTATTGTTGTAATTGACGAAGCCTATATTAATTATTCTCGGCAACGTTCCTATATACAGTTGTTAACTGAATACGAAAACCTGGTTGTACTGCAAACATTTTCAAAAGCCTGGGGCCTTGCGGGAATACGGCTGGGTATGGCCTTCAGCACAACCGTTATTGTTGATTTGATGAACAATGTAAAGCCGCCTTATAACATTAGTGAACCTACACAGGAAATTGCCATACAGGCGGTGCAAAACATTGCAAAGGTGAATGAACAAATCAAAACAACGGTAATCGAACGCGATAAATTAGCAAAATCCCTCGCTGAAAACAAGCTGGCAGTAACAGTTTATCCAAGCGATGCCAACTTTTTGCTGGCTAAATTTAACGATGCAACTGGTTTGTATAAAGCACTGCTGGAAAAAGGAATTGTTGTGCGTAATCGCTCCAATGTTGAATTGTGCGATAATTGTTTGCGTATAACTGTTGGTACGGCTGATGAGAATCAAAAATTAATTGAAGCATTAAACGGATTAATTGTAAAATGAAAAAGGTGTTATTTATTGACCGCGATGGTACCATGATCCTGGAGCCACCTGTAACCTGCCAGGTTGACGCCTGGGACAAATTGGAATTTTATCCCGGTTGTTTGTATTGGTTATCTAAAATAGCCCATGAAACCGGATACGAATTGGTAATGGTTACCAACCAGGATGGGCTGGGAACTGAAGGCTATCCATTGGAAGTATTTGAACCCATTCAAAAGCATGTGTTGAACACCTTTGCTTCGGTAGGCGTAAAATTTGCCGATGTGCATATTGACAAAAGTTTTCCGAAAGACAATTTACCAACGCGAAAACCGGGAACAGCCATGCTCACTGGTTATATGAATGGTGAGTATGATTTAAAAAAATCATTTGTAATTGGCGACAGGCTAACGGATGTGAAACTGGCCGCAAACTTAGGCTGTAAGGCTATTTGGTTAAATACTTCAGGACAACTTACAGCAAAAGACGAGGCCGATCTGGTAGAAGATCGTATAAAAAATGCAATAGGTATACAAACTGAGGATTGGAAAGAAATTTACGCTTTTTTAAAATCGCCACAAAGGAAAGCCAGAATTGACCGTAAAACAAATGAAACCAACATAAGCGTTGATATAAACCTGGATGGTGACGGGAAGTGTACCATTTCAACCGGTATTGGCTTTTTTGATCACATGCTTGAACAGTTAGGTAAACATTCGCAAACCGATTTGAGGATAAATGTAAGCGGTGATTTGCACATTGACGAACATCACACCATTGAAGATACGGCTTTGGCTTTAGGTAGTGCCATAAAAGAAGCCATTGGTGATAAGAGAGGAATTGAACGTTATGGTTTTTGCCTGCCCATGGACGATTGCGAAGCGCATGTAAGTTTGGATTTTGCCGGAAGGCCCTGGTTGGTTTGGGAAGCTGAATTTAAACGTGAAAAAGTTGGAGAAATGCCAACTGAAATGTTTATGCACTTTTTTAAATCATTAAGCGATAATGCGCTTATGAACGTAAATATTAAAGCAACCGGAGAAAATGAACATCATAAAATAGAAGCAATTTTTAAGGCATTTGCTAAAGCACTAAAAATGGCCAAACACAGAGACGATGCAAATTCTGATCTTCCTTCAACAAAAGGCGTTTTATGATGGTGAATACTTTTTTAAACGATTTTTTTTGTTTGTAAAATGAAAGTAGGTATTCTTGATTATGGCGCAGGAAACGTCCAGTCAGTGCAGTTTGCATTGCAGCGCTTGGGGTATTCAGCAAAATTGTCGGCAAATGTTGATGAATTAAATGCCTGCGATAAAATCATTTTCCCGGGTGTTGGTCATGCTAAGCCGGCTATGGCGCGTTTGCGTGAGCGAAACCTGGACCGGTTTATCCTGGAATGCAATAAGCCGCTTTTAGGAATATGCCTGGGCATGCAATTGTTGTGCAGCCATAGTGAAGAAGGGGATACGGATTGTGTAGGTGTATTTGATGTGCCGGTAAAATTATTTAATTCAAGCGAGTTAAAAATACCCCATGTAGGTTGGAATACCCTTCATAATACAAATGGTAAAATTTTTAACAGTGATTTCGAAAATGCAAGTGTTTATTTTGTACATAGTTATTTTGTTCCTGAAAATAGCTACACCGTTGCAACATGTGATTATGGACAAAAATTTAGTGCTGCTTTAGAACGTGATAATTTTTTTGGAATGCAGTTTCATCCTGAAAAGAGCGGTGTGGCAGGAGAAAAATTGTTGGGACGTTTTTTGGCGTTGTAAGGCCTAAAGGTTAATCATTGTCAGATTAGTCCCTGAAATTCTCACAAACATTTCCGATTTGTTCACCAATGCGTTGATACAACGCAAGCAAATCCATAAACACCGATCCACTGCGTACATTGAAGTCGGGATTTTCAACACTTTCCAATTGTTTTTCTTTTAATTCATCATGCATAAAAAACAAGTTGGCTTTTCGGTCTTCATAAGCACTTCGGCTCTCAAATTTGCCGGTTTGTAAAAGATCATTCATGTCCTGCATAAGCAGGTTTATTTTTGCCATTAATTTTTTTATTCCTTCGCGTTGCTCATTGTTGAACCATATGCTGCGCTGTAACTTACGTTCGTAAATTTTTGATACCTGGTATATGCTGTCAGCCATCCGCTCCATTTCATTGGTGGTGCTCAAATACGCACGCGCGGTTTTACCAGTTGTTTTACTTATATCGTTTTCAGTTACCTTATTCAGGAATTCGGTTATGTCATGGTCAAGGGTGTCGGTATAATTTTCCCATTCATGAATTTTTTCCAGATTTTCCTGGAACTGGGTGTCGTTATTGCGGGTTAGCAAGGTTTCGCTTGCCTTAAACATTTGCTGATTTATTCTGGCAAAATGGTCCAATGATTTTTTTACTTCCAGCATGTCCAGTTCTGGTGAGCGTATTATGCCTGATTGAATGTACTGTAAATTGAATCCATCAACGTTTTTGTCTTCTTCTTTATCGCGAATTAATTTATTCAGCAGGTTTTCAGTTTGTGGGGTAAACCAAACAAAAATCAGCACACTTGCAATGTTAAAGCCAACATGAAAGAACGCCAATGCATACGTGCGGGCTTCATTGTCTTTGTATGGGCTACCATGGTTGGTTGCACCACTTACAAATTGGTCAAGCGCATCTAAAATCGGGTAAAACAATGCCATGACAATGATAGCCCCAAAAACATTGAACAATGTGTGCCACAAGGCTACGCGTTTTGCATTCCTGTTGGCAACAACCGCAGCAAGGTTGGCCGTTATGGTTGTGCCAATGTTTTCACCAACAATCATAGCCGCAGCCATTTCAAATGACAGGATTCCTTTTCCACTCAATACAATTGTTAGCGTCATCATAGCGCTTGATGATTGAACAATCATTGTAAGCACCATTCCGGTTGCTAGGGCAATTAAAATACCACCATAGCCCATTCCTGAAGCATAAGAAAGCAAGTCGGTTAGTGCCTGATTTTGGTCAAGGTTATCAAGTGATTTTGTAATTACGCCCAATGAGAGGAACATAATGGCCATTCCTAACAGTATGTCGGAAATTGATCGTAAATTATTTCGTTGTGAAAATAAAATGGGAAGTGCAACAGCAGCAATAATAAGTGCCAGTGACTCGAGGTTTAAATTAACTCCTGAATAAGCAATTACCAGTGCTTTTATAGCGGTGCCAATATTAGCACCCATAATAAGGGTAATGGATTGGCGTAGATTAATTAAACCGGCATTGGCAAGGCCCACAAACAATACACTTGTAGCGGTTGACGATTGAACAAGTAGGGTGAGTAATGTTCCTGTCATTACACCGCTAAAATCATTATAGGCTACGCGGTTAATGAGCGAACGCAGGTTTTCACCTGCTGCTTTTTGCAGGCCTGAGCTTAGCGTTTTCATGCCGTACATGAAAAGCCCCAATGATCCGAGAACGAGAATTAATAATTCCAAAACACTTTTCGTTTCTTTGTACAAGATACATGAACAGCGAGGAAAATCAATTTATCCAATGTTAAGTTTGCGTTAAATTATATTTAATTGAATAGCAGTGTTTTAACACATTAAACAACGAGTTATTTCATAATATCGTTTACGTTATTTTTTATGCGGTTTGCAAATTCCTCCATAGGTAAATCATTTTCATCATCGCCAAAAGGATCTTCAACCTCTTCAGCCAGAATTTCAATGGAAACAAGCACATAAAAAATAAACATGCTGAAAGGAATTGACCAATATGAGAAATCCGGTACCAGTCCAATGGGAAGAGTAAAACAGTAAATGAAAATAAATTTCTTGATAAAAATACTATATGAAAAAGGAATGGGGGTGTTTTTAATGCGTTCACAAGCGCCAGCAATTTCCAACAGTTGTGAAAATTCCCTGTCCAGCATTAAAAACTCTTCAGGTGTTATTTTGTTGGTGTCGGCCTGAGCCTTAAGAATGGTATATATTTTAGTTACAATTACCGAAGGGTGGTGTATGCGCGAATCGTTGATAGCAACATTTTCGATCGTATATTCATCTCCAATTTTATTCAGCAAATGGTCTTTCAATACAATGGGAAAAGCTGTAATGAGTTTTTGTAATTTTTCCCTTGCCTCAATGTCTTTTACAATGTATTGGCATTTAACGGCCGAATTTCGCGATGTGTTTACCAGTTGGCCCCATAGTTTGCGCCCTTCCCACCAGCGATCATAAGCTGTATTTGTTCGAAAAACCAGCAATAAGCTCAACACAAAACCAACCATGGTGTGCATGGCAATGGCATTTTTAAAAGGTGTGAGGTCATCGGAATAATTCATCTCCACCAAACAAATGACGGTAGTGTAAACCCCCATGAGTAAAATTTCGGGAGCCAGAATTTTTAAAGTATCGCTTTTATAGAATTTAAAAATATGCGATAGCCATATTTTTGGGTTGTACTTAATCATTCAGCAAAGTTAAAATTAATGTTGCTTTTTGTTAACAGTTCGTTAAACCGTATTTAAGGTAAACTTTATTCAAGGTAACTAATTTAACAAAAAAATTAAGTGTGAAGATTGCCCTATACATTGATAATAACCTTGCTCTTGTTGAGGAAATGGCCAATATTTGTGATGCGCTGGGCTTAAAGCTGGTACAGGCCTCAACACTTGAAAAAGCACGTGAAATTATTGCCAAAACCCCTCCTCAACTCATTATTTCGGAAATTGACCTGGCTGATGGAGACGGCATTGAGTTTTGCCATGAATTGAGAAAGAATAAGGATTTTACAAAGGTAGGCCTGGTAATGGTTTCTGAAAAAACCGATGCTTATATACAGGTTATTGCATTTGAAGCCGGTGCCGATGATTATTTCGTAAAACCGGTGAACAAACGCCTGGTCCAGGCAAAACTCAAAAGCATTTTGCGAAGAATTGATGGCAATACTGCATTGGTTAAGAATAACGAATTACATATAAACCGGGATAAATTTCTTGTTGAATATAAAGGAAGGGAAATAAGTTTACCCCGAAAGGAATTCGAAATCCTTTCCTTGTTGTTTAATAATAAGGGAAAGGTATACAACCGTGACAGGATCAAAGAAGAAATATGGATTAACAAAGGTTCGGGAGTAAACTCGCGCACGGTTGATGTACATATTAAAAATATCCGTGAAATCATTGGTTCGCGTTTCATCAAAACAATTAAAGGAGTAGGGTATAAGTTTGTAAGTTAATCAAACGCAGTTTAAAAAAATAAAAAAAACCGGGAACATCCCGGTTTTTTTTATTGTCTCAATACGTATATCTCCAAATGCTGACGACCGCAACTAAATACATCGGGTCAGCATCATGACAAGCTTTGCTTCGTCATGACTCACATTTATATAAACAAACTCGTTATCCAGTAAAATATAGCGCCTGCCAATGCTGAAATAGGTATGGTAAGAATCCAGGCAAACAATAAATTCACGGTAACACCCCAACGTACAGCGCTCATACGTTTAGTTGCTCCAACACCAATGATTGATCCTGTAATGGTATGGGTTGTACTTACGGGAATTCCCATTTGTTCGGTCATAAACAAGGTCATGGCACCCGAAGTTTCGGCAGTAACGCCTTCGAGCGGGCTTACCTTGGTGATTTTTGTTCCCATTGTTTTAATGATTTTCCACCCACCACTTAAGGTACCCAATGCAATTGCCGAATAACAGGCCAATGGCACCCAGTCAGGCATGTTTTTAATATCTGTAATTGTGCCGTTCGCAATCAAAGCAGCGGCAATAATACCCATTACTTTTTGCGCATCGTTACCACCGTGTCCAATACTAAATGCAGCTGATGATAATAACTGAAGGCGTTTGAACATTTTAGCCATGCGTGATGCATTGGGATCTTTTATTTTCTCAACATATATGTATGTGCAAACAAATATGGCAATTACAAAAATAATTCCCCACATTAATATGGAATTATCGGCCTTTTTAATTTCCTTCTCAAGATCTTTATTAATATCAATATCAAAATCTTTTTCCAGCTTTTTTATTTCATCAGGTCGAAGAAGAAAAACGGGTCCTACCTGTTGTGCCAGCTTTGCAGGACCAATGTCATGGAACTGTTTAAGCATGGGTTTGATTTCGTCAAGTTTAGCTGCAAGGGAATCAACATAAGGTTTTTTCTTTGCATCGTAAAAAGCCTCGTGTTTGTGGTATTCAAATTTAATTAGTTTGCTAACGGCATCTTTTAGTTTTGAAACTTCAAGGTCTTTTAGCGAAACTTTTTCACTTATTTTTTTAGCAACACCTTCAGCTCCCAGTGAATTATAATCCTTCAGGAAAGGTTTAGCATCAGCAAAATTTTTCTTGGCCTTTTCCAGCTTTTCCTTTACTTCTTCTTTAGATGGATCCTTGGCAAGTTCTTTTTTGTATTTATCTACTTTAAAGAACTTTTCCATGTTCTCGGACAATTTGTTTTGTTCAAATTTGTCAAACATAAACCAGGTTACCGCAGTTGATAAGACAATAATGGCTATTCTTATCCAGGTGTTGCGCATTACAGTTACCGTGGTAATGAACATGGATATAACCATACCAATAATGGGAGCAAGAAAGATAAAGAAAACGGTTTTAAGGATTTTGTCCATTTCAACAACATTGCCGAAACCCGTTTCGCCTTTTGACATAAACGCATGCATTAAAGCAGCACCTGCAAATCCACCAATAAGTGTATGTGATGATGAGGACGGAATACCATACCACCAGGTTAACAAGTTCCATCCAATGGCGGCAAGTAATCCTGCAAAAATAACATTAAGCGTTATGTAATCGCTTACCACAGTTTTGCTTATGGTGTTGGCAACAGCATGATCACTAAAAATGAAAAAGGCAGCAAAATTAAAAAGTGCTGCCCAAATTACGGCTTGTAGCGGGGTAAGTACCTTTGTTGAAACTACAGTAGCAATTGAATTGGCGGCATCGTGAAATCCATTGATATAGTCAAATACCAGCGCAAGTATAATGATAACAACTAAAAAAGTCATGTTGTAATGATGTTAATTGTTATATTATGAATATTTAATTAAGATTGTCTTAATTACATTGGCAGCGTCTTCACATTTATCGGTAGCAACTTCAAGGGCCGAATAAATTTCTTTCAGTTTAATGATCATGATCGGGTCTTTTTCATTCTCAAACAAATCGGCAATTGCCCTGTTGTAAATATCATCAGCATGATTTTCAAGACTGTTGATCTTAACGCATGCTTCGTTTATAACTGCGGTGTTTTTCAGGTTTTTTAATTGCGTAACAGCAACATGCAGTTCCTCTACTCCGGCAAGAATTAATTGAGCAAGTTTTTTAAGTTCATTGCTTAATTGATCAACTTTATAAAGTTCAATGCGTTTTGATGAGCCATGAATAAAGTCAATAATATCGTCCATAGCCGAAGTTAACATGTGAATGTCTTCACGGTCAAACGGTGTAATAAACGTTGCACTTAAATAATTAAAAATATCGTGCGTAATGTCGTCACCTTTGTGCTCAAGGTCCTCAATTTTGCGAATCAATTCGGTTCTGCGTTCACCAGCTGGTGTATTTGCTAACTCGTTCAGCACTTTTGCAGCTTCAACAAGGTTTGCCGAAGCCTTTTCGAACATAGGAAAGAACTTTCTTTCCTTGGGGGCAAGTAGGTTAAAAATGTTTGCCATTTAATTTCTGATTTAACTGAGCCAAAAATAAAATTATTGTATTTGGTTGAGCGACTGCCCAGGTTAAGTTAGTGTTAAGTTTATGAACTAAAAATTTAGCTGGGCTTGAAGTCGTAAAAGGCTGCCTTCCTGCAAATTAGATTGCTTTTTGTAATCCTCGAACCTTCTTATTGAGTAAGTCCACTGCGCAACCAGCTCAAAATTCTTAGATGGTTGCCATTCAATACCAGCCTCATACTCGTTAACACGGTAACTACGGGCGTCCAATTCATGTTTTTTGCCACCTTTATAATAATGACATCTGGTAAAAGGAAGAATGGTTTGTTTACCGGCCTTTATCATGTAACACATGGTCACATATCCGCCTTCCAGGTTTTGAACTTGTATTGAATCCAGTACTTTATTAAATTCAGGTCCTTTACCAACATTAAACTCAGCTTGTATACCAAAAGGTTTTGGATATAAAACCAATGATGCTGCAGCGCGTTGATCAAGGTACTCTGCATTTTTATTTGTTTTTACTCCGGCTGAAAGTAAGTCGGCAGGCATAACGTAATAACCATGATACGCCTGTATAGATGGTTCAATAATTTGTTTCCCTATTTGAAAAGGATAAGTTAAACGTGTAACAACATGTGGTTCATCATTTAATTCGGGTTTGTTGGCGGTTTGGCCATTGTATGCACCAATACCAAAAACACCATAATCACCAGAGCCTTTTAAACCATCTGCTACAAGTGAAGCAAATCGTTTTCTTATTTTTTCAGGCGCCCAGTAAAAAAATACGCCCAAATCGCGCTCATTGGAAACAGCACTGTTCATGCCGTCATTACGGTCAAGTGGTAAACGGTTTTGGCTTGACTGCATGTTCTCAAATCCATAAGGAACTTTACTTTGACCAATGCGAAACCTGAATTCATTTTTTTTATCAATACCAACGTCAAAATAGGCATCGCGTAATTGTCCAAAATGCAACGAGGTTGATGAAGCCGAGCTGGCAAAATCGGGCTGTATATAAATATATACACGTTCCGAAACCTGGCCGCTAATGATAACACGCATACGCCTTATAAAAAATCCGCCACCTTCGCCCCATGACCTGTCACATTGCTCGCACTTTAGTTTTGGATTGTTTTCACCCAGACGATTGTAACGAACCTGCGTATAACCACGAATGGAAAAATTTTCATACCAGTGTTTCTTTTTTTCCACAACAGCCTCCTTTTGATTTTCATCAACTGTTGGCGGGGTTACCTGTGCAAATGAGAATGTAGATGCAAACAAGAAGAGCAATGCGATTTTTTTCATCTTAAATTAACTTTGGCCAAAATTGTTAGCCAAACATTAATCAAAAGAAACCTTAATGTTAAGTTAAGGTTAACATTAACAATAAATTTATATTGAATTTACGTTGATTTTGTGTTAGTTGAGTTTTATAAACATGTGTTAATTCAGGTTTAAACAATTTTTTGTTTATCCAATAACTTGATTTGCTGCATGCGTTTTTGTTTTGATGAACGCACAACGCTCTTTAATGTGAATACAAGCAAGCTCACATCATCCGTTTGATCGTAATCGCTTTTCCAGGTATCAAATGATTCGTTTACCAGCTCAAAAATTGTTTTGGCACTTAACACAGCCGAACGATTGATCAGTTCGGTAAAATGGGTTTTCCTGAATTTTTTTGGATTGAATTTATCAGGCCCGCCAAATTGGTCGGTTAACCCATCGGTATACATTATAATGGTATCATTTGGTTTTACAGGCAGGGTATGACCATTGAATGTGTAGAGCTCATTGTTTGTTTTCCAGCCAAGGGGCCTGCGGTCACCGGCAATTTCAACCATGTTTTGGTCCTGTATGATAAAAATATTACGTTGGGCACCTGCAAAATAAAGTTCTCCCTCGGCAATGCGAACAATGGCTATATCAAAACTGTGTTTTAAAAAATCCTCGTGCTTGAACTGGTGATGAATTTGTGATGAAAGGTAATTCAGTATTTCGTGTGGATGCACCAGTTCCTTATCAAAAATGGCCTGGTTCAAAAGACTAATGCCGTTAATGCTCATCAACGCTCCATGTGCTCCATGACCTGTACAATCACCCACAGCAATATATAATCCATTGGGTGTTTCCTCGGCCCAATAAAAATCACCGCTAACTATGTCAAGTGGCTCAAACTTTAAATAATATTCGCCAACCAGGTTTTTTAGTTTTAATTCATGCGGAAAAAATGCTTTTTGCAATTCTTTGGCGGCTTTTAAACTTTCAAGAATATGGTGGTTTTGGAAATCCAGCACATTTTTTTGTTTGGTAAGTTCCTCGTTTTTTTCAGCAATCACGGCATTTTGCTTCTCAATCTCGCTCTTCTGTTTCAATATTTCCTCGGTGCGCAGGCCTACTTTTACTTTGTATTTTTCAAATTGTACGGTTATTTCATTTTCGAGAACCTGGAAATTTTTAACAAGGCCGGCAATTTCATCCTGGCTGTTGTCAGGCTCAAAACGCGACCTGATCTTAAATTTACTTTCCACATATTTATTCATGAAATCGGAAAGTTTACGAAGCCTTATGGTAATGGAGTACGCAATAACCATGCTTATTAACAGGCCAACCGAAATAAGGACTACAAAGGCAAAAATACGCAGGCTGTCAATTTTAGCAAGCATTTCTTTGTGATGTTCTTTATATGCATCATAAAGGCCGGCAACGGTTTTGTTTAATTGTGAGGTGTAAATATTAAGCATATTGTTCAGGCCGCTGCCTGTTTTTACACCTGTTAAAACATCAATACGTTTTATGGAATCAAAAGTTGTTGCGTAAGCCGAAATGGTAAGCAGCATTTTTTTATCATGGGTTTTAAAATTCGATGCAAAAACACTGGCTTCAAGCCTTAACTTTTCTGCATAATTGGTGTCGCCCCGCAAAAAGTAATCCTTTTCATGTCTTCTTAATTGCAATAAGCTGCTTTTTTCAGTGTCGGTATGAATATTGTGTTCAATCCAATGTGCGTATTCACGCATGCGGCCTTCCATGCCCTCATCCCTGAATCCCCTGAGCTTTTGCAAATACACAATGCGTTTAAAGTAAAAGTCAATTTTTCCGAGTTCAGATTTTGTCTGGTCAAAAAAAGTTTCAAGCACCTGATTTTTTTTGGAGTCTTTTGTTTTTGACTTTTTCAGGTGTTTTAAGGCTTCCTGGTAGTAGGCGTAATACGTTTTTTCATTGACGGAACTGTTTTTTACGTAAAACTCCTGGTTGCTGAAGTCCTTTAGAAAAACAAGGTTTTGGTAATACACGGCTTTATTTACAGCCTTTTCAAATTCAATTAAGCGTGTAAGTTTCTTATTCAGTTTTTCTTTTTGGCTGTGAAAATAATTGTTCATGCCAACAAGCAGGGTTGTAAAAACAATAAAACAAAGGAAAATAAAAAATATTTTGGTCCTTATTGACCACCAATTAATTTTAAACTTCGGGCGCATACATTTCAGTTTCTCGAATGTAAAAGTGAGAACGACTTATTATCCAGGAATTACCTGCCTGTTAAGAAAACAATATGGGGTGAAAATAAAAAAGCCCCGGATCATACCGGGGCTTTTTATAGATGGTCAAAAAGCAATTAGTTTTTTATAAACTTAATGGTTGAGCTAAGCTCACCTGCATTTACGCGTACAAAATAAACACCGTTATTAAATCCGGCAACGTTTACCAAATGTTTGTTGATTCCGCCAGTTGCATTCAAAGTGGTGGTATAAATTACCTTACCTGCAACATCAAGAATTGAAACTACGGCATTGGTATTCTCAATTACATTAAATGCAATGTTTAGTTGCTCATTGGCTGGATTTGGATAAATAGCCAAATCACTTAATTCATTTGTTTCTGCATTTTCAATTCCAACAAAGCCTCCGGTAAAGTTTGGTCCTGTAAAAACCGCACCTGTAGCCGTAGTGGCTAAGTTCAAACGATAGTCACCAGTGGTTTCAAGGGTGGCAGGAAATGCATTTACCCAATTAATACCAGCAATGGTAGTTAGTGTATCATTTCCGTCAGCGGTAAAAAACGCGCTGTAAAATGAAGCTGATGCGGTTACTTTTGCTGTGTTAACTGTATAATTAGAAAGTATGTTGTTTTTGAAATAAGCTGAGTCAATTGTGCCTCCATTGTAATTGTCTTCGGCAGCACTTCCTTCTATTGAAAGACCCTTTTCCCAACCGGTTGAAAGGCTGTTGTGAATTGAAACGGCAGAATTTCTTCTTAAACGGAACGATTTCTCAAATTTTTCGCCAACTGGTAAAGCGGTTGAACCGTTTCCTTTCGGGCCAATTATGGTTACATTTGAAAATACCGGCATGGTACGTGGCAGTGCATTTGATCCTGCGGCATCGTTATCGCATTCAAAAGCATTTGAATCACCCGCTGCATCTGAAAGATCTTTATCCTTTACCGAAAGAGCAAATTGAACCCTGCCCCTGAAACCAAAATCACAATCAAAATCATCATCAAGGTTGCGGAATGAAACTAAGTATTTGGCATCAACTGTACCACCAAACCACTCAAAACCATCGTCACCACAAAACGAAACCTGTACATGGTCAATGGTGGTTCCTGAACCAACCGAGCCCAATGTTAACCCGTTTATTTCTTTATTTGGTGCCAATGCAATGCCTGCAAATTCTATGCGTACATAATGAAGTTCGCCTGAGTTATCAGCATCATTTGTTCCGCCATATTCAGTGTCAGTACTTGCAGTAATACCTTCAATATTGGCAACTCCTCCAGGTTGATTGTTTAACGCTTGTCCTAAAATAACCAATCCACCCCAGTTGCCTTCAGCCCTTGAACCATCATTTGGAAGTTCGCTGGTAAAAACAATTGGATTGGCCTGTGTGCCCATAGCCATTATTTTTGAACCCTTGGTTATAATAAGTGTGCCTTGCGAAGACTCTTCGCCACGAATTATTACACCTGGTTGTATGGTAAGTGTAGCTCCACTTTTCACATATACTTTGTTTTGAAGCAGCACAATGGTTCCGGTTGTCCAGGTTGTGTTTGCTGTAATATCTGATCCAACTGTAATGGTTGGTGAGCCGTATGCTGTAAGAACCGGGTTCCAGTTACACCAGCCAGCCGTCCAGTCGTTTGATGTTGTTCCACTGGTTCCATCAGTAATCGGAAATGCACCTTTGTAAGAGGTATACGTCCAGAATTGTGCATTGGCTGTGCCCATAAAGGCGGCCGCTGCTAATGTTAAGTAAATCTTCTTCATTTGTTGTTTTGATTAATTAAATTATTTGAAGTATTTGTTTCTTTATTTATCAATTCAAAAGTAAACACGTGGTGTAGCGTGCACTTTAAAGCGCCTTTATTGAATAAATAAGTGTAAGTTAATCCTGGATTAACAACTTAGCCCATTGTTAAGAAAACATAAAGCAATTTGCGCAACTTGCGTAACAACCAAACCGCAAAACATTAATTAGAATTTAAACGCAGCGCTTAATGAAAAAACACGCCCAAATTGAGATGACACCATTGTATTGTCATTGATCGCATCGTATTTACCATCTTTGTTTATGTCCTGGTAAAGAATTTGCTTTTGTGCAAGCAAATCACGCATGTTGAATTTTATTACCAATGACTGACGTTGACGCCTGTAGTCTCTTTTTGTCATTTCACTACCATCCTTAGTAATCGGTTTCTTTTTAAACTCACGTGAAATTTGCCAGTCAATAATTTGACGAGGGTTTTCCCAATAATCGGGTTCCGATACGCTTCCAACAATGTATAAGCGCGGTCCAAATACGTTGTATGAAACCGTAGTGTTTAATTTTAGCCATGGAATAAAG
Source organism: Flavobacteriales bacterium (assembly GCA_035299065.1). GTDB lineage: Bacteria > Bacteroidota > Bacteroidia > Flavobacteriales_D > UBA2798 > DASPJQ01. The sequence goes on from DATGXI010000120.1 coordinate 81,695, forward strand.
GTGGTTAAACCTGCATTAATCAGGTAAGGTGACTGCCCCTGCAACGGACGTACATTACTTGTTGCACCCAACACGTCATCAACATGCACCTGGCTTTTTATGTAAGCAAAATTTGCAAAAAAGTTTGTGTTTTTTACAAAATCAAGTGTATCGCGCTTAGGGCCGGTAAAAAGCGAAAGTTGCACGCGGTATTCAAGCTCTACACCCACATTTGTTGCAAGCGGTACATTGGTGTAGTAAAGCGTACGCAATACATCCGGGCGGTTAGCCAATTCCGTAGCGTTGGTTATTTTTTTGTAAAAAGCGCTGCCTGAAATAACCTGGCCTGATGAAGGAAAATATTCAACCCTGAAGTCATAATTATCAATTAATGCGCGTTGTAAATTTGGATTCCCGTACAATTCAAAATCGGTTACAAAGTCATAAAAGTTAAAAATGGCAAGTTCCCTGAATTCCGGGCGCGACACGGTTCTGAAATAAGCTCCCCTGAATATGAGGGTTGATGTTTTCATACCGCGTGTTAAACTATCCCTTTTTTGAAAATCAATGCTGTAAATAAGGTTGGCTGATGGTAAAACATCACTAACAGTTGTGTCGGTAATAAGCGGCTTACCATTTAATTCGGTTTCAAGAAACTGGTTGTAATTTTCAAAACGAGCACCCGTAATAAGTCTAAGGCGTTTGCCAATGTTCATGTCAATCATTCCATAGGCTGCTTTTAACTCTGAATGGGCAACATAGCTGTCGGTTGATCGTGTGGTTTCTTTTACGGTGAATCCACCATTGTATGGCCCGGTTGAGTCGGTCATTTGACCCAGGTATGGTGCCGAAAAAATTGTTGCTTCATCAAGTAGCAACAATTCATTATCAAATTTAATACCTGTTCCAAATTTATATTTGTCAAACCCAATATTACGTGCCGAAAATGAGCGGTTGCGGTATTGGTATAAACCACCAAGCCCCAGGTTAAACGTAATAAAAGGTTTTTTAATGCTGTCGGTTTCAGCCGCAGTGGGTGACTGCATGGTGCTTAGTTTACGTTTGTTTGTAAAATCAAAGGGAATGGTAATATCCGTTTTTGCCGAGTAAATTTCTTCCTGCATTTTTGAAAAAAACATGATGCCACCCGACCGTGAATTATTTGCATCTATAACAGCAAAATAAGGTAAACTATCGGTTTCAAGTTCTGCTGTTTTTTGATAAATTATTCTGCGCATGTTTGGTATTTCACGGTTTACATTGCTGTAACCGCCATTCCAGTCAACGCGCACACGACCCAGCGCATGGTTGCCTGCCAATTGTCCGCTGTACATGTTGTTTTGTGTAAACCAACGTACGCTTCCTTTTTCCCATTGTTTTTCGGTTTGGTCCAACTCACGCGCGCCCGATCGTATGGTTACTTTATCCTCCGAATTTACACTGTAAATATTATTTAAACGTAGCGTATGTTTAACCACACCCTTTTTATCCGTAAACTTATAGGCAAAGTTCATAAGGGCGCTTGACACAACATTGTTTGAATAAGACTGGTCATGCAATGAATCGCGTTTAATTACTTCCGTTGATTGTTCCTCGTATTCCTGGCGGTAAATATCTGTAAAGCCATTGCTGCTTCCGTAATTTAAGGCAAAAATCATTCCAGCCGGATTTCCAAACAACGTGTCACTTAAACCCATTGCATATTGCGCACTCATGTTGGGTTTTGCTTTTATATCATCAATTTTCCAGTTTGATTCAAATAGTTTTGCCAATTGGCCCCTGTCAACCATTTTTGCGTTACGCAATTCTTCAATTCCGGGAACACCTGCCGGTAGTTGGCGTGTGCCATCATCAACACCCAACCAATCGGTTTTTCCTCCTTCGTATGTTTTAAAATCTTTAAAAGTGGTTGTTGAATTATAACCTCCGCCAAACACAAATAGCTGGCTGTTTTCATCTGGAATGCTTCGTGTATTTATATTCAAAACACCACCTGCAAATTCACCGGGAATGTTTGGTGTAGCTGTTTTTACAACCGTTATACGTTCAATTATATTGGCCGGAAAAATTTCAAATGAAATGGCTTTCCTGTCAGTTTCACTGCTTGGCAGGGGCGCACCATTAATGTATGCTGCATTATACCTGTCGCCCATACCGCGTATAACCGCAAACTTATTGTCCTGTATGGTAACACCTGTAATTTTTTTTATGGCATCGCTGGCCGTAGTTGCAGGTGACTTGGCAATGGCGTCTTTGGTATAACTATCCTGTGCTGTTCCTGACTCCTTGCGTTCATCATCTGCAGCCGGATCTCCGCCCGGGTCGCGTACAAATAATATGGTTACGGCTTCAATTTCTGTTCCGTCTTTTGGTGTAAGTTTAATCACCAAAGGGGTGGTTTCGTTGGCAACCACTTCAACTCCCTCCATCTTATAATCCTGGTATGCCACAAATTTTACCAGTATGTTATATTTGCCGGGTGCAAGTACATATAAAAAATCACCATCAATGCCCGTTGACTTGCCTTTTTCAATACCTTCAATGTATACACTCACACCAACCATGGTTTCGCCATTTTCATCCACAACAGTGCCGGTTATTTTGCCGGTTTGTCCAAATACGGCAAACTCAACCATGCACAACATCATTAGTAAAATTCCTTTCTTCATCATCTTTAATTGTATGTTGCAAAAAAAGGAATGTGGTCTGAATGTAATTTCAAGTTAATGTTATGGCTGTATTAAAACACCAAAAGCTGCAAACCCGCATTATTCAATGTAAAAATCTTGCTATCAGCACTTTATAACAAATTTGTGCCTCATATCAAATTAAACATTAACTTAATATTGCAATAATGTAACGGCAAATTTGTATGGATAGCTTTGGCTCAACTAATGAAACAAACATGAGGAAGGAAGCAAAAATTTTGCTGGTTGATGATGAGCCTGATATTTTAAGTCTCTTAAAATTTAATCTCGAAAAAGAAGGATTTGAAGTTGAAACTGCGGGTACAGGAAAAAGCGGTATTGAAATAGCTGCACGTTTTAAACCCGATCTTATTTTACTGGACGTAATGATGCCCGAAATGGACGGCATTGAAACCTGTATTCGCCTGCGCGAGAACAAAGACCTTAACAGTACCGTAATTGCATTTTTAACGGCCCGCAGTGAGGATTATTCTCAAATAGCCGGCTTTGATTCCGGTGGCGATGACTATATAAACAAACCCGTAAAGCCACGGGTGCTCATTGCACGCGTAAGAGCGCTTTTGCGCAGGGTAGGTAGCTCCCAGGAAAAACAAAGCCAGTTAAGCGCATCAGGTATAAGCATCAATCGCGAAAGGTATATTGTGGTAAAAGACGGTGAGGAAATGTCATTCCCTAAAAAAGAATTTGAATTACTTGCCTTATTAATGTCAAAACCCGGTAAAGTATTTACCCGCGACTCAATTTTGAACGATGTGTGGGGCCAGGACATTATAGTTGGTGATCGCACCATTGATGTGCATATTCGCAAGCTTCGTGAAAAAATTGGCGAAGATCATATTAAAACAGTAAAAGGTGTAGGGTATAAGTTTGATGCTTAATTTTTCCTGATCTCTTTTTTTCTGATTTCTTATTGCCATTTCTGATTTTATTTGGCTGCCTGTTCAACAGCACATTATTTTCCTGTGGCATTAAGTGCCTCATGTTGCTGTTAAACACCGGGCTGTCGCTCATACTCCTCCCCTGAACTTAGCGCACATCAACGTGCTGGTCAAACTAAAATCACGCGGGCGCTAACTTCAGGGTGCGGGGTAATCCGCTCCATCCCTGGCAGAAGATTTTTTAAAAAAATTAAATTCACTACTCTGAATGTAAAAAAATAAAACACTTCACTTAACATTAACAACAAATTCCAAAAACACAGTGCTCACGTTATTTTCATTCATTTATGAATCAACAGCCGTTTTCATAAACATTTCATAAAACGTAAACATGTTCACCTAACACTGTGCCCACAACTTTGCAACATAAAAATATGTTGTATGAAAAAATCAATTATTGCTTTTTCCTTTTTAATTTGTCTTTCAGTCCTCGGGAAAGCCCAGGGACCAAAATTAATTATTTCAGAGTTTATGCCCAATCCTCCCGGCACCGACTCGCCACAGGAATATGTTGAGCTCCTGGCCACATCATTCATTGATTTTAGTGTCACTCCATATAGCGTTGTTTTTACCAATAACAGCGCAACAGCCAACGGCTGGGTACAGGGTTCAACCACAACATATGCTTTCAACATAAACACAGGAACCGTAAATGCCGGTGATGTTGTATATGTTGGCGGTGATGGTATGGCCCCAACAGGAACAAAACTTCGCGTAATAAATACCGGCACTACTGGTGGCGATGTTTTTGGATCACTCTCAACCGGTCCGCTTGGTAACGGTGGCAGCAATGCTGATGGTGTAGGCGTATTTAACGTTGCAGCATCGGCAATTACATCCAATACAATTCCAATTGATGCCGTTTTTTTTGGTACAGGTGTTGGCGGTGCTGAATTTGCCGGTACAGGGGGTTACACATTACCATACAATGATCACTATGCAGGCGGAAATGTAAAAAGCACTTCATTCCTTGCTCCGGATCCCGCATCGGGTAATGCTATAATTGCTTCTGGTATTTTTAATACAACCACAGGCAGTTTTACAACACAACGTACATTTACCATTTTACCCGCAACCGACCTTGTTAGTGCAATCACATTTTCAACAACCCCGGGCAATGTAAGTTTTGCTGTTGCATCTACCAACCAAACTGTAAATGAAACAACCGCAAGTGCAACTTTTAACATCACAGTTACAAGCGCAAACAGCGCACAGGCCATTGTACAGGTGGTACCTTCAGCGCTCTCAACAGCAACCCTTGGTGTTGACTATACCATTTCAAACAACATTATTGTGGCACCTGCTGGTAGCACCGTTACACAGGTTGTGACCATCAATATGCTTGATGATGCCTCAATTGAGTCATCAGAGTATGCAATTTTTTCATTAACACCGCTAACCAACGCAACCGTTACAGGTGGCAACTTACATGCTTTTTACATAAAGGATGATGACAACATAGCTCCGGCAGAAACCAATGAACTTGTATTTCAGTTATTGGGCAGTTACTCCAATGGTACTGAAGGATCAAATTCGGCTGAGATTGTTGCACACGATCCAACAACACAGCGTTTATATATTGCAAACAGTATTGGCGCCAAATTGGATATCGTTGATTTCTCCAATCCTTCTTCTCCTTCATTAATCAGTTCAGTTGTGGTTACACCAACCTATGGAAATATAAACAGTGTTGCAGTAAATAACGGTACAGTAGCCTGTGCCATTGAAAGTACAGTAAGTCCGCAGGATTCAGGTAAAGTTGTTTTCTTTGACGCAAACGGAACATTTATCAGCAGTGTAAAAGTTGGCGCTATGCCTGATATGTTAACCTTCAATCATGCCGGTACAAAAGTTATTGTAGCGTGTGAAGGTGAACCAAATGCTGCATATACAAACGATCCCGAAGGGCGTGTATGTTCAATTGATATTTCAGGAGGAGTTGCATCGGTAACACAATCCAATGTATCGTTCATCAATTTTACAGCGTATGATGGAATGGAAACCACACTGCGTGCAATGGGAATACGTATCTATGGGCCTTTTGCAACAACCTCAAAAGACTTCGAACCTGAATACGTAACCATTTCCGATGATGACCAAATTGCATGGGTTTCATTGCAGGAAAACAATGCCTTGGCTCAAATTGATTTGAATACAAATACAATAATTCAGTTAATGCCTTTAGGTTATAAAGATTTAAGTTTACCTGGAAATGGATTAGATGCTTCTGATCAAACTGTCGGTATTAACATTGCAAATTTTCCCGTAAAGGCCATGAATCTGCCCGATGCGTTGGCACACATGACAATAGGTGGTGTCACTTATGTAGTAACTGCAAATGAGGGCGATTCGCGTGAATATGCTGGGTTTTCAGAACCGGTTCGGCTTTCAACAATGACACTTGATGCAATCGCATTTCCAAATGCAGCGCAATTAAAGTCAAATGTTGTTGCGGGCCGTTTAAACATGACCAATCAACTTGGCGATATTGATTCAGATGGTGACTTTGACGAATTGTATTCATTGGGTGGGCGCTCATTCAGTATTTATAACGGAACTACCGGTGCACTTGTTTTTGACAGTGGCGATGATTTTGAGCGCATCATTTCTCAACATCCAACATATTCAGCGCTGTTTAACGCATCCAACACTTCAGGCGCAGCTGTGGCAAAAAATCGCAGTGATGACAAGGGTCCCGAGTGCGAGGGAGTAACCGTAGCGCAAATCAACAATGAGTGGTTTGCTTTTGCATCACTTGAAAGAGTAGGTGGAGTAATGATTTATAACATTACTGACCCATTAAATCCTGTTTATGTTGGTTACCACAACAACCGTAGTTTTGCCACCAATGGTCCTGACCGTGGTGCCGAAGGAATGATTTACATTGATGCAGCCGATTCTCCTAACGGCAATGCAATCATGTTGCTTGCCAATGAAATTTCGAGCACACTTACCATTTACCAAATCAATACCTGTGAAGAAATGGCTGGGGTAAATTTAACTTCAACCAATGGAGCAGCAATTTGTTCAGGTGACATTACTGAATTATTTACAGCTCCGCTAGCTGGTGTTACTTACCAGTGGTATGACTCCGGTGGAATTCTTGCAGGTGAAACCGACACTGTTTTAAACGTAGCTACCGCCAATACATATTCTTTGCATTATATTTCATCCACGTATACCTGTGCCGATGCTTCTTCGGTTGATGTTACGGTAAATCCTTTGCCTGTAGTTGTTGCCTCTGCCTCGGCTGCAACCGTTTGTTCAAATGAACCGTTAACGTTAACCGGTAGTGGCGCGGTATCATATGCCTGGGATAACGGAGCAACCGATGCTGTTCCCTTTCTGTTATCAACTTCTACAACGTTTACCCTTGTTGGAACAGATGCAAACGGTTGCTCCGGTATGGATAATATCTCTATTTCGGTAAATACGGCCCCGGCAGTGTCAACTATTAGTACTGATTACGATTTTTGTGTTGGTGGTTCAACAACCTTAACAGCATCAGGTGCATCAACCATTTCGTGGAGCGGGGGAATTTCAAATGGAGTTTCCTTTTCACCAACTACTACCAATGCCTATATTGCAACAGGAACAGATGCCAGCGGTTGCTCGGATACCGATACGGTAACGATTACCGTTCATCCATTGCCAACCGTTGGCGCCATTGCTACAAATTCAAATGTATGCCAGGGTAATTCAACTGCATTAAACGGTACAGGGGCCAGTACGTATAGCTGGAGCGATGGTGTTGTAAATGGTTTTGGGTTTGTTCCCACATCAACACATACATATGTAGTTACAGGTACCGACATAAACGGTTGTATAAATACAGGATCAATTCTCATAACCGTTCTTTCATTGCCAGCACCAACCATTGTTAATACTGCAGGTGTTTTATCCATTCCAACATATACAACAATGCAATGGTACCTCAATGGTGTGTCAATTCCCGGTGCAACCGCGTCATCCTACACACCAGCTGTTGATGGAGATTACAGTGTAGTAGTAACCGATCCGAATGGTTGCACAGGAAATTCGGCAACCTATACACTTAACACCTCAGGCGTAACTGAATTAAGTGAAGGCAACTTTAGTATTTACCCAAACCCGTTTAACAATATGCTTAACATTATAAACAAAAACAACGAGGTTTCAGATTTAACAATAATTGACGCTTTGGGTAAAGTTGTTTACAGGGATGCGCAATTTATTTCTGGTCAAATTGACTTATCAAACCTGTCAAATGGAATTTACCATGTAAAAATTCAGGCTTTTGCAAACCAATATACAAAGGTTGTTGTTAAAAATTAGGTTAAACCAATAACCAAAAGAAAAGGGGACTTCCGGCCAGGGGGTCCCTTTTTTAATGTAACTAAATCGCGTTATCGTGTAATAACTTTTTTTTTGCTGGCTCGTAAATTTCAGTATAAACTTAAAAAAATGACAACAAACCAAAATCCGGTAAAAACAAAAAGCAAAACGTCTTATCTATTCACCTTATTGTTTGGGTTAAGTGTTTTTGCTAATGGTCCAGCATATTCGCAAGTAAGCGTAACAGTAAATATTGCCTCGCAGCCGGTGTGGGGACCTGTTGGCTATGATTATGTTGAGTATTATTACCTGCCTGCATACGAAGTGTATTATTATGTACCAACAGGTGTTTTCTTTTATCCCGTAGGTGCCACATGGGTATCATCAACATATTTACCAGCAAGGTACCATGTGGATTTATATAACACGTATAAAGTGGTAATCAATCGTCCCAAACCTTATCTCCTGCATGCTACATATGCTGCAAAGTATGCACGTTTTAAAAGCAGGCCGCCCAGGCAGTACATTATTAAAAACAGCAATAATTCAAAATACTTTGTAGTAAAAGGCCATCCTAAGTACGATGCAAGATTTATTCGAACAACAAACATGAAACCTGCGCGTAAACCAAAAACAAATGTGCCGGTTGACAAAACAAAAACAACGTCTTACACACCAAAATACAACGCTACGCCCCGTAAACACGAGGACAGGCCGCCAGCAAATCACAATACCAGGTATAAACCTGTGCCAAAACAGCAAAACCAAACAGCGCCAAAGCCACAAAATAACAAACCAAGACATAACGGTCATGGTAATAAGGGACATGGAGGTGGCAAGCACAAGTAAACAGGTTCGGTTTTTTTTAATAAATTAGCAGGATGAGATTACTGATTGTCATCCTGCTTTTTATTTGTTTTGATGTAAAAACACAGGTAATTACCCAACGCGGCCGTGAGCATTTAACTATTCTTGCAGCCAACGAAATGTGTGGACGTGGTTATGTAAATGGAGGTTACCAAAAGGCTTCTGAGTACGTTGTCAAACAATTTGCAACATTTGGTCTTAAACCAATTGGAAAATCATATGCGCAAAACTTTTCTTACCCGGTTAATACCTTTCCCGATAGCGTTAGCGTAACAATAGGAAATACGCGTTTAAAAACAGGCCATGATTTTATTGTTGATGAAGCTTCCGGCTCTGATGTTGGTACATTCATTCCGCATTATTTTTCCATTAATGATTTCTTTTTAAAATTTGAGCCTGTTTTCCAGGAAAATGAAATAGTAGTGGTTGATCCTATTCCTGCAAAAATGGATAAGGATAGCATAGCCATTATTCGTACACGAATTGAAAAATTCAATTCCGATGTTCCACTCATACAGCTTGTAAATGGAAAACTAACATGGAGCGTGGCTACTGAAGCCCAAAAGCATGCACGCATTGAAATAAAAGCCGACAAATTTGATAAAAATGCGGGTGAAATCACCCTAAACATTCACAACGTTTTAAATCCTTCGTTTCAGTCAGCAAATATTATTGGTGTAAAAAAAGCAAGGAAAAAAAGGTGCAAGGAGTACCTTGTGATAACAGCGCATCTTGATCACTTGGGTATGATGGGGAGTACCGCAATATTTAATGGAGCCAATGACAACGCCAGCGGAATTTCAATGTTGTTATGCCTGGCTGAATATTATGCAAAGCTAAAGCCAAACATGAACATCGCCTTTATTGCTTTTGGTGGCGAAGAGGCGGGCCTTATTGGATCAAAATATTTTGTTGAGCATCCCCTTATTCCATTAGAAAAAATTAAATTTCTGCTTAACATTGACTTAATGGGTACGGGTGAAGATGGGATCACAGTTGTAAACGCAACAAAATTTGCTTCTGAATTTGACATATTGAAGAAAATTAATGCTGAAAATAATTATTTAAAACTGGTAAAGCCGCGGGGCGAAGCAGCCAATAGCGATCATTATTGGTTTACCATGAAAGGCGTACATTCTTTTTTTATCTATACCATGGGAGGTACAGCGGCTTATCATGATGTGAACGATCGGCCGGAACAATTGCCGTTAACTGAGTTCGAAGACTTGTATAAAATGATAATTTCCTTTTTTGACCAGGTGGCTATAATCAAAAAGTAATTTCGAAAAAAAAATCACGAAAAAGATCTGGCGGCAACAACCAGTTGTTCATTTTAAACACTATTGAATTATTAATTTTTTAATGCTTTTTCCATGCGGTGTTTGCAGAGATACAAGGTAAACGCCTTTTTCAAAAGCCGATACATCAATATTTCGCTGGAAAGAACTCGTATGAATTATTTTTCCATCCAGGGTAGCAATCGAAATCCTGGATTCAACATGGTTTTCGCCAACAATACTTATAGCATGACTGCTTGGGTTTGGATAAAAACCAAAAACAGGTTTTTCATTTTCCGGAACTGAATTTAGCCAGTTATGTATAACCCCTATTGCCTCAAGGTCAAATCCACCCGTAGGAAATGCGGTTGGCCAGGGATCGTTGATTTTTGTGCCGTATTGATCATAGGTGCTGTAATTACTAATGCAACCTATGACATCAATTATTTTAATATGCGTTATGGCATTTACATCAAGCCCGGCAACGGCATTCAATTCCTGTAGGTCAAAAGGAGTACCATACATTGCGCGGTACTTTCCTGCCAGGTTATTTATCTTAACCGCTTCAAGTGAATCAAATGTTCCAACCTGTGCGGTGTCTTGCGTGTAACTTGTTGCAGGAAAACGGTAAAAATTAATACCATCGCTACTTACTTCAACAAAGGCAAGTTCAAGAAAATAATCATCAAACCCGTTCTCAAAAACGGCAAAATCATAACCTGGACCATTTGATACCTGTATACTAAAATTGCAAATAGCCGAGCCTCCATCGCCAAGACTAACTACACCATTACTTCCTGAAATGCCAATTACCTGCGAGCTGTCACCGGCACTGGCCAGTCCAACAGGAGGATTCGAAATGTCCTGGTACCCGCGTATCACGGTGCATGCCGTTACCCAGTCAATAAAAGCTGAACTGTCTTTATGCATAGCGCTTGTACCCGGTTGTCCTGCTGGTGGTTCAAACTGTGCAAAAGAATAAGTCAGGTTAAACAGAAAAATAAATAAAAAATATGTAATGCTTTTTTTCATTAGTTAAGGTACAGGGTAAGTCCGGCTGATAATGAACTGATGTTTTGCCCGCTGTTGTTCTTATAAATGGGTTTAATTAAATAGTGAACGTATACACATAAGTTTGAAAACCCAATTCGTAACGTTGGGCCATAGGTGAATTTTTCATAACCAGGAATGTTGTGGTCTTTAACCTTGCCTTTATCACCTTTGAATTTGGTATGGTTATTAAACAAATAGCCCCCTCTGAAACCTGCATATAATCGCCAAATATGATCGCGTCCCGGTTTCAAACGAAATTCCATTAGCCCGTCAACATAATTCAAGGCAATTTTATTTTTTGTATAGTTTGTCCCAACGGGTAAACGCATGAATGTGTCAACAACAGTTAAATCATTTTTTGTGTATTGATTGTAAAATCCATCATGGTAATGATGCAATGAGCGTAAGCCTATACCCCATGCAAAACTAAAACCGGGTGAAGCCGAATATTCAAACATACGGCTCCAGGCAAAGCCCCAGGAAGGTTTTTGGGTTATACCATTTGGTGAAGTTAGCCAGTGCTCATAGGTAAAATCAAAAGCAGTTCGGTGTTGACGTGGTACCGAATCTTTGTCTGTAAGAAAAAAACCATTATAAATATCACCTAGACGCATTTGTGAAAATGCATTGCCCGAAAGAATAAGGAAACTAACTATAAAAAGTAGTTTCCTGAACCGCCTGTAATTGAATACGTGTATGTGTTTAAATACCGGCATTTTTATTTTTTAAATTGCTCCAGGTTTTTTTCCCAGGCCCAGGCGTGTTTCATGGTGTCGGCAAGTGTATACTGGCATTTCCAGTGTAATTTTTTTTCGGCCTTTTCAGTATTGGCAAATATTTTTTCAACATCACCATTCCTTCGCTGTCCAATACGGTAGTTTACTTTCAGGTTGTTGATTTCTTCAAAAGTTTTTATCACTTCAAGCACGGTATTTCCATTACCACTGCCAAGGTTGAATATTTCAGGGTAGTGTGTGAATTCATCAATGTATTTTATTGACTGAACATGCGCATTTGCAATGTCACATACATGAATGTAATCACGCACACATGTACCATCTTTCGTTGAATAATCGTTGCCAAATACAGTTAACACTTCCCGAATCCCTTTTACAGTTTGCGTAAGATAGGGCACAAGGTTCATGGGAACGCCTTTACCCAATTCGCCAATAAGACCTCCCGGGTGTGCACCAACAGGGTTAAAATAACGCAGCAGTACTGGTTTAAACCAGGCATTGACAGCAGTAAATTCAGTTATTATTTGTTCGCAAATAATTTTTGTATTGCCGTATGGCGATTCGGCTTTCCCCATGGGGGTCTCTTCTGTAACAGGAATTTGCTCAGGACTACCATAAACCGTACACGATGAGGAAAAAATAAAATCGGTAAGTTTATATTGTTCACACAGTTTAAGCAATACAATTAGTGAACCTATATTATTACTGTAATATTTTAAGGGAAACGCAACGCTTTCGCCAACGGCTTTGTAGGCGGCAAAATGTATGATACCACCAAAATTTTCCTTTTCAAAAATAGCCAACATTTGAGTTTCATTGCAGCAATTTGCTTCATAAAAAGGAATTTTACGGCCCGTAATTTTTTCAAGATGGTCAAGTATAAACCGTTCAGAATTTTCCAGGGTGTCTACTATAACAGGATCGTAACCATTTTCAACCAATGATACCACGGTGTGTGAACCTATGAATCCGCAACCTCCGGTTACCAATATTTTTTTGTTCTTTAACACAGCTTAATGTTAGGTTTTAATAGGTAGGTAAAACCAAAGCCTATTCAACAATGGTCATTTCCTTAATAAGGTTGGTTGCACCTGCAAATTTTTCAATAATAAACAAGGTATAGCGTATATCAACTGAAATGGTTCGTTGCAATTGAGGTTCAAAAGCAATGTCTCCACTCATGGCTTCCCAGTTTCCGTCAAAAGCAGTGCCTATTAATTCCCCATTGCCATTAATTACCGGACTACCCGAATTTCCACCGGTAATATCTGTATTCGATAAAAAGCCAACAGGCAGGGTTCCATTCACGCCATAGCGACCATAATCTTTTTTGAGGTACAATTCTTTTAATTTAGCGGGTACAATAAACTCTTCGTTTTTTGGATCTTCTTTTTGCATGATGCCTTCAATGGTCGATACATAATCATAAATCATGGCATCGCCAGGACTGTAATCAAGTACATTTCCGTAGGTGCATCGCATGGTAAAGTTGGCATCGGGTGCATAAAATTTTGAAGCGTTCATTTTACGCAATCCATCAATGTACAATTTCATTCCCTGTTTAAGTTTTGCTTCAGCCGGCTCAACAACGGGTGTTATTTTTTCCTGGTAAATTCCAAAAAATCCGATAAGCATATTAAACCCTAAATCTTTTTGGAATGTTTTGTAATCGGGTTTTGCAAGAAAGGCTTTTAATTTTACCGGGTCAACCAATACTGACTTTTCGTAATATTTTTTTGCAAACAAACGTAAATCACCTTTATTGGCTTTGTGTGCCTCGGTTAATTCCTTCGGATGATATTCTTTGGGCATGTTATTGTAATAGAGCGTAAGTAATTCTCCATACAATTTCATGTCTGTTTCCTTGTTGTGGTTTTTGAAAAATTCATCAATCTTTGGTGTAATGGAAGCCGCTATAGCCTCAACGGTAGCTTTATCACCTTTCTGTTCAAGTGTTTTCCAAAGCGTAAAATAGTTAAAGTAGAGAGTATGGTTTTCCATTGTAAAAACAGCCTCTGTAAAATAAGCTGAAGGAATAGCCATTTTATCAATCTCCGCACTGGCTTCCGCCACCATGTTCAAAGCATTTCCGTACTTTTCTTTTCGTTTATCATCTGTATTCACCCATTCGGCAAATTTCTTTTCTTCCTCTTGTTTACGCTCGTATACTTTCAGGCGTTTTAAACCACGGGTTTGTCCAATAAAATACTTCCAGTAATTGCTTATTTGAGCATATTCTGAAGCGTATTTAATGCGTATCTCATCGCTTTTGTCCATGTCAACCTTCATGGTTTCCAATCGTGCCTGGCGAATTTTTACGCGCTCGGGTTGTTCTACATCGGTAGCGGTTTTGACACCATATGATGCAAGAAAGCGATCTGTGCTTCCAGGGTAACCCAGGATCATTGCAAAATCATTTTCTTTTATGCCTTTTATGGACAACGGTAACGCATGTTTTGGTTTATAGGGAACATTTTCTTTTGCATAGGCTGCAGGTTTGTTTTCCGAATTGGCATACACCCTGAACATACTGAAATCACCCGTATGGCGTGGCCACATCCAGTTATCTGTATCCCCGCCAAATTTTCCTATTGAAGATGGTGGCGCTCCAACAAGACGTATATCATTAAAAACTTCGTACACAAAAAGGTAATATTCATTTCCTTCAAAAAATGGTTTTATTTCAGCTTCGTATTTGGTTCCTTCTATGGCTGCTTTTTTCAGCTCGCTTATCTTGGCTTTAATGGCATTATCGCGTGATACGTCACTGGTTCCTTCGGCAGCGGCATTTATTTTGGCAGTCACGTCTTCCATTCTAACCATGAACTTTACGTATAATCCTTCACAAGGTATTTCCTGTGACTTTTCGTAAGCCCAAAACCCGTTAGTCAGGTAGTCGTGTTCAACGGTTGAGTGTTCAGCTATGGCATCATAACCGCAATGGTGATTGGTTAAAATTAAACCTTCCTTTGAAATAATTTCGCCTGTGCAAAATCCGCCAAAGTTTACAACAGCGTCTTTTAAAGAGCTGCTGTTTACATTATAAATATCGTCAGCGGTAATCTTCATGCCTTTTGATTTCATGTCGGCCTCATTCATTTTTTTAAGGTACATGAGTAACCACATCCCTTCATCGGCAAAAGCAGTTGAGCCAAGAACAACTGTAAACAAAAAACAGCTAAATAATTTCTTCATAATCACAATATAATTAAGCCGTGAATTTAAAGATTAAAAGGATACTTAAATCATAAAAAAAGCCCGTTCTGCTTCGGCAAAACGGGCTGTTCAATATTGAAAAAGGGTACTACTGAGGCTTTATAATACGCGGGTTTACAGGCGTTTTATTCTCAGGGGTCTTGTTTTCCGGAGTTTTGTTCTCAGGTGTTTTCATTTCAATTTTGTTATTATTTACCTTATTGGCATCCTGGGCTGCTTTTTGGCCGTCTTCCGCTTTTTTAATGCCGTCTTTTGCAGCGGCATCGCCAGGTTTAAATCCTAAGGCTTTTTGGAACTCAGCTTTGGCGCCTCCCCAATTTTTGGCATTCAGTGCTCCATTACCGGCATCCATGGCTTTCTTATAGTTGGCTTCGTTCGCATTCGGTTTATCAAGTACCGGAATATTCACTTTGTTATTGCCACCGTTTGTGTTTCCACCGTTTGTGTTACCGCCATTGTTATTGGTGCCGCGGTTTTCATTGTTGTTTCCACCGTTGTTGTTATTTCCATTGTTTTCACGGCCACCATTATTGTTTCCGTTGTTTTCAACAATTGGTTTGTAGGTAATACTTACGGTTTTTGAATCATTGCCGGCTGAATTTGCCGCAGTAATCACAACCGAAGTTGTTCCATCACGCAATACTAGTGGTATACTTATTCCTTTTGTTGACGGTGTATAAATGAATCCTGTGAAATTCACTCCATTTACCGATACACTTATTTCAGCCTGCGAGTTTACATTTTGAACGTTACCGCTTACAATGAAATTCGGGTTGCTGACGTTTACTGAACCAGTTGATGGATTGTTGATTTTAATTGCAGGGGCAGGTGCGGCCGGGGCAGCGTACTTGAACGAATAGTTTTTCGTATCGGTACCACATGCGTTGGTTGCTGTCAACTGTATAGTGTTTGATCCGCTTACCAATGTTAGTGTTTTACTCAATGAGCCCGATGAAGGATTAAAGTAGAAGCCTGGTACAATACTGCCATTTAATTTCAGCACTATTTGTGCTGCATTATCAATACCAGAAGTGTTAGCAGCCAGGTTCAATGAAGGGCTTGTTAAAGTTGCGCCTTCAAGGGAAGGTGTTACTGATTTGATAACAGGGGCTACGCAAGGCGCTGTAGCTGTATAGGTAATGTTGGTTGATTTTGTTGCTGTCCCTTCATCTGTTGTGGCAACCACTTCAATAAAGTTTGAACCAGGATTCAGGGTGAGGTTAGCTGTTAGTTTTGAAGTAGCCACGTTGTAAGCAAACCCGGTAAAAGGCACATCATTTATCGTCATTTTTATTTGCGATGCTTCAATAACATTTGTTACATCGGCAGCAAAACTAAATGAAGAAGTAGTAACGGTTGTTGCAGTTGTTGCCGGATTTGTCATAGTAATTGCCGGTCCACCTGAAACAATACTTGCCGTACGGGTAATGGTTGTCGATTTCGAATCGGTTCCACCACTATTTGTTGCACTTACACTTATATTGTTTAACCCGCTTACCAATGGTAAACTAGCTGTTAACTTATCGGTACTGGCGTCATACGTAAAACCTGTAAAGGCGGTACCATTTAAGGTTAGCGTTATTTGAGACGATGTCACATTTGTAACGGTTGCTTTAAAGCTGTATGATCCTGCACCGGTAGTTGTTCCGGATGATGTAGGTTTTGTAATGGTTACTGATGGGGCGGGTGTTGTTCCTGCAGTGCTGAATGGCAGGGTAGGTGATGAACAACCAGAACCTTCAGCAAATGTAATTAACATTACTGCATCCTGGTAATCGATACCAACACTTCCTACGTGGCGCAATTCAAATAAATAAATTACGTCATTAGGACCAATGGTTATATGGTTATCTACAATAACACCTGCAAGGAAAGTTTCAACCGCAGCCTGGCCAGGAGCAGGTCCAATGTTTGGCGCCTCGTCTCCATTCTTCAGTACTTTTACCCAGGTACTTGATGAGTTTGACGTAAGCGTATTATTCCATGTTCCGCTTTCGTTGTAACAGTAACCTTTTAGCGCCAATGTAGAGCCAGTTGGAACTGAAACGGTCATTGTTTCACCACCAACTATTTTGTTGTTGCTGTTAAATGCGTACCACGATCCGCCTCCATTTGTGCTCAAGCCAATTTTTACAAAAGCGTCTTCTGAGTTATCATAAATTACAGACTCACCAAGACATTTAATGGTTGCGCACATGTTTGTACTTGTTGTTACTCCACCACTGCTTGATACTTCAAAGCCTGGGCTATCAGTATACGTAATTACTGTGTTGGCAGCATCATTTCCACAATCATTGGTTGCTGAAACACTAATCGTATTAGCACCTTCGCTAAGTGAAAGCGCTACTGAAAGGCTGGTACCGGTTAATGTAAACGGAACATTCACGCCATTTTTCTTAACTGTTACCGATGAACTGGTAATGCCAGTTCCACTTATTGTTCCTGTTAAGGTGTATGAAGCTGACGTAACATTTACGGTGGCAGCAGCACCCAATGTTATGTTAGGAGTAGTACATGGCAGGGTGTAATTAATGGTTGTCGATTTTGAATCCGATCCATCACTGTTTGTACCGGTTACCGTAATGGTATTTAACCCGCTTACCAACGTTAAACCTGCAGTCAACTTATCGGAACCACTGTTATAGCTAAATCCTGTGTATGCAACACCGTTAACTGTCATCGTAATCTGCGATGATTCACAATTGGTAACATCTGCTTTAAAGCTATAGGATGCACTTGTACTGGTTGTTCCGGGTGCTGATGGAGTTGTAATTGTTACAACCGGTGGATTTGCTGTTTCAGGACAGGCACCCATTACATCGCCATGAGCAAGATGCGCAGGCCATGCAGATGATGGAATGGTCAATGTTTGTGTATTGTCAGGATTTCCCGGAGGGTGATGGCAAATTACCATAGTGGTTTCAACCGGTGCTGTGTAATTCACAGTAAAAGTCGCATTGTCGGTTCCACACTCGTTGGTTACTTCAACCGTAATGGTGGTAGCGCCTTCTGCTAATCCTGTAAGGTTAACGCTTAACGA
Organism: Flavobacteriales bacterium; assembly: GCA_035299065.1. GTDB lineage: Bacteria > Bacteroidota > Bacteroidia > Flavobacteriales_D > UBA2798 > DASPJQ01. The sequence continues at coordinate 99,824 of DATGXI010000120.1, forward strand.
TGTTCCACTCAATGTAAATGGAATGGCTGTGCCGTTTTTCTTCACCACTACTGATGCACTGGTTACACCCGTTCCGCTAATGGTTCCGGTTAATGTATAACTATCTGCCGTTACACTTGTGCTTCCTGATGAAGGTAAGGTAACATTAGGTGCTGTACATGGAATGGTATACGTAATGGTTGTCGATTTTGAATCAGTTCCATCACTATTTGTACCTGTAACAGTAATATTGTTCACACCAGCTAACAAGGTTAAACTTGCGGTTAACTTATCAGAGCTGCTGTTGTAACTGAAACCGGTATAAGTAACCCCATTTACGGTCATGGTTATTTGAGAAGACTCGCAATGTGTTACATCGGCTTTGAAACTATAAGTTGCAGAAGTTACTGTTGACCCTGGAGCCGATGGATGCGTAATTGTTACAACCGGTGGATTTGCTGGTGTAGGACATTCGCCAATAGCATCGCCATGTGCTAAGTGAGCAGGCCATGCGGATGCCGGAATGGTCAATGTTTGTGTATTGTCAGGATTTCCCGGAGGGTGATGGCAAATTACCATTGTACTTTCAACCGGTGGTGTATAAGTAATGGTAAAGGTTGCATTGTCACTGCCACATGCATTTGTTGCTGTAACAGTAATTACATTCGCTCCTGAGGTAAGACCAGTTAAATTAATACTCAACGATGTTCCGCTCAAGGTGAAAGGAACTGCTTCTCCATTGTTCTTCACAACTACCGATGCGCTGGTGATTTCTGTTCCGGCTATTGTCCCAACCAATATATAACTGTCAGTAGTTACACTGGCACTACCCGCAGCAGGCAAAGTAATTGCCGGAGCTGTACAAGGTATGTTATAAGTAATGGTCGTTGATTTTGAATCAGAGCCATCAGCATTGGTGCCGGTTACATTAATTGTATTGAGTCCTGTGTTTAGGGTTAAGCTAGCGGTTAACACATCGGTTGTTTCATTATAACTGAAACCGGTATAACTTATGCCATTTACCATCATAGCAATTTGCGATGCATTAACATTTGTTACAGTTGCTTTGAATGCGTAAGCTGCAACTGTTACAGTTGATCCTGGCGCGGCAGGATTGTTAATGGTTACAACTGGTGGATTTGGTATGGCAGGAGCTGTATAATTTATTGTAAAGGTTGCATTATCGGTACCGCAGCTGTTTACCACTTTAACAGTAATAACGTTGGCACCTTCATTTAAACCGATGTTTACCGATAAGCTTGTACCACTTAATGTAAACGGAATTGTAGTGCCGTTGTTTTTAACTGTTACCGATGAGCTGGTAATACCGCTTCCTGTAATTGTTCCGGTTAAGGTATAACTATCAGTTAGCGATGTCATACTTGTGCCAGAAGGCAATGTAATGGATGGAGCTGTACAAGGATCAACCATGGTAATGTTGGTTGATTTGGAATCACTGCCGTCAATATTGGTGCCAGTTACGGTAATACTGTTTAAACCGGCTATCAAGGTAAGGTTGGTAGTTAATAAATCTGTAGCATCATTATAGCTAAATCCTGTAAATGGAGCACCGTCAACAATCATGACAATTTGCGATGACGTTACATTTGTTACGGTAGCCTTGAATGCATAGGCAGCTGAGGTAACCGTTGTTCCAGGTGCAGCCGGATTTGTAATAGTAACTACCGGAGGATTTTTAGGAGGATTATAGGTGATAGTAAAGCTGGCATTGTCAGTACCGCAACTGTTGGTTGCAATAATGCTTATAACATTGGCACCATCTGAAAGGTCTGAAAGGTTAATGCTCAATGCACTTCCTGTTAATGTAAACGGAATTGAAGCTCCGTTCATTTTCACAGTTACCGAAGCACTTGTTACTCCCGAGCCTGATATACTGCCGGTCAATGTATAGGTTTTTGACTCAACGCTAACGCTACCTCCTGAAGGAAGTGTAATAGCAGGAGTAATACATGGCAATACGTATTTAATGGTGGTGGATTTAGAATCGCTTCCATCACTATTTGTTGCGCTTACGGTAATGTTGTTTACGCCTTCAATTAAAGTCAAATTAGCATCTAAAATTGTTGTGCCATTATTGTAGGTAAACCCGGTAAAGCTTGCGCCATTAACCGTCATGGTAATTTGCGATGCATTTACATTGGTAACACTTGCAGTGAAAGCATAACCTGGCGTGGTAACAGTTGAGCCCGGTGTAGCCGGATTTGTAATGGTTACTACTGGTGGATTTAATACCACAGGACATTCGCCCATTACATCACCGTGTGCAAGGTGAGCAGGCCATGCTGATGCCGGAATGGTTAATGTTTGCGTATTGTCAGGGTTCCCCGGAGGATGATGACAAATAACCATGGTTGTTTCAACCGGTTTTGTATAGGTAACAGTGAAACTTGCATTGTCATTTCCGCAACTGTTGTTTACAATAACGGTAACAGTTGATACGCCTTCTGCAAGACCACTTAGGTTCACGCTTAAAGCAGTTCCGTCCAGTGTAAATGGAACGGCTGTTCCGTTTTTCTTCACAACTACCGAAGCACTTGTAATATCACTTCCAGTAATGGTTCCTGTTAATGTATATGAGTCAGTTGACAAACTAACACTGGCAGGTGATGGTAACGTTATAGAAGGAACAATACACGGTGGTGGTGGATTGTATGTAATGGTAAATGTTCCATTATCACTTCCACAGCCATTGGTGGCTGTTACCGTAATTGCATTTGATCCTGATACTAAAGTAATCGGAATAGTAATGCTACTTCCACTCAGGGTAAATGGTATAGCTACCCCGTTTTGTTTAACCACAATGCTTGCACTCGTGAGGTCGCTGCCAATAGCTGTTCCTGTTAAGGTATAGCTGTCATTGGTAACGGTTATTGCTGCAGGCGAAGGCAACGTAACATTTGGTATTGTGCACGGAGGAGGTGGAGGTGTATAGTTTACGGTAAAGCTTGCATTGTCATTACCACAGGCGTTTGTAGCAGCAATGGTAATAATATTTGTTCCTTCTGTTAAACTGCAATTTACGCTAAGGTCGGTTCCGGTAAGTGTGAAGGGAATAACTACGCCATTATTTTTAACAACAACCGAACTGCTTGTTACACCTGTTCCGGTAACAGTACCGGTTAAGGTATACGATGTTGTTGAAACACTTGCGCTGGTTGAAGCCAGGGTAATACCAGGAACAACACATGGTGGAACAGGAGCACTGTACTTGATGGTAGTGGTTTTTGAATCATTACCGTCAGCATTTGCACCGGTTACTTCAAGTGTATTGTCGCCTGAGGCAAGTGTAGCAGCTAATGTAAATTTACCGGTTGATGTATTGTAGGTAAATGTTGTAACAGGATTTCCGTTCAATGAACAGGTTACACCGCTTGCAACTGGTACATATTGAATATCGGCTTCAAACGTATAGGAAGCAGTCGTTACAGTGGTTCCGCTTACTGCCGGTTTGGTGATTGTTACTACAGGCGGTTGAGCGGGTTTGTCATAGGTAATAACAAAGTTTTCAGTTACTGTTCCGCAATCATTTTTAGCGGTTATAGTTATTACATTGGTTCCTTCAAGTAAGGTAACCGAAGCGATTAGCTTATGGGTTGAATTGTCATACGTATATGGAACTGTAACTCCGTTTAGTTGAACACCCGTAATATCACTTGATGAAGCAATGTTTTCGATTATAGCTTTGAAAACATAAGAAGCAGTATAAATCGTATATACAGAAGGGCCTGAAGGGCTCAACCACATAACGATTGGTTTATTACATTCAGGTACAACAACCGAATAATTTACAATTTGTGTTTCACTGTCAGTTCCATCAGTATTGGTGCCTTTTATTTCAAAAGTTGTTGCAGCCGATGTAAGCACATAGTTTGCGCTGAAATCATTGGTTGCAGGATTGAATGTAAAGTCGGTGCTGGCAACGCCATTGATTTTAAAGGTGACATTAGCAGAGCTGGTTACGTGGTAAATTTTAGCTTGCAAAACCAAACTTGCTGAAGTTGCCGTATACGGGTTAACACCCGGATTGGTAATGGTCACAACAGGCGGTTCAGGCGTGTGGGTATATACAACACCTAAATCAAGGTTTGCGCTTCCGCATGATGTGGTTGCTTTAATATTAATGTTATTAACGCCTGTTGCAAGTGTAATGGTTGCACTAAGGTTCGTACCTGTTAACGTAAATGGAACAACGGTGCCGTTATGCTTCACAACGATTTCTGAACTGCTTGCATTGGTTACGGTTGCTAAAAGATTCAGCGAACCAATGGTTGTTGTTGTTGTTAATCCGGAAGGAGAAACAGCTGCCACAACCGGCATGTTGCACGGAGGAGGCGTAGGTGAATAAACAATAACGGTTGTTTTTGAGTCGCTTCCGTCTGTATTTGTACCGGTCAACTCAAACACGTTTGCACCACTTGTCAACGTCACATTTGAGCTGAACGCATGCGTTGACGGATTGAATGTAAAGGCAGTAACCGGTGTTCCATTTTGCTTGAAACTTACGCCTGAAACAGCTGTAACATTCAAAATACTGGCATTAATTGTATAGGCTGATGCTGTTACGTTGTACGGATTAACGCTTGGGTTAATATAGTTTACAACAGGTAATACCAACGGTTTTGCATAAATAATGTTTGATATCAGCGTTGCTGTTCCACAGTTATTGGTTTCTTTAACACTAATAACGTTTCCGCCATTCAACAAGGTTAATGTTGCGCTTATGCTGCCGGTTGATGCGTCAAAAATAAAAGGGGTGACAACACCATTAAACTTAAATTCAATTTGTGAGGCGTTGGTAATGTTGGTGGCAATGGCTATAAAGTTAAAAGGCGAAACTCCGGTAGTATATGAGCTGGTTGATGGATTTACAGGTGTAATGGTAGGAATGCTGCACGGTACGCTGTAAACTAACGTGGTCGATTTGCTGTCTGTTCCATAAGCATTTGTTCCTTTAATAGTAACAACTGTTGTTCCTGTTGCCAGTGTTAATGGCAGTGTGAGTACTTTACTTGTGGTGTTATAACTAAACGCTGTTGTAGATGTTCCGTTTACTGTAACATTAATGTTTGCCGCACTCGCCACATTTAATACGGTTGCGCTAACGGTTTCATTGCTAACAGTTGTGTTGTACGGATTAGACATTGGGTAATTAATAGCAACCACAGGTGGTAAACCTGTATTCACCTTATTGTAAATAATGGTTGTAGATTTGCTATCGCTTCCATAAGGGTTTGTTCCTTTTATTTCAACTACGTTGGCACCATTTACCAGGGTTGCAGTAAATGCAACATGACCTGTTGTGTTCACAAAACTGAAACCAGTTACGGGTGATCCGTTTAATTTAACGCTGATTCCTGAAACAGCAGTTACATTGGTAACGGTTGCATTAATCAGTTTGGTATTCATTGTTGTTGAATACGGATTCACAATTGGATCGGTATATGTTACAACCGGAGGCAAATTAGTAACCACCGGCTGGTATATAATAGTCGTATTTTCCGAATCTGTTCCCGCGGCATTTGTACCGGTAATCTGTACAACATTCGCCCCTGCAATCAATGGTGTTGTTAAAACCAATTGATGGGTTGCAGGATTAAATGTAAAGCCGGTATAATTGATACCATTCACACTAACAAGAATATTGGCAGCGCTTGTAACATTTAACACTGTTGCATTTACCGTTCCCGAATTTACGCTTACCGTATGTGGATTAATGGCAGGATTGTAAATGGTTACAATTGGAGGTTGAATGGTTTGCGGTTTGGTATAATTAACCGTTATGATTTCCTTATCCTGTCCACAAAGGTTTGTTGCCTTTATTTCAATTGTGTTCGCACCTTCATTCAATCCAATTGATGACGAGAATGAACCGTTTGATGCATCAAAATAAAATCCGCTCGTCAACACCCCATTTACACGGTAAGAGATCTGCGATGAATTTTCAATGTTCAATATAGTTGAAACTATATTGATATTGCTGGTTGATGTATTGAACGTATTGGCATTTGGATTATGAACAGTAATTACGGGTGCATAACAGGTTGGGGTTGGGAATCCCGGATTGGTAACAATTGTTGTTTGGTAATTGATTACGCAACTTTGGTAATCGCTGCCGGCTTCGTTTGTTGCTTTGATTTCAATAATATTGTCGCCTGGCATTAAGGTAAGCGGAGCTGATGTGAATTGTTGTGTAGCAGACGAATAATTAAATCCGCCCATCACATTACCATTTACCTTAAATACAATTTGGTTTCCACTATTAATATAATAGATGTTTGCCTTAATGGTTTGCAATGCTGACGTAACATTTGTAGGACAGGCAGCAGGATATGTATAATGTATAACCGGCCTGTTTGCCATTGGCGTTGGAACAGGGGCTTGTGGTGGAGTAACGGTTGTTGTTGTGGTAGTAGTTGTGTGCGTATTGGTTGTGTGGTGGTGGTGTCCTGATCCGCCACCGCCTAAGTAAAACTTAAAGTAAAGATTTGAATAATGGTAACGGTCATTGAATGATTGACGTCCTGTGGTGGCAACCATTCCATCCATATCATCGCGCAACGTAAAGGTCACTTTATGACCAATTCCCATTGCAAAGTATTTTCCAAACTGGTAACCAAATTCGAAACCAAGTGATGGTAATACTTTAATGCTGTTTTTAGTATAACCAGGCACGTATGATTCAAAGTCAAGATCCCTTGGCGTTTCGCCATGAACATCATTCAAATCTGAAAGCGAAACGGTTCCTGCAGTGTCAAGGTTTGAATAATCATACCTGCCACCAAATTCTGATAGCTGGTCCATTTTACTGCGGTGGGCTGTAAATCCAATTCCACCAAATAAATTCAAAACAATCCCGGTATTTTCCCTTAAACGATTAAAACCAATAAGCAGCTCAAGCGCATATCGGTTAAACTCCATCCGGTAATTTTGAAATATATATCCTTTATTTATGGTATCATTTGTATAATCCAGGCTTGAGTATTCTGGAAAAGTGCCGTTAAAACGCGAGTTTTGGCTAATGTCGGTTCGTGTGTCGTCAAACCCAAATGTTACGCCATGCAAATACCTGAAACGCCAGGCCGCATCAAAAAAGCGGGTTGGCTTCCGGTAAAAATATTTTCCCAGTTGGAAGCTAAAACCCATTCCGGCATAGTCCTTTTTAAGGTCTGATTGCATCCAGGTGCCGCCAAGGTCCATGCCCAAAAACCATTTGGGATTGGCTTCAAGGGGTGCCGTTCCGCCCGTCTGAGCGTATGAAATTCCGAGGTTTAGCGTTAAAAAGAGGAGTAAAATGCGTTTCATAAAGGGATGTTTAAAGGCCAAATTTACATTTATTGTGCCAAAACCAGTATTCGGCCCAAAAAAAAGGGGGCTTAACATATCTATAACAGGTTTGGCCGTTATTGTTTAACTTTATAGAATGGTTAAATTTGTGGCCATTACGTAGTGAAACGACTGGTTTTATATATTCTTTTTGTTGGTTGCTTTATCCCTTCCCTCAATTCACAAACTTTAGGTGACGACTGCTCGGGTGCCTTGTCGTTATGTGGAGGTAATCAAATGCATTATAATAACATTGGTGCAACAACCCAAATTTGTTCTGGTTGTGCTGATGGAAACCTTGCCATTGGAACATTCTGCTACGAAGTCAACAATTCAGTTTGGTTTAGCTTCACCACCAATTCAGCTGGTGGCAGTGCCGATGTGATTATCACCAATATTTCCTGTTTAACCGGTGCTGGTATGGACAATGCCCTTACAGCAGCCGTTTTTTCTTCTTCTACACCTTGTGATCCTTCAACGTATGCAATCACACAATGTGTAAGTACTTCCTTTTCTTCTTCCCAAACAATTAATCTTACAGGGCTTTCGCCTTCTACAACCTATTATGTGCACATTGATGGCGATGACCTGGGAACAGGAATTACCTCTCCTGCCGAATGCGATTTTGACATTGAAGTGGATGGTCCTGCCGTTACACCTGAAATAAGTACAGTAATCACCAATGCAACCTGCGCGGCAAATGACGGACAAATTTCTGTTGGAACTGTTACAGGCGCTACCTCACCAATGCAATTTGCACTTAATGGTGGTGCTTTCCAGGCCTCAAATACATTTTCAGGATTGGCAGCCGGAACATATACGCTTGAAGTATCCTCGGCAAACGGATGTACGTTTAGTACACAGGTTGAAGTTTTGTTAACCGGTGGACCACAAGATGGAATTGCTGTAACCATTAATGCAACATGTGGAAATGCTGATGGACAAATTGATATTAATGGCGTAACAGGTGGAACTGCTCCATACACCTATTCATTAAACGGTGGTGCTTCACAAGCTTCCAATTCGTTTACGTTGATTCAAGCCGGTATGTATGACGTTACCGTGACCGATGCGGCAGGCTGTTCATTTACCTATGAAAATATAACAGTTGCTTCTACAGGCTCCATTACCGCTGCTACCTTTGCGGTTACCCAACCCACATGTGATAATCCTTCCGGAACAATTGTGGTTACTCCTGTAGGTGGAACAGCACCATTTACCTATTCATTAAACGGAGCAGCAGCTGTTGCCTCCAATACTTTTTCGGGATTGGCTCCGGGAACATATTCAATTGTAATTACAGATAACGGGGGGTGCACTTACGAAGATGCAGAAATTGTTTTAGATCCGGTTGTTCAGGATGAAACAGCCCAGGTGTCTATTAGTCCTTCAACGGTAAGTATTTGCCAGGGATCAACAGTTGATTTTAATGCAGTTTATTCGAACGGGGGAACCGCACCAACGTTGCAATGGCAAATTAATGGGCTTAACGTTGGCTCTGGCGGAGTAACGTTTTCTACATCATCACTCAATAACGGTGATGTTGTATCGGTTACATTAACAAGCAACAACCCCTGCGTGAGCACTACATCCGTTACGTCTAACACTGTTACCGCAACCGTTACCCCGCAGGTAAACCCGGTTGTTACCATTACTTCAAGTGCCACAACGGTTTGCCAGGGATATTTTGTGCAATGCAATGCAACAGTTGTTGGTTGCACAAGTGGTGGTACATATTTCTGGTATGTAAATGGTGTTATGGTTGACTCCAGCTCTGGTGCAACGTTCCTTGTTCCTTTATTTGGAAATGCCGAAATAATATGCACTTTTCAATGCAGTGACCCCTGCGCAAACCCTGCAAGTTCAAATTCACTTGACATAACTGTAACGCAGGTAGTGGCCGATGCAGGGCCTAACCAGCAAATAGGAAAAGGTGAATCAACCCAATTGCAGGGTAGCGCCTCAGGTACATCGTATGAATGGTCTCCGTCTACGGGCATGGACGATCCTTTTTCATTAACTCCTGTTGTTACGCCTGAATCAACAACTACCTACATGTTGGTTGTGAATAACAATACATGTAGCGATACCGATTATGTGACCGTAGTTGTTACAGACTTAATTGTAATTCCAAACACATTTACTCCCAATGGTGATGAAGTGAATGACGTATGGCATATTTTTCGCATTGAAAATTTCCCTTCGTGCAAAGTAATTGTATATGACCGATGGGGACAACGTGTATACAATTCAACCGGGTATAAAAATGACAATGCCTGGGATGGCACCTACCTGAATAAACCATTGCCTGCAGCGGCCTACTATTACGTCATCGAATTGAATTCAGCAAATAACAAAGAAGCCGATACGTTTTATGGTTGGGTAAGCATAATTTATTAGCATTAAAATTGAAAAAGATAATTTACATAACATTACTTCTTTTTGTTGTAACTGAAACAAAGTCGCAACAAAACGCGCAGTTTACTCAATACCTGTTTAACCAGTTTGGACATCATCCTGCATTGGCTGGCTGGCGCGATTGCATTGAGTTTCGCCTTGGTGCGCGAACGCAATGGGTAGGCTTTCCGGGAGCACCCAAAACAGCTTTTGCAAATTTTCATACCTCCCTAACCCGGAAAAAACGTGGTTATTTAAAATCAAAGCATGGTATAGGCGCCAATATTGAAAGTGATCAAATGGGGCCGTGGGGCATGACGCGTATTTACCTCGCTTACGCGTATCACATTCCGTTCAATCGCAAATTTAAAATGGCCTTTGGGTTATATGCAGGCATACAACAGTACAAACTGGATGTAGGGAAAATTACAACGGAAATTGCCGATGACAACGCCATTCCCGGTAAAACAAATGTATTTGTGTATCCTGATATTTGGCCAAGTTTGTTCTTTTACTCCAACGATTTTTTTGCCGGAGCAACCGTGCGTCATGTTGTGCGCAACAAAATTCGTAAAATAACAGATGACTCGCATTTGCGTTGGCATTATACACTAACTGCCGGAAAACGGTTTCCTTTTGGTCAAAACCGCAGCATTGTACCAAGTGCCAATTTTAAATGGGCAAGTGTGTCGGCTCCTGAACTTGATTTAGCCGTACAGCTTGATTTTGCCAATCGTTTCCAGTTAGGCGTTGGATGGCGCAATACCGATGCCTTGTTTGCACTTGCACGCATTAATTTTGGAAATTTCTCGGCAGGATATTCGTTTGACTGGACAACTTCAAAAATTAAAATAGGCAGTTCCAATACGCATGAAATAATTATAGGCATTAATACCTGTAAAAAGGACATGCGTAATTCCGATGAATGCCCTGCGTTCAACTAAGCAAGCCAATCTTTATTTTTTCAAGGTCGAAAAAACAAGATGCTCAAGGAACTTTTTAATTTTTTCAGTGTCTTTTTCCTTGCCAAAATCTGTAAGAGAGGGCAGGTTGTTCATGAAAAAATATTGGAGGTGAGCCGATTCAATTAGGGTGCTTGAAAGCGAACGGGCAAATGGGTAGGTTGGATTGTATTCAAGTAAAAACCCTGCAATTCGCGAGCACAAATCTTTGTAAGGCTTAAACAACTGTTCCTTGTTATCGGTTGAAACATGTTTGGTTAAATAAACCTTGTTACTTTCCGATATAACAATTTGGAAAAGGGCTTTGTTGTTAATTTGGTTACCGGCTATTGATTCATCAATTTCATCCGCCAGCACGTTGATTACCAGTTTTAGTTTTTTCTCAGGATCGGTTATGTTTTGGGTATTGAACACCACCAGGTATTCAACAAGGTTCCAGTATAAGGCAATGATGTAAACCAGTAACCTGTGTTTGTTTTCAAAATACCTGTAAATACCTGACTCAGTGGTGTTTATTACTGTAGCTAATTTCTTGAAAGTAAAATCTTCAAATCCAATCTTATGAATAAGTAGTATGCCTTCACGCACAATCCGCTTGCCCAGGTCACTTGACTCCGGATCACGCAAATACAGGCGCTCATTCATTTTCATCCTGATTTCTAGCTCCATAGCTTTAGTTTGCACAAATATACGCGAAAATAGTTTAACTCCTTTTAACGATTGTTATATAATTATTTATAATAGTAAAGCTATCATTTTAAAAAGTATACATATATTTGAATAAAATCTTATCATGATCAATGTACACATACACCTGGACGAAAGTTTAGATGCGCGGGCGGTAGTGTTGGAGTTGCTCCAACGAAAGCTCATTGCCCATGCCTCAATTGACAACAGTAACAAAACACTTATTTATGATAAAGGGGAATTGAAAACCGATACCTGTAACGTTATTACAGCGCAAACCCGGGCCATGCTCTTTTCTAAAGTGGTTGAATTTATTGATGAACACTACAGAGGCCACATAAAGGTATATTCTACCCCCATAACGCAAAGCAATAATTTATTTGCACAAATTATTCGAGAGGCAACCGAAAAAGTATAACAATGAAATCATTCTGGAAATTAATTCAATTACTGACTCCCTTAAATACTTACATCCGCCAGATTTTTTTACTGGCCATTCTGCAAGGGCTTTTTTACCTGGCCGTACCTTTGGGTATTCAGGCTGTGGTGACCTATACAATGGCTGGCCAAATGTCGGCCTCACTTGTGCTTTTAAGCAGCTTAACCATTGCTGCAGTAGTTTTCATCGGACTATTTCAATTGTGGCAGATGCGCATAAATGAAACAATTCAACAAAAATTATTGCTTCACATTGGTGCCCGTTTCTCAGGAAAAATTGCCACCCTACGACCTGACTTATATACCGACCCGCTCATTTCAGCTAAAATCAACCATTTTTTTGATGTGCTTACCTTGCAGAAAGGTATGTCAAAAATTTTGCTCGATTTTTTATTTTCCTTCATCAGCATTGTTTTTGGCTTACTCATTCTGTCTTTTTACAGCACCTTCTTTTTGATTTTTGCGTTGTCAACTGCCTTGTTTTTTTATTTTCTTATGCGTGAATATGGGTCGCGCGCCATTCAAACCAGTCTAAATGAATCAACCCGTAAATATTTATTTGTTGACTGGTTGCAAAATATGTTTAGTTCGCTAAAAAACAATGATCCCGCATTCACTCCACAATACATAGAAGATAAAACAAATGCAGCATTGTCAGAATACCTTCTGAATAAAAACGAGCATTTTAAAGTCCTTGATTTGCTGTACCGTGGCATATTGTTTTTTAAAATTATTTTCATTGCCATCATTTTGTTTCTTGGTGTATGGCTCGTGCAAAAAGGTTACCTTAATGTTGGACAGTTTGTGGCTTCAGAGATCCTGGTAATTCTTGTAATTAATGCGGTTGAAAAATTGGTGTTTAATTTGAAAACCCTTTACGACATTCTAACGGCTACCGAAAAATTGCACCAGGTACTTGAACTGGAAGAAAACACGGTAACGGAACCCCAACCGCTATCAACTAACCTGATCACGGGTTTGCGCAACAAGGTATTTAACCATATTTATTCCAACAGCATTAAACGATTGGTGTTTGGTGTGATCATTATTTGCCTGGTAACCCTGTTTTTGCCATGGAACCAAACAATTAATTGCACAGGAAACGTAAGCACCCTTAGTCCATCCAACCGCCCGCAAACAATCCCTTCCCGAATATCAGGCCGAATAGAAAGGTGGTTCATCAAAGAAGGTGACTTCGTTAGAAAAAATGACACCATTGCATTTATATCAGAAATCAAGGACGATTATTTTGATCCGGCCCTTATTGAACGTACCCAGGCACAGGTACAATCAAAGGAATCAGCCATTATTTCCTATGAACAAAAAATCAATGCCATTGATCAGCAAATACAGGCTATTAATTCGATGTTACCGCTAAAACTCGAGCAAACAAAAAATAAAATAATGCAGGCAAATGTCAAAGTACTATCTGACAGTGCCGACTATGTTGCCAGCCTTAATAATTATAAAATATCAGAAGAACAGTTTAAGCGTTATGAAGAACTTTTGGCTAAAGGTGTTATTTCCAAAACCGATTTTGAAAACAGGAAAGCCAAGTTCCAGGAGCTATATGCAAAAAAAGCTGTTGCTGAAAATAAATGGATAAATAGCAAAAATGAACGAATTAACGCGTTAATTGAATTAAGTTCAGTTAAGCAGGAATATAATGAAAAGCTCATGAAAGCTGAATCTGAGAAATTTTCAGTTATGTCCAATCTATACGACTCTGAAATTGGTCTCTCAAAAATGCAAAACCAACTTTCAAATTACAGCATCCGTAATTCGTATTATTATGTAACCGCCCCTCAGGACGGATACATCGTAAAATCATATGTGCATGGAGTAGGAGATATTGTAAAAGAAGGACTCCCACTCATTGGTTTTGTTCCCAATAGTAAAGACTTATCGGTAGAATTGTATATTGAACCCATGGACCTACCCTTGGTGCAAAAGGGAATGGATATTCAGGTTCAGTTTGACGGATGGCCGGCTTTTGTTTTTTCAGGATGGCCAGGTGTTAGTTTTGGAACCTACAAGGCCAAAATCGTTTCAATTGATAAAGTTATTTCGGATAACGGTAAATTCCGTGTATTGGCAAAACGGCATAAAGAAGCATGGCCTCCCTCCATTCAGGTTGGTAGTGGGGTTAAAGGACTGGTATTGCTCAAAAAAGTGCCTGTTGTGTATGAACTCTGGCGAAAAATAAACGGGTTCCCTCCTGAATTTTATACTCCGGCAAACCTCAAAAAAGAAACAAAAAAAAATGAAACCGATAAGAAATAGCTTTTTCTTGCTGTTGTTCATTGCCGGGTACAACGCGGTTGCACAGGACACCCTCAGGTATGAACAATTTCTGGAAACAATCCGACAAAACTATCCGGTTGTGCAGCGTGCACGTAACCTTAAACAGTCGGCTGATCTGGCCTATAAAGCAGCAAAAGGCGGATTTGATCCGGTACTTTATTCAGGCTATGAAAATAAATTCTTTGATGGAAAAAATTATTACTCCTTGCTGGATGTAAAACTCAAGAAACCAATTTATACTTCACAATTCCTTTCAGCGGGTTACCAATATGGGCAAGGTCAGCTGGTCAACCCTGAAAATAAAACATCGGCAAACGGACTCCCTTTTTTAGGCGTGGAAATGGCCCTTGGACAGGGAATGACCTTTGATAAACGAAGGGCTGATGTGTTGAAAAGCCGCAACTATAAATCATATTATGAAGCAGAAAGCAATGCAGTTACAAACGATGTTCTTTTCCAGGCATCGCTGGGTTTTTTTGACTGGGTTTACGCCAATAAAGAATTGACCATTTATAACCATTTTGCCAAGTTAGCGGCACAGCGTTACGAGGGAATAAGGTCCCTGGCCCAGGTTGGTGAGTACGCAGCCATTGACACCCTCGAATCGGCCATATTTTTACAAACACGAAACCTCGACTACAAAACAGTACTCATAAACAACCAAAAAATAGCAGCCAACCTTATAAGTTTATTATGGACTGAAGCAGCAGAACCAATGACCTCTCCAGGTCAAATGCAAAGCGATAGTCTTGAAATGTACTACGAGCAGGCAAAAAAAAAATTTGCGCGATATGCCCTGAGCGAGTTTGATAAAAATCCTGTATTGGAAAAATACAGGGCATTTCAATCGGTACTGGAAGTGGAAAAACGATTAAGGGCCGAATTGATTAAACCCAAATTAGACATTAGTTACAACTTATTGGCCAATTACATGGGTAACCAGGGTAATGAGTTAAACACAAACAACTACAAATGGGGCTTTACGTTTTCGTTTCCTATTTTTGTTCGCACGGCTGTTAACGAATATAAAATTTCAAAATTAAACCTGGCCAATAACCAATTTGAGTACAAAAACAAGTCGAACGAAATAAAACTAAAGATTGCACTCATTCAAAAAAACGCGCTTTTAACCATTGACCAGATAAACGAAGCAAATAAAAACGTGGTGTATAGCCTGGCCTTGTTCAAAGCAGAAGAATTAAAATTCCAGGCGGGAGAAAGTTCGTTGTTCATGCTCAATACCCGCGAAGCCAGATTAATGGATGCGGAGTTAAAATTAGCTGGTTACAGGTTAAAATTTATCCAATCGGTTTGCGAACTGGTTTATCTCCACGGAGATATGAATTATAAGATGTAATTATCCCGTTAATAAAACGCTTTTTTTCTCACCTTTTCTTTGCTAATTTTACACAACCAATTTTTCCTATGAAAAAGTCAATTGTGTTTTTCTTTTTTCTTTGCTGCATGCGCGGTTATACTCAGCTTCCATTTGAAAAAGTATACGCTGAAGTTCCTTCAATTCCCCGGGGGCTCCTGGAAGCCGTTTCGTGGAACCAAACGCATATGAAACACATCACTTCTTCTGAACAGGAAAGTTGCTCAGGTATTCCACGTACATATGGGTTAATGGGATTGACGCTGAATGGTAAAAATTATTTCAGGGAAAACTTGAAATTGGTTTCTTCACTTTCCGGTATCAGGGAAAATGAAGTTATTTCAAATCCATACAAAAACGTGCTGGCATGGGCCAAAGCATTCAAAAAAATTGATGGGGTAAATATGACTTCACGGGTTGATGAATGGAAAACACTTGCAAATAGCTTAAAAAAATTATCCGAAATTCCTGACACTGGTTACGTAAACTCCTACGCGCTCGATTGCCAGCTGTATTCCATATTTACTTTTTTGAATGATCCTCAAATGGCGGCCAGGTTTAATTTCCCTTTGTACAACATTGATTTGGGCGAAATTTTTGGAAACGAAAAACTGGCTGTGCTTTCAGCAACAAAAGTGAAATTTGAAGCCGATGGAATTAAAGCCAACGGAGTGATCTATCCTTGTGCACTAAGTTTACGATCTACCCAATACGGTCCTGCAATATGGGACCCCGCACCATCCTGCAATTACAGTTCGCGTAGTGGAACACCTGTGTCGGCAATTACCATTCATACTATACAGGGAACATACGCAGGTGCCATTTCATGGGCAAAAAATTGCGAGTCAAATGTTTCGTATCATTATGTGGTGCGCAGTGCCGATGGACAAATAACTCAAATGGTTGATGAAACAATTAAAGCCTGGCACGTTGGTAGTGAAAATCCCTATACCATAGGTTATGAACATGAAGGTTATGTTTCCGATCCCAGCTGGTATACAACCGCCCTTTACAACGCATCGGCAGGAATTACAAAAGATATTTGCATAAGCGGTTATGGTATTAATCCTTTCAGAACATATTTTGGAGCATCGTCAACTACGGCAGTCACATTGGGTAGTTGTACAAAAATAAAAGGTCACCAGCATTTTCCCGGGGCAACACATACCGATCCGGGCATATATTGGAACTGGCCGCATTATTACAACCTGGTAAACAACATTACAACACCAACAACCTATACAGCTGCAACCGGCACGTTTTATGATTCAGGTGGGGCATCTGCTGATTATGCCGATGATGAACGTAAATTGTATTTAATTCAGCCAGCCGGGGCAACCAGCGTGTCGTTAACCTTCACCGCATTTGATCTTGAACTTAATTGGGATTATATTTTTATTTACGATGGGGCAAGTACATCGGCCCCTTTAATGGGAAGCTGGACGGGAACAACATCGCCCGGTACAATTACATCAACCGGCAGCAGCATGCTGGTTGAGTTCCGAAGTGACTGCAGCACCACCAACGCTGGCTGGGCTTGCAATTATACAACCGGAACAATAGTTCCTCCAACAGCGGATGTGACACCTCCCACAACCGGTATTACGGTGCCTTCTTCGTGGGTGTCGGCTAATTTTACAACTTCTTTTACCGATGCCGATGAGGTAGGTGGCTCGGGACTTGAAAAATCATTTTACCAGGTAATTGATTTTGACGGTACCGATTGGCATGCGAATGCAGCACGCGGTTTTTTCAGCGATAATTTTGATGGAGTAACCATTCATCCCGACTGGACAACTGTAACGGGCACATGGAATATAACGTCAAGCGCACTTACGCAAATTGATGTTTCGCAAAATAACACCAATATTTATGCGTACCTCGAGCACAGTTTGTCAAACCGTTATTTATACAATTGGGCAGGAAAAATTGATGGAACAGGTACCAACCGCAGGGCAGGGTTCCATTATTTCTGCGATTCACCAACATTAACAAACCGCGGCAACTCTTATTTTGTATGGTTTAGGTTGGACGATGACAAGATTGAAATATACAAAGTAGCCAGCGATGTTTTTTCATTGCAAAGTACAACCACCTATAACTTTAACGCAGGCCAGTGGTATGATTTTAAAGTGATGTATGACCGCATTACCGGATTAACACAGGTGTATGTGGACAATATACAATCGGTGGAATGGACCGATTCGGCACCATACAGCAGTGGTGATTATATTTCTTTCAGAAGCGGCAATTCAAACTGGGCGGTAAATAATTTAAAAGTGTACCGTTCGCGCGCGGCAACAACAACTGTGTTGGTTGGACCATCAGGCGATTTGCGTTACCAGAACATTGATCCTACCACACCTGCGGGACGCATCAAAACAATTGTTAATGACTTTGCAGGAAATCTTTCGTCACTGGTGTATACCGATATGAATGTAGATACTACAGCACCGGCAATTGTTCCCGTGGTAAATGATGGAATACCCACTGATTTGGATACATGGACATCATCTATAAATGCAACAGCTTATTGGGGTATTTCCAGTGATGCACATTCAGGAATAGCACGTTACTGGTATGCCCTGGGAACAACGCCTGGAGCAACTGATGTGGTGAACTGGACCGACAACGGATGGTATGATTCGGTAACCGTTACCGGTTTAAGTTTAATGGTTGGCCAAACATATTATTTTTCAGTGAAAGCCGAAAATGCAGCAGGGTTGCAAAGCGCACCTGCCACAAGTGATGGGTTTACCATTATTCTTCCAACAAGCGCTCCTGTTGCCGGGTTTTATGCTATGGGAACAATTGTATGTGAAGGGCAGTGTGTTGATTTTACCAATACAACCAGCGATGCTACCAGCTATAACTGGACATTCACCGGTGGCGATATTTCATCGTCAACAATGCCAAACCCTACAGTTTGTTATACAGCCAGTGGCAATTATGATGTTATGCTTGTGGCAAGTGGCCCGGGTGGTACCGATACAACTTTTCAAACCATAACGGTTACGGTTTACGCCAATCCAACCGCAGGATTTACCATGACCAATGATACTGCGTATATGCCAACACCGTTTGTTGGATTTACCAATACATCAGTAAATGCCGATGGATTTTCATGGGACTTTGGTGATGGTAACAACAGTACCGGGGCAAATCCATGGAATTTATACGGTGCCCCAGGAACCTATACTGTTACCATGATAGCAGTGAATGGCCCCTGTGTAAACGATACAACGTATGCCACAGTTGTTGTGGTGGACCCAAATGCAATAGGGGAGGTGTCAAATGAAATCAATATAGGCATGTATCCTAATCCGGTTGATGCACATTTGTTTGTGACGGTAAATGGTACGTTAAAAGGAGCTACGTTGTATGTGATAAATGAAATTGGTCAGCGTGTAATAGCCCAGAACATTTCATCTTCAACAGCAATCAATGCATCAATTCTTTCAAAAGGCATTTACATGCTGCAGGTTCAAAGTGAAGAAGGCGTTTTATTCAAGGGCAATTTTATAAAGGAATAATTTTGCGCAAGCCTTGCCAGGGTTTGAAAAACTTGTTAAAAAACTGAACTTAGCCAGTGCGTATGCGTACAGGTTTTCTACTCATGATAAACAAGATCAAAGTTCAGGTGTTTTTGAGTTTGCTTTTGGCAATTGCATTTTATTCCTGTGCCAACCAGGGAGAACCCACTGCTTTGGAAACTGAAATGCCAGATACTGTTGTAGTCAAAAACAACGCTGGAATTGAAATGGACATGAGAGGCATCAGGGACCTGGAGGAAAACGGCCTGTATGACGAACGAAATACTGAATTGAACATGCTTTCCGTTGGAAACTTTGATTTTTCATTTGATGGAAAAACTGTTTATGTAAAAGTTCGTGTAAAATTTAAATTTGATGATTCGGTTTCGATAAGCGAAAAAGCACAATTCAAGCAAAAATTCTTTTCTGGCATCAAGCAATGGTGGACAAATGCCGGTGTTGTTTTTGAACGAAAGAGCGGGAGTTGCTACGCCCGTAAAATACCCCTTCACATTGCATGTGTTGAAAATGAGAATAACTACCATAAAATGGTGGATGTTGTCAAAACAAACAGACGCTGCCATGTTATGCGTGATATGAACCTTTGTCTTTCAGTTGACGAACGTGGCATTGCCCACGAATTTGGGCATGTACTGGGATTGTACGATAGTTATGATGGAGGCGCACTTGAAAACAGCATGGTTTGGCACGATAACCGTTACCTGCACGATACGCATGCATTAATGAACCGTGGCAATGAATTGCGCAAACGTTATTTTGAACATTACCTAAGTAAATTAAATGCTTTGTGTGAAGGTGATTGTAAATTTGAAATAAATGCGCCTTTTGAATAATTGTTTCAGGTAAAACAGTAAATTTGGAACAGGTATTTTAATCCTGTGAAAAAATTTACGTTCATTATTGTTTTTGTGCTGGTTAATGCCATGTCCTTTTCCCAATCCCCGTTCGGCCGACTTGGTATCAGTATTTCGCCATTGCCGCTTTTGCCTGTCAATAACCATATGTATTTAAAAATGGGAATTGATGTTGGATTGTCAGACCATTTTCGTGTGTTTGGTGAGTACGGTTATGGATTGCCAAATAAAGCGTATGGAAAAGTAGACGGTTACACCCTAAAAGGTGAAATCAAATATAAATTCAACAGTGGGGCAATTCTCAATGATTTTCGTCCAAACCTGTATATAGGGTTTCGGTACTATTATAAAAATCAAACGTTGAAAGATTCAGCTGTAACACAACCGCAAAATACCGATGCATATAAAGTAGGTTTTATCATTCACAAGCAAATGCATGCGTTTGCAATTAAGTTTGGCGACTATGAGCCATTGGGTGACAAAAATCGTTTCTGGATTGATTACTACATTGGTTTTGGTTTGCGTATGAATAACATTCATTGTTCGGGCATGACTGTTGAGGAGGAACAAAACCGCGATTACGGAGATTCATTTATATTGCCTGTATTGTACAGGTGCGATAGTGGAAATACACTTGATGTGGATATTGGCTTTAGGTTGATTTATTTTTTGCGTTAGCCAATTGCCATAATGGCGCTGTAATCAGAAGTTACTTAACCAACAACACCACTGCGTAAGCAACAACCCCTTCTTCCCTCCCAATAAAACCCATGCGTTCATTGGTAGTAGCTTTTACACTTACATCATCTACATCAATTTCAAGTAAGCGTGCAATATTGGTTCGCATGGCATCAACATGTGGTTTTAATTTTGGTTGTTCAATTACCAAACTGCAATCAACGTTGCTCACTTTATAGTGCCGCTCTTTTATTAGATGGAATGTTTTCTCAAGCAGGATTTTCGAATCAATGTTTTTAAAAGACTGATCGGTGTCAGGAAAGTAGGTGCCAATATCTTTTAATCCAGCTGCACCCAACAAAGCGTCACAAATAGCATGCAACAACACATCGGCATCGCTATGGCCCAATGGACCTTTATCATGGGGAATTTTTACGCCACCTAAAATACAATCGCGGCCGCTGGCCAGTTGGTGAACATCAATACCAAATCCAACTTTGATTTTCACTAGTTGGTATCGGTAGGGGTTTCAGCTTTC
Source organism: Flavobacteriales bacterium (assembly GCA_035299065.1). Classification (GTDB taxonomy): domain Bacteria; phylum Bacteroidota; class Bacteroidia; order Flavobacteriales_D; family UBA2798; genus DASPJQ01. The sequence continues at coordinate 120,934 of DATGXI010000120.1, forward strand.
TTCAATTTCTCGAAGATGAAACGCATGGTGAAACGTAATGTATTGGCCAAAGGACTTTGTTTCTTCACTGAAAGCAGGTAAGAAATATCAAGGCCAAATACTTTGTATTTTAATCCTAATCCAAAAGTCACGTATTTACGATCGCCTTTTGTAACATGTTCATGGAAATAACCACCGCGTACAGCAAACTGGTTGGCGTACCACCATTCAAGACCTGTACCAATGTTAATCTCGCGCATTTCTTCTTTGAACTTACTTCCTTTTACAATGATGGGATCTCCGTTATCATTGCGTTCAACGCGGCCACTGGCATCGTACTGGAAATATCCGGGAGCATCGCTGAAAGAATTAATAATACCTGCAGCTACACCAATAGTTTGACGGTCAACTCCCGAAACAATGGTTGTTGCATCGGTAGGATCATACAAAGGTGGTGATGGAACCAGTAGCTTATTAAAATCAAGTGCAAATGTAAACTTGTTGTATTGGTCAGGACGTGCCTGGAAAGCACTTCCCAATCGTAAGTTGGTTGGTAAAAAATCTTTGGTAGTTGATGCGGTATAGGAAATTTTTGCACCAATGTTTGAGATGTTCATTCCAAAGCTCAGTGTTCCTTCACCGTTTCCAACTTTCATATCGTTTTTAGACCATAACCACGAAACATCTACTGCTCCTGTACGGCCCGGTTTGGTTGTTTGACCTTGTGCGGGAATACCACCTGTTAAGTTTGAGTTGATAAAACGGCCTGCAATTCCTCCTGAAAAATATTTTCCAAGCTTACGGCCATATGCAAAATCAAAAGCAAATTCATTTGGTTTGAACTGGCCAATGTTGCTTCCTACATTATCGGTAAACTGGATAAGGCCAAGTGAGAAATAACGCATGCCAAATCCTATAGAAGAATTTTTGTCGATTTTTTTATAACCTGAAAGGTAGGCAAGACTAATGTCATTTACCAGGGCTTTTAACCAGGGTGTATAACTAACGTTGAATTCAAGATCATTTTTAACCGTTCCTAATTTTGCCGGGTTCCAATGAACTGCAGCTCCGTTAAGTTCAGTTGCAACACCTGCATCGCCCATTCCACCTGCCTCTGAATCAGGGGTAATTAATAAAAAAGGCACAGCGGTAGTGATGGTATTTAATTGGAAGATTTGCCCGTTATTTTGTGACTGGGCCATAGCCATTGAGCCAATTAATAAACCCGGGGCAAGTATTAAGTGTTTTTTCATCTGTGATATACTGGTCTTTACCAAAATTATCAGGTATAAACGAAAGTAGTGATTTTTTATTGTAAGCTGTTAATATAAGATGACCAGTCGCTCAATTTTTTCGGCAGTCAGGCTATTTGCCTTGGTTTTAACGCGGTAGATATAGGTTCCACGGGCCAGTTTGTCCCCAAAATCGTCTCTGCCGTCCCAATATAAGCCGTTAACCCTGAATCCGGTAGCGTCAACATCCTCTTCAATGGTCTTAACCAGTTTGCCGGTAACAGTAAAAATCTGAATTTGTACGCTTACCCTGTTACAGCTGAAATTATGCTCAAACATAAATTCGGTTTTGGTGGTAAAGGGGTTTGGGTAATTCAATACATGGTTAAGGGCCATTTCTGTTTGTTCGGCAACGGTAAACTTAATTTCACGTTCACCTGAATTGTTGTACACATCAAACGCTTTTATTTTCAACGTATGTTCGCCAGGAGTTAGTTGCTCCAATTGGTATTTTACCGTTCCTGACTGGTAAGAATCTTTGTCGGCTTCATACTTATCATTGAGTATAATTGTTTTTGAAGTTTGGTTGTCAAGCACACATGTTATGTCGTGGCCAATGCCTGTACCAACGGTGTTTATGCCATTGGCATCTTTCAGGTTAATAACTAACCACGGTTCGGGATTGGTTGTTCCCCCATCCACAAATTTATCATCGTTCAGGTAAACTGTTACTTCAGGACCAACGTTATCACTTGGTGCCGATGTATTGATTCCGCCAATTTTGAATCCGCGATAATTTCCATGACCGTCCTGGGTTGCATCGTTTGCGTACCCAACAAAACGACCATTGCCAACGGTTAAATTTAAATCTTTTGGAACAATAAAACTGGTTGTGAAACGACCGTTTGCAACTGTTGAACGTCCTTTAAAAATAAGGTTTTTCCATTCGGTAAAATTAATGTTTGGGCTATCTCCGTCCTGCCCCAATGTTTGCAGTGATTTTATTTTGTCATACACCCGCGGATTTACCACTCCGTTAAAACCACTCAGCAATACACCTGACTGGTCTTCTATATGTCCTTGCATGGTAACTACGGAAAGCGCTTTTATGGTGTCGTTGTATGAGCTTACGCTAACTCCATTTATACTATCTAAAACCACTTTGTGAAATGGTAATTTCAATTGAATTGCCGGATCGCCAAGCAAACAAAAGTTACGTGTGTTTGGTGTTGTAACCGTGTTTTTTGTAATCATGATTACTTCGCCCAAATGTTTTGGTTCCTGGTTAACCAAATCAAAAACATTGGCATAAAAAGCATTGTTCAGTAAAAAATTATCACCTGAAAAAACAAGGCGGGTAGTGGTAAGCATTGAAACAGCGCCACCATTTGCATTCAGTAAAACATATTCACCGGCACTTGTTCTGAAGGGGTCATCAAAGCGGCTGAATTCGCAGGTAGCCGTTACAAAAACGGGTAATTTCGGGCTGTTTGTCCAACCATTAATGGTAGAAACATCCAGTAAACGTTCATGGCTCCAGCCAACTTCACCACCGTGGCCAACGTAATTTACAATGAGCGCTCCGTTTTGTACGTTGCTTTTGAGCAATGCCTCTGCTTCGTAGTAACGTTGTCCGCCTGGTGTGGCAGTTTGTGTTGTGGCATCAAGGTAAATTTTTTGAACTTCAAGTTCAGGCGCAGCAGCATCAATGTCACCTGAAAAATCCTCGCAATCGGTTACGTAAGCACCGCCATCCTGGTCGTCAGCAATCAATATTAATTTGTTTCTCCAGCTTCCCATGTTTCCATCGGCCGCGTTTCCACAACAATTTACGCTTTCAACCGATGGTGTATTTTCTACATATCCTTTTATTTTGTTAACCATGTCCTGGGCTTCGGTAGTTGTTTTTGCAACCAGGCGACCAATTCCCAAATCAAGTAACGAGGACGATGATGCAACCAGTTCATAATTATCAAGTAGCCCAAAATAATCATCAGAGGTATAGGAAGCAATAATGCCCGTACTGTTGGCTGACTGGTGCGTTGGAATAAAGTTTTGACCAGCACCTAAAATTGATTTGTTGTCATAAGAACCATCGCCAAACAACAACAAATATTTTGGCAACAAGGTGGTGTCACTTCCTGCCCGTTCGTAAAACATACGCGCAAAATTGCGGATGGCAGCAGCATCACGCATACCAGACGAAAATTCGTTGTATATCTGTTCAGTAGTTACAACATGGTTAGGTATTCCACGTGCGGCATGTAGAGCACTTAATTCAAGCGCCTGGGTATAAAAAGCAGGATGCGTGATGATCAGGTACGGCACCTGGCCCAGGGCATGCAAATCCTGGTTTGGAACTTGTTTTTCAAATACGGGCGATGGTAGTCCTGCCTCCGTAAAAGCAATGAATTCAAGCAATGAATCGGTATTTTGCACAAAACTCCAGGTTCCCGGAACATAGGTTGCTCCCACGTCAAACGCGTCAGAGGGAGAAGTAACGTTCCATACTTTTAAGGTACTGTTAAAAGAGGCAATATCAAATTGGGCAATGTTTCCGGCACCAACAGTTTTCCTGTCGCGGAAAGGCATGCTTCCCGAATTTAAATTCAAATATTTACGTGCGTTGATGGTGTAGTAATCCAGCCATCCTTTTGAATCAGCGGCATACTTCGTGAACGACAAATTCATATTGAGCGTTGTGGCCGTTGTCATAAAAGAAAACGTGTCTTTTACCAGTTTGGCAGCATCGGGATAACTGCTGGGATCAATTCCTGGTATGTTTATGTTTTTGCTGATTCCGCCCTCAGGAATGGTGACGTGAAAGGTGCTGAATAAACCAGAGCCGCCCAGTGTATAGCCGGCAAACCATCCGTAAAACTTTACACGCTCATCGGTTTTTAACCCATTCAACCCAATAGAAAAATCGCGTGATTCAATAATATCATATTCTTCACCCACCCAGTTTCTGCCTGATTTGATGAAATTCTTGGTATTCACTTCGTGAACGGTATAATAGTCATATCCCTGCACAGTAACATTGGGTGTATTGCTGTTTACAACCGTGGCAATTCGTTTAGGCGAAGGTGTTGGCGCAATATTGATAAAATAATAAGCAGTGTCACAATAGTTGTTTTGCGTGTGCAAATACATTTTAAACGCTGAACTGTAATTCCAATTGATGGGAGCCATTCCGTAAAAAACAATATAATCATTTGTGTTAAACACACCATCGCCTTCACCAGCTATGTAAATGGCGTTTTTCAATAAATCATCGGTAATGGCATAGCCGGTTGCTTCCGGTAAAGGGCCTTTGGAATTTCCGTAAATATTAATTCGCCCCGGGTTAATGGTATCGGGGTTTATTCCCATTGATTTTAAAAAATTGTAATCAATTTTATATGCCCCTGTATTGGTAATTCCAATTTTATACCATTCCCCTGAACCGGGCGCCATAACTGATGTGGCCGCAAACGCACGCATTGTAAATTCACGTGTTGAATTTTTCTTGCTCAGGTTTTCGGCTTTTGCTGAGGTAATTTCATACCGGGTTAAGACTCCCTGGCGCGACAATTTAATAACCGGATAATTGATGTAAGCAAAATGTTTTTTGCGCTCAATACCGGTGTAACGTAACACAGGACGCTGCAATAAATAGTTTTTTAATTCATCGGATAGTTCATATGCGCTCATGTCAACTGTTTTTTCACCAGTAACACTTAGTTCGGCATAATCATTTTTGCCAGGAATGGCAACCCGGTAAATTCCAATAAAGTCAAGTGAGTCTTTTAACTGATAAGTGCGTTTAGGCTGCGGGGTTAGTTTATCAGACGTGTTGACTGCAGTAGGCAGGTTATTTACTTTTTGAGCAAATAAACTGGCATGTGCAAGCAATATAACCAGCAGTAAATGGCATAATTTAGAGAATGACCGGGTAAGCATATGGTTGGTATTATGTAAAAATCTCTCCCTAAATTACGTATTTAAATTCGTTTCTGTTTTACCTGTTAATGAATAGTACGCGGCAAAAATCCACGTTTTGTATTCAACGGTATTTAACGGCATTTCGGCACCAAAAGTATGTAGCTAAGAAAAAATGGGTGTCCCAAAAAAATTAACTGAAATCTGATTCGGGTGTTTTAATTTTAAGTCCACCAGCAGTTAATTTAATTAAACAACTAACAATCAGTAATTTGATTTTTTTATCAGTGCCTCAAAAAACCATTAACCGTACTTCAAAATGGCCTATCGCACAAGAAGTTGAGGGGTGTATTGAAAATAAATCGAAATATTATGTAACTTTAGCCCCTTATTACGTTTAAGTTTAAAATTCAGCTTTATGAGGGTAAACAGCAAGATGATGTCTAAAGCATTGACAGTTATGGGAGTAGCTGCAGCTTTTGCATCGTGTAAGTATGAAACATCGAACTCTACCGGTTGGGACTTCAACAATCCGCAAAATGGTGGTTTCCAAAAAGTTCCGTACGAAGAGCAGGAAACAGGCCCAGGCCTTATCCTGATTGAGGGTGGTACATTTACCATGGGTCGTGTTGAACAGGATGTGATGTTTGAGTGGAACAATATTCCGCGCAGGGTTACGGTATCTTCGTTTTATTTAGATGAAACAGAGGTAACGAACTTCAGCTGGTGCGAATATTTGTATTGGATTGGGCGTACATACGTAAGCCATCCGTTAATCATGAAAAAAGCGCTACCTGATACCCTTATCTGGAGGGAAAAATTAGGTTACCTTGAACCTTATGTAGATTATTATTTACGTCACCCTGCTTACCGTGACTATCCTGTAGTGGGAGTTAGCTGGTTGCAGTGTAACGATTTTTGTTCATGGCGTACTGACCGTGTAAATGAGTATATCCTGATTCGTGAAGGTGTTCTTCAATGGAACCCGAACCAGCAGGATGAGCCATTCAACACCGATGCCTACTATGCAAAACAATATGCTGAAGCCCCTAAAAAACAAGGTGCTGACCAGTTTTTACCAAACTTAAATCCTGATAGCGCACCTACCGGTAAAAAAGGTAAAAAGAAAAAATATGGCGAACGTACAGTTGTAATGTCTGATGGTATTATGTTGCCACGTTACCGCCTGCCTACAGAGGCTGAGTGGGAATATGCAGCTTATGGCTTAATTGGTAACAGTTACGATGAACGTATTGTTGAGCGCAGGTTATATCCATGGAATGGTCACTGGGTACGTAACCCTGAGGATAATTTCCAGGGTGATATGTTGGCTAACTTTGTTCGTGGTCGTGGTGACTACATGGGAGTTGCCGGTCACTTAAATGATGCCGCTGACGTAACAGCTCCTGTAAACTCATACTGGCCTAACGATTATGGTTTATACCATATGGCAGGTAACGTAAGTGAGTGGGTAATGGATGTTTACCGTCCACTATCAACCGAAGACTTTGATGAGTTCCGTCCTTTCCGTGGTAATGTATTTAAAACAAAACAGCTTACTACCGAAGGCAACATTGATGCTAAACAAGATGAAACCATTTACGATATTGATGGTGTAAAAGCTTATGTATTGCGTTTTGAACAGGAGCGTAAAGGTGGTAACAGGCCTGATCCTGTAAACAATACCAGCCGTATGGATCCTATTGAAGACAAACTTCTTCAGTTAATGAAAGGTGAAATTGACAAGGCTATTTTATTGAAAAATAACTACAAGCCGTCAAATAACTTTAAACCAAACTTAGTTAAGGAAAACAACCAGTTGCGTGAAGCTTCAGTAATTATTAAGGACATGTTGGAAACACTTGTGCCACAATATGAAGCTGATGTTACCGCAAAAGACAGCTTTGCTGCTTACCAGTTTGAAATTATTCCAATCCTTCGCAAAGGTATATCTGAGTACGTTGTAAATGATCCAGGTAAATTAAAATGGAGGGAAGTAACGCAAGAGGAAAACCTTAAGCGCAGGAACTACCGCCAGGCTGACTATATGAGTTACCTTGATGGTGACCTTAACTCAACCAAATACTACAATGGTTCGCAAATTGACCAGGGTGAGTTAACTAAAGTGCGTGAGCAAATCAATACTGACCAACGTGATTGGAAAAACGTAATGTACCAGTCTGAATGGGAAGATCCTGCATTGAATAACAGGCACTCGGCACGATACCCTCCTGTAACACTTATCTCTGATAAGTCAAGGGTATACAAAGGTGGATCATGGAGAGACCGCGCATACTGGATGAACCCAGGAACACGCAGGTACCTTGATGAAGATCTTTGCCAGGCAAACTTAGGTTTCCGTTGTTGTATGGATCGCGTGGGTAGCCCAATGGGTATCCAGGGTAAGAGAAAGAAAAACGACAAAACCCCAATCAAGCGTAAAAAGAAATAAAAATCATAAATTGTCCCGCCCAAAAAGCGGGACATTTTTTTTTATGACAATGCAGGAATTACACTCCATTTTTTTAAGACATCCGCATGTGTGTACCGACACACGCAAGATCACACCAGGCGCAATTTTTTTTGCACTCAAAGGCGATAATTTCAATGGAAATAAATTTGCTCAACAAGCCCTTGAACAAGGCTGTGCTTATGCGGTTATTGATGAAAAAGAATTTGCTTTGAATGAAAAATGCATGCTTGTTGATGATGTATTGAGCAGCTTGCAACAACTGGCAGCATTTCACCGCAGGCACTGGGGAAAAAAAGTACTGGCCTTAACAGGTTCCAATGGAAAAACAACTACAAAAGAATTAATTCATGCGGTATTGAAACAAACGCATAACTGCCTGGCAACAGTTGGTAATTTAAATAATCACATTGGCGTACCGCTCACACTTCTATCGCTTAAACCCGAGCACGAATTGGCCATTGTTGAAATGGGTGCCAATCACCAGAAAGAAATTGAACTCCTGTGCAAGATTGCTCAACCTGATTTCGGATTAATCACCAATATTGGTAAGGCACACCTTGAAGGTTTTGGTGGCGAAGAAGGAGTGTTGAAAGGTAAAGGAGAAATGTATGAGTACATTCGTGAACACAAAGGCACCATCTTTATCAATGGCGATGATGAAAAGTTGTTGTCGATCAGTGAGGCCATAAAGCAAATACGTTACGGTTACAATGATGGAAATTATGTAAAAGGAAAAATAATTGATAAAGACATTTTCCTGGAAATGGAAGTAAGCCACGATGGTAAAACAACACATGTGGCCACCAATTTAACGGGTACCTACAATGGCATTAACGTGTTGTGCGCATACGCAGTTGGACTCGAATGGGGTTTGAATGATAAAGACATAGTAAAGGGAATTGAATCGTATATGCCTGATAACAGCCGGTCGCAGGTTGTTAAAACAACATACAACACACTAATACTTGATGCGTATAACGCAAATCCGTCAAGCATGACGCTTGCGCTTGAGAACCTGGCACGCATTGATGCTGCAGAAAAAATGTTTGTACTTGGCGATATGCGGGAAATGGGTAATTATGCAAAGGCCGAACATTTATCTATTCTCAACAAAATTAAAGAGCTTAACCTGCAAGGGGTGCTTGTTGGCGATGAATTTTTGCGTTATCAAAATGATTTTAATTATACATTCTTTCAAAATGCAGCCGATGCGCTTGAATGGCTTAAACTAAAACAGGTTAAAAACAACCTGGTTTTGATTAAAGGTTCGCGTGGAATAAAACTGGAAACGGTGATTCCGGCATTTTAGCACGGGGCAAAATAAAGTTTTGTTGACTTAACGCTCAATGGCACGAATGGATTCAATGTAGTCATCAGGATTTGGATCCGAAATGGCTTTTACCTTAATCAGCTCTTTATAACCACAATTTTGGTCCATTACAAATATGGCTGACATGGTGTCTTTTTCCTTAATAAGGAAACTATGAACAAAAACATACCCTATTACTTCCAGGCTGTGGCTGTTTATTTCCTGTTGTAAAATATCAATTTCACCTTCAAGTTGTTTTGCCCTGACAGCACTCAATATAGTAACCGAATCGCGCATTTGATTCTTGAGCTTTTTAAGCCGTTGATTTTTTTCACGTATGGTTTTGTCCTGGTAGTCCCTTATTTCGTGAAAATAGTAGGTGGCAATGCTATCATAATCGCGTGGCTCAACCTGAAGGCGGTAACTCAGGGTTGTACGCAAACAGTTATTGATCATTTCGTAATTAGGACCTGAATAATTGAAATTAAGATCTTGATTGTCAGCGCTATCCTCCTTTACAGGGGTCTCCTTCTCGGCTGATGTACCACAGGCCATCAGCATAAGCAAAAAGGTATACATACCAAGTCTTTTCATTGAAATGCATCTAAAAATACAATTTATTTTGATCCAAGGTGTCTAAAACCTAACTGGTTTTTTTACGTTTACAGTCCATGAGCGTTCAGCAAACTTCCAATTCAGTCAGATTCAGGCGTGCGTTCTATTTTTTTCCCATTCAATTATTATTCCTGCACCTTAAACGAAGCCACATTGTTGTAGCACTTTGGTTACTTTTATTTGGTATTGTTACCCAGGTTGTAGGCTCAAAGTACGGATTGCCCTATTTGTTTTTATATCCTGAGTATCTGGAAGAGGTAAATTTTTGGTCATACCTGATTCTTGGTTTTTCCTGCGGTGGTTTTATCATGTCATTTAACATGTTCAGTTACATTGTTCATGGATTCAAATTTCGTTTTATTGCAACGGTATCACGACCATACCAGCGTTTTTCAATCAATAACTCGTTTATACCAATCATGTTTGTTTTGGTATACCTGTATTCATCGTTTTGTTTCCAGGTTCAAAAAGAATTTGAAACGGTTAGCGATGCCATCATAAACCTGCTTGGTTTTTTAACGGGTATACTCTCATTTGTTACCATATCCAATATTTATTTTTTCAGAACAAATAAAGATCTCTTTAAGATATCCGGAAAAAAAGAAGAAGAATACGAAAAGGAAATCAACGAAAAAATAGCACAGTCAGAAGTCAAGCAATTTAAATTCAGTTGGCGCCAGGCATTTAGCCATGACGAAGGATGGACGGTTGAAACGTACATGGCTTCACCATTTAGATGGAAATTGGCACGCGACACTTCTCATTACGACATTGAGCTGATTAAAAAAGTATTTTACCAAAACCATCTCAATGCATCCATTTTTGAAATTTCAGTAATTATCACTTTTCTTTTATTGGGATCGTTTAAGGAAAACCCGGTTTTTCTTATTCCGGCAGGGGCAAGTATTTTTCTTTTTCTTACCATTGTAATGATGATCATAAGTGCGTTTTATTCCTGGTTCAGGGGGTGGACGTTTACCTTGATCATATTCGGGGTCATATGTTTAAATTTCCTGTCCCAAAAAACCGAGTTGTTTGCCTACAAAAATTTTGCTTACGGGCTTGACTACTCCAATAAACTTGCGAAGTACGATCCGGAAAACATACGAAAATTTAATTCTGACAGTATTACATATGAGCATGACAAGCACGAAACAATTGAAATACTCAACAACTGGAAACGAAAATTAAAAAACGAATTTGGCATTGAAAAACCACCTTTGGTATTGTTTTGCGCCAGCGGTGGAGGTATACGCTCATCGGTATGGACATTCATGGTCATGCAAAAGCTTGACAGCGTTTCAAACGGCATGTTTGGGCGCTATTGCAGGTTGATTACGGGTGCTTCAGGAGGAATGATTGGCGCGTCCTATTACCGCGAACTTATGTTGCAGCAAAGTGAAGGCAAAATAAAATCAACTCTTGACAAAAAATACACCGAGTATTTATCACAGGACATATTGAACCCGGTTGCATTTTGCATTGCCACCAGCGATGTATTTATACGCTACCAGCATTTTAAAGATGGACCTTATTCATATACGATTGACCGTGGATACTTTTTTGAAAAAGAAATGAACGACAACCTACACGGTGCTTTCTCAAAACGTTTATATGAATACAAAGTGCCCGAGGAGAACGGGGAAGTTCCCATGGTTGTGATGTCGCCAACCATTATCAATCACGGGCGAAAATTAATTGTGTCGCCACTCAATACTTCGTATTTTACCTATCACAACGACAATGAATTTGTGGCGGCTGACGGGAATATTGAATTTAAGCGTTTTTTCAAAGATCAAAATTCGGTTAACCTGCGTTATTCAACTGCATTGCGCATGAGCGCTACGTTTCCATTTGTTATGCCAATGGTGAGCTTACCAACCGAACCCGGTATTGAAGTGATGGATGCCGGCATACGTGATAATTACGGAACCAGCCTTGCTGTAAAATTTGTGACCGAATTCAAAAACTGGATACAGAACAACACATCGGGTGTTATACTTATAACTACGCGTGACCGCCCACGTGTGTTGAACACACCAAAAATAAATAATTCATTGTACGCAAAAATGTCGGTGCCGGCTGCCAACCTGGTTGACAATGTTTTTTACACCCAGGATTTTGAAAACGATTTACTGGTCGAGAACCTGATTAAACTTTCAGGTTTAAATATTAAGGTACTTGATTTTTATTTACCCAATGATCAAAAAAACAAAGTGTCATTAAGCTGGCACCTTACCAAGCTGGAAAAAAATGTGGTGCAAAGCGCCATTGATTTGCCTTACAACAAATATACATTCAGGTATTTTTTGGATTTGACCAGCCAGGGGCAAAAGTAGTTGGCAGTTATTTATTAGTCGGGAGCAAGGGATGACCAATGTGCAACTATACGCTTAATGGAATATCAAAAGCCAGACTGCACGAATTAACCTCGCCCCGGATAGAGCCAAATAGCCCGCACCCTGAAGTAGAAAAGGCGTTGTGGTATTTTGTTTTAGATGAGATTTTTTGCGGCTTTTTTATTTCAGGGGAGGACTATGGGCGATAGCCGGAAAAGGCGCCTAATAAATAAGCAAACTTTACATGCACTTGCCTAAAAAGAAATAACCGTTCCCTGAGAACTATTCCCGTATAACCTTTTGCCTTTGCCTTCTTATAAGTAAAATGGCTCCAATAATTCCTGCAACAATAAATGAAAGTGAAATTATTTCAGCCTGGTTTAATCCAAAACCATAGGGTTTGTTTACACGAATTTGTTCAATTAAATAACGTTCAACACCATTAAAGCCAAGATAAATAAAGAATAAGGCCCCTGCTGCTGCAATGCGTTTGCGAAGGGCCATTAATATGCCAAAAATGCCAAGGCACATTAAGGTTTCATACATACTTGTTGGATAAACAGGTTGTGGCAAATGTGTACAAAATTTGTCATTGTAATAACACTCGGCTAAAGGAACACCATCACGGTTTACGTTATTGGGATAATCATAAGCCCATAACCAGTCGGGCAACCAGCCCGGGTTAGGATTTAAATTCACAATGCCCCAATCACCATCACCGGCAACATGGCAGCCAATACGACCTATGCCATATGCAAGAATAATGGTTGGGGTTACAGCGTCTAAAAATTGCAGTGCAGGTAGTTTGTGTTTTCGGAAATAAAAATAACCTGCAATTAATGCACAAATTAATCCGCCATACATGGTTAAACCACTAAATGGATCAGATAAAAATTCAACAATGTCACCCGGGTTTTCAAGGTAAGCAAATAATTTTGCGCCAATAATTCCAAAAACAGCAGCAATCAATAAGAGGGGGCCTACGTGCTGGTGAGGAAGATAGTCGACCTCAATTTCTTCTGGTGGTTTTTTTTCGTCTTTTTTCTTTTCATAATATTTCCAATAGGCCATGCCCGCTGCACCAAGCAATGCACCTGGCCAGCTTCCTAAACCCGAAGCCAGGAATTTTGGAAAATCATTAAAAACTTCGGAGTTAAAAATGGCATAAAGAATTTTAAAACCAATTAAGAAACCAAAAAAACCATTGAGTATTAATTCAAACGGTGTTGCCGGTGCCCCAATAATTTGCTTAACTTTTTTTGAAGGTATTTTTCCTTCACGGTATTTGCGTTGTATTTCTTTTCCAAATAACCATGCGCCCGTAATGAATGCAATGGCTACAAAAAAACCAAAGCTGTTAATGGCACGCAGGAACTGGATTTTAACACCAAACCAATCGTAAAAAAAATGATAGAGGGTAGGATACATT
>DATGXI010000121.1:0-41009 GCA_035299065.1 Flavobacteriales bacterium
ACTCCTGAAGCAATTATTCTTTCATGTTTTGATCCTATTCGCAGGGAAATTGCACGTTTGGCGCTGCATCAACTGGTAAGTGACGGACGTATTCACCCGGCACGCATCGAAGAAATTGTAGCCAAAACAAAAAATAAACTCGAAGAAGAAATTATTGAAACCGGTAAACGCACCTGCATTGACTTAGGTATTCATGGATTGCATCCTGAATTAACACGTATGGTTGGGCGTATGAAATATCGTTCATCTTACGGACAAAATTTATTGCAGCACTCGCGCGAGGTAGCCAATTTGTGTGCAACCATGGCAGCCGAACTTGGACTGAATGTAAAAGCCGCAAAACGCGCAGGTTTATTACACGATATTGGAAAAGTTCCTGACGATGAACCGGAATTACCACATGCTATTTTAGGAATGAAACTTGCCGAGAAATACGGTGAGAAACCTGACATTTGCAACGCCATTGGTGCGCATCACGATGAAATTGAAATGACAACATTGATCTCACCCATTGTACAGGTATGTGACGCCATTTCGGGCGCACGTCCGGGTGCAAGGCGCGAGGTGGTTGAATCATACATTCAACGTATCAAAGATCTTGAGAACCTAGCGTTGAGCTACCAGGGTGTAAATACTGCTTTTGCTATTCAGGCAGGCCGTGAATTAAGGGTCATGCTGGAGAGTGAAAAAGTTAGCGATGCCGATGTGGACCGCCTGGCAATGGAAATATCTCAAAAAATACAAACTGAAATGACTTATCCGGGACAGGTAAAAATCACGGTAATTCGTGAGAAACGTGCAGTTGGATACGCCAAATAAAAATTATTCGTTTAGTAACGATTAAATCAAAGGGCTCACCGAAAAAGTGAGCCTTTTGTATTTTTTAATTAGTATATTCGCCTTGAAACAGTTAATAAAAAAATATGAAGGCAGTATGGAACGATGCTGTTCTTGCAGAGAGCAAGGACATAGTAAACATTGAAGGAAATCCGTATTTCCCCGAATCAAGCATTAATAAACAATATTTCAAACCCAGCGATACGCATACCGAATGCCATTGGAAGGGAACCGCTTCTTATTATGACATACATGTGAATGGTGAAGTAAACAAAGACGCATGCTGGTATTATCCTGAACCGAAGGAATTGGCAAAGTCCATTAAAGGCCGGGTGGCTTTCTGGAAAGGTGTTAAAATTGTAAACACGTAAATCTGATTTTCTATGCAAGTCGTAGATAAAGCTGAACTAAAAAATTCGACCCTCATCAAACGCTTCAGCGAAATACGTTCGCATTCGGTAAACATTTGCAAACCTTTGCAGCATGAAGACTATGTGGTGCAGCCAACGGTTGACGTAAGTCCGCCTAAATGGCATCTTGCACATACCACCTGGTTTTGGGAAGAGTTTCTATTGAGTAAATACGTTGAAAATTATAAACGCTTTCACGCACGCTATGCGTTTTTATTTAACAGCTATTATGAAAGCGTTGGTCAGCGGGTTTTACGTTTGGACCGCGGTAATATGTCACGACCAACCGTTAACGAAATACTTGCTTACCGCGAATATGTAGACGAACACATGGTTAAGTTACTTGACAATGTACCTTCAAAGGCAATACCACTCATTGAACTTGGATTAAACCATGAACAACAGCACCAGGAATTGTTGTATACCGACATTAAGTATATTTTGGGACACAATCCGTTGTTTCCTGTTTATGATAGTAATTTCCCTGAATCGACTATACCACATGACAGGCCTTCGTGGATTCAAATTGCTGAAGGGAAATATGAAATTGGTTATAAAGGAAACGAATTTTGCTTTGACAACGAATTGAGCGCTCACACAGTTTATTTATATACATTCGAAATAAGCGCAGAATTGGTCACCAATGGCGAATACCTTGCTTTTATGGAAGATGGCGGGTATACCAATCCCATTTACTGGCATAGCGATGGGTGGACCTGGGTGAATGAAAACCACATTGATTCGCCATTGTATTGGCATTACATGAATGGTGAGTGGAATCGATACGCTTTACGTGGATTGGAAAAAATTGATTTATATGACCCCGTAACACATATAAGTTTTTACGAGGCAGCAGCCTTTGCTGAGTGGAAAGGCATGCGTTTGCCAACCGAATTTGAATGGGAAGTAGCAAGTGATAAGTTTGCATGGGGACAACGTTGGGAACACACCAATAGTGCTTATTTGCCTTATCCGGGTTTTGCAAAACCAGCCGGTGCAGTTGGTGAGTATAATGGAAAATTCATGATCAATCAAATGGTTTTACGTGGGGCCTCGGTAGCTACACCAAAAAATCATTCACGCAAAACGTACCGAAATTTTTTTCATCCACATTTACGCTGGCAATTTAATGGCATGCGTTTATGCAAAAAACAAATTTTATGATTTTATCTGAAACGTGTGTTGACTTAGTTGGTGGGGCAGTAAAAACAGGGCTTGAAAAATTTCCAAAAAGCCTGCCGTCATGGTTGTTTTACGATGAAAAAGGCGATGCCATTTTCCAGGCCATTATGAAAATGCCTGAATATTATTTAACCGGTTGTGAATTTGAAATTTTTGAATCGCATAAAAATGATTTACTTAATGATTTTGCAGGAAATCAAAATCCGTTTAAACTGGTTGAACTGGGTGCTGGTGACGGATTAAAAACAGAAATATTGCTAAAACACTTTGTTTCAAAATTCGCTTCATTCAGTTATTATCCAATTGACGTGTCGGGAAACGTGCTGGAACAACTAGAAGAGCGCCTGAGCCGTTCAGTACCAAAATTGAAGGTAAATTCAATACGTGGCCAATATGAAACCGGCCTTCACAAAATTTCAAAAATGCCGGCCGAACGTATAGTATATATGTTTTTGGGTGCCAATATTGGAAACTTCAGCATACAAAAAGCAAACGAATTTACAGGACAACTTGCCGGTGCCATGCATGAAAATGATTTGCTGGTAATTGGGTTTGACCTGAAAAAAGACCCGAACACCATTTTAGCGGCTTACAACGACAAAACAGGAATTACCCGTGATTTTAATTTAAACCTGTTGGTGCGCTTTAACAGGGAACTGCGTGCAAATTTTGATATAACCAGGTTTTACCACTACCCGACTTATGATCCGGCAACCGGCACAACAAAAAGTTATTTGATAAGTAAGGAAAAACAAACTGTATTTATAGAAGCCCTTGACCAAACCTTTTCGTTTGAAAAAGGTGAATACATACACACTGAAATTTCTCAAAAATTTGACATGAGCATGATTGCCGAAATAGCTGCTAAAAATGGCCTTGAAATTGTCAATTGCTATTATGACAGCAGGAAGTATTTTGTGGATGTGGTGTTTCGAAAGAAATAGTTTCAAGCAAACGCAGTGTCCCTAAATGTATTTAATTTTTTTTGTAACTTAGCTTTACGCTAACGTTATATAAAAATGCCCAAATTCTCATTAAAATATTTAGCCGTGCTCGCTTGCTATTTTGCAACTACAAGTTCTATTTCTCAATTTCGTTCCGACAAATGTGACACTACGACCAAAAAAGTTGTGCCCTCTATAATTAAAGACCCAACAATTCTTTCGTTTTTAGATTCTCTTCATAACCTTTCTTTAAGAAAGGACACTTCAGCGCTTTACAGGCTCATTGATGATGATATAGTAGGTATGACCATGTATGGATTAGATGGAAGAATCAGCTTAGGAAAATCGAACCTCGAAAGTTTTAAAATTGCTTTTTCTCTAAAAAAACCTGAGAATTCTTTTATATGGGATGCATTGGTTGACTTCACAGAGTACAGGGTCGGTTTTATTTACATTTATGACAAACCAGATTCAATCCTTTCTCATCCTGGTATTACTTTGCTAAGCGATTGTTACGAGAGAGGATACTGTTTACAAAAAAAAACCACTGTTCATGAAAATAGTGATCCGAACTCCAAAATCATAGGCTATTTGAATTGTGAAACAATTCGTTTGCCTCTCAATAAGAACTTATGCACTGATACCTGGCTGAATATGTCTAACACTTTACCTCTAAAATATAATATGGTAAAAATTTCATTACCTGATGGAACTTTAACTGGTTGGGTTAATGGAAAACACATATATCCGGAACATTTTAGGTTCACTATTGAAAAAAAGAATGGAAACTGGAAAATCATTTCATACTTTCCTCCAAGATAGTATGCACTAAGGCATTACTGTGAAAAAAAGCGAATCTTCTGCGTGATCCGCAAGATCTGCGCGCGATTTCCTAAGAACTCTTTTGCCTTAAATGCCGCGGCACAAGTAACCACTCAATCCATTCAAAAAACAACTCAATTAACACAGCAAGCACAGCGGCCGGAATGGCTCCCATTAAAATAAGTTGTGTATTGTTTAACGCCAGCCCTGTAACAATAAACTCTCCGAGTCCACCTGCACCAATAAACGCTGCCAATGTTGCCGTGCCTACGCTTATAACCGCTGCAGTACGAATACCGGTTAAAATTACCGGCATGGCCAGGGGCATTTCCACCATCCACAATTTTTGTTTGGAATTTAATCCGATTGCTGTGGCCACTTTTTTCAATTGCGCATCAACTGCTCTTAATCCAGTTATGGTTCCACGCAGTACAGGCAGCAAAGCATATAAAAACAAGGCTACAACTGCCGGAACGGTTCCAATTCCCAACAAAGGAATCATTAAAGCCAGTAAAGCAATTGAAGGAATGGTTTGCAAAATTCCTGCTATATAAACCACCATTTTTGCCAGCATGGGATAATTGCGCAACCACATTCCCAACGGCAAACCAAACGCTATTGCCAGTAAAAGTGAAATCAATGTCAGTTTTAAATGTACAAGCGATTGTGTCAAAATATCGCCAAAACCATACCCATAATTGTTGGTTGTTTTATTCAGTAAGCCTTTCTTTACAAGGAATTCATTGGCCACTTCAGCATGGGTTTTATTGGCAAATAAGGCCTCAGCATTCATTTTCTGCATTTCTTTTTCTGAAACCAGGCCTTCCAGCTTTTTCAACACTTGTTTTGCCCCAGCATTAAGTTTTTGAGCATACAGGCTCAATGCATAGTAATCGGGAAAAAAATGCCTGTCATCTTGCAAAACCACCAATTTATATTTTGCAATTTCACCATCAGTGGTGTACGCATCGGTTAAATCAATTTCGTTTTCAAGTATGGCTTTATAGGCAAGGCCATGTTCAAGGCCGCGGGCTGATTGGGGTAAATTATAAACTGTTTTTAAATTTTCCCATCCGTCACGCCTTTTTATAAATTCATTGCTGAAACCTATGCGTAATTCGGGGTAAGCAAGAATATCTGATATTTTTTTTAGGGCGCTTTTTTTACTTAAACCGGTAGATACTACCAATGCATAGGAATTCGAAAATCCATACGGTTTTGAGATTTCAAGGTCATATTTGGCAGCAAGGGTTTCTTTTAGCTGCGCTTCGTCTTTTAAATGCAGAATTTCCTCGGAGATGGTACCTGTGTATTCAGGATAAACATCAATTTCTCCTGTTCGCAATGCCTCAAACGCTACCGAAGTACCTCCCAAATTAAATTTTCGTTCAACAATAAACCCATCGTTTTCCAACAGCTGGGAAATTAATTCAGCAAGAATATACCCTTCATTAAAATGTTTTGCACCCACTTTAATAACGGGTTTTTGTTGCGAAAAAGAAACCTTTGCAACCAATGAAAAAATCGCTATGTAAATAAGTTTCCTCATCCCTGCAGATACAAGGGTTTTATGGACATTAATTTTTCTTTATTTCCTGTCTCACGCACAACACCGTTTTCAATCCACACAAATTCATCGGCCAGCCTTACCGCTTCATCAAAATCATGTGTAATTAAAATAATTGTGCGCGCATTTCGTTTTTGTAAATCCTCTACATAGGTATAAAGCGACTGTTTTGTGACATAATCCAGCGAAGCAAAGGGCTCATCCATTAACAAAACCGGTGGTTCTAAAAAAAGTGCGCGGCATAACCCGACACGTTGTTGTTCACCTCCCGACAATTCATGCGGGTATTTTTCTTTATACGAAAGTGGCAATAAACTTATGTTCATGAGCTCATCAACCCGTGCATGCATTTCACGCTCATCCATACCCGTTAGTTGACCAAGCAATGAAATATTTTTTGCTACGCGCATGTGCGGAAATAATCCCGTGTGCTGAATAACAAAACCTGTTTTTAAACGCAGTGCCTGAATAGTGGAATCGTTTACTTCATCATTTCCCACTAAAATTCTGCCCGATTTTGCTTTTTTGAGTCCATTTATTACTTGCAACATGGTCGATTTTCCACTTCCGCTTCGGCCCAAAACAGCCGTAACCGCCCCCTTTGAAAAGGTATGCGAAACCCTGTCAAGCACGGTTTTACTGCCATAGGCGCAAACAACGTTTTCGACCCTAATTTCCAATCCTTCCATGATTTTTAAATATAAGGCTTAATTTACTCAGGAAAACCCTTGATTTTCAGGCCTAAATTTCTTTGCGTTCCAAGCCACAATCCCTGATTTTTACCCCTTGCCTCATTAATTTTTCTACCTTTGCCCAATTTTTAAAACGCATGAGTAATTCCACCGATAAATTCATTGGCGAAGGCCTCACCTACGATGACGTATTGTTAGTGCCCGCTTATTCTGATGTGCTTCCACGTGAAGTAAATTTAAAGACCCGTTTTTCACGCAACATTGTTCTCAATATCCCGGTTGTGTCAGCTGCAATGGATACTGTTACCGAAAGTGCCATGGCCATTGCTTTGGCCCAGCAAGGCGGAATTGGTGTCATTCACAAAAACATGACCATTGAAATGCAGGCAGCTGAAGTGCGTAAAGTAAAACGCAGCGAAAGCGGAATGATACAGGACCCCGTTACGGTTCCCGTTACAGCAACAATGGGCGATGCTTTAAAATTAATGGCCGAAAATAAAATTGGCGGTATCCCGGTAATTGATGCAAACAATAAACTGGTAGGCATTGTAACCAACCGTGATTTGCGATTTGAAAAAAATCACCTCAAGCCAATTGCCGAGATCATGACCTCTGAAAACCTGATAACGGCTAATGAGAGTGTAGACCTGGTACAGGCTGAAACAATTTTGCAGGGACATAAAATTGAAAAATTACCTGTGGTTGACAAGAACAATAAGTTAATTGGTCTTATTACATTTCGCGATATCATAAAATTAAAAGAGCAGCCAAATGCATGCAAAGACCATTTGGGACGTTTGCGTGTTGCTGCCGCTGTTGGTGTAACACATGACACCATTGACCGCATTACTGCTTTAAAAAATGCAGGCGTTGATGCCATTGTAATTGATACCGCCCATGGACATTCAAAAGGAGTAATAGAGATGTTGAAAAAAGTTAAGTCAACATTCAAAGAACTGGAAGTTGTTGTTGGAAATGTTGCCACTGCCGAAGCTGCAAAAGATTTGATTGCAGCCGGTGCTGACGGAATAAAAGTTGGAATTGGCCCGGGTTCAATTTGCACCACGCGTATTATTGCCGGTGTAGGCGTGCCCCAACTATCAGCCGTAATGATGGCACTCAAAGGTACCGAGGGAAGTGGCATTCCAATTATTGCCGATGGTGGAATTCGTTTCACAGGTGATGTTGTGAAAGCACTTGCCGGTGGTGCCGCTTGTGTTATGATTGGCTCGATGTTTGCCGGTACCGAAGAATCGCCAGGGGAAACAACTATTTTTGAAGGGCGAAAATTCAAATCGTACAGGGGAATGGGATCGTTGGAGGCCATGCAGCAAGGCTCAAAAGACAGGTATTTCCAGGACATGGAAGACGACATTAAAAAGCTTGTTCCTGAGGGAATTGCAGGTCGGGTTCCATTTAAAGGTCACCTGAAGGAAGTAATTCACCAGATTGCTGGCGGATTAAGGGCCGGTATGGGTTATTGCGGAGCAAAAGATATTGAGGCCCTTAAAAAAGCACAATTTATTCGCATCACACTTGCTGGAATTAAGGAAAGCCACCCCCACAATGTATCAATTACCTCAGAAGCGCCTAATTACAGCGCTGTATAAATGTTAATTTTTTTAAACGAATAAAATTAAAAACAAGCATATACGTTATTTTTAACCTTTCAAAATGCACGTCATGAACAAACTATCAGTTATAACCCTTGTAACCCTTACACTGCTTGCGCATAACTCTTTTTCACAGCAAAAAGACGAGGTCATAATGACCGTAAAAAGTAAACCTGTTTATAAATCAGAATTCGAAAACATTTACAAAAAAAACAACAAAGAAGTAAATGTTTCCAAAGAAGCGCTTGACGAATACATGGTTTTGTTTACCAACTTTAAGCTGAAAGTTACCGAAGCCGAGGAATTGGGAATGGACACCGTTCGTAAATTTCGTGATGAGCTGGAAGGCTATCGCAAACAATTGGCAAAACCTTACCTGGTTGACAATAATCTTAACGACAACCTTATTTCAGAGGCTTATGAGCGGTTAAAAACAGAAGTGCGCGCAAGCCATATACTTGTTAAGTGCGAGCAGGATGCCACACCTGAAGACACCATGAAAGCCTATAAAAAAGCATTGAGCATTCGTGACAAGGTTTTAAAAGCCGATTTTGCAACCATTGCCGCAATGCCAGGTATGAGCGATGATCCATCTGCCGTAAAAAACAAAGGCGACCTTGGTTACTTTACCTCAATGCAAATGGTTTATCCATTTGAAAACGCATGTTACAAATTAAAAGTTGGCGAAGTAAGCATGCCAGTGCGTACCCGCTTTGGTTACCATATTTTAAAAGTAGTTGATAAACGCCCTTCACGCGGGCAAATTCGTGTTTCGCACATTATGATTGTTGCAAAACCTGAAGACCCTGCTGACAAACAGGAAAACGCACGAAAAAAGGCAGAAGAAATTTTAGGAAAAGCAAAAGCAGGCGAAGATTTTGCTGCCCTGGCTACGCAATATTCCGAAGACCAGAGTTCGGCACGTAAGGGTGGTGAACTACCAATATTCGGATCAGGACGCATGGTTCCCGAATTTGAAGACGCAGCTTTTTCGCTTACAAAAGATGGAGAAATTTCAAACGTGATTAAAACAAATTACGGTTATCATATCATCAAACGATTGGAGCTAAAACAGCTTGAACCATTTGAAGAGAAAAAAGCAGAATTGAAACAAAAAATACAACGCGACACACGCTCTTTCCTCCCTAAAAAGTCGTTTATAGCCAAATTGAAAACAAAGTACAATTATACCGACCTGAATAAGAAAAAAGACCTGATGGCTTTTTATGCAGTTGTTGATACCTCTATTTTTGACAATGAGTGGAAAATGGAAAAAGCCAAGGGGCTTGAAAAACCACTTGCCAAATTTGCGAACAAAACATTTACACAAAAAGACTTTGCTTTGTATTTGTGGAAAAACCAACGCAAGCAAAAAAACCAGGAAATCAAGGCATATATCAATACCCAATATGAAACTTTCATGGGCGATGAGTTGATCAACTATGAAGACTCAAAGCTGGAAGAACAATATCCTGAGTTTCGCGCCCTGATGAAAGAATACCGTGATGGAATTTTATTGTTTGATTTGACTGACAAAAAAGTATGGTCAAAAGCCGTGAAAGATACAGCTGGCCTGCGCGAGTACTACAATAAAAACAAAACGAACTATATGCACCCTGAGCGTTATGATGTGGTGATTTATACGGCTAAAGATGCTGAACTTGCAAAAAAAGTACGCGCTGAATTGAAAAAAGGTAAATTGAACGATGATAAAATTCTTGAATTGTTTAACAAAGACTCACAACTCAACCTTAAAATTGAAAAAGGCATTTTTAGTGCCGAGGAAAAAGATGTGCTGGTGAAATCAGGAGCCTTAACCCAAAAATTGGGTGCCGACAAGCTTACAACCGATTACAAGGACGCAAGTAACCAAATTGTTTTTATCAAAATGAAAGAGGTATTGAAACCAAGTCCTAAATCATTGATTGAGGCCAAAGGCCCTATCACAAGCGATTACCAGACATGGCTTGAAACCGAATGGATTAAATCACTAAAGGAGAAATATCCCGTAGTTGTGAATAAAGACGTTTTATACGGAATCAAAAAAGACTAAAGCGCAAAGGGGACTCAAAAAGTCCCTTTTGATTTTTTAATGAATTTTAACCTGCCCATAAATTTAATACTCCTATCTTCATTTTACATGATGGGCACTGTTTCATGCGGTAATGAAGCTTCGGGCGAAAAAGTTCTTGCCCGTGTTGGCGATGCTTACCTGTATGCTTCCGATCTTGAAGGCATGCCCGCAACAAATGACAGCATTGGATTTGTCAGAAATTACACGCGAAACTGGATAAACAACCAGGTTTTGGTGCAGGCCACCAGCAGCAATGCCGAATCAACAAGCGAAATAGACCGTAAAGTAGAAAAATTCAGGCAAGACCTTTTGCTGGCTGAATATGAAAAACAATTCCTGGCGAAAAAACTGGACACAACAGTAACCGAAAAGCAGGTAAGCGAGTTTTACACCAATCACAAATCACTGTTTGAATTGCGTGACTACGTGGTAAATGTTTTTTACATGAAATTTGATGCAACTGAAAAAACAGCGGCAACAGCTGGTAAAGAAATTCAAAGTTGCAAATCTTATGAAGACGCTAAACGTGTTGAAGAAAAATATGCCCCGGTTGCAACCAATTCCTACCTGGATACCAACGCCTGGTTATTTTTTAATGACTTGTTGCGCGAAGTTCCCGTAAACGTTGAAGACAAAGCACGTTTTTTACAAAAAAATGATTTTTTTGAAACCAGCAGCGATGATGAAGTTTATTATGTACGCATTTTTGATTATAAGCTAAAAGACGAAACATCGCCCATGCCACTTGTCAAATCCAAAATAAAGACCTTTGTATTGCGTGAACGCTCGCAAAAACTCATTGAAGAAAACCGTAAGGCACTTATAAAAAAATTCAACAGCGAAAATGAAATTGAAAATTATGTCAAATAAATTACTGGTACTTGTTTTTGTATTGACTGCTTTTGCAGGAAATGCACAACAAAACATTGACCGCATTATTGCCATTGTGGGTGACAAAATTATTTTGCACAGCGACATTGACAACCAGGTAAAACAGGCCTCACAGGAACAGATAAACCTTGGCGATAATCCCTATTGCACTGTGCTGGAAGAAACCATGTTCCAAAAACTATTGGTACACCAGGCCGATGTGGATAGCTTGCCTGTAAAGGACGAAATGGTTGAGCAGGAACTTGAGCAACGTTTGCGTTATTTTATTGCGCAAATAGGCAGCAAGGAAAAATTTGAAGAATATTATGGGAAATCGACCGAGAAATTCAAGGAAGATTTTCGCGAAGCCATTCGTGAAAGGATGAAAGCACAGCAAATGCAACAAAAAATTAGCGGTGATATTAAGGTAACCCCAAAAGAAATAAGGGATTTCTTTTATAATATACCCAAGGACAGTTTACCGTTTATGGGTTCAAAAATTGAAATGGCCCACCTGGTTAAAATGCCTAAAGTTACGGCCGAAGAAAAACTAAGGGTTCGTGAATTGCTCAATCAAAAACGAACAGATATTTTAGAAGGTAAAGAATCATTCCGTATGGTTGCCGTTGAAATTTCAGAAGACCCGGGCACCAACACAAAAGGTGGCGAGTTTGAAATGATTACCAAAGGTACATTCGTAAAAGAATTTGACGCGGCAGCCTTTTCACTGAAAGAAGGCGATGTGTCAGAAGTTTTTGAAACAGAATTCGGTTACCATATTTTCCAGTTGCTGGAACGTAGAGGTGAAATGTATCGCGGAAGACACATTTTGGTAAAACCAAAAGTAACACAGTTGCAAATGGCCGCAGCCTCACAAAAAATTGACAGTATTTATGCCGAAATAAAAAGCGGGAAAATCACATTTGAAGATGCTGTAAAAAAATACAGTGATGACGAAGAGACAAAATTCAACAACGGCAAAATTTACAATACGGAAACAGGCGACACTCATTTTGACAACAAAGAAGTTGACAAACAACTTTTTATTACAATTGACGGTATGGAACCTGGCGATATTTCAGAACCCGTGTTTATGCAAACCCCCGACCAAAAACAAGGAATTCGCATTGTAAAATTAATTACACGCAGCTCACCACATGTTGCCAGCCTTGAAACCGATTATCCACAAATATCAGAAGCCGCTTTGAGCGACAAAAAAAATAAAGCCATTGTAAAATGGGTAAAAACAAAAACAAGAAGCATGTATGTTTGGGTTGAGGATGAACAGCGTAAATGCGATTTTGAATACCCATGGTTTAAAGAACAATAAAACCTATTAACCAATAATAACCATTAACTAAATGCAATTTAAATCAGACGTAGAAGCGGTAGAATATTTTGTACAGCAATCTAAAAAGCTCAATAGCGAAATAGGAAAAGTAATTGTTGGCCAGCGCGAAGTGGTTGACCAGGTAATGATCTCTGTTTTCAGCAAAGGTCACGTTTTGCTTGTGGGAGTTCCCGGCCTGGCAAAAACCCTATTGGTAAACACCATTGCCGATACACTTGGCTTAAGCTTTAAACGCATACAATTTACCCCCGACCTTATGCCGGGTGACATTATTGGTTCCGAAATTCTGGATGAGAACAGGAATTTCAAGTTCATTAAAGGACCTTTATTTGCAAACATTATTCTTGCCGATGAGATCAACCGTACACCACCTAAAACACAATCAGCCTTGCTTGAGGCCATGCAGGAACGCAGTGTAACAGCTGCTGGAGTGCGTTACACGTTAGATAAGCCTTTCTTTGTACTTGCCACACAAAACCCTATTGAGCAGGAAGGAACTTATCCCCTGCCAGAGGCACAATTGGACCGTTTTATGATGAATGTTTGGGTTGATTATCCAACATTCAGCGAAGAGGTACAGGTTGTAAAAAGCACCACTACGGAAAAAACAGCCACGGCCAGCTCAATTATGTCGGCCGATGAAATTTTATTTTTCCAGGAACTGGTTCGTAAAATACCTGTAACCGATAATGTAATTGAGTATGCTGTGGGATTAACCGCAAAAACGCGTCCCGGTGGCGACAAAGCTACCGATCTTATAAAAAAATATATTTCATGGGGTGCAGGTCCGCGTGCATCACAATATCTTGTATTGGGTGCAAAATGCCATGCCGCATTACACGGTAAATTTTCGCCCGATATTGAAGATGTAAGAGCGGTTGCTATTCCGGTTTTACGTCACCGCATTGTGCGCAATTACATTGCAGAGGCTGAAGGATATACCGTTGAGAAGATCATTGGGTCGATTTTATAATTCATTGCAACCGGCATCATTTTTTCATTAAATTTAGCTAAACCAATATTTAATGAAAACGTTTACTTCTATTTTCCTTTTTCTTATTGCTGCGGCAGGTTTTTCCCAAATAAAAGTTGACGATTATTATCAATCATCAGACGGAAAAAACTGGTCACCGGCCATTCAACGTGCCATGAACGCACTCGATTCGCTTGGCCACGGCTCACTTGAATTTACCGGTACAAAAAACTACTATGTAACATCCAGTATTGAATTACCACGCTACGGCAAAGGTGGGCGCAAAATTTTTGTGCTGAATGGAAACGGATGTTCAATAAATACAACCGATTCAATTTCCATATTTAATCGCGTTCCCGGGAATCAGAAAGAAGCACTGGACAAAATGATGAGCCTTCGTTTTACCATTAATGATTTTACCATTGTTGGCGGAAAAAAAGGAATCAACATTGGAGCCACGTATGGAACAAGTATCAACCATTGCAATTTTATAAATCAAACACAATCAGCAATCGATATTCAATTTGGTTTAAACACCAGTATTTTTCAGTGCAACAGTACTGGTGCATGCAAAAATCATTTTGTACTGCGTACCGGCAGTGATTGGGGCGGAAATGCTATTAACAGTCAAAGCAATCATTCGGTCATTGACATGTGCCGTGTGTATGCAGGTAAAGGGGGAAATTCAGCGTTCATGGTTTTGGGCTCAAGCGGGTGCGTCATACGCGATTGCATAAGCGAAGGGAGCCATGAAATTTCTTACAGCATTTACTTTGATTATGCAAAAAGCACATGTGTTCGTTTGTTTAAGGTTGAAAATTTACACCTTGAGCATGCTCCGCAAAAAGCAGGAATTTATATTCACAACACAGGTATTGCTGTATTGGATGGTATATTTTACCAAATGGGACACAAAGGCGAAGATTTTGCCCTGGTAAAAGCCATTGAAAAATGCGACCAGATTACTTTAAAAAATGTACCCTGGTTTGTACCAGGTACAGTCTTGGAGCAGTTTGGTGGAAATGATGGTGCCTGTTGGCTTATTGAGGATTGCAGTAAGGAATTTTATGATGAAAAAAACTGGCGCATTCATTTTGGAGAAGAGGTAAAAACCAAGTTACCCTATTATTTTAGCGGGCGTGGTTACCGTTACCAACTCAACAAGGAATTTAAAGGCGGTAAATAAACCTGGTTTAACCATTTTGTATGTAATTAACTTGGTTTTCTCCAGCCAATTCCTGAACTTTTTACCTGCCTGACTGTACACTGAAAAAACAAACTCATGAAGCGACTGCTTGTTATTTTATTGCTGCCCCTAACAACCTGCTTTGCAGCAGTTAAAGAATCGGACATGCCGTATTACGAGGTAACGGGAGTTAAGAAAAATTCAACGTTGCCCAAAAACAAAGCACGTATTGTTTTCCATTTTGAAGAGCATTCAGGATTTTGCCTGCGAAATTTGATCACCTACAAGATCAACAATGTACAGGCCGCTGACCCTTCACTTGACACACTGGGCAACTATAGCTGCAACATGAATGCCGGCACATATGAGTTTGAATTCTTCGCCACCTATTGCAACCCCATCAAAACGAAAAAAATTGAACTGAAAAAACAAACCGTTG
The DNA here is from genome assembly GCA_035299065.1 of Flavobacteriales bacterium. Classification (GTDB taxonomy): domain Bacteria; phylum Bacteroidota; class Bacteroidia; order Flavobacteriales_D; family UBA2798; genus DASPJQ01. Next base: position 14,961 of record DATGXI010000121.1, read on the forward strand.
TCAATATTCTTGTGCATTTTCATTCCAACATGGGACTTATTGAGGCCGACAAGCCGGTTATTTACCTTTACCCCACAAAAGAAACCAATGTCTCTGTCACACTTGACTTTAAAGGCGAAATGGATTTTTCGTACCCGGTTTACCACACTGGATGGAATGTGACGGCTTATCCCGGTGGAACGTTGAAATCAGGACAAAACGAATATGGATACTTATTTTACGAAGGGAAAATTGATTTACATAACTTAAAAACAAACTACACGCAGGGATCTGTTGTGGAAAGCAGCAAGCTTATTTCATTTCTTGAATCGTCACTTGCCTCAATGGGGTTAAACACCAAAGAAATTGCCGACTTTGTTACCTATTGGGCGCCACGTATGATGAAAAACGAAAAAAATTGTGTGCACTTTATGCTGACTGACGCCTACGATCAAATTGCCGGCATTAAAGTTGTACCAACCCCCGATAACGTTTTGCGCGTGTATATGTTGTGGGATGCATTTGACCCGGCTCATCCCGTACTTATGACAAAACAAACGTTTATTCCCATAAAACGTGAAGGATTTACGGTTGTTGAATGGGGCGGATCTGAAATAAATATAAACCCTAACAATTAATCATATGCGATTTTTATTATTTCTGTGTTGTTTTATAATATTGTTTCCCGGCTTCTCACAAAACAGGAAAGATACCACCCGGTTTGTAAAAATTGGCAATGCACCTGAATACGAAATCACAAAAACGGTTTCTAATAAAAAAAATCCGAACACTGTTATTCTTAACGTGACTTTTGAACCTTATGACGATGACTATCCGCGTGGAATAAAACTAAAGATCAAAGGCAAAACAATTGAAGTTAAGCCCGATGCATATTATAAATTTTCTTATCGCATGCAGCCGGGTAAATTTCCGCTTGAATTCACCTCATCAGGTTCATTTCCGTTAGTAACTGATACCATTTTATTTTTAAAAGGTACCGAGGTATTTATAACCGTTCAAATGAAACACCAGGTAGGTCGCGCTAAACCCATGAAACCGGTCATTTACCTTTATCCTGAAAAAAAACAGGAAGTAAACGTTCAATTTAATTTTAATGGAATAACCACTTTTACTTATCCAACATATGCGGAAAATGGCTGGCAGCTAACCGCACATCCAAATGGAACACTTGAACAAAATGGAAAAGAGTACAATTATTTGTTTTGGGAAGGAGACATGGATGCATCATTACTTCACGTAAATACAAGCGAAGGTTCAATTGTAGCGAAAAATGAATTGGTTACATTCTTTGAAAATTCACTCGCATCAATGGGTCTGAATTCAAAAGAAATGCAGGACTTTATTACCTTTTGGGTGCCAAAAATGCAGGAAAACGAATTGAACTATGTACATTTTTTGGTAAATGAAAACTATGACCGTGTTTCAACACTGGCTGTAAACCCTGAACCCGATAATGCGTTGCGGGTATACATGGTTTGGACCGCTTGTCATAATAAGCAATTGGCTATGCCGTTGAGGCAGCAAATTTTTAGCCCTTTAAAACGCGAAGGGTTTACGGTTATAGAATGGGGTGGATCAGAAGTGAAAAATTTAATAAAAGATTTATGAAAAAAATATTCCTTTTTCTTTTCTTATGCTTTGTATCATTTCCCGGTTTTTCAAACAAAGGTGAAGATATTGGCCGCGGTGTAACAAAAGTATCAACTGCAACGGTTACCAAAGTTGTTCCAAATAAAACACACCTGGAAGATGTTGTTTTAACTGTTATGTTTAAATGCCCGAGTGATGCCTGTGCTAAAAAAGGCATTAAAATGTACATGAATAAAAATCCATACCCGGTTAAACTCACAAAGAAAAATGAGTTTGTACACATATTTAAACCGGGCAGGTTCCGGCTTGAATTTACAGGCAATGATTTTTACTCAGCCTCTACCGATACCATAAATTTTGAAAAAGGCACCAAAGTTTTTGTTACCGTGGAATTTGAAACTGTGCAGAAAAATATGACTACACGCAAACCCGTAATTTATCTGTATCCCATTGAAACTACTGAGGTGAATGTGCAATTGGATTACCATGGCGATTTGGAGTTCACCTACCCACTATATACATCAGGTGGATGGGATGTTAAGGCCTACCCTGACGGTACACTTGAAGCCGATGGCAAACAATTCAATTACCTGTTTTGGGATGGGAAAATGGACCAGGGCAAATTACAGCCTGACTTTACAAAAGGATGGGTTATTGAGTCGCAACACTTAACAACATTTCTTGAAAACACACTTGAACAAATTGGGTTGAATTCAAAAGAAACTGCTGATTTTATTACATATTGGGTTCCAATTATGCAGCAGAATGAAAAAAATTATATTCATTTTTTGCTAAATGAAAATTACAACCAGGTAGCCAATATTCACGTGAGTCCTGAACCCGATCAAATGTTGCGTGTATTTATGCTATGGACAAAAGCTGAAAACAATATGCCAGACGTTTTGCCGCAAGTATTTGCCCCATTTGAACGCAACGGTTTTACGTTGATTGAATGGGGTGGTGCTGAATACGACTTACACACAAAATAAATAAACATGAATACACTAATAATGGCTTTACTGGTATCAGGCTCATTTGGTTTGAATACCGAAAAAAAAGAAGCAGGAACACTCATGTATGTTCCCCCATTTCGCGAAGGCAAGGTACAAACTGATAATACTCTTGACGCTAACCAGGCGGTTTACTCATTCCATTTTGAAACCCTATACCAAAACAAGGAAACACTCAAGTCAATTTGGTTGAAAGTTGATAACTGCGAAAAAGTAAAAACTGACCTGGATTCACTTGGTAACTGTTCTTATACGATGGTGCCGGGCAAACATAATTTTAAATTTTATGCCGATAAATGCCAGGTTGTAAAAGGCGAAGTCAATGTAAACCCATATACACGTAACAATTTTGATATAACTTTTACCGATACAACCATTGTTGTTGTTGTGTGCAAGCCGGTTATTTACTTACACCCTGTTGAAGAAACTCCGGTAAACATAAAAATTGAACCTAAAGGTGAACTTGGTTTTACGTACCCTACTTATAAGGACGGAGGATGGAATGTGCTGGCTTTTCCAAACGGCCGTATACAGGAAGAAGGAACCATGTTCAATTACTTGTTTTGGGACGGTGAAATGCCGGCATACAAACTCAAATACGATCAGTCAGAGGGGGAAATTGTTTCTAAAAACGAATTGACTTCATTTTTTATCCGCAATTTGGGAACACTTGGTTTTACCAGCTGGGAAATGCAGGATTTTATGACATACTGGATACCAAAAATGATGGAAAACGAATATTGCTATGTTCATTTTTTAGTAAATGATGCCTATGAACAAATTGCAAGTGTGACTGTTACACCAAAACCCGATCACATGTTAAGAGTTTATATGTTATGGCACCCGGTTAAAGATAAAAAAGCTGTAAATTGTACACCGCAGGTATTTGACATTGATTACCATGAAGGATTTGGTTATGTGGAATGGGGAGGCAGCGAAATACCAATTGAAAACGAAAATAAAAAAAATCAGAAACCTGAAAAATGAAAACAAAAAATTCCGAATCAAAATATATAGGTTTTCTGCTTTAGGATTTGCTATTTAAAACGTAAACTTGTTTTATGAAACTATTCATCTTGGCGTTAGGCCTTTTAACAACCAAAGCCGATTACCTGAAAGAGTCAGGCTCACATGGCACGTATGAAATTACAGGTACCAAACCCGAACCAACAGTTGGTAAAAAAGAAGCTTTTATTGAGTTTACCTTTCAATGCCCTGAAGGCACGTGTGCAAAAAAGAAAATACAATTTACAAAAAATGGAGGCAAACCAAATTTTGTAAAAATAAGCGACAAAGGTACCTTTGTACACAAAGTAACTGCGGGTGAAATTGAATTTGAGTTCATGGCATTGGATTGTTATACCATAACCACTTCAAAAATAAAAATTGCAGGCCAAACACGCGTTTCCATGACCGTAACGTTTGAAAAAAACGAACCCATGATACTGGAAGAAAAACCAGTTATTTATTTATACCCAACGGAACCTACATACGTAAATGTTGAGTTGTCAAACGCAAACGACTTAACCTTTACTTATCCACACTATACTGAGGATGGATGGAACATACTTGCAAATTCTGACGGAACATTGAAAACAGACGGAAAAGAGTTTAATTACTTATTTTGGGAAGGAAAAATTCACCAATCGCAATTAAATGTTGATTTAACCAGCGGATTTATTGTCAAGTCAGATACGGTTACCCGATTTTTAGAAAGTTCATTGGCAAAAGCCGGATTAAATACAAAAGAAAGTGCCGACTTTATTACCTATTGGGCGCCACGTTTAAGCCAAAACGAATTCAATTTTGTTCACTTTAATTTTACCGAGCAGTATGATGCCATTGCAAAATTGAACGTAAGTCCCCTACCCGATACCTATTTGCGTTTATACATGCTTTGGGCACCTTTACCTGAAGGCAAAATGAACGGCCTGGTGAAACAGGAAATTACGGGCGTTGCACGAAAAGGATTTACCGTTGTTGAATGGGGCGGCAGTGAGTTGCCTGCGATAAAAGGTCTTTAAGAATTTCAAATGGAAATGCCATAAGCAAAAGCGGTTTTTGAATCATAAAAACGAAGAATTAACCACGGGACTTGCTCGACATTTCCATTATTTTAAGTTACGTAAGCCCCTCATTTTCATTAGCATATTTTTTTTTGCGTCCTTTTTACATACCTTCGTCTATATACACGTATAATACTACTGGTATGGTAACAACACAAAATATTTGGAATGAGTTTAACAAGCAGCTTTACAACTTTGTAAATAAACGTGTACAGGATAGCGAAGTTGCAAAAGACCTGGTGCAGGACATTTTTGTAAAAATTCATTTAAATCTCCATACACTGCATAACGAAGAAAAACTTGCCGCATGGGTTTACCAAATAGCCCGTAACAGCATCCTGGATTTTTTTAAAAAAAATAAATACGAGGCTGATCTTACAAAAGACATTGCCGAAGAAAGTGAGCCAGCAAATTTCAACGAAGAACTTTCAAAATGCCTGGTTCCATTTGTAACAAAATTATCGGAAAACTCACGCGATGCAATTGTTAAGACTGAGATAGGCAATTTATCGCAAAAAGACTATGCCGAAGAACTGGGCATTTCATACTCAGGTGCTAAATCACGCGTACAACGCGCCCGCGAAGAACTTAATTCCCTATTTAAAGAATGTTGTAAGGTAAATGTTGATGTATATGGCAATGTAATAGAACACCATGTTTGTAAAAAAAACTGTGCTTGTACTAATTCTTCAAATTAATTGCGTCTTTTTTTATTGTTGAAGTCTATATGGTGTAAATAAAATACAAACTTAAAAAACACTTTATGGAAAACAATGAAAACTGCTGCAATTCGTGTAATTGCTCAAACCAAAACTGCAATTGTTCATGCAATTGCCAAAACACCAACACATGTAATTGCCAGTCCAATTGCTGCAACAACTGCAATTGCGAATGCAATGAAACCAAAAACAACGGAGGTTGTTGCGGGAACAACAGTAAATGTTGCTAATCAAACACCAAAAAGCCTTTCCGGAACATACCGGGAAGGCTTTTTTTATTTAGACCGGGGGATTCTGGTAACTTGTTACCTGAACGCTTCTTTAAATATGCGTTGAATCTTTTTTGCGCCTTTGTAATTGTCAACACACAGTGCTGCCGTTGCCAACCCAATATAAGCTACTGTAATAAGTACTTTAAGACTTGCACTCAATTTTTTACTGGTCCACAACAGGTAAAGGCCTATTGGAAAAAATAACAATATTAAGGCTATAATCCACCCCGTTTGCTTATACCATTTTTCAGCAGTTGTTTCCATTTTATAATTTTAAGTATGCGAAAATTAGGAAGAATTCACATGCTGGGAACAATGAAAATTAACGCTGTGATAATTTTATTGCACAGGAATTAAAACACGCCTCCGGGAAAAAACTGAACGGCAAGTATGGTTATCACACTCCACACAAGCATTATATAGGTAAAGCGCATACCTGTTATTTTTGAATTTGCTGATTGGCGTGAATACCGGTACGTGATCCATGAAAAAAGTGCAACAAAACAAAACATCATGATGAAAATTAACATCCACAACATAAATTCCCATACGTTGCGTAAACCGCCATACAAACCACCGCGTTGCTCATAAAGCAACACAGCAATGCCCAGTATAAAAAATATACCTATGCTGTTAAGAATGTTCCAGGTTTTATTGGAAAAGTTCATTTTTTACGAACTAAATATACGAGATTTTTCTTTTTAATTTGTGCCAGGGATTGAAGCGGCACGTAATGAAGTGATTTATTTAAGCCTGTTAGCGAGGAAGCGACTGAAAGAAGCTACCACAGCGTTACAGGCTTAAATAAATTACGAATGAAGTACAGCGTAAAGCCCGGTGCTTTGAACCTGCCAGGTTTGTATTCAAAACGTTATTTGTTCAAAGCAGGCAGCCGAATCAAAGGAGAAACTGGAAACGTCCATTGTGACCATAACACCAACACAAAACCAATTAAAACTCATAACACCCCACATCCGGACTTCCATCCCTGGGTTTGTCATCAATATCATCAACCGGAGCGTAAAGCGTTAATGCAGCACTTATACATGCCGAACCAGACAGCAATTTAAATTTATTGAGCGAAGGATCTTCCAAACCGGGATCAATATTTTGCTGAATGTTTACATAATGCGTGCCGTCACTTAAATCCTGATCACTCCTGATAAAGCATTTGCGAAAAAAATAATTATTGACCGATGCCACTTTCATGTCGGCTTCAAATTCATTGGTAAGATTGCCGTAAACAATGCTGTTGTTCATGTTCAGGTCAATGTCACGAACATTGTCACCTGATGGTGTTTCAAACCAGTTTTTCATGTAAAATGCAGGTGTGTTGCGGGTTGATGCTGACCACCAATTGGCAAACGTACAGTTGTTAAAATTAAATACACCCCCATAAGTTAATGCCAGGCAGTACAAACCGCAATTTGACACCAAACAATTTGAAGCATTAATACGCGCACCTGCATTGCCATAAATACCCAGGTTGGCCATGTTGCTTATTTCAGTTTTACTGATGGTAACAAAATCACTTGACGAATACGTTGTGTCAACCCAAATACCATAAAACCCATTTTTGATTATTGCATGGGTTGTGTTACACGATTTTGGCTGTATCATACGAATACCTTCCCACTGACCTGAAACGTCCTGGTAATCGTATTCCAAACGGTCACCCTGCAATATTGCCGGGCTTGCCTCGGTACCATTTATATTTAATGTGCCTTTATATACAATTAAACCTGAACCGGGATGAAAATGCACTTTTGCCCCGGCTGGAATGGTAAGGTCACAGTTTTCATCCACAATTCCATAACCGTAAAAAACATTTGGTTTATCAGTAGCCAGTGTATGGTTGCACGGCATATAAAACGCATTTGAACCGGGAACTGGTTTGTAAAAGTGCGCGTCCTGACCCCAGGCCACCAAATCAACCGACTGGGTGTTGCCATTGGTTTTAAAAATGATTTTATCAGAAACAATAAGCGGTGTGGTTGCACTATTTGGGTCAACAGTTACCTCAACAAAAATCCAAAGGCTGTCTTCAGACCCTATTTCAATATCGGTAAACGATTTGCCGGGAATGCCATCCACATTCATGCGGTAGTTGGAACCCTCACCCCCTTGAATGTACATTTCACTTACCCTTAAAATACCCTTGTTTTTATTATAGATTTTAAGGTATTGGGTTACAGACCCTACTGTGGTAAAAACGGTATCAAAAATTACGGTATCCTCGCTAAAGTCCAGTTTTGCCGAACTGTCAGTAAGCAATTGTTCCTTACGGCAGCTTGAAAAGCTCATAGCCAGCATGAAGCCCAAAAGGACCGAAAAAGCTAAAACATTGATTTTCTGGTTAATTTTCACCGTATATTTAACGCTACCAAGGTAAAAATATTACCGGAACAGCAAAAATATTTGTGTATTGGCCGAAATAAATTACCTTTGCGTCCCTTAAAATTTAGAATAAAACAAAATGAAAAAAGGAATTCACCCAGAGAACTACAGGACGGTTGTTTTTAAAGACCTTTCTAACGAGCATACTTTTTTAGGAAAAAGCTGCGCTGATACCAAGGATACCATCGAATTTGAAGGTGTTGAGTACCCTTTGATCAAATTGGATATATCATACACATCGCACCCGTTTTATACCGGCAAACAAATGTTGGTTGACACTGCAGGGCGTATTGATAAATTCAAAACCCGTTACGGAAAATTCGACAAAAAATAATTGTCAATCATTTTTAAAAATTATGAATCCCGTTTACGCAAGTGGACGGGATTTTTATTTATTTTAAGGCATGCAAAATATACTGTTTGACGACCCGCGCGACTGGAAAAACCTACTTCCCCTGACATACACCCGATCGGTAAGTGATATTCGTATTGGTATTACCACCATTCGTGAAAAATGGCAGCACTTTTTAGGAAAATCGCCCAGTGTTTTTACAGTATCCTATTTGCAACCAAAGTACCCCCTTGACCGTGGTTACTCCCAATCACTTTACTTTAACGGTTCCATTATTCCGAACAGCGATTTAATTAACGCTATTTTCAATTTATCATTCAACCAGAAACTGGTAAAAAACAATATTGTAATTGCGGCTTATGCCGAACATGACGATGCGAAAACACCTGAGGAACTGGATGAGTTTTTTAAAAAAATTTCTCCGGTAGAATTTAAAGGTGAATTCATGAAAATCAATCACCCGTGGGACATTTTTAAATATAACGGTGATTGCATTAAGAGCGATTTTGACCTGATTGCACGCGGAAAACCAACCCAACAGTTAAGCGACACCAATTTAATTATTGGCCAGCACCGTGTATATGTAGAACCAGGCGTGGTTGCCGAAGCATGCGTGTTCAATACAAGTGCGGGACCAATTTACCTTGGAAAAAACAGCGAAGTGATGGAAGGCACTTTAATACGCGGGCCATTTGTGCTTGGTGAAGGCGCTGTGTTAAAAATGGGTGCTAAAATTTATGGCCCCACAACCATTGGCCCTTACTGCAAAGTGGGTGGCGAAGTAAACAACTCGGTATTTTTTGGCTACAGCAATAAAGCACATGACGGTTTCATTGGCAATTCGGTAATTGGTGAATGGTGTAACCTGGGCGCTGACAGCAATAACTCAAATTTGAAAAACAATTACGGCAACGTAAAAGTGTACAATTTTGGATCGGAAAGTGAAGTGGATACCGGTTTGCAGTTTTGCGGGTTAATTATGGCCGATCATGCCAAATGTGGCATAAATACCATGTTTAATACCGGAACCGTTGTAGGCGTGGGAGCCAATGTGTTTGACGGTGGTTTTCCTCCTAAAATGGTAAAATCGTTTGCGTGGGGCGGAAAACAGGGCTTTGAAAAATATGAATTGGGTAAATTCTTAGATACAGTTGAGCAGGTTATGAGGCGCAGGAACCTTGATCTTGATGCAGAAGAGCGCGAAATACTGACCCATATTCATCAAAAAGCGTAAGAGTAACCGCATTGTCACAAACAAAGACCAGCATTATCCTGAGAAATCCCTGTTGGCTCGGGGTAACCTCTGCTAAACACTGAGGTTAAAAAACCCGCCATATTTACAGGTTGACCTATACTGGCATTTTAATTGATGTCAATACATGATTATGAACGAGATTTTTGAAAATATCATGGGTATTTCAGACGCGGTTGAGCCTGAAGCGGAGTTTATCCCTCTTTTGACTTCTGAAGACGAAGAGCAGATGCGGACCCAGGATTACCCCACCGAACTGCCAATATTACCTATTCGCAATACTGTTTTGTTTCCAGGTGTCGTATTGCCCATTACCGTGGCACGCGACAAAAGCATAAAGCTCATACAGGAAGCACATAAGAGCAACAAAACCATAGGTGTAATTGCCCAGCGTAAGCATGATGTTGAAGAGCCCGAAATGGGCGATTTATATGCCGTTGGTACCATTGCAACCGTTATGCGTTTATTGAAAATGCCCGATGGCAGCACTACTGCCATTATTCAGGGCAAAAAACGTTTTAAACTGGAAAAAATTCTTGCAACAGAGCCCTATATGAAGGCGCAAATTACCCCGTTGCTTGACATCCCTCCTATTCCAAAAGAAAAAAACGTGGAGGCTTTACTGTCGTCAATTCGCGACATGGCCATGAACATTATAAAACTTTCACCAAACATTCCCAGCGAAGCCGGTTTTGCCCTGCGCAACATTGAAAGCCCTACTTTTTTGGTGAATTTTATTTCATCAAACATGAATGCAGGCGTTGAGGAAAAACAACGCATACTTGACATTGGTGATTTTAATGAAAAAGCACATGTGGTGTTGCAACACCTGAGCAAAGAATTACAAATGCTGGAACTTAAAAACGATATCCAGTCAAAAGTAAAAGTGGATATTGACAAGCAGCAACGTGAGTTTTATTTGCATCAACAAATAAAGCAAATACAGGAAGAGTTGGGTGAAAACCCTGTTGAACAACAGGTGAACGAATTAAAGGCAAAGGCCGTTGGTAAAAAATGGCCCGAGAAAGCTGAAAAAACATTTAACAAAGAACTTGATAAGCTGGCACGGTTGAACCCGTCAAGCCCCGAGTTTTCGGTTCAGTATAATTACCTGGACACGTTGGTTGAACTTCCATGGAACCATTATTCAGTTGACGATTTTAATTTAAAGAACGCACAAAAAATACTTGACCGCGATCATTTTGGACTTGAAAAAGTAAAAGAACGCATTGTTGAATTTTTGGCTGTGTTGAAATTAAAAGGCGATATGAAATCGCCTATACTTTGTTTATATGGCCCACCGGGTGTTGGAAAAACATCATTGGGAAAATCAATTGCCGAGGCCTTGGGACGCAAATATGTACGCATGTCATTAGGCGGCCTGCACGATGAAGCCGAAATACGCGGCCACCGCAGAACATATATTGGAGCAATGCCTGGTCGTGTAATTACCAACATAAAAAAAGCCGGAACAAGCAATCCTGTTTTTGTACTGGATGAAATTGATAAACTGGGAACAGGTCCTCATGGCGACCCTTCATCAGCTTTACTTGAAGTGTTAGATCCGGAACAAAATGCAAATTTCAACGACAACTACATTGAAGTGGATTATGATTTAAGCCGATCTTTGTTTGTAGCCACTGCAAATAGTTTGTCAACGGTGCAACCTGCCTTGCGTGACAGGATGGAAATTATTGAAGTGAATGGATACACGGTTGAAGAAAAAGTGGAGATTGCCAAACGACATTTAATTCCCAAACAATTGTTGGAACACGGAATGAACAAAAAGCAATTTGAGTTGAACGACAAACAACTTGAAAAACTTATTACCGATTACACAAATGAATCGGGTGTGCGTGGGTTGGAGAAAATAATTACCAAATTAATTCGCAACAAGGCCAAAGAAATTGCATTTGACCGCAAACCGGGTGCAAAATTTAAAGATGGTGAATTTGCCGTGATCATTGGACCTGCCCATTCAAAAGAAAAATACGAGAACAACGATTATGCCGGTGTGGTTACTGGTTTGGCGTGGACATCGGTGGGTGGTGAAATTTTATTTATTGAAACCAGCTTATCAAAAGGAAAAGGAAAGCTAACCCTTACAGGTAATTTGGGCGAAGTGATGAAAGAGTCGGCAATAATTGCGCATGAGTTCATACGTTCACATGCCGGACAGCTGGGCTTAACCGAAGATGTTTTTGAAAAGTGGGATGTTCACGTGCATATTCCCGAAGGCGCAACCCCAAAAGATGGTCCAAGTGCAGGTATAACCATGCTTACAGCATTGGCAAGTGCTTATACGCAACGCAAAGTGCGCAAAAGCTTAGCCATGACCGGTGAGTTAACCCTGCGTGGAAAAGTATTGCCTGTTGGTGGTATCAAAGAAAAAATACTGGCAGCTAAACGCGCAAACATAAAAGAGATTATTCTTTGCAACGAAAACAAACCACAGATTGACGAGATTGAACCACGTTACGTGAAGGGATTAAAATTCCATTATGTATCAGACATGAAAGAGGTATTGGAAATTGCCTTGTTGCGGGAAAAAGTCAAAAATGCTAAAACCATTAGTTAAGAGCTTATAGTTATTCATAAAAAAAGCCGGTATTGCTACCGGCTTTTTTTATATATGGCCATCATTTTTAAATGAGGCGCTTAATTTCGTTGACTATTTTTTCACCATCAGGTTCCAGCTTGAGTCAAACTTGTAGGTTACATTGTCAATTCCTGTCCATGACCAACCCGGAGCTTCAGCCCAAATTTTTCCATTGTCAGATGCCATTAGCTTACCCCCGCTTACTTTGTAATATTTGCCCGCTTTGTCTTTCCATTGGTTATCCAAAACAGCCGCCCAGGTAGTACCATTCTCTGATTGCTGAACACTTCCGTCAGCCTTGTTCAATTTATACTGGTAAACAGTATTGCCTTTGAATATACCGGTTGCTGAAGCCACCCAACTGTCTTTTGTACCAGTAGTTGTTGTGGTTGTAACCTTTTGTGCCGAAGCATTTGATACGGTAAGGAATAATCCAAGACCAGCGAGAAGTAATAACTTTTTCATTTTAATAGGTTTTAATTGTGTTAAAGGTAATAATCGCCAACAAATATGCAAGTGCCGTGCCATATTTAGCCAAATAAGCAACTGAATATCAAGTGTATTTTAGATAGCGAAATCTAAAATCTCTTTATTTAAATATATTTAAATGTTGTATTAACCGTGTATGGATTGTTTTTTGCCATACTTCTTAACCACCCCGGCCTCGTAGGTTAAAAATTCCTGCCAACGCTTTTCCACGTCAATGCCTTCAGCATATTTACGGGCAAAACCTATAAACATCGTGTAATGGGTAGCTTCACTAACCATTAAATCATGGTAAAACTGGCGCAGGTCGGCATCGTTAATCTGGGTTGACAATAACCTGAACCGCTCGCAACTCCTGGCTTCAATCATGGCCGAAAAAAGTAAACGGTCAATGAGTACAATTCTTCTTCGTCCACCTTTATTTAAAAACGCCATTAAATCGTTTACATAAAGATCTTTTTTTTCAGGCCCAAGCACAAGTCCGCGTTGCACAATTTTATCGTGTACCATTTTAAAATGGCTCATTTCTTCCATAGCCAGTTTTGACATGGCATCAACCAATTCAGGAAATTCAGGAAAGCGTATAATAATGGTTGCTGCATTGGTTGCCGCCTTTATTTCGCAATAGGAATGATCGGTTAGAATGTCAGAAATGTTTTTCTCAACAATGTTTACCCAGTTAGGATCCGTTTCCAGTTTTAAACCAAGCATGACGGTTTACAGTTTTTTAGTTTACGATTTTTTGAGGTTCGTTTTCTGATTTTAAATTTCAGGCTTGAATTATTCTCCCTTAAAAACCGGTTTCCTTTTCTCAATAAATGCCTGCACACCTTCCCTGTAATCATGCGTAGCGGCTGCTTTTGCCTGCACATGCATTTCGGCTTCCAGTTGCTTTGACAAATCGTTGGTCATGCTTTCGTTCAATAAACGTTTTGTTAAACCAAGTCCAACAGTAGGCATATTGGCAAGCGTTTGGGCAAGTTGCATGCCTGTACTCATCAGGTCTGAATCAGCCACTACTTTATAAATCATACCCATGGCCGAAGCATCAGTTGAGCTTATCTTATCACCCAGCATCATTAGCGCACTTGCTTTGCCAAAACCTATTAAGCGTGGCAAAAAGTATGTTCCTCCACTGTCAGGAATCAACCCTATTTTACTAAAGGCCTGTATAAAACTTACACTTTCACCTGCAATTACCACGTCACATGCCAACGCTATATTTGCACCTGCACCTGCAGCAACACCATTCACCGCGCAAATTATTGGTTTTTCAATTGAGCGTATTTTTTTTACAATGGGATTGTAGTGCTCATTCACAATTTTTTCAATAGTAACATCGCCACCGCTAATTGCTTCCTGCAAATCCTGGCCGGCACAAAAGGCTTTTCCTTCGCCCGTCAATAAAACAGCACGCACACTTTTATCATTCGCACAATCATCCAGGTGCTTTTGCAATGACAAAGCCATGTCGCGGTTAAAGCTGTTAAATACAGCAGGACGGTTTAAGGTAATTACAGCTACGCTGCCTTCTTTTTTAAAAATAATTGTATCCATTTTTTCCTTTTTACGCCACTAATGGCACCAATTTCACAAATTAAACGCGATCACCAAACGCCTCTTTCACGAATGATCACGAATAATTTCGGTTTCAAATTTGTAACTATTCGTGAAAGAGGCACATGCTGATCAAATAGCTTCTTTCTAATCCTTTATTTGTGTAATTCGTGCCGTATTTATATTAATTAAATTTTTCAATCACCTTTAGACTAACACCTATGTTACTAAACACGCCACTAATGGCACTAATTTCACAAATTAAAATCACCATATGTTTCTTTCACGAATGATCACGAATTTTAGTCTTAAAGTACAACACGTTTAAATTTCACTTTATCATCACCAAAATTTATTATTATTCCCAACTTATAACCCGATGCTGCCAGATAGTTTAGCGTTTGTTTAATATGTTCATCAACATTATCGCCAGAAGCCTTTACTTCAAGTATAATTTTATCCCATACAATAAAATCAGCATAATAATCTCCAATTTTGTGGTCCTTATAAATTATTTCATATCTTTTTTCCCTCTCATAACCAACTCCATTATTTTTAAATTCAACTTCGAATGCACTTTTATAAGCTGCCTCAAGATATGCTTTTCCCAAGTGGTATGGATTTCAAAAGCAAATCCAACAATTTTATGGCATTCATCAGAATAAATTAAATCCGAACCGTAGCCTGCTATCGGCTCATCAACTACAATCCATTCTTTATCTAATCGCATGTATTTATTGGTGCGCATTTGTGAAAGAGGCGTTTGCTGATCACATTCGTGTTCTTCGTGCCATTAGTGGCGGTATTTTAACTAAACTTTTCAATCACCTTTTGACTCACACCTGTGTTACTAAATCCGCCATCGTGAAACAAATTCTGCATGGTAACATAACGTGTTAAATCACTAAACATGGTAATGCAATAGTCGGCACAGGAAAGCGCATCGGCATTACCCAGCGGGCTCATGCTATCGCTATACGAAATAAATTCGTTGAATCCTTTTACTCCACTGCCTGCGGTTGTCATGGTTGGTGACTGTGAAATGGTATTGATGCGCACTTTGCGTTTTACCCCGTAGTGGTAGCCAAAGCTACGCGTGATGGACTCAAGTATTGATTTTGCATCAGCCATTTCGTTGTAATCAGGAAATACGCGTTGCGCGGCAATATAGGTAAGCGCCACAACCGATCCCCATTCGTTGATGGCATCTTTTTTATAGCAATGTTGCAATACACGGTGTAATGATATACCAGAAATATCAAGCGTTTTTTTCATGAACTCATAATCAAGTTCGGTATAGTGTTTTCCTTTTCGAATGTTTAACGACATACCAATTGAGTGTAACACAAAATCAATTTTGCCACCAAAATGTTCCATGGCGCCATCAATTAATTTTTCTACATCAGCATCAAGTGAAACATCGCAAGGAATAACTTTTGCACCGGTTTTTTCAGCCAATTTATTGATCTCGCCCATACGCATGGCAATGGGAGCATTGGTTAAAATAATTTCAGCACCTTCTTCGTGTGCGCGTTCAGCCACTTTCCATGCAATGCTCATATCGTTCAATGCACCAAAAATGATCCCTTTTTTTCCTTTTAAAAGATTGTTAGCCATAAGTTGCTTATTTTTAGCCAAATTACAAATAAACCAATACGTATACCGGACGATTTTTAACCATGCAATTGTTTTATACACAGCAAATTACAAACGAGGCCGCTGCTTTTGACGAGGCCGAAACAACACATGCACTGCAAGCCCTGCGCCTTAAAAACGGTGATGAAATTCATTTTACCGATGGGAATGGTAAACTTTTTAAAGGCCTTGTTGAACTGGTTGGGAAAAAACAATTTATTGCGAATAAAATTGCGCTGATCAAAGAAGAAAAAAAAACCGCACATCAGGTACATTTATATGTAAGCCCCACAAAAATGGCCGATCGCATGGAGTGGCTGGTTGAAAAAGCTACCGAACTGGGTGTTGCCTCTGTTACTCCCCTGTTGACCGAACGTACGTTTAAAAAAAACACAAATACCAAACGCTTAAAAAATCTCGCTTTAAGCGGCATGAAACAATCATTGCAAGTGTTTTTACCAATAATCAATGAACCCACGCAGTTGGCTAAAATTAATTTCGGTATTGCTGAAAGCGCATTTTATTTTGGTTATTGTGGCGAAGGTGAAAAACAAGCCTTTGGTAAAATTGAATTTACGGCCAGCAACATTCATTTATTTATTGGCCCTGAAGGCGATTTTACAGCTGCGGAAATTGACGTTTTACTGCAAAAAAAATGCATTCCGGTAACACTGGGTGAAACACGTTTACGTACCGAAACAGCGGCCTTGTATGCAATTGCTGTTTTGAAAAATAAATTTGAAAATTAATTTGCTGTTTGCCCCTGTTGCGGCCATGGCTGAACGTTCATCAGTCCTTACAAAATTATTTAAAATCTTACATGTGTAAGCCTGGTAGGCTTTCATGCTGGAACAAGCAGCGGCATTGCTCTACATTTGTACCAGCATTGTGCTTAAAGGCACGCATTGGAGAGAAAGGTTACAGGGAGATGAGTGTAGATTGGTTAAAGCGCATTACCGGCAGGTCATTATAATTAAGAATCATAATGGCTGCGGTAATGGGCAAGCCAGTATGCCTAAGGGATAATTGAAGTAACCAGTGGAATTAAAAGAAAATTTTTTGGTTTAATTACCCGTTTTTTTTGCGGTTCATTTCCAAATAGGCATCAACTGCGGTAATTGAAGTACCAACCTGGATAACTGCCCGTACTAAATCGGTTTTGCTACAGTTTAAGTGTTTTGCCCAATGGGCAATGGACTCTTCGGTTGAAATGTCAACACGTTTTTCTTCATCACTCTTTTGTCCACCAGTCTTTTCCATAGCAACTCCTGAATAATTGTAACAACAAGTAAACTCTGTACAGCAACAATTTACGCATTAATTTTAACTTATGTACCGTATTTCTACGCAAACTGAGGCACCGTATTTCTACGGTATTTTTGCGTATTTCTACGCAATTTTGAACAATTCAAAAATTCTTACATGCACACTTACAACAAATTGCGTGAGTGGTTAACCCGTGTGTTTAAAACCAAAGTTTTAAAAATGTATATTCGGGATATTGTTTAACCTTTAAAACTTATTCTTATGGCCGTAACAGGTAATGAAGGGGGACCTATATCCAGTACTGAAGCAGAAACATGGATCAATGCTTTTAAAAATGCAAATCCCGGGGCAGTATACGCACACCTATTTGGCAAAAATAAATTAGCCAATGTTCTTTCCCAACAAGGTTGTATGGGAATACGCATTTACCATGCAATTGAGCCAGGCACCGGTGCAAAAAAAGTTATAATTTACGGTGTTGACCAGAATGGTGATGGCTTAACAAACTATATCTTGGAATATAGTGTTGGTTGCCCACCCAATTGTGGCCGACCATAACTCACAAATTCATGAAAGGACTTGAAACTATTTTTCCTTATATTATCATATTTTTCCGGATTTAGTATCTTAATTCCTCTTGTATTTGGAATATTAAAAAACAAAACCTTTGGATTAACGCTAAAGGTTTTGTTTTTTTATGTTCTGGTTGCAACTCTACTTGAAATTTTAGTTTTTTACACGGCTTTACAAGACATTAATAATCGCATACTATCTTATATCTGCACATTAACAGAAGGTGTTTTATTGGGGTTGTGTTATTATAGTTTCATGAATTTTAAATTTAAAAATGTTTTCTTCCTGTTATTTTCAGTTATTTTAGTTTCAACCATTTCATTGGATCTTATATTAAATGGACTAGTCAAGCTGAATACCCTATCTCGAAATGCGGAATGTACCCTACTATCTTTTATTGCCCTTTTTTATTTTTATTCTCTCTTGAAAAAACCTGAAATAAAAAACATATTTTCCTCACCGCTATTTTGGTTTAACACCGGTGTATTAATTTATTTTTCAGGCAATATTTTTTTATTTCTGTTTAGTAATTATCTTGATGAAAAAAACCCCGATGCTTATTTAGCTTTCAACGGCATCCATTCAGTTTTAAACATTACATTTAGTACGCTTTTAGCGTTAACTTTTATTAAAAGCAAACATGTCAGTTAGTCTCCTCATATTACTCGGCACTTTCACCATGCTTGTTTTGGCTGGAACCGTCATTGTTTTCGTTGTTCTCTACCAAAAACGGGTGCTTGCCAACCAAAACGAACTTGCCCAGGCCGAAAATCGCTTCCAGTCACAGTTAATTGAGGCTACCCTGTTGAGCGAACAATCAGAACGTGAAAAAATTGCCCGCAACCTGCATGACGACATTGGCACTTCGCTCAACATCCTTCGCCTTAACCTGGAGAAAATTAAACGCAACGCTACCAATATTCAAACCACTGAAAAAACATCAGACCTTGCCCTTGAAATGGTTTCAAGCACCATTCAAAACTTACGCATGGTTTCACGTGACCTGATGCCCGCCACCCTTACAAAACTGGGACTTGTTGAATCGCTGCACGAACTTTTTAAACAAATAAACGAAAGCGGTGCCACGCACATTGAACTGGTTAATCCCGATACCAACGCAAAAGTTGACAACAAAACCGAAGTCCAGCTTTACCGCATTTGCCAGGAAGTAATTAATAATTTATTAAAACACGCATCGGCCACACACATTAAAGTTACCGTAACATTGCAAAGTGAAAAAGACTTTAACATGCAGGTGCAACACAATGGAGTTAAGTTTACCGATGAGGACGTACAACGAATTTACAACCTCAACAAAGGTGTAGGCCTTAAAAGCATTGAAAGCCGTACACGCATGATTAACGCAAGTATCCACTATAAATACAACGACCATGGTTCAATCATCGAAATCAAGTCAGTCTAAGAAAAAGCAAATAACGCTGGGCATTGTTGACGATCATAGCCTTTTCAGGAAAGGCCTTATATCGCTGCTGGACGAGTATAACGAAATGAAAGTTGTACTTGAAGCCAGTGACGGTTTGGAACTACTTGAAAAGCTAAAAACCATTAAACCCGATGTAATTTTGCTGGACATTGAAATGCCAAACATGAACGGGATTGAAGCCACCAAAGCCATCCGCAAAAAAAACCAGGACGTAAAAATTTTACCGCTTACCATGCACAGCGAAGAACAATTTGTTGTGCATTTAATGGAAAATGGAGCAAATGGATTTTTATTGAAAGATTACGGTATTGAGACCATTATTGATGCCATTTACAGTGCTTACGAAACCGATTATTATTTTAACGAAAAAGTTTCAAAGGTCATGATCAAAAAACTGGTTAAGGGAAGCGTTGTAAAACCGGTTTTCCAGGGCCATACGTTAAACGATCGCGAAATGGAAGTCATACGCCTTATTTGCCAGGAACTAAGCAGTAAAGAAATCTCTGAACGCATGTGTGTGAGTATTCGTACCATTGAGGGCATCCGCGAAAAAATTCTGGAAAAAACGGGGGCACGAAATACAGTTGGAATTGTGATGTATGCAGTGAAACATAACATTATTGATTAGTATTGAGATGTGAGATGTGAGATATGAGATGTGAGATGTGGGCTTTTATATACCGTTTTTGGTGTACGCAGGCAAAATTGCCCGCCTCAACCGTTCCCTGCTTCATTTTATACCCAATGTGACAATAGTTCCGTTTCTCATATCTCACATCTTAGTACTCAAAGAGCGTATTTCTACGCAAAAAATACCGTATTTCTACGCTTGCCCACCCCAAAAACACAGGATACATTTACAATGCAAAATTTCGCCCCCGTGGCGACCGTCCCTTAGGGGATGGCATCTGTTATCTACCTGTAAGTATGGGTGTGTCGGTCTTATTTGGCGCTTTCTCATCAACTGCGTCTTCATCATCAAGGTTTAAGAATCGGCCGCCCATACTTTTCTTTGATCTCCAATATAAACAAGGCGTGCGCTTCCGCCAACTGAGTCAATAAAACCGGCTAAATAATTTCGTTTCGATACCTGTTTTAAATAATCGTTGCAAACATGAACTCTATAGACCTTCGGAAAATCATCTTGGTTTGTAAGATGTAAGAATTTTCGAATTCCGGCAAATAAAAAATCCCGGCTTTTGAACCGGGATCTCAAATCTTATATCTTAAATATTACTTACGTATTCGCCATAATTATTTCAAGTATGCCATTTGTAACAGTCATTACACCACCCAAACCATCGTACAATTTACAATTCACATGCGCTTTAAAAAATTCGGCATCTTTTCCGGCATCGGTAATGTCTTTTGTATAGGTCAACATAAAGCTGCTGCCTGTTTGGTCAGCGGTTCCTGCATCGGTTGTCCAGATAACACCGTTTGGCGCTTTATAAATTAAACGTATGCCAAACACCCAATGCGGTGAAAAATAATATTCCTGCACACGCACACCTGCATGAAAAAACGGGCTTATATCAGCCAGGGTGTACGATGTTGGAATGGGAATAGTATCCAGCTCAAAGCGCATTTCGTGGTGTGTAACAGGTCCTGTATAACGCCCAACCGAACCATAATAAACACGGTCAATTATGCCTGATGTTGCCGCACCGTAATTTCCATACGTGTAAATGTATCCATCAACACCTGACATCAGCTTTGTTTCAACCCCGTTCAATTCACCGCTAAACAATACTGGCGGATGCTGAACGGTTATTTTTGCCGATTTTTGTGACCAGCGTTTTTTAGCACCGTCATACGCTTTTAACGTTATGGTATAGGTGCCTTCCATTTGGTATGCATGGTCAGGTGATTGTTCCGATGATTGCTCACCATCACCAAAATCCCATTCGTAAACCGAAGCTTCGGTTGAGCCGTTGTTGAAACTCACCACTTCATTAATTAGTGGAATTTCATTGCTAACCGAAAAATTGGCTGTAGGGTTTTTTCCACACGAGGCTAAAAATACAGCCGCGCATGAAATGGTCAGAAGTTTTGTGTAACGCATGGTTTTTATTTATTGTTAAAGTAAATTATTGCAAAAATGATTCCTCCTATAATGGCCAGGCACATCAAAATAAACATCACAATTTTCATGGTGCTGTAAGGCCTCTCACCTTGTACCTCACCCGTTCGGCCATTAATCATGAACCTGTATGCTTTGTTGTTGTACTTGAATGTGCTCAGGTAAACAGGCAACAAAGTATGCTTGAATGTAATGGCATTGTGTTGTGTGTTTAAGCTTGTAATGGTTTGGTGATCGCCTCCAATTTGTTTTTTTACTTTGGTGCGTATAACGGCATCCATAATTACTGTTGCACGTTGAAACCCTTCAGCCAAATCAACTTTATACGCTTCGGCCCTGAATCCACTCAAATATTTTTCGTCAAACGGCACCAGGTTTTCCAAATCCCATGGCTCCAGCTTTTCAGTATAGTCACGCGGCAAACTTGTACTTGCCAACACCAACACATCATCAAAAGCGTGTGAAAGGGCTCCTGATGCATATGACCAGCGTATTTTCGTAACGGTACGTGTACGCGTCACCGATTTTCCGTCTTCAAAAGCCGTATAGGTTTCGGTGGTGGTGTAATTATCACCACGTTGCCCCGTATAATCCGAATCTGTTTCGCTGTCATATGTCCAGTAGGGAATATAAATGCCCGATAATTTATCAGGATTGTTCGCATACTTTGCCAAATCGCCCGGTGCCCACCACAAACCTTTTATCCATTTTTGAAATTCACCAAAACTTTGTTTTGAATCAATTTTAAATGGTAAAATAGATTTTGGTTTTACAATGGAACAGGTTGACCCCGATTTCACTGTAATCTGGCTTCCGCAAAAATTACAGTTATCGGAAACAATTTTGTCGTTAAAGGTTGTTTCAGCTCCACAGGCATCGCATTTAACAAGGTTCACTTTGTGTTCCTCGCTGGTTGATTTCATTTTGGCAATGTATTCCTTGAAATCGTGCTCTTCAATAACAGCTGCTCCATCTACAACAATTTCGTTTTGCGCCCCGCAATACTGGCAGGTAAGCATACTTGTGCCTGGTGTAAAATGAAGGATGGCTGCACATGTGTTGCATTTATGGTCCTTCTGTGCCGTTGCGGCAGTTGCGTTTTCTTCCATAGATTTAGTACAAAGTATAGAGATTTGAGTACAGAGCTGTGTGGGTGCGGAGTAATTGAGTGGGTGTGGATAAAAAAGGGCCTGCGTTTCTGTCTCGCATCTGTTCTTGTGTCTAGTTTCTTATGTCTATTTAGTCTATTGCGGAGGCAATGGTGGTGGAACTGAATTAAACAATCCCATGAGTTCAGGAACGGTTCCTGCGGCTGCCCATGCTGCCATACCCTCGCGCCAAACATTGGTTTGCGGGGTAATTTGTTTTGCATTCACCATTTGCTGCATCAAGCCCATTTCGTATGGTCCCTGTTGCTGGCCATTTACAGCAATAAAGAATTTTACAACACCCGGTATTGGTGGTGGCATTCCTGCACCGCCATTGTTAAAGTTTTGCGGGTTTTGGTTCATTTGCTGGTTTTGCTGGTTCATTTGGTTAAACATACCCTGGCCCATTCCAAACCCAAGTCCTGCTCCCATGAATCCGCCTGCTCCACCCTCCTGGTTACTTACGTTCTCAATAGCTTTTGCTGTTTTGAACTGCGTAAGTTTTTGCATATTGATTTTATCAAGGCGCGAGTATTCAAAGATCTCTTTCTTGATATCATCAGGCATTGAAATATTTTCGAGTAAGAATTTAGTGATCAACACACCATATTCTTCCATTTCAGGTTTAATTTTTGTCATAACCAGTTCCGAAATTTCGTTCAGGTTACTGGCTAATTTTTCAACTGGTACGCCACCTTCACCAACCGCATCGGTAAAGCGCGTTACAATTATGCTGCGTAACTGGTTATTGATTTCTTCAGTAGTAAATTGCCCGTCAGTTCCGGCAACTTCTTTAATAAATTTACCAGCGTCTGTAACACGGTAAGCAAACGTTCCGAAAGCACGTACTTCAAACATACCAAAACGGTCATCGCCTAAGGTAATTGGGTTTTTGGTGCCCCATTTTTGATCAAGAAACTGCTTGGTGTTTACAAAGTAAACCTCGGCTTTGAAAGGACTGTTAAAACCGTATTTCCATCCCTTAAGGGTTGAAAGCAAAGGCATGTTTTCAGTCTTTAACTCATACATCCCCGGCTTAAACACATCGGCCAACTCACCTTCATTGATGAATACGGCTTGCTGCGATTCACGCACAGTTAGCTTGGCACCATTCTTAATTTCATTCTGGTAGCGGTCAAACCTGTGTATAATTGTATCATTTGAGGGGTCAAGCCACTCAATAATATCAATAAATTCATTCTTCAGTTTGTTAAAAAGTCCCATATTTGTTTGTTTGATTTATATGTCATGAAATTAATAAATAATTGGCTACATGTTTAAGAACTATTTAACCAAATCGACATTTTTAGGCTTTTTTATCCTGTTTGGTAGTATGCCCACAGCTTTTGCCCAGGACGGTGAAGATGTGTCTGTTCCGGCAGGCGATTTTGAGCCCACCCGTTCACTTTTTTTTGGCATAAACGCCAACGGTTTAAAGGATTTTGGTAAACAGGCCAATTTTTTCAGGGGGTATAATGAGCCATTTGGGTTGGAGGAGCTGCTGAATTACCCAACCGTTAAAAGTGAACTGTACACCAAAACCAATTACAATTTTACCCTGGCCGAGTATCCTTCACCCATGCGCTATAATTTTGGCGTAGGCGCAGGCCTTAACCTATTGTACAGGCTAACCGATGTAAACCTTATTTTAAACGGCTCATTTACCAAATTAACTACCGCTGGCATATTTACCCTGGCAGCAACCAACCCAAGTAACCCTTCGGGTGACGACCTCATTAAAACCGAAAGCATAAGCGGCATTGAACGCAGGACATGGATCAAAGCAGGCATCCAGCTCAGGAATGCCATAAACAACCGGAATGACTTCTATATTGAATTTGCACCCATGGCTGTTTTTCAAAGGGCCCTGAAAAATGAGGTAAACATTGAAGGCTCAAAGTACCAGATACTTATAAATTACCAGGGCTATATTCCCCAAAAAACAAGTTACACCGGGTATGGACTAAATTTAGGCCTTGGCATTCAAACATTGTTCGTAAAAAATAAGCTCACGCAACTGGGTGTAAATTTCTCTGCATCTAAACTCAACATGGTCGATGTCAAGGGTTTGAACTATGCTGCTGAAATATATTTATCTGTTTTTTTATAGTGTTTGTCGACAGTCTACCAACATTCAAAAGTTAAAAAGTATCGTTTTAGGGTGTTAAAATTGTAACCATTCGTATGTTTTTTTCGTAACTTTCGCCCAATTAAGACGGTTAGATGAGCCTTGCCCCAACCAAAGCAGTTGAAGTTTGCCATTCACAGTATCAAGACATTTACAGTGAGTACAGCAAAACTTCTAAACTGAAAATTATTGTTTCCCATTTTGGAGAGTTCAGCCAGGACCTGGTTAACTCTATTACCAATAGTGTTGAGGAGACAATGCTTAGCATGGGCGATAAAAAGGGCACCGTTAAAAAAATGTTCTCAATCCTGGTTGAAGGCCTGCAAAACATACGTTTACACGGTGTACGCGATGAGCTTGACAACCAATCATCCTTTGTTATTATTGCCCAGGACGAAAAAGAATACCTTGTTACGTTTGGCAATATTATCCTAAATGACATATGGCCTTATATTGAAGATAAGATCAAACAAATCAACGGTTATACTGAAGAGGAAGTGAAAGCACTTTACATGGAAGTATTGACCAACGGTGTTATCTCAAGCAAAGGTGGAGCCGGTTTAGGTTTCATCACCATGGCCATGAAGTCAAAAAACAAATTGAATTATCGTACCGACAACATTAACGAAGATCTTTCGTGTTTCTCGGTAGAAGTGAAAATTGATCGCGCTGGCGCTTAATTCCTATGGGTGACTTTATCATATCGGAAGGGAAAAACACTCCTACGGTTAAATTCACCGCTCAATCCTGCACGCTTGCCATTACCGGCAAATCATATCCTGAAAATGCACGCAAGTTTTACGATGATGTGTACAAGCGCATTGACTTAACAGGCGTAAAAGAATTTACAGTTGTTATGGACTTTGACTACGTTAGTTCCTCGTCCGTTATATGCGTGCTTGAAATGCTCAAAAAACTCAAAGGCAATTACGCAGCTGCCAACTTTGTCATCCGTTTCTTTTACGAGTCGGGTGATGATGATATGCTTGCCGTAGGTGAGAATTATGAGAAAATTACCGGGTTGAAGTTTGAGTACTTAGTTAAGTAGTTTACAGTTTTGTTAGTTCGATAACCGTTTTTTTTTGGTTATTGCCGGCAAATTAGTTGGCTGCCTGCCCAACTGCAAAATGAGATCCTTCGTTGCATAAATCTTCATTCTTTCATAAAGTTAGGGAACTTGCTCAGGAAAACACTTTGCAGTTGGGCACCGCGCTTTCGCTAATAGTCCTCATTCGTGAGTACACTCATTGCGGGCTATCACGCTCAATCCCTGGCAGGGTTGAATGCTCGCGGTAAAATGTGATGAACGCAAAGATCACAGCGAGACTTAACAGATTGCTTCGGTCGCTAAATTTTTCACCGGAACTTAATTTTGTACAGCTCCCTCGCAATTTGGTAGCGTTCATGTGAGGTGTTGGAATAAAAGCGCAAGCGGTAAAAAGTGAAACTAAGTCCCCTATATGATTCTCCGC
>DATGXI010000122.1:0-15888 GCA_035299065.1 Flavobacteriales bacterium
CGTAATTGACACACTTTGAACAATCATTCAATTTGAACCTATTGCGCATTAACCTGTACGGGTTCATGCTATGACAAAAAACACCAGCTTTTTTATTGCTTTGGCCATTGTGTGCGGATTTATTTTGCCCGCAAACGCACAGCGCAGTTTCCGCTACCGGTTTCATTACAACCATACGCATGATACCATGGTTTATTCCAAAGCCAGACATTACCAAAAATATAAAATAACCAAAACCGGGAATAATACCGGAATATACAATGACTGGTATAAAAAAGGCGGAGGTCCTTTGTCGGAAATACAATACGAAATTGTAAACGATAAAATTCAACACCGTACCGAAAAAGTATTTACCCGAAACAGGAAGTTGGAAACCTGGACGGTTTACGACACGGTACAACCGTACAACATTAAATCATTTACACGTACTGAGTATTTTGAAACGGGGAAAACAAAACTGGTTTTTAGCCATAAAAACGATTTGTTACATGGGCATTATGTTGAATATTATGCAAATGAGAAAACACGGGAAGAAGGGGAATTTTACGAAGGCTATAAAACAGGAACCTGGAAAGCGTATGACCAAAGTGGAGCATTAAAAACAACAGGTAAACACATTGACCAAAAAACAGTTATTACCTGCGATGTGGCCCGGTATGGACATTATTTACTAACGGTCACAAACTCGTTTACAGGAAAAAAAACATCGTTTGACATTGGTTCATTGAACTGCCGGGTGTTTGATTCGCTGGATACAAAATACCACTTGATGCGAGACGGAAACATTAGTTTTCCGTTTACTTACTACCACAAACAAGGCCCCTGGTATTATTTTAGCAAAACAGGCGATACAACCAGCACCGAATATTATGTAAACGGAGAACTGGCGCAGCCACAAAAAATGGCGCAATTTACGGGAGGGTATGATTCATTAAAAGCGTATCTCAAAAGAACTATAAAAAACCCGATTGCACCTGGCGAACCTGAATTAAACGGACGTGTATATGTACATTTCACCATCAATTCAAAAGGTGAATTTGAGCACATTGATGTAGAAGAACGATGGGCTGAAAACGTGCGAAAAGAAGCCACACGCATTGTTTCGCAAATGCCTTTGTGGGACCCTGCATTGCTTAACGGAATTCCGGTTGCGTGCAACTACACCCTTTGTTTGGTATACCAGCCCGGACAAAATAACACGCCATTAAATGCAGGTAACCTCGCAACCAATTTAAGTACCGATGAAAGTGTTCAATGGACACGCAATTACGGAGAAGCTGTTGTTGACGGTGAGAATATAAATGAACCCAGGGAAGAAGGTGAAACCGTTTACGCATATACCATTACAGCTATAGACGGTGACTCAAAACAAGGCGGTTTTTACAGCGAGGAATACAGGAAAACTGTTGCAAAAAAAGAAGGAAAAGGAATGGAGTATGTAGTTCCTGTTGCCGATGAAATGGAAGATGTTGTTTTGCCGGCTGACACCGAAGATCAATCTGAAGTCAATGCCGATGAAATTAAAAATGTGCTTTTAAAAGAATACTTGCCATTTCACACATTTTACATCAGAGACAGCGCAGGCATGGCCGCTTTGCCTTTTGTGAACATATGTATACAGGACACTCAACAAAACAAAATACTCTACTCCGGTAAAACCGATGCGAATGGTTTTGTCTCCATTGCTCAGCCAATTCAAGACACCTGTTTAATTACCATAACCCATACCGGTTACAAAACACTTAACACATCATTTACCAACTTAATTCCGAATAAAACTACAACCCTTGTATTAACCCCAACGGGAATAACGAATACAGCCGGAAACACGCCCTTGATTTATACGGACAGGCAAGCGGAAGAATAACGCCTACTCTTTCCGGCTAAGTTTTTCCATTACCTTTTTAATATACTTGTTTGAGGGTAAAAGCGCCTGCTGAATGCGTTTGGCATAGTATATTGAATCAATCACTTCCTTTTGCTTTTGTTCAACAAGTATTTTTTGCTGCTGTATGGTGTGTTTTTGTTTATTGATAACCTTTATGCGGTTGTAAAGGAAAAATGAAAAAATAAGTACAACCAGGATACCGCCATATAACAAGTACATCCTGAATTCTTTTTCCTTTATAATTGCTTTTTGCTTTGCAATATTTTGCGCATGAACCACGCTGTCGGCCAATTGTTTTTTCTGGAATTCGTACCGCATTTCCCTGCTTATTACTTCATTGTTTTTTGATTCAGTAAAAATAATACCGCGCAATTCTATGTATTTCTCAAGGTAATCATACGCCTCATCGGGCTGTTTGAGGCGTTTTAACACATCGGCTACACTGTACAATGCTTTTAACTCCATGTCCCGCGCGTGGCCTTTTTGAGCAAATTCAAGTGCCTGAAAGGCGTGCTGTCGTGCTTCAGCCGCTTTGTTTTTTTGCACCAGCATTTCAACAAGTGTGAGCAGGGCGCTTGTGCGTTGCCTGTAATCAAAACCAGTTTCACCAATTTTTATGCTCAGGCGCACATAGTGTTCAGCCGAATCAAGTGCCTGTTGGCGGGTTATGTTCAATTCATGCAAAAGCGAGTCGTTGGCCTGGTACAAAATATTGGCCATGTTGTGGTAACTTGTTTCAAGACCAGTAAACCCTTGGAGCTTTGCCTGGTGTTTTAACGCCTGTTTAAGGTAATACCATGCTTTGACTGAAGCTTTAAGGTGGCTATAGGTTATAGCAATATTGGTTGCCGTCAAAAACATTTCATAATGCTCATTCGTATCTCTTATACACTTTAAGGATTTGAAATAATATTCAAGTGATTTTTCAAAATTTTTACTTTGTGCCAGGCTGCCCGCTACGTTGTTGTAGCAGTATGACATTAGCGCATTGTTTTTTAACTCTTCGGCAATGGTCAGGGCCTTTAGGTGAAATTTTAAAGACTGGGTATAATCACCCGCTTTTTCGTATACCAGGCCAATATTGTCATACGATTCGCATATGAGCTTTTTATCGTCAAGTTTAATGCGTGCTTCAAGCCCCTTATGCAGGTAATAAGCAGCTGTTTTTAATTCAGAAACATCCAGGTAAATAAGCCCAATGTTGTTGTAGTTTGACGAAAGTAATTTCAGGTTTTTTACTTTTTCAGCATAGGCAATTACCTCTTTATAATAGAACTTTGCCGAATCAAGGCTTTCTTTAATGTAAAAATTGGTTCCCATTACTGACTGGCCACGCGCCTTTATTTCAGGGTCACCCGTTTTTGCTGCAATTGCTAAAATTTTACGTGCAAAATAAATTCCTGAATCAGGATTCACATAACAATACTGGAACGAAAGTTCCTTTAATGTTTCAACCCGTTGTTTCGTTGTGATTTTTTTTGTGGTCAATACTTTTTTAAGCGAATCAATTTGTGCGCTTGCCGGTGCAAACACATAACACAAACAGAGTATAAGCACAACGCGTTTCACGTTTATTTACTTACTCCTTTAATCATCATTTCAAGTATCTTACAGGCAGCTTCGGGAATTTTAGTACCCGGGCCAAATACGGCAGCAACGCCTTTGTCAAATAAAAACTGGTAATCCTGCTGTGGAATTACACCGCCAGCAATTACCATAATGTCTTTTCGACCTATTTTTTTCAGTTCTTCAATTACTTCCGGAACCAGGGTTTTATGACCAGCCGCAAGCGAACTTACACCCAAAATATGCACATCGTTTTCGGCAGCCTGCATAGCTGCTTCAGCCGGAGTTTGAAAAAGGGGCCCCATGTCAACATCAAAACCAATGTCGGCAAATGAAGTGGCTATTACTTTTGCACCACGGTCATGACCGTCCTGCCCCAATTTTGCTACCATGATACGCGGACGCCTGCCGTTTATTGTTGCAAACTGGTCAGACAATTCGCGTGCTTTTATAAATTCTTTATCCTGCATAATTTCTCCGGAATACACTCCTGAAATGGAATGAATGGTTGCTTTATAACGTCCGTATACTTTTTCAAGCGCATCTGAAATTTCGCCCAGGGTCGCACGCTGTTCAGCCGCCTCCACACAAATGGCCAGTAGATTTTCGTTGGTATTGTTTGCAGCAGCGGTTAATTTATCGAGCAACTGTTTTACTTTGTCACTATTGCGGCTTGCTTTTATTTGTTTTAAACGCTCAAGCTGTTGTGTAATTACTTTATTGTTGTCAACTTCAAGAATATCAATTTTCGTTTTTTCATCGGTGGTGTATTCATTCACGCCAACAATTATATCCTTGCCGCTGTCAATGCGTGCCTGCCTTCGTGCAGCGGCTTCTTCAATGCGCATTTTAGGAATGCCAGCCTCAATTGCCTTGGCCATGCCTCCTGCTTTTTCCACCTCGTCAATCAAAGCCCAGGCCTTTTCAATTAATTCGTTGGTTAAATACTCCACGTAATTTGAGCCGCCCCATGGATCCACCACATCACAAATTCCTGTTTCGGCCTGCAAATAGATTTGTGTGTTACGTGCAATACGCGCACTAAAATCGGTTGGCAAAGCAATCGCTTCATCCAACGCGTTTGTATGCAATGACTGAGTTCCGCCAAGGGCAGCTGCCATGGCCTCAACACAGGTACGCGCCACGTTATTATACGGGTCCTGTTCGGTCAAACTCCATCCGCTGGTTTGGCAATGCGTACGCAGTGCAAGTGATTTATTGTTGGTTGGATTGAATTGTTTTACAATACGCGACCACAGTACTCGGGCAGCGCGCATTTTTGCCACTTCCATAAAGTGGTTCATGCCAATGGCCCAAAAGAAAGATAAACGCGGAGCAAAGTCGTCAATGTTAAGCCCTGAATTAATTCCTGTGCGCAAATATTCCAAGCCGTCAGCAAGTGTATATGCCAATTCTATATCGGCTGTTGCCCCCGCTTCCTGCATGTGGTAACCACTAATGCTGATCGAATTGAATTTGGGCATGTTTTGGCTGGTATACTTAAATATATCGGCAATAATGCGCATGCTGGGTTGAGGCGGATATATGTACGTATTGCGCACCATGAATTCTTTCAGAATATCGTTTTGGATGGTGCCTGACAAGTGCTGGGTACTAACACCCTGTTCTTTTGCTGCAACAATATAAAATGCAAGAATGGGAAGCACTGCACCGTTCATGGTCATGCTTACACTCATTTCATTGAGGGGAATTTGATCAAACAGTATTTTCATGTCCTCAACTGAGTCAATGGCAACACCTGCCTTTCCCACATCGCCTTTTACGCGTGGATGATCGCTGTCATAACCGCGATGCGTTGCCAAATCAAAGGCAACT
This sequence comes from Flavobacteriales bacterium, assembly GCA_035299065.1. Taxonomy (GTDB): domain Bacteria; phylum Bacteroidota; class Bacteroidia; order Flavobacteriales_D; family UBA2798; genus DASPJQ01. The sequence continues at coordinate 5,291 of DATGXI010000122.1, forward strand.
GAAAGGCCTTTTTGCCCGGCAGCAAGGTTGCGCCTGTAAAACGCATTGGACTCTTCTGCCGTGCTAAAACCAGCGTATTGACGAATGGTCCATGGTTTTTGTGTATACATGCTGGCGTAAGGCCCACGCAAAAACGGGGCTGTTCCCGCTGTATAAATTTTGCTTAACGGCTGTTGCACCTGAGCAACAACCTGCTGTATTTCAATACCCTCGGCCGAGTTCCACACTTCGTTTTGCGAAACATCCGGAGTGGTTTCAGTTGGCTTTAACGATAAATTGGAAAGATCAAATCGCATGTGTAAATATAACCTGATTAGGAATTCAAAATACGGTAAAACACCATGCGTACTTCTATTTTTTATCAATAGCTTTAGCCTGTTTTGAAAGGCAAACAAAAACGCTCATCCATTCAGCGGCAGTTACTGCTCAATATATTACCGGCACTGGTAATTGCGTTGCTGTTATTTTCGTATGTGAATTACCGTTACAATAAAGCTGCCCTTGAAAAAAATTACGCCCAGCAGCAACGTCAAATCATACACGAAATACAGGGGCTTTCGGCCTTATACAGCTATTCACAAAAAACGCACGAAAAAAGTTTCGACAACCGCATGAAAGAATTGTCTGAAAAAATGGTGAACGAAATTTTTGTGAATGATGACGATGCGGCCAAAATGAATTTATACGAAGTAAGTAAGCAACTTGGCATGGACACCACCAAAGAGTTTATTTACATCATAAACCGAAATGGTGTTGTGATCAATACCACCTTTAAAAAAGATTACCTGCTTGATTTTTATAAATTGGATCCAGGGTTTAAAACCAGGTTTGAAAAAATGTTTGCTACAAAAACATATACACCTGAGCCTTTTTCCTATGAAATGGCCACCATGCTTACCAAAAAATACTCGTACATGCCAACCCGCCAGGGAAAATACCTGGTTGAACTGGGCTTTCAAAGTAACGAGGCCCAGCACATGCGCGACATGCTTGACTCACTTACCTTAAACATTGCATCAGAATTTCCTGAAATAAAAGAAATATCAGCCAACCTTTGTATTGAAGACATTCCAAATACACAAATAAAACACAAATTCCTTTGGAAGGCCGTAAACCAAACACTCAAGGAAAAGAAAAACAGACAGGTAACCTATAATGTAAAAGGCGAAAAACTAATTGCCAATATTTTTTACCTTCCTATACAGGGCTCATCCCTTTTTGATGGTTACATTGTTATTACGGTTCGCGATACACGCAAAGAACAGGAATTATTGTGGAACGAGTTAACCAAATTTTCGATCATAACTTTATTGACAGCATTCCCTATTCTTTTGGTTGTGTATTTCAGGGCGCGTAAACTTACTGCACCCATAAAAGACCTGGCCCAAAAAGCAGGGGTCATAAGTGGCGGCAATTTAGAAGAGCGCATTAACGTAGTTGGCAACAATGAAATTACCGTATTGTCAGAGAACTTTAACGTGATGATTGAAAAACTACAGGAATCATACGAAGGACTGGAGCAAAAAGTAAGGGACCGAACAGCAGAAATCACGTCACAAAAACACATCATTGAAGAAAAACAAAAAGAAATAGTTGACTCGATCAATTATGCAAAACGCATACAGGATGCTATTTTACCAACTGACGAAGAGATTACAAAAACACTGCCTACCGCATTTGTATTGTACAAACCAAAAGACATTGTGGCAGGCGATTTTTACTGGTTGGAAACCAAAGAAAAACTGGTCATGATTGCCGCTGCCGATTGTACCGGTCACGGTGTACCCGGAGCCATGGTTAGCGTGGTATGCTCGGGTGCATTAACACGAAGCGTACGTGAATTTGGCCTTACAAAACCGGGAAGTATTTTAGACAAAACAACAGAACTGGTTTTGGAAACACTGGATAAAAACAACGGTGACGTGAAGGACGGCATGGACATTACCTTGCTTACAATTAACCTGAACCAAAATATTTTAATGTATTCAGGAGCCAATAATCCCTTGTGGCTTGTGAGACCTGTACACGAACAAATTTCTGAAGCGATAATCACCGAAACTGAAATAGCACACGGTACTCTTACGCCTGCGTTACACTCAACCGGGCAACTGACAACTGAAAATCGTCAATTGCACTACGAATGTATAGAAATAAAAGCCGACAAACAACCCATAGGCAAATTTGAGAATAGAAAACCGTTCAACACGCACATGCACGAAATTCAACCGGGCGATAAAGTGTATTTGTTTACCGATGGGTATGCCGATCAGTTTGGTGGTGAAAAAGGAAAAAAATTCAAGTACAGTACCTTGCAAAAGGTAATTCTTGAAAATGCCCATAAGCCAGCCGCTGAACAAAAAGAAATACTGGATAAAACCTTTGACGCCTGGAAAGGAAATTATGAGCAAACTGACGATGTGTGCATTATTGGCATCAGCTTTTAACTGATTATTGCCTATATTTACAATCATGCATAAAAAATATACATCAGCCCGATTTTACCTGCCGCTTATTTTCCTTATGCTTGTTGCCACAAGTTATAAATTACTTGTTGCCGACACAAAATCAGAAGTAACTGAATTTGCCAAAAAATTGCTTGGCACCATTCAAACAGGGAATTTTGATGCGTATAAGCAATTGCTTATGACCAATGCCGAGTTTACTGACATGGTTATGGCAAGCCAGGGCGATGAGGAATCAAAAATGCAAACCATTGCCAGTTATGAGGAAGGATTGAATGAAGACAAACAAGTGGAGTTTGATGAACTGGTACGCCACATGAAGTCCATTGGGGTCGACTTTAATAAAATAGTATTTAAAGAAATTGTTTACGATGAATACGAGGAATATGGCATAAAAGTAATTAGTGGCGGCATTTATTTTACCTGTGGTGAAGACGAGCACCTGCTCACGGTTTTAAGTGTTTTTAAGACCAAAAACGGGTGGAAAATGAGCCAGCCGCCCAAGGCACAGGAGCCCAAAGAAAAAGACGAAACCTGCAATGCATTTACCAAACAGGTATTAACTGCTTTGGGCAATAAAGACGAAAAGGCGTTTTATGACCTTGTTTTAACCGATGCGGAATTTCTGGACATGTTATCAACCATGGAAATGGAAAACGAGTCGCGCGAAAAAGTAAAAGAAGAAATGGCTACTGAATCGCCTCAGCATAGAAAAGAAACCTGGTACACCAACTTTCTGCTTGCTGCTGATGAAGGAAAAATAGATTTACAAAACGCTTTACCGGGAGCTGAATACTCGTATGAAAAACGCACTGAAAACAATGTTGCTGTTGCCATGTGCGGTGCCAAACTGGTAAGAGATACTGAAAGATATTGGATTTCATTTATTGCCGTCAAAACAAAAAACGGATGGAAACTGGTTGACCGTATAAAATTAAATTACGATGGTATGTATGAGAAAAAGGTGCAGTCAGAATCAATCAGTACGACTGACTCAACCGCCATTGAAGTTCGCGATTTACGAATAGAACTGGAAAAAATTCAACGTGAACTTGACTCAGTTGAAAGTGCTACCCGGGCCGATTCCATACGCAGGGCTGATGAAAAGAAAAAAGTAAAAGAAGAAAAAAAGAAGAAAAAAAATAAATAACCACTGAAATGAAAAAACCATTCCTGCTGGCAACCCTTATTCTTGTAATAACTGTTTTATGCTCCATGAAACTTTTAACGGAAAGCGAAGGCGACCCGGAGCAAAAGAAATTTGCAGAAGAATTACTGGCCTTTGCCAAAAAACCCACTTATGACGACTTTAAAAAAAGGGTGATCACTGACAAAGAATTTACCGAACTGGTAAATGGTTCAACCATGAAGGAAGAACAAAAAACAACAATGTTGCAAAAACTTGCCAATAATAGCCCTGACAAGAACGTAGAAGCCTGGTACAATGATTTTAGTAAGCAATCAGGCATACTGTTAATTGATTACAGCAAAGCCGAAAACATTGAATACATTGTTCAAAAAAGCACTGAGCGCGGACTTGAGTTTGGCCGGGCAAGAATAAAATTTACTTTCAATGGTAAAGGATATGAAATGAAAGCAAGGGATATGATAAAGGGAACTAACGGATGGAAATTACTTGGACCACTTAAAGTAAAATGTCCCGAGGACGAAGAAAAAGAAATGAGGGCAAGAATGGAAGAAGAAGAAAAAAAACAACAAGCTACACGCACCATTGAAGAAACAAAATACCAGCAACGCATGGACTCGCTGATTCAAAAGCACCAAAAAGATTCGGTGGAAATGGTTAAGAAGCGTAAGGCTGAAAACGAAAAGAAGAAGAAAAGTAATTAACGGCTTTGTAAATGCGTTAACCTTCATTACCCGTAAATGGAACAATTCATTACTTTTCTTTTAACGAGGTTAATTTTATCATTTCACCCATCATACAAATAGATGCACCATCAGCTATTTTATAGGTAATGGCAATTTTTTTACCTTCATGCGGTTCAACGTTAAAATCTCCAAGGTTTGTTGGTTCAAGCAAATTGCCGTTGGGCAATTGAATAAGCCAGGTACACCCGTCAACCGCGCGGTAGGTAAAAATGGCGTTTTGTTCCTTTTCCTTTTGGCAGGAAATAAATGCCAGTGAAAGGCAAATAAGCATGTATGCAATTAGTTTCTTCATGCTTACTTAAACGCAGGAAAAAAGCCCGGGGGTGGGAAAACTGTACAATTTTAACAATTACCATGGTATCCTGCAGCAAAATCAGATCTTTTAGCCAACAATTACTCAATCAGCAGTTTATTTTTGAGATGTGTTAGGCTATAATGTGTTAGTTTTTTCTCCATGGAAGGATAAAGGCAAACACGTATTTCTTTTTCAATCACTTTAAAACGTGTTTTAAAAATAGAAATCTGCAAGGCATCCACCGATGCCATTCTTGCAATCTGCATACTGGATTTTTTAATTGTAATTTTTTCTATTTCCGAAAATCTATATTCCCATTCTACTTTGGGTTTAATATTTAATCCTGCTTCAGTATACGAAATCACCTTGCTGTCAATTTTTAAAAATGAATAAGGAATACGTAACCAAAAACAGATTAATAACACAACAAAGATGATATATATAATTACAGCGATACTCACAACTGTTATCCCGTAGCGTTGCGTGTTTAAAAAAGGCCCCAGCACAAATAAAAATGTGAATGCAATTGCGATAGATATCCAATAATTTCTAGAGGTATCCCAAATAATTATTGACGATTCTGAATCTGAAGATTTCTTCATCAATTTTGAATCCAGCGTTTATTTACACATCAGCTTATTCACAATTTCACATACGGACATTCAGCCAGCAAACTGTAAATCTTTTTAGAGGTAACTTCTGTTACCGGCACCAATGGCAAACGCACGGCATTGTCACACATGCCCATGTATTTTAAAATTTCTTTAATACCGCTTGGATTGCTTTCAATAAACTGGCTTTGCATAAGGTCCAGCAAATGGTAATGAATGTCCTGTGCCTCGCGGAAGTTATTTTCCAAAGCAAGGTCAAGCATTTTACGGAACTCAAGCGGGAAAGCATTGCCTATAACGGATATACACCCTACGCATCCCACACTTATTGCGGGTAAAGCAATGGCATCGTCACCACACACCACCTGGAAACTTTCAGGTACTACCTGTATAATTCCCATAATTTGGTTAAACATGCCTGATGCCTCCTTTATGCCAATAATGTTTTTACAATCATTTGCCAGGGCAATAATGGTTTCTTCACGCATGTTACGCCCCGTGCGCCCCGGAACGTTGTACAGGATGATAGGACGCGGAGCTTCGGCATTCAGTGCTTTGTAGTGCGCGTAAAGGCCTTCCTGTGTTGGCTTATTGTAATATGGGCTTACAGATAAGATGCCATCAACCCCGTTAAAATTAAACGTGTTAAACGTATCAAGCAACTCCCGGGTATTATTACCTCCTACTCCCAAAATAACCGGCTTGCGTTTGTTGTTTATTTCAAGTACAAAATCAAGCACCGATCGTTTTTCATCATCGGTGAGCACACCAGCCTCGCCTGTTGTACCCTGCACCACCAAATAATCGGTATTACCGGCAATTAAATGTTCCGTTAACTTTTGAAGCGCGGGATAATCAATTTCACCGGTTTTCTTGAAAGGTGTTATCATGGCAACACCCAGCCCGCGTAAATTAAGCGACATGTGGTTTATTTATTTTTTTGAGGATCGAATTGATGTTGTCAATAAGATCGGTTAAACTTTTGTTATGCTGAATAATGTTCAAATCGTAAAACTTCAAATTCTCTTCCTGGTGAACGCCTACTTTAAACCGCGCTGCCGACCAGTTGAGCATGTACATGAGCGGCAATTTTTTATCGTATGTAAGATCAAGTAAAATATCGTAATCCTGCTCAATAAAATTTTTCACAATGTTGCCTGCAGGCTTTCCTGATTTGGCGTGAACATGTTTTACAATAAAATCAAATTCAAGTTTGGGTGAAATGTATTCAGGCACATTTTTTTCATCGCCATCGTAATAACCAATGGCCATCACACGTTTAATCCCCTCTTCTTCTTTCAGGTATTTCACGTATTTTTTTATGATGCTAAAGGTTTCCTCATTGTCCAGGTAATACAAAATGGTTACAGAACGGGCTTCGTCCATGTTATACACTTTACCGGCACGCACATAGTTTTTAAACTCGCGTTTAAACCCACTTTGCGCCATCCTGCGTTTTATACCGTCAAACAATCCCATTCTTATCCAATCATTTCAATGTATTCCTGTTCTGAAATTATTTTTACACCTAAATCAGTAGCCTTTTGCAATTTTGAGGGCCCCATGTCGGCACCGGCCAAAACATAATTTGTTTTTTTACTGATGCTTGAGGCTACTTTACCTCCGTTTTTTTCAATACTCTCTTTAATTCCGTCACGGCTGAAGTTAGCAAAGGTGCCTGACACTACAAGGGTAAGGCCTTTTAATTTATCAGACAGGTTTTGTTCAATAACAGCTTCCATTTGCAAACCAGCTGCTTTAAGGCGGTCAACAAGGGCCACCTGGTCAGGTTGTGCAAAAAAGGCCACAATGCTTTGTGCTATTTTATCACCAATCTCATCGGCCTCACACAAGGTTTCAAAACTTGCTGCTTTTATGGCATCAATGGTTTTAAAATGCCGGGCCAGCTTTTTTGCAACGGTTTCGCCAACGTAACGTATGCCAATAGCAAACAAAACGCTTTCAAATGGCACCTGTTTTGATTTTTCAATGCCTGCCAGCAAATTATTCACACTCTTTTCAGCCATGCGCTCAAGCGGCAGCAATTGCTCCTTTTTGAGGTCGTAAATATCAGCATAGGTTTTTATCAAACCGGCATCAAACAATTGTTCAACTGTTTCCTCTCCCAATCCCTCTATGTCCATTGCCCTGCGCGAGGTAAAATGCGCTATTTTGCCTTTTAGCTGCACGGCACACCCCCACTCGTTTGGACAATAATGCACGGCCTCCCCTTCTTTGCGGATTAAGCCTGTTCCACACTCAGGGCACACCTCAATGTAAATATGCTTAACACTGGTTGAAGGACGTTTTGACACATCAACCCCTACAACTTTCGGTATAATTTCTCCGCCTTTTTCTACAAAAACCGTATCGCCTACACGAATGTCCAGTTTTTCTATTTGATCGGCATTGTGAAGCGATGCGCGTTTAACTGTTGTACCAGCCAGCAAAACCGGTTTTAAATTGGCAACGGGTGTAATGGCACCGGTGCGTCCTACCTGGTATGCTATGCTTTCAACTAGGGTTGAAACGGTTTCGGCCTTGAATTTATACGCTATGGCCCACCGCGGACTTTTAGAGGTAAACCCTAAGTCCTGTTGCTGTAAATACGAATTTACTTTTATAACAATACCGTCAATTTCAAAACCAAGTTTCCTGCGTTCCTCGTCCCAGTAATTGATAAAGTCAATAATCTCATCAATGCTTTTGCATTTGGTAATGTACTTCTTTTTCTCATCGGGAATTTTAAAGCCCCAGCCACCACAGGCAATTACGCTTTCATAATGGCTCTTAAAAGGTACTTTTTCGCTATAAAATCCGTACAGGAATGAGTCCAGCCCGCGTGATGCTACTTTGGATGAGTCCTGTTGTTTAAGTGTGCCTGCTGCTGTGTTTCGCGGGTTAGCATACAATGGTTCGCCTGCTGCTTCGCGCTCAGCATTCATTTTATCAAAACTGGCACGTGGTAAAATAATTTCTCCGCGAATTTCGAATTCCTGCGGATATCCGGTACCTGTTAATTTCAATGGCACTGTTTTAATGGTACGTACGTTGGGGGTAATGTCTTCCCCCTCTTCACCATCTCCACGGGTTACAGCACGCGCCATTTCACCGTTTATGTAGGTTATACCAATGGCAACACCGTCATATTTCAATTCACACACATATTCAATATCGCCATCGGTCATTTTTTTTAACCGCGTTTCCCAATCAATAATATCTTCTTTTGAATACGAATTGTCCAATGAAAGCATTGGATATTTATGCTTAACTGTAGCAAAATTTTTGGTAATATCACCACCAACCCGTTTAGTGGGCGAATTTGGCGATGCGAATTTCGGGAATTGTTCTTCCAGTTTTTTGAGTTTGTTCAGTAACTGGTCAAAATCATAATCGGAAATAACGGGATGCGCCTTAACGTAATATAAATAGTTGTGATGGTTAAGTTCGTCCGTTAAGGTTAAAATCTCTTTTTGTGCTTCTGCTTCTGTCATTTTACAGCCTTAATAATCCTGTTTTTTGCATTAATGTCATTGATAAGCTCAACTTCATTAAAGTTATGCTTTTTCATCAGATCCATCATTTCAACTCCCTTAAATTCGTTAATTTCATAATACAGTTGTCCACCGGCTTTCAACAATTTACCTGCCAGTTCATTTATCCTACGGTAAAAAACCAGCGCATCGTTAGCGTGTGCAAAAAGGGCTGTATGCGGCTCAAAATCAAGCACATTAGTGCTTAGTGTCTTTTTTTCATCAATGGTTATGTATGGCGGATTTGATACAATTATGTCAAAAGGTTCCTGTTTTGAAAAAAACTCGCGTGTATAGGATTCATTCAAAATATCCAGCAAATGAAACTTCACGCTCACATTGTTTTTTTTGGCATTTATTACAGCAACATCCAATGCGTCTTTTGATACATCAATGGCCACAAATTCCCAATGCGGTTTGTGATGTGCCAGTGAAACAGGAATGCAGCCACTGCCTGTACCTATGTCTAAAACGCGTAACTGCTTGTCAAAATCGTATGGCTTCAGAATAATGTTTACGAGTTCCTCGGTTTCGGGCCGTGGAATTAAAACACGGTCATCAACATAAAACGGCAACCCGTAAAACCAGGCTTCGTTTAAAATATATTGCAAAGGGCGCCCCGTTTTTAATTCACGAATAATTTTGTCAAGCCGGTTAACCTGTTCAGTAGTTAACTCAACATTACCCGCTGTTCTTATTTCGTTGTAGTGAATGCCTGTTATTTTTTCAATGGCTATTCGGGCACAACTGGCCGCCTCACCCTGGCCCAGAAATTCTGATAACGAATTGGTGAAATGTGATATGGATTCAGAAATGGTCAATTATCAAGGTACAATTATCCGTTAAATGACACGAATTACACCAAATGTTACAGGTTATTTTTATCACCAGGTTGTTTCGTGAGAGATACGCTTTTTTTTTGTCAGTTCTTATTCGTGCAATTGGTGTTATTCGTGGCTTTTACTTCCTTACTATTTTCGTGCTTGAAATAACCCTGTCTTTAGCTGTAATGTTAAACATATACATTCCCGGTGCAAGGTCCTCAATGCTGAAACTAAACCTGTCCTTACCTGCCTTTACATATTCACGCATTAACAGGTGCACGCGTTTGCCAGTCATATCCGTAATATCAAACGTTAAATACTCGCGTTTTTCCATGTCAAAGTCTACACTTATCATGTTCTCAAACGGGTTGGGAAAAACATGCGTGGTTGTTTCCTCAGCTGTTATTGGCGCAGTAGTTGACAGGGTGGGATTGGTTGACAATTGTGCAATATAAGCCCTGTGCACACGGTTTACACCTGAAGCATACCCCATGTAACCCGAAACCCACACTTCGCCCGGCACATTGTATTTACGCTGGCTGCCTGAATAATCGCCCCAGCGTTCCTGCGGTCCACCCAACACATTTACGTAGGATGTACCATCAACAATTTTTTTTGTGTTTGAATAATTAAAATTACCATCGGTTTTTACTGCCGAAACGCCTGCATGTACGGAGGGGGCGCAATGGTCAAAATGAATAATAGCGCTGTTGTCGGTACCACTCACACCTGCGTAGGAAATATTCGGATAGCCGAAATCGCGCAGTGTATCGGTTATAAGCATGCCATTTACTACCGGGCTGGTTGAAACGTTTGAAATTATACCATGATAAATACTACACCAGGTTGTTGACGTGTCCATGCTGTTGTGTACGTATTGTATTTTATCGTTCTCAATAAACGCACCAAGCATACGGCTGTCATTGGTAGCAAATTTATGCGTACCTACCTGCCTTGCATCGCCACAAAAAAAGTAATCC
>DATGXI010000123.1:0-8752 GCA_035299065.1 Flavobacteriales bacterium
AAAAATCGGATTACGATAACAACAACGACACAACGCGCACAAATTCCTATTAAGGAGACATGCTGTCATACTGAAAATTTGGGCGTTGCCCCTTTGATAAGCCGTTTTAAAAAAGATAACCCATTGGGGCCGGGCTCTCGCCACTCGCTTTTTTTGTGCAGCAATTTTGTATAATTGAACTATTCAAACACAAAAAAGAGCTCAAACAATGGCTCCATCCCTAACGCGGGTAAAAAATAAAGTGAAATTGATCAACTAAAACCTTGTTGCTTTTTACTTGACTATTTCGAGCCAACGCCAATGAAACCTGTCGACTGAAAATTTCTTTTTGTTTGCCCAACTTCGTCCACTGAAAACTGCGTTTTCCTGTTCGATCGGATTACTCGCTGCGCTCGTGATCCCGTTTGGGGAGTTCCTGCACCGCATGCAAACCAAATTGTTCTGCGAACAACTTCTTTTTGTTTGCCCAATTTCGCCCACTGAAAACTGCGTTTTCGTGTTCGAAATTGGGCAAACAAAAAAACCCTTTCTTGCGAAAGGGTTTGGTTTGCACGTTGGTGCGGAGAGAGAGGGATTCGAACCCCCGGAAGTGTTACCTTCAACAGTTTTCAAGACTGCCGCAATCGACCACTCTGCCATCTCTCCGCTGCAAAAGTAATAATTTCCGTTTCCGTAAAATTTTTGTCCGTTAAAAAATAATTTCGTATCTTTATTATATATAGTTACCACATGAGAATCAACTTGTTAATATTGGTTTTTAGTTTTACAACCTTTTCTCTTTCAAAGGCCCAAACCCCCGTATCGGTTGATATCAAACAGTTTTACGCACCAGGAACAGGCAATTACATTGAAATTGTAAGTTCCATTGAACCCATGTCCTTTAACCTTAAAACGGCTAAGGACACCGGCATATACTGCCGCATTCAACAACTCATTATTCTTAAAGCCGGTGAACGCATTGTTGATTACCGCAAAAAAAATATTAAAAGCCCGTATTATACCGACACTACTGTAGCACCATTTATTACCATTGAACGAATGAGCGCACCCGCGGGTGAGTACACCCTGGAGTATGAATGCACCGATTTGTTAAACACTTTTGCCCAGCCACTAAAAGCTACTTTTAAAATAAAACTTGAAAACCGGGAGGACAAAAACATGTTCTCACACATTGAATTGATTGAAAAAGTATCATCAACCATAAATGCCCCGCAGTTCGCAAAATCAGGTTACGAGGTGTGGCCATATGTTTCCACTTTTTACCCCGAATACATTGAAAAAATTGCTTTTTATGCCGAATTGTATTTTGAAAAAGACGCGGTAACCAACCAGGATAAATTTTTGCTCAACCAGTACATTGAGTACTATGACAACAATGAAAAATTAAATGATTACGCTAAAATGACCAAAGTCACAGCAAAAGATGTATACCCCATTATTAGCAGTTTTGACATTAAAAATTTAGCAACAGGCAGCTACAACCTGGTTCTTGAATTACGAAACAAGCAAAATGAACTGGTTGCCACCGAAAAAATTTACTTCCAGCGCTTAAACCAAACCGAAGCCATTTCTGACAAAGTACTAAACGAAACCACCATTGAAAATACCTGGGTGGCCGACATTGACAATATTGATACGCTTAACATGATGGTGGGCTGCATTAAACCAATAGCCACCAACTCTGAAAGCGATATGTCCGACTCGCAATTAAAAAGCGGCAATGTGCTGTCAAAAAAACAATTTGTATACCTTTTTTGGAAAGCCAAAGAACCTTCAAATCCTGAACTTGCGTGGCTGCAATACAAAGCTGAAGTAAAAAAAGCCCAGGTGTTTTTTGGAACGCGTATTAAAAGGGGCTATGAAACGGAACGTGGCCGGGTTTTCCTGAAATATGGCCCACCAAACCAAATTACTGACCGGCCTAACGAACCAAGCGCCTACCCATACCAAATCTGGCAATACTACAAAGTTGGAAAGTTCAACAACAAATTTTTCCTTTTTTATATGCCCGACCTGGTGTCAAATGACTATGATGTGCTGAACTCAAACGTACCAGGCGAATACCGCAACCCACGCTGGGAAGCTGTGCTTTATTCACGAAACACACAAAATCCCGACATTGATTTCCCAAACCAAAATAATGGCAGCCATTATGGGGGAAATGTTAACGAACTTCTTAAAAATCCACGATAGTCTCTGCACATCATTAATTGCCATTGCAGGTACTTTTTTTTGTACTTTGGTAAACCGTGAGCCACCAAACCGTTATAGCTATACTTAATTACAATGGTAAAAAACACCTTGAAACGTATTTACCAAGTGTGGTAAAGCATTCAGGCAATACGCACATTGTTGTTATTGACAACGCTTCAACTGACGATTCGGTTAATTTTTTGAAAACAACTTACCCGCAAATTGAACTGGTTGAAAATTTACAGAACTATGGGTTTGCAGGTGGATACAACAAAGGACTTGAAAAAATTAAAGCCACTTATTTTGTTTTGTTGAATTCAGATGTAGAGGTAACAGAAGGATGGCTTGATGCACCACTAAAAACATTGGCAAAAAAAAACGTGGCTGCTGTTCAACCCAAAATACGTGCCTGGGCTAACCGCGCATATTTTGAACATGCAGGAGCCAGCGGTGGTTATATTGACAAATATGGATTCCCGTTTTGCCGTGGGCGTATGTTTGACACAGCCGAAAAAGACGAGGGTCAATTTGACAACGCTACTGAAATTTTTTGGGCTACAGGTGCATGCATGTTTATAAAAGCCGATTTGTTTTTTGAAGCTGGCGGGTTTGACAATGACTTTTTTGCGCATATGGAGGAAATTGATTTGTGCTGGCGCTTACAGTTAATGGGATATAAAATCATGGTTGAACCCTCAGCAGTAGTTTATCATTTAGGAGGAGGCACCCTGGGTTACATGAGCCCATTTAAAACCCGCTTAAATTTCAGGAACAGTTTATACCTTTTGCAAAAAAATGTGCAGCGCAACCGGTTTGGAATTTTATTCAAACGTTTAACCTGGGACGGTGTTGCAGGCGTACGTTTTTTACTGCATGGTAACTTTAGTCATTTTTGGGCCGTGCTACGCTCACACGTTGAATTTTATTCACACCTTGGTCGTAACCGCAAAAAACGTAAACTGTTTGCGCATAAAATAAAAATTGACCCAAATGCTCCGCTAACCGGCATGTATTACAAAAGTGTTGTACGCGGGTATTTTTTGAAAAAGAAGAAGCATTTTAAGGATTACGATATATAACTCCTGCAGGAGCAATTATACTTATTGTATTCATCCTAAAAACACCAACACGCATTTATTTTATGGAATGACCCCGTGAGGGATTGAGGCGATACCCCGCACCCTGAAGTGAGAGCGAAAATGTATTTTTTTTAAAATTGAAGATTAAATGCGCGCTCTACTTCAGGGGAGGAGTAAAGCCGAAAGCCCGACCCGCAGGGGCACGGCCAACTGGTTTTAATAACCAACAACTATTTACTAAAATCCTGGTTATAATACACCGCGTCAACAGGAGTCTTTATTTTAATATCACTGTGTTTGCTGGCTATATGACAACTGTTGCAGGCACTGGTTAAATTTTCAAACGACTCGTAAATCTGCACCGATTTTTTTTCCAAAAACTGGTCAATGGTTTTTAACCCATAGGTACGCATGTTTTCACTAATATTTACGCCATTTGACCAAAGGTTTGCTTTTGAGATTTCATTCATTTTTTCGCCCATTTCATTCAGGTAAAAAACAGCAAGCTTATCATTGCCGGCTTTTGATGCCAGGTAAACCTTGTTGTGAAAATGTTGAATGTATAACATAATATCAGCAATCTCAATTTCAACCTGTGGTTCGTCCTCCACTTTGTTGGCCAAACTTTTGTGGTTTGAACCTGTTTCATGCGAAGTTTGCGTTGAGTTGTAAAATGCAGCTATGGCAAGTCCAAGGGCTGCAAAAGCAAGTAATAAAGCAAGATTATTTTTCATACGCAGGCAAATGTAGTATCAATTTTAATTCCGGTTTCTAATGGATTTACGGTATTCTTTAATCAAATAAAAGCGGTGGCGTTTGCAGGTAAAAATACAGCAACCGCCTATTCAAATAATTCAATATTACTGGTTTTCAGTAAATTAACTTACCGTAAAAAACGTTAATTTTGCACAAAAATACGCAGTTGAAATTCTCACCCGAAGACTCAGATTATTTGGTAGCTAATGGCTTAACGCCCGAGCTTGCCGATGCACAGGTTAACTTGCTAAAGTCGGGGCCACGCCATGTCAGGCTTGATCGTACGGCTAGTATTGGCGATGGCATTTTAAGTTTTAATGCCGTTGAAAAAAATGACCTTGCCCGAAAATTTGAAATTCGTTCAAAGGACAAAAAGGTAAGTAAATTTGTACCTGCCAGTGGTGCCGCTACACGTATGTTTGGCGATGTATGGGATTTTTACCGCAACGGCCGCGAAAATTCGCATACCCAAAAATTCTTTGCCAACATACGTAAATTTGTATTTTTCCAGGACCTTGAAAAATATGTGAACTACGGGAACGACAAACGCGTGTTTACAAAATTTTTATTGACCGATGCCGGTTTGAACTACGGCAATTTACCAAAAGCACTTTTAAAATTTTACAAGCATAACGAGGTTAGTTATACACCTTTTGAAATGCACTTGTATGAAAGCATTGATTATTTAAACTCGGGTGACAATACAATGGACATTCATTTTTCCATTAACCCCGATTTTGAAAAGGAATATAAACGCCTTGCATGGAAAACATGCGCCAACATTGAAGATAAATACGGCATACGTTTAAATGTCCATTTGGCTCCGCAAGGCCGCTCAACCCAAACAGTTGCACTGGATGAAATGGGTAAAATTGTGCGCGATTCAAATGGCAATATGTTGCTGCGCCCCGGTGGCCACGGTTCATTGCTTAAAAATGTACAGGACCTGGATGCCGACATTTTGTTTATTCGCAACGTTGACAATGTAATGCCACCAAAACACAATACATTAAATGTGTTTTATGAAAAAGTACTTGGCGGCTTTTTAGTGAAAATTACCGACACCCTGCACAGCATACTTGACCGACTTGAAAAAGATGATCAAACCGCCATACAGGAAGCCATTTTATTTACCGAAACGTTTTTAAACACGCAAATTCCAACAGCTGTGCGCATGTCAAACAGCTGCCAGGAAATTTACAATGTATTGAACAGGCCTGTACGTGTAAATGGCGTAATTAAAAATACAGGCGAACCCGGTGGTGGTGCTTTTTGGATAAAGGACAAAAAAGGAAATCAATCACTGCAAATTATTGAATCATCCCAGGTCTCAAAAGAAGAAGACCAGTTGAATATTTTTGCCCGCGGCAGTTATTTTAACCCGGTTGACATGGTATGCTGTACCAGGAACCATAAGGGCGAACGTTTTAATTTTGACGATTACGCTGATAAAACACAAAGCATTATTACTGAAAAAACATACAATTCAAAACGCATAACCGTGTTGGAACACCCAGGCCTTTGGAACGGTGGTATGGCTAACTGGCACAGTGTTTTTGTTGAATTACCCGTTAAGAGCTTTAATCCGGTAAAAAGTGTGTTGGATTTATTGCGCTTGACTACAAAGTAGTTTTCGGTTATTCTTGCAATTTTTATAAGCTGGGTTACTTTTAATTTCGGATACCATTAAACCGGAAACAATCTATGAAATTAATTCTCACTTTATTCCTGTTCGCACCCCTTCCGTTGTTTTCACAACCCAACGGAGAGTTTCAAAAAAAAGAAATTGACACCCTGCTTGCACAATCCAAACAAACGCAGGCACTTCCTCTTATGAAGGCGTATGTGAGCAAACCGGATACAAGCACCTATTACGCCCGAGTAAAAATACGCATTGCATTTATTTATGACCAGGTTGTTGACAGCGTAGACCAAGCGCGCAAGTGGTTTAGAGCTGTTATGAAAGACCCTTACATTGATGACAAAAAACAGGATTTTTGGCTTGGTGGCTGGGAAATGTTCGGGAACTACAAATATGTTAGCTGCTATTCAATTGGAGTAAGTTATTATAAAGAGGGCAATTATGATGAAGCACTTAGGTATTACAAGTTGGCACTTGACTCCTTTCCTTATTATAGCACATCGGGTTCTGATATAAATTATCATAAAACCAGGGTTATTAATAATATTGCTGACTTATACTCCAAAAAAAATGACCTCACCTCGGCCTTTGCTTACCTCTTACCGTTTTTTAATGATGCAACAATATATTCAGAACGATCAAGAAATAAGGCTGCACGAATAATTAAGGAACACAACCTCAAAAAAGCTTACCTGGACCTTATCTCGAAAGACTTTACATCGCTTATTGACAATAAAACCATTGTTATGAAACTGGAAGATAAAAAAATTATACTTGACAATTTTAAGCAGAAAAAACTGAAAAAAGAAGAGATTGAAGCACTGGCTAAATTTTATTGGCAAGCTATCAGACACATTGATATTATTGAAGAACTTAGCAAGTAATCTTTATATTTGATTTTAAATTCAACCATATGAATAAAAACCTGTTTATTATCATTCTTGTTGCAGCTGCTTTTTGCGCAGGATTTTTCACCAAAACGTTTTTGACACCAACAGCCAATACCGGCAAAGCTGCTGTTCAGGAAAACAACAAAGAAAAAAAAACGCAACTAACCTATGTAAAAATGCCCATTACCAAAAAAGTATCGGGCATAGGAGGTGTTTTTTTCATAAGTAAAGACCCAAAAAAATTAAACGAATGGTACCAAAAACATTTGGGCATGGAGGCTTTTACCTATGGCGGAACACGTTTTGTGTGGGATGAAAAACGCGGTGATGAAATAATTGAGGGATCGTTGCAGTGGGCAGCCTTTGATGAAAAAGGCGGACGAAGTTATTATGCACCTTCAACCAAAGATTTCATGATCAATTACCGGGTTGAGGACATGGATTACCTGGTTGCCGAATTGAAAAAAGAAGGCGTGACCTTTACTGACAGTGTGCAGGAATTTGAATATGGCAAGTTTGTACACATTATGGACCCTGAAGGCAATAAAATTGAATTGTACCAGCCTAATTATTCCTATGCTGAGAAAATGAATGCTAAGAAATAGCCAGAAGTGTTTATCCCCCATTTCACCCCTTATTTTTTAATTAATTACATAGTTGTTTCAGCGGTAGAAATAACAAGAAACTTATCAAAAGGCTGTTGTCCCGGCTAATTTTTTTGTAGTTTAGTTCCATTACTATGAATTACTGGAAACACAGCTTGCTCTCCAAAAAAAAGTTTGGCGGAAATGCCCAGGATTACCTGGCCGTGCACAAATTTATGGACGTCAGCAAACTTTACTTTTTTGACATTAAACACCGTGCTTTATTACACAATACATATGGCATTGATTTGTGCATTCAAAAATTTGGTGATTGCATTGTAAACAGTGAAAACAAAACCATACTGGTACGTGATGTGGCTGCCGAACACTGTAAGGAAGATTTGCTTGGCGTGGTGCCTACCCTAACCCAATGGTTCAGGTATTGCGACCCTGCTGTTGAAGAAATTATTCCCACACTAACCTCAACCAACAATGCCATAAATGATTTTTTGCTCAAACCATATCTTATGTCAGGGCTTAAATCAAGTTTATTTATTACCCACAGCAATTTTGGTGTGTACCTGGTAACTGAATTTTTTGGAGCAGGCCATGCGCTTGAACTGGCCAACCAGCTGCAGGAAAAAACCCTTGACCAATTTATGCCTTTTCTTAAACTAAGAGAACGCTGGCAATATTCACCCGATGTAAAACAACTAAAAACCATACAAGATGAGCTTCTTCAGTAAACTATTTGGTGGCAAAAAACCCCAACACCCCCTGAATCAAAACAAAGAAACAAAGGAGGAACGCGAAAAACGCATGGCCGAATACCACAGGAAGGAAGAAGAACGCAAAGCGGCATTGGAACAAAACGTAAAAGCCTACTTTATACAAAACATCAGTAAAAATGGCATTTTTAAATTTACCATTGAAGCCGGGAATGATGAAGCCTTTTTACATTTTGAAAAGCCTGCTGAACCAACCGAACAGGAGGAACAGGAATTTTGGGACATGGAGGAATATTTAATTGATGTGCTTGACATTCCATCAGCCGGTGAATTCACCATGACCGGTGAAGGATCACTCTTTATTAAAGAAAATAAAGTTTTTGTTGAATACAATACCATTTACAAGGAAATTGTAGACTATAACGAAGAGACAGAAGAAGAGGTATACAGCGAAGAATATGATGAGAGTTATGAAACCGAACTGTTTAACCTGTAACTAGTCTTCGGGGCTAAACCGTTTTTTCCAGTCATCTTTTTTCCAATCAATTTCCTCTCCGTTTTTTTGGGTCATGATGCCTTTTGAATTGATCCAGCCTTCCCAAAACATTGCTTTGGCACCGGTTTTTAATTTAATATGTCCACGCATGTAAATCCGCCCGTCATCGGTACGCTTTAAATACGATACAATTGGGTTGTTCACTTCACTAAATTGGCCAATGAGTTTGTCCCATAACAGTTTGCCTGTTTTATCATAACACAATACGCGTTCCGATCCGCCACGATAAACTTTTTGGTTGTATTCAAGTATGTAAACAAAATAATTACCGGCTTTGTCCTGCACCACGCTTTGCGCTTCTTGCTCGTCATATTTTTTTGCAAT
>DATGXI010000124.1:0-59596 GCA_035299065.1 Flavobacteriales bacterium
AGCCAGAAAAGCAGCGTACGATATTGAGCACAGACGCGTTGGAAAAGCGCTTACGGTTGATGCATCGCTTGATGCAGTTATAAGGCGTGATTTTAATAAAGACAACGGTTCAATTTTACGTTTAAGTATTGTTGACCGCGACTGGAAAATTGCCAAAAACGAATACGGAATTCCTGCTTACAAAAGCAAAGATGTTGAGATAGCCGTAAAAGAAAAAGATGGGAAATGTTATTTAATGTATGGTAGCGTTTTTTGTAACTACTCGGGCGGTGGAAATTACACCGCGCCAAAATTTAATACTGATAGTGGCAGCCAGTTCGAAATGAATTGTGCCAATGTAAATAAATAAGCAAATGCGTACTTACGAAATTGAAATCTGGCCCAATGTCCAAAAAATAAAAAAAATCTACATGACTATGGTAGTGGTTTTTATGTTGGCCGTAATCAGCTTTATACTGGGCAACCTGTTTTGGACACCCGAAAATGTGTACTGGGTGCAAAAAATTGGATCAAGCGTGTCTTTTGAAGCGGGCTGGCCGGTAAAATTATACTGGTACGGTATGTATGGCATGATAGTAAGTGTTGTTGGATTTTTAATTGTATATTTTATGCAGGACAAAAAAAATCCGGTGCTTGCTTTGAATAGCAATGGCATTTTCATTAACCAGCAAATGATCAAACAAACCCTGGTTGAATGGGCCAACATTGCACGCATTGATAAAAAACTGGAGGGCAATAATGTGACGCTTGATATTTACTTTGTGGATGCAAACAAAATAATAGAAAAGCAGGCGGGTCCAAAAAAAGCGTTTTTGAAAGAGAACCTGAAGGATGGAAAACCGCTTTCAGTAAGCAACAAATTTGCGCTTGGCGATTTGAATGCATTTGCTGAAAAAGCACAAACCTATAAAAACTGAAACGTATGAGCGAAATTGTAAAACCGGAAGGAATACTAAAAGAAGAAAAAATTGGGTACCTGAAATCCAAAATGAATATGCACCAGGGCAATTTGTACCTTACCTCGCAACACCTGGTAATGGACACGCAAAAACCAAAAGCCAATTTATTCGGGTTGATTGGAGCGCTGCTTGCCAAACCGCGCGGGAATGATACCAGGGTTTTTGAACTGGATTTAAAAAACATAACTAAACTTGAACAAGGTAAACATGGACTTGCCAAAGTGCTTGAGGTAACAAACAATGAGAACAACACCTATCGCATTATAGTAAAAAATTACGATGAATGGGAAGCTGCAATATTGCAGCAAAAAAATCGATAAGTTGTAAAAGTGAAACCGGCTTTTTACCGGTAAGAAGTTAACCTGTAAAACCGGTGGCTGTTTGAGTAATCCACCGGGGCCAAGCCCGCTTTAACGAGCGGGCTTTTATTTTAATAACTTGAAAATCATTAATTAAAATAAAAAAGCCCACCGTTTGGTGAGCTTTAGTACAATGGGTTGGTCGGTTGTCTAATTTTTTGTGCGCTTCCCTGCAACGGTATGAAAAGCTAAATTCTAAAAGCCTCAAAAACGACTTTGAGGGGTTGTTGGCAGCCCTTAAGCCGGACTAAATCCTTGCCCGAATTTGGGCTTTTAAGGGGGCTGTTTGGCCTCCTTTCTTGTTTCAGGGGTATTGCCCTAAAAAACTTACAATTTTGTAAGTTACCCTTGAGTTAATCCCGCCCAAGAACCGCCTCAATTTTGGCTAAAAACTTGGATACAAGGGCTTGGCGATCTTCAGGGTTTGCCGTTTCCAATTTTTGCCTGAATTCGGCATATTCTTTCTTGCATTTTTCGGAACAAGTCAATCTGAAGGCATCTTGTGCAACCTCGAATTCTTTAGCACAAACGATACAATTATCTTTCATTCTTTACTTTTTTTCTTCCTAACCCGCCCGATCAATTAGGCCGATTTTTACAGAGGTATTTGTAAATATCCTTAGCGGGTTGCTCTAATTTTCCCCGATCAGATTTAACGTACCTTTTTACCGCTTTTTTTATTAGCGCAAGGTAGCCCTCGTAAACGGGCTCATCAGTCTTTTCATCATAGCCCATTAGCTTAAAAATTATGTCACTTACACTTAGGTGATAATCTCCGGCTTCAAGACCTATTCGTTCAAGACCACTTATCATCATTGAGTTTGTAATGTCATCAATGATTAGGGAAGTGATCAGCTGTGCTTCTTTTTTAGCTTTCATTTTGGTATTATTTAGCACGGCCAAACATAACACCACATTTTTTGACACGTTTTAAAAAGAACACATAGTTATGATACCAAGGGCAGTTGATAACCTTAACCAATTGAAACGTAAAATGATAGATTACGGGGGAGAATCTACTTACTGGGCACAATGTTTCCTAAGTCCGTCCACTTCCGAAAAAGTCGAAACTGCTCATCATTTACAATATTGAAATAAAGTGCTTTTTCAAAATCAGTTATCTTAACGTTTCCGTGTTTCAGATTTGTGAAAGCTTTCTTTACTGCCTTCTTTGCTTTTTCCCTATTTCGATCCGAAGTTTCTATTTCAACCCGAATATGTGATTTCTGTAGATATAAATTTATGCGACCAAAATCAATCTGTTTCTTTCCGCGAACGTGCATAAATCTTTTGTAACCTGGACTTCCGTTTCTTCCTTCTTTAAGACATAAACTGATTACATCTTTCAAAAATTTCTTCGAATAAGCCTCACGCACCTTTGCCCATTTATTTAAAACACTCTTTGGGATGGAGTATTGAGCATACTTTGCTTTCCGAACTATTGCTAACTTTTTATTTATTTCCCTTTTGACTGTAGGATTCAGCTTTCCGGATACTGAAGCAAAGATTACGGGTAAAATTTTTTCAATGATCTTCGCAGCTTTATCACCGGGATAAATAAACCCTTCATTTCCTACCGCGTAATCGCGAAATGTGTAATGCAGCAGTCTTTCTGCAATAACCATATCCGGTACTTCATAGCAACGGAATACATTAAAGCCAAAAACGTTGGGCTTTTTTTTTGAAATTTCAGAAGATCTGTCGGTGGGTTTCCTTTTTGTTTTACCAATCTTGATTGTAAACTCATCAAGAGGGTTATTCAAAATGTAAATATATCCTGCCGTTGCTTTTTCAGTTGCCATTCAATCAAATTACTCTGTTAAATGTACAAATTTGATTGTTACCAGATAAAGCCCCAGCAAATCAACGAGTTTCATGGGTATTATAGGAAATAAGTACTTCCATTTGTTAATTTATGTTTAAGTATTTGCTTAAATAAGGAAATACAATATCTTTGTGTTAATTAAAATGAACAAAATTATGAGCCAAAACACTTGCATCCGCGTTTTTGCTAATCAGAAGCAAATTGACAATTGCAGGGAGATTATAAAAGCTAACTCGGATTCTTTTACTCAATTAGGGAAGGTTCTTGAATTGGCCGGAAATGAAATGCGATTGAAAATTCTCTTTTTACTTGAGGAAGAAGGAGAATTATGCCCTTGTGATATGAGTGATATTCTTGGATTAAGCATTCCTGCGGTTTCTCAGCACCTAAGAAAAATGAAAGACGGAAACATTATTGAATCAAGACGAGATGCCCAGACTATTTATTATTCTTTGAAGGCGGAGCATTTAAAAATTCTGAAACCGTTCTTTAAATATATTCTCCGTGATAATTCTTTAGTAGAAAAAAAATGAAACAAGGAAAGTTGATCGGGGTTAGTATTTTATCTGCTATTGCAGCATCTCTTTGTTGTATTACTCCAGTTCTTGCCCTCATTGCAGGTACAAGCGGAGCAGCTTCTAATTTTGCGTGGATTGAACCTGCGCGTCCTTATTTATTCGGTGTAACGATTGTTGTTTTGGGTTTTGCTTGGTATCAGAAATTAAAACCGGCAAAATCTGAAACCGATAACTGTAATTGCGAAACGAAAAAAGCATCTTTTCTTCAATCAAAACTATTCTTAGGTATAGTTACGGTATTCGCTGCGATTATGTTGGCTTTCCCTTATTACGCACAGATTTTCTATTCGAACGAAAAAAAGCAGGTCGTTGTATCGAACCCTGAATTTGTGCAAAAAGCTGAGTTTTCAATTTCAGGAATGACTTGCGAAAGTTGCGAGCAACACGTAGTGAGCGAAATAAATAAACTTGGGGGAATAGTTTACTCAGAGGTATCATACACAAATGAAAATGCTATTGTTGAATTCGATTCAACACAAACTTCAATTGAAGAAATTACAAAGGCAATTAATTCAACCGGATATAAAGTTGAATCACATAAAACACTGAAATAATTATTATGAGTGAGCAATCAAAAATAAAATTGAAATCCGTAATCACCTGTCCTGAATGTGGTTTCAAAAAGGAAGAAACCATGCCAACTGATGCATGCCAGTATTTCTACGAATGTACAAACTGTAAAAAGGTACTTAAGCCAATCAATGAGGATTGCTGTGTGTTTTGCAGCTACGGCTCAGTTCCGTGTCCTCCAATTCAGGAAAGCGGAAAAGACAGCTGCTGCAAATAAACAGCGGTTTTTAAGACGATATGTCAATGAACTTTTTCGGTTGTTTTTTATTCGACTCGGTGAATCTTCTTCGCCTCCTCAAAACCAACCCATTTCCCTTTCCAGTCCAACCCGCGATTAGCAAGTTCACGATGCACTAAATAGATAATATCAAAACCGCCATCTAAAGCATCAACGAGAACTTTCGTGCTTGTTAGATTAAATAAAAAAGCGGGATTTTCATCATCCTTTCGGTTCGCAAACAGAGCCGGATTAAATTTGTCCTTATTCCTTTCCTCCAGTTTACCTTTTTCCTGATCCCACTCCTTCATCGCTTTCCACATTGTTTCAAGAATTGAATTTAGGTGGGTGTGCAGATCATTTATTTCTTGAGCAAAGCCATCGCTGTTTTTTTCTGCGATATCCAAAATCTCAATATACTCGCCATCTGCCAATTCAAGTTCCCATTGACGTTCGATAATGCCTTTCAGCACTCGCACTCCGTTATTAAAAACAATCTGCGGTTTCTTTGGTTTCTTTTCTTCGACTTTAGGAGTTGGTTTTCCCTTTTGCGCTTTCAGTTTTTCTTCTCCGGTTTTGGTTAACTGGCCACCCATCTTTTTCCAAATGTCACCGGGAATTTCTTCCCTAACAATTGTGTCAACTTCATGAGCGTAATTAAACGCTTCCTTTAATTCACCCTTTTTGTAGAGATCGTAAATATGCTTTAAAGCGGCATGATCTCTTTTATCAAGATGCTTTGGTGTAGTCCATGCCGGATATTTTTTCGAGGAAGTTCCACTCAATTCTTCTGACGCTTGGGGGATAGCATCTTCAAAAATTGTCATTTCACCACCTTGATTGAATCTACCGAACTGGATCGCCTTTCCTTTCTCCGGAACTTCTATCACGATATCGACATCGTGCTGAAAAGAATTTGCTCCGCGAAAGTTTCCGGTCTTTGTTGTTTGAAAAACATAGATGAATCCTTTTCCGGGATTGTTCGATTTTAATTTTCTCAAATCTTCGGGGGAAAGACCAAGCAGGTTAACCGAGTCCAGGATTATGAAATTGTAAGCAGAAAGATCAGCGGGTAAGCTGTCGGTCACAAATAAATTTTCGTGCGCGACATCTTTGTCCTTTAATTTTTTCTGTAGCGTAGCATCCAACTTTTCTTCTTTAGCAACATAAAGCACTTTACCGAAGTGACGCGCAAGGTATCCTGCGAAGTCAACGCAGAGATAGGATTTGCCCATTTTAGGTTTTCCAAAAACCATCGCTGTGAAACCGGGGGAAGGATCACCGATGAAGTTTAGCCATTTATCTGTGAAGCCAAGACAGGAGAATTCTTTTTTTGCGAATTCTACGCTTGACATTATTTTGCTATCTACTTTTTCCGGCACTCCGTTTAGATCAATTGACTTTGGCTTATCATCGTCCTTTGATTTTTTCTTTGCTGCTTTGTATTCCTTTACGGCAACTTGGAGACCGGTTTTCAGCGAATCGCTTATAGTGATGTTATAAGAATTGTTTTTCTGTTCGAGTAATTCTACAACGCAACTTTGAATTTTGAGTATTTGCTTTGCATAAGGAGATGTTTTTCTGATCTCCTTTTCTGTGATGTCGGTTTGCAATTCGTGAAGTAACTCAACGAATTCAGAACGCTTCACTTTTTTACCATTGAAGGATAAGAACCATTCAATGTACCGGATTTCCTTGTATGCGTCATAATCCAATCCGGTAAGACTTTCTCCTCGTTTTTTTAATTCCTTTTCCAATGCAGTTCTCCTGATTTTCCTTTCTTCCGGAGTACCATCCTCTTCGAGTTCGGCATCAAGCTCCAGTCGATAAATCATCTTCAATTGCTTTGTGTCGAGGTTACGGTAATTTTTCGCGTCCTCCTTTGCCATTTTGAGATAGATCGGTTCATCCTTCCCATTTAATCCTTGGTTCTTTTGCAGGAAGAGCTTTAGCTTTTCAAATGCGAGTTTGCAAACCTGTTGAAATTCGTTACCTGAGATATTCCAATTGGTGAAATTGGAAGTTGCACTTTGCAAATAGATATGTGCCTCCTGTAATTCTGAAGGCAAATTTTGCAGTCCGATTTTATCTACGGTCTTTTTATAATTGGAGTTGGTTATCATTTGGCGGATATTTTGAGTTTTTTCAATGACTGGATTAATCCTTTCGCGTTTGTTGAAGGATTGAAATTCATCACCATCATTTCCGTTTTCTTTTTATCGGTGAGTTTGGTTACGGCCACAGCTTTATTGACCTTATGCACTCTCCATTTGTTTTTGCGTATGTATGAATCGAGCAATTTAGAGGGGTAACTGCTCAATAAGAATTTGCCTTTTACTTTGGATAGTTTATCAAGAAGTATTTTGAAATGTTCTTCTTCATATCCTTTGTAGTGTCCCTGATCGGAACCTATATAGGGTGGATCAACATAAAAGAATGTTTCCTTTGAGTCGGAACGGTCTATTACTTTGATCGCATCGTTGTTTTCAATTTGAACTTTTTTTAATCGGTCTGCATATTCGCGCGTAAAAGATTCTCTCTTTCCTGCGACCGCCATTTCCTTTGAATTTGTTTTACCAAATCCCCAAGAGCCGATTAGTGATGAGAATCCCTGATTGGTTGCTACCCAAAAAGCCCACGCACGTTTCACTTCATCAAACATATCCGGATGCTTGTAAACAACCATCGCTTTTTGATACAGTTCGCGGGAATGAAGTGAAGCACGAATTTCTTTTTCGAGTTCAGGGAATTTTGTTTGTGTGATTTTAAAGAAGTTCACTACTTCTGAATTGAGATCGTTTATGATTTCAACTTCTGATTTTGGTTTTGCAAAGAATAATGCACCACCACCAAAAAATGGTTCACAGTAAATTCGGTGAACAGGAATAAGTGGAAGCAGGTATTTTAATAATGCCTGCTTGCCACCATAGTATGTAATTGGAGTTTTCATTCCTGATTTTTCAATTATGCTGCCGGAGCAGAAGGAGGGTTTTTGTCGTTGTCGTCTTTGTGAAGTGCCTTATAGATACTTTCTCCAAGCATCGCACCGAAGAATCCGCTCATCATAACAATGGGAACGGCATCTTTATGAAAATGCTTGGCGTAGAAGTATCCGGCAAGCGATGACAAAAATGTTACGGTTGATACTAATCTTCTTTCGTCCATATTAGTTTACTGAATGAGTTGTGTTGTGATAAAAATGCCTGAGAGAATTATTGCAGAGCCAGTAAGCAGCCGGTTAAGATTCCGGCTGCGTTTTATTTTCTTCTCTGCTTTTTGTAATCGGAGGTTTAAATCCTGTGCCTGTAAGAGTAATTTATCAGATTCAGATTTATAGTCTGCCAATAACGAATCACAATTACTGAATGCTATTTCCTTATTGGTGATTATCTCCTTCAGGGTATTAATTTTCGAATCACAAAGACTGTCTCGAATAGAGGTTTGTGTGATGTACTCCCTGCTTAAATTACTCAGAGAATCGAATGCAACAGAATTCTTTTCCAACGAAGTATCTATATCGAAAAGTGTTACATAATCTTCAATCTGATCAGACAGATCTTTCACCCTTGACCGGGAATAATCCAACCGTTTGTCAGTGATTGAAATAACTGCCTGTAGACTGTCGCTTTGAAGAATCAATGAATCAATGGTGTGCTGATAGTTTGAGTCTTTCTGCTTGAGATATTCTTTGATTTTTTGCAGTTCATCGTTTGTTTTTTCATAACGGATATCTCCATCGTTGTTTTCAGGACGGAAGAGCAAATACACGGTGCTTGCGATACTCACAATTGAGTAAAGAATGAAAAGTGCGCGGTAGAGTTTATTCTTGAATTGGATCATTTTGGTTTTTTGTTTTAAAGGGATTAGTAACTGTTTTTTCGATGGAGTATCCGAAGCAGCCCGCTGCTATAAGCGACACAAATCCGTAGAACATATATTCGGGACAGGTGAGTGAAAAGAACTGTTCAGAAATCCAAGCGGTGAGGGTGGCCAACACGAAGATGGCCACCACCAACTCCCGCAAGGAAAATGTTCCGGATTTATCGCGCAGGATGGTTTTAATAAAATCCTGCATCTTGCTTAAAATATTTTAGCAAGTGTCCTGCGCAACCATCCCTTTGGCGCACCATAGGAATTATTGATCACTGTTACACGAATGTTCGTGTAGTGTTTGGATTGCGGAGGAGTTGCCAACGATTGAAAAGCAGCATCCAGTAAGCGGGAAGCATCATTCATGATTGCATCCATTGGGTTTGGTTTGTTTTGGTTGTTTTTGTCGTTTTTCATTTTACTTTTTGTTTATGGTTTATTCTTTTGTGATCAGATGATAAGCGAGTACTCCTGTGCCAAGGGTAAGTGTGCCAAGGGTGATTTTTCGTATGGTCGCTCTTCGGACTGCGCGGTGATCGACAATCGTATATGTGAATCGGTTGCCGTATAGTTGTCGATGCTTCTCACACATCCCGATGAACTTGGCGAAATCTTCACCATCAGCGAACACTTGACATCCGGCAGAAAACTCATCCACGTATCGGGTTGTTCCTTTTAACATGGCGCGATGGATGTTAATGCCGAATATTCCTGTAACCTTAGTACCATTGAAAAAATCAAGAATTGCATTGCGGTTGTAATCCCGATAAACTGTCACAGGTTTTCGTTGTGTCAGCGCGAGATATTTACCTCGGTGCATTCCCAACTCATAAGCATGGATATACTGACCTTGTTTAAGTATTGCCGTTCCCTGCGGGTGCATGGGTGAATTGAGCCAGTAGGTTCCGGGATCAGTTGTAGCAGGAAACACGTGGTACTCCCAATTAAGAAATCCAGTTTTATAGAATACATGGATTTCATCATCGAATTTGTTGGCGCGTGTCTGCTTTGATCGGATTCCCCAAATGTTCAATTCGTAAGGGCGGTCATAAATCTTGTAGCCTTTTTGTCGGGCGATGGTTCTTATTTTCCCAAGCATGGACATTAGTCATCCAATCCAATGTCCGGTGTGTAATTCTTGAGCCATTCCTTCACGTTGAAGTTTGGACATGTTTTTCCACCTTGGTTCGGAAATTCACCGTGACCTTTTACTTCTGCGTTTGGATATCGCTCCAGTAATTCCACGATCTTATCGAACATGGCATTCTCCTGGGCGCGGGTTCTTGTATCTCCACCTTTACCTTCCTTGGTTTTACCACCGATATAACAAACGTTGATGCAGTTTTCGTTGAAACCAAGAACTCCGTTTGACACTTTGTTTTCATCAAGCAGTTTTACAACGTCTCCGTTTGCTTTAATGATGTAGTGGTATCCCGGATTTTTCCATCCGCGTTTTTCTTTCCAGTATTTCAGAATGGCTTCTACTTTAGCAGTAGGCAAGGTGTCCGTACAATGGATGGCGATGTATTTAATGTTTCTCATATTTTTTTACGGTTGATGATTTGACAATTAGTTTTCGGTTTTTCTCCAACATTCGAATCAGAGTTAGTCCGTTCTTTTCTTTGATTTTGCTTCCCACAACCATATCCTTCGGCACTTTCACTTTCACCATGTATTTGGGATCGTATAGTTCAGTAGGTTCGGTAGTGATGAGAAGCGGTTCTTCAATTCCGGAGAAGAAGTTGAAGTTTGTTGGCACAGACCATTTGCTTCCATCATACTTCAATCCCATTCGTAAGAATTGCGCTCGGATGGATTCCTGTTGAGAGGAAGAAGTGAATGTGTCAAGCATTCCGGTGACAAGTGTTTTTCTTACACCTCCGTTGATTCGCATCTCCTTGAATTTTTCGGATACTGAAGAATAATCGCTTGTATTTCTGATCTTCTTCAGATTGTCTATTGCCTTACTGAAGTTTTTATCTTCAGCAGCTTCAATTAATTTTTCAGCGAGATCATCAGCATCAGGTGCTGCACCTTTCACATAAACATTATATGCGCTTTCGCTAATGGTGGATGGCAACTTGAGTTTTTCCAAGGCGGCTTCCATTTCACTTCCAAAGTCTCCGTCTGCACCATATTTCGGCAGAATGCTTTTTCCGTACTTGGCAATCAACTTTTCCTGAAACAACTTCACTCGTTCTCCTTTACTTCCTTTTTTCAAAGGGAAAGAATCCTTTCTCGTAGTGGTCGTTGAAGAAGTGGTTGATTTATATCCACCGGAAGAGGATGATGTGCTTGTTTGTGAAGAACTGGTTGTTGTAACCGGAGTGGTTTCTTCCTCATCGATATCAGTTTTCTTCTTTCGGTTTTTCAAATACTTGAATCCGAAGAATCCTCCAACTGCTGTTGCTACAACTCCAAGACTGATGAGAATAGCTTTCTTTTTATTTGATTTTGGTTTTTCTTCTGTTTTCATGATTTTGGTTTTTTCCGAAGAATACTCATGTACTCATCGATGTATGATTGGGATAAATCGCCTTCAAGGTCATCTTGCAGAGTGCTTCCGTATTTTTTGTAGTAAGCACTTTCCACTTTTTTGTAATCGGCTTGCGTTGGCATATCTAAAAACACCGACTTAATTGCATCTTCATCAGTTCCGGGAAATATGCCGTACCAAACACTCATGGCATTATAGAGGCGAACAGCAGCAGCGGTGTGGTTGTAGTTTACCTTTTCACCTTTTCTCTCCGGCTTAGATGCGATGATGGCCATCAACTCATTGTATTCTGCCGTTCCGAGATCACCTTGCAAATCTTTGGTGAGTGGCTCTCCGTAGAGTTTTTTATAGGAGGCTGCTACTTTTTTATACTCATCCTTCGAAGGAATATCACGAATCACTCTGCGCAATGCTTCTTCATCCGTTCCCCATCCAAACCACATATCATTATCAAGAGCCATTCGGATTTGTTTGGCTACTGAAGCAGAAGAGTCAACATCGAGTGATTTCTTTTCTTCTGTATTGGCAATCGTTGTGCGAACTGCTTTCTTCAAAAGAAAGATCGTTCCACCGATTACAACCAATCCAATGGCAGAATAAATCACGATCTCTTTCAAGTTGATTTTATTCTCCTGGACTGGCACAGCAACTGGTTGTTGTTGTACCGCAGGCGTAGTGATATGTGCAGGTGCGTTTTCCATTTACACTCCGAGTGCTTGTTTTGCCAATGCAGTTTTTTGAGGATCGTTTTGAATGATGTCTGCGAGTTTTTCCAACTCTTTTGCAGAGAGTTTTTTTGCAAGCACCGAGAGTGCTTTCATCTTGGTATCGGCTTCCTTCTCCGAGGCAGCTTCGATTGAGATTTCGTAAGTGTACTTTTTCATTTTTCCTTTTTTTTGGCGCAGAAATTCCCTGCGCGGATGTTTTCCGTGTTCGTTTTTGCGGTATGTATTCGGGGGTTATTCCTTATTCAGATCAAGGAGATCCGCCACTTCAGGAATTTTGTCTTTGTCTGTAATCAGCGTATCGTTAATCTGCATCAGCGTGTGGAGTTGTTCCTCATTGAGTTCTTGCTCCATTGCCTGTATCACTTGCAGGTGACGTTGTTGCGCTTCAGATAAACCTGCATTCGATGATTTCTTTGAGAATGTAACATCGCCTTCGGGTTCTTTTTGCTCGGTTCCGCTTAGTGCATTTCCAGTAATCTTACCGACCACTAATTGCTGAACCCACATCGGAGGATTTTCTGCCAGTTTCATCCATCGTTCTCCGGTTTTACTTTTTACTTCTTCGACTTCCTTTTCAAGAGTCTGAACTTTTTCTTCCAGTTGATCGATGTATTCATCTGCTTCGGTATTCTTCTTTTGCGCATCCTCCAGTTGTTTTTGCAAATCCTTAATTTGGTTTTGCATATCCTTTCGTTCCACAACCTCGTCAATTTTCGCTTGGAGTTCCACTCCTGACAGTCCTTGTTGCACGGGGGTGACAACAGGTGTTTCTTTTTTGATTTCTTTCAAACGGAAAATGTGTTTTGTATTCCGAGGAGATGTTGGACTTTCTGAATAAAGCAGCACAACAACTTCTCTGGTATCTTCATCCACAAATTCTTCATGTGAATCAAAATCGGAAAGATCATTGGTGCGTTGCACGACTTTAAACCCATCCACCATTATTTCATAATAGCGAGGTGTATTCTTCTCTTTCGCTTTCTCCAATAGTCGTTTTACTTTCAACAACTTTTCGGTGGTGTAAGGCTGAACATCCGATGTTCTATATGACATTATTTCATTTTCCATTTTCAATTATTTGTAAGGGATTACTTGAATGAAACGCGCTCTTGCAATTGAAGTGGAAGTGTTCCGAATTTGAATCTGTCCGTGATGCTCATACTGCATTTCATCTGCGTTGGTCAAAGCGATATTGAAAATCCCATTTTGACTTTTGACATTTATCCGAGCAGGTTCTTCAACAAGAATGAACAAACTGTTAAAGGCTTTCAGATTGATCGTCTCCCTGTCCTGAAGAATGAAGTGTCGAAATCTCAAATGGTATTTGTCTCCATATCCGAGTTCACGCATTCTTCGTGGTATATATTCGAGTGCAAGATTTACAGTCATTGTTCAGGGTCGTTAAAATTTAGTTCACAAAAGAGATAGACATCCACTTCGTACCGCACATTCCGTCTGGCAAGCGTGCCCCAATTGTCAAGGATGTATCCATGAACAATTGCAGAGTCTCCATTTAAAAGAACCTTGAGTGGTCTTTTCATTGCGGAACGATTGTGTTGCTTCGCAGGAAATACTCCGGAGGTATAGTCCAGGAATCCGACATTTGGGTTTTCTAAGATCAAATTACCGTAGTAGAAAACACCTTCTTGCTGCCGTGTACTCAATGAGATTTGACCTACAATTATTGGTGGCAAGTACGGTGACCTTGTTCTGATGCTAATTGGAACTCCTGACTCAGCATCATCGAGCAATCGAACTTTATACCATAAGCCTGTTACTTTTTCAATGTTCCTTGGCAATGGAATTTCAAAGTGTTTCAATTGTGATGCGCGGGAAATTCCGACAGTATGTATGATGATTTCTTCCACAGTTATTAGTTCAATTCAATTTCACAATCGAGATACAATTGCACCGTGTAGGCTGCAAAAACAGTTCTGCCGTCTGCCTTATCGGTAAATTCAATTTTCACTTGTCCGTTCCCGATGATTACATTTTCCAATGGCCAGTAGCGGTTGTCAAGATTTGCATCTACTCCGTTCATTATGCGTTGCACAGCATGATTATCCGGAAAGAATTCGCGTTTGTTGATCTCCACTCTTGCATATCCGCGATGGAAGAGCAAATCAGGTTTCTCAGAAGTAAACGCAATTCCGTTTACACTCTTCACGCTTTTATCCAATTCAAAAGTTTCGCTCACCTTTGAGTTTGCAGCGGTCACCTGTAGTTCGAAAACTTTGGGTGCGCGCAATAATGCATTTTCTTCGTTCATCGTTTTGCTTTTTGGCTCTTTGATTAAGGCTCTTGCAAATTCAAGAGCCTTAATCGTTGAACCGGGTTAATGATTAGGGAGTAGTTACTGTTCCGTGCAACCCTGCATAGATGTAGGTGTTGGCTGCGATGCCATCTAATGAACCAAGTTCAATGGTCAACTCGATCAACACATCATCTTGAATCAGGCGTGGGTTTGCCAGTTTGTAATATCCCATTGGCACAAGGTGCAGGTTGCCTGTTTTGAATACGTTGTTCGATGTATCCGGAACAATCTGCTTTTTGTTTGATTTCAAGGAGAACTCACCGTTAGCAATTGCAGGGATCGATTCGATCTTGTCGTAATTGGTGGCGATGATTTTGTCTTTCGTACCGTCTGCTGATACTCCGGCAAGCAGGATAATTCCGCTTACAAGCATCGATTGGTTCTTTGGCAATTTCGCATTGGAAATATTGCGCAAACCAATCTCCTTGTCATCCTGCGTCTCAAACATTTTGATAGTTTTTGAACTGGCAGGTTTGATGGAGTAGATGATGGTATCTGCAAGGCGCAGTTCACCTTTTTTCAATCCTTCTTTGATGTGCGCAGGCAGTTCCGTGAAATGCTTTTCCATTTCTGCACGCGATCCTTTTGAAGGTGGTGCAGGTTGCGCCAATTTGTTGATGGTACGCACGCGCTGAATTGGATTCATTTTTTTCAGCGCACCCATCACTTCGTCATTGTCGATCTCATCAAGACCAAGCAATGCGCCTGCGTTGTTGTACTGTTCGATTGTTTCTGTTTGTCCAAACATGATTTTTTGTTTTTAGTGATTTGACTTTGTTTTTACTTGTTCTTTTTTGCGCTGATTGGCTTGGTGAAGGCATGACTTTCCCCTGTTGACATCCCGGCCAAGGATGCCAATGCAATCAGTTTTTCTTTTTGGTGATTAGTAGATTTTCTCTTCTTCGTCCAGTCCGATCAGGTTCTCTTTGTTAATCTCCTGATGGAAATTCTCCTCTGTTCCCTGAACCGATTTATTCTCCTGGGCAAAGTTTTCCGCTGATTCCTGAATCTCTTTTTCGAAGCGTTCCAATTCTGATAAATCCATTTGATCGGGTTTCTCACTCAGCGGATATTTGAAGTATTGAACTTCACCCATACCACTCGTACCGGTATTGGTTGTTGTATTGGTATTCGCAGTTGTGGTGGTAGTTGAAGTTTGTGCAGTGGTAGTTTTCTGCTCTGATTCTTTTTTCTTTATCAACTTGTCGAGATAAAGTTTCTGCATGATACCCTTTCCATAATGCTTCATCCTTTCTTTCGCAGCTTCCATTTTAGAAGTGGGTTCTGTCCCGTTTACAGCAGTAGTCATTGAGTAAACGTTAGAGACGGCCATTCCTAATCCAAAGGAGGCAACAGCGGGACTTCCCATAATTTCACCTGCACCTGTTACAACAAGTCCGGTAAGGAATGAGAGTCGTCCCATCGCTGCTCCTGCGAATCCACCGCCAATGGCAGAAGCGGTGTTCACTAATGTGGGGATGATTGTTTTCTTTGCCCTTTCTTTCATGGGAAGTTTTTTATCGGAGGCCGTTCCCGGAGTGCCTGAAAGAATCGCCTTTTTCTTGGCTTTCTTTTCGTATGAGTTTTTTCCGTTTGACATGTTTCAGTTTTTTATTCGTTAATATTTTATTTAAGCGTCACCTTTTTGATTTTTTCAGGAGACTTCTTTTTGTATTTCTTTTTCGGAACTCCCGACACTCCGTTGTCTTTTTTCTTTTCCTTTTTCTTCTGATTGGATGAGTAAACCTTGTATCCTATTCCCAATGCTGTGAGTATTCCGGTCACCCATGCCGTTGGTTTGATCCACTTTTTGTTCTTCTCCCAAAAAGTCTGCTCGGCAGGTGGTTTGTTGGGATCAGTTGCTGTGTTACTTCCATCCGAGGTAGTTGCATTCGGATCGGTGGTCATCGATTTCAGCATCGGATCATTTTCCGGATTGTAGTTATCGAGATTCACTTGCGGATTGTTCGTTTGGATTTGTTCTGCTTCTGTGTTTGCGTCCGCAGTATTTTCAAAGTCCGCTGATTCTTTTTGTCGCTTTGGAAAAATGCTGCCGATGCTTTTCAGTAGTCCGGCAATCGCTGCCATTATTCCGGAGGCTGCACCGATTGAAGCTGCGGTAATGGGTTCACCTAATCCATTCAGTCCTTCAATCTCCTCCAATCCCTGCATGTTTTCAGAGTAGTAGATTTCCTGACCAAGCACTTCGTGAAGCGGAGTGTTTACATTCATGTGCAGGATTGCTTTGTCATCTGCTCCGTTAAGTCCGCTCACCGGAACTTCTTTGTTAGCATTCCCTTTTCCGGTAAGAATCGCATTCTTTAGGTTTTCAGGTTTTCCACCCGCCCCGTAGAAGATCTTCTCCAGTTTATCCTTGGTTTGCTTCAGACGTTGGAACTTGGCCATATCAACACCCCGTTTTTGGGCTTCAGCATCGCTCAGGTACGCATATTTTAAGCGTTGCGACACTTTCATCACATTTAGCTTCATCGCTGCTAAAACCCCGTTTCTAAGCACCACCGTGGCCGGATTGACCTTATTGATGACGTTTAGCCCTTTTTTGAGGATTTCTTTCAGTTTCCCGCCCTTTTGCGGTTCGCCCGATGATGGTGCAGGGTTTTTCTTTTTGAGGAAGTCAAAAAGTTTTCCGAGTTCCCCTGAATCATCCATTACTTGGGTATCAAGGTTGGTTTTATCCGGAACACCATTGAGGTAAGTTAATTCCATTGTAAAGTCTTTTTTTTCGGTGTATGGTTCTTCATAATTAAATTCGTTCACTACACAATCAAGAATGATGTTCTCTCCATTTGAAAGCGGCACGATGGGGTAGATGTGCTGAAAGTGATCCGCGCTGTACTTAGTGATTCGCAGTTTATGCGGTATTCTTAGATTTGAAAGGATACTGGAAATAAACACAGTATAACAGTCACAATCTACCCCTGTGGATCGGTCGTGCCAGGCGCGTGCAGGACTGCGCACCTGCTCCTTGCCATCTTCATCTTTTTTGTAAGCGATATGTTGGTAAACAAAATCCCAAATATTGTTGCAAGTTTTTCTCAAAGAACTTTCTTGTAATCGTCTCGCAATTTTCTTGGTGTGAAACAAAGTGTCTCCCACCACTTTTGGAATGAACTTAACTGTATGCCCCACGTCTGCATCGTGCTTGACAGTTATCTCTTTCAACTCTGCTGTTGGAAACAGGTGATCGAATTCAATTCCGGGTTTTATATTTCGTTTTTCTTTCGCAATCATTTTTTCAAAGTGATTTCCTGTGAATCTTCATAAGGCAATTTCTTCCATCCCAAATCAATCGTGCTGATTGTTTTTACCGTCATCTTCACACCCTCACCGGACTCTACTGCCTTGAGCAGATCGTTTGCCAAGGAGAAAACTCCTAAAAGCGGAATGTCAATCATGATCGCATCAATGAATACTTCTCCGTATTTCGGAATCACGATATCCTTATTCACGGATTGCGATGAACCGATTGCAGCTTCCTTGTACATCAGTTTCACAAAAGGGAATTTGAATTTCACTTGTCCTTGTGTAGGGTTTTTTAATTTCACGTCAACTCGAAGTGTCAATCCCTGAAGCGTTAGTTTGTGAATCTTCACGGTCGGAACAACGATCAATTCGTTTGCTGTTCTGGTCAGTCTGCGCACGTAGGCTATTCCACCCACCACAACAGCACCAATCCCTGTTCCTATTAATATTTTTTTGAATAATCCCATTTCAGTTTTTCTTTTTGCGTGTTGCGAGATAATCACCACCTAATTTGAAACCCATCCAAATTGCTCCACCGATTATCGCTTTTAGTGCGTACTCCAAGAGTCCGGTGTAATCAAGATTCGCAAACAGTATCGCTCCAGTTAAGAAGAGATGGTTTGATGAATCGCTATGCGTATTTTTTGGTTCCATTTTCGTTTTTCATTTAATCATGGGACAAATCTCCGGCAAGTGTTTGACATGCTTTCCAGTTAATGCTTGCACTTGTTTTCTGCTGCTGATTATTGCTTTTTATTGTCGTGAAATGTCAGTTTATGCTGCATCTGCGTAACACGGTAAATCCAATTTTTCGAATATTACTTTCACCTGCGCGATCATATAATAGCGTCCGATCTTCTGACCGATATCCTTTTTGAATGGCTCAAGCCAAGTTTTGAATGTGCGCGAATCAACACCGTAGAGAATGGCGAGTTCTTTTAGCGTGTACGGTTTTATATGGATGGGTTGTACCATCCGGATTACTTTTCCTTTCATTTGCAAATAATTTGTTTTTTAATGGTCAAATGGAATACGCCATGTGTCTTGTTCCTTTTCAGCGGAACATGGCTATTTCATGTAAATAGAATTAAGCGGTTTTGCGATAAATGGTGCGGGTAACTATTAGGTCACCGTTG
Source organism: Flavobacteriales bacterium (assembly GCA_035299065.1). Lineage (GTDB taxonomy): Bacteria > Bacteroidota > Bacteroidia > Flavobacteriales_D > UBA2798 > DASPJQ01. Next base: position 18,318 of record DATGXI010000124.1, read on the forward strand.
TGAAAATGAAAGCGAAGGCTATTCATTTTCTCTTTGAGAACATCTTCATTGTACCAACGAAGTGTTCCTGCAAATCCTTTTTTGTTTTCAGGATTGAAATAAAGTCCAGGATGGGGAATGTAGCGGCTCGGATAACGCTCAACATAGCGTTTGGCCTTCAGAATACGCTCGCAGAAAGCATCGAATTTTTTTCCTGCAAAAGCGGAGAATAATTCAGGAAGAATGTCCTTGTAATATTCGCTGATGAATGATTTGGCAACTTGTTCTTCAGCTTGACTGAATGGATAGTTTTTCCATAATTGTTTGTGGGCGAATTCCCACGATGCATCCGTAAAGATGGCAATGGCTGCCGGATGTACTTTTATTTTTGTCCTGTTCATAGTTATTATGTTTTACAGGACAAAGATGCGCTGGGCTATAAGATCGGTTTCCGGTTTTTGCTCGATCTTGTAGGGGGATGCTTTACAATGTTAGTTTTTCCTATTAATGTCGGTTAATGTCGGTTTGTGCATGGAAATGTAGGTGTATTTTACCTGATTCCACTCATTTCTCCCAATTGTACAACTATATATTTCATACAACCTTCAGTCCAAAGAAATAGTGAATTTTGGTCATCCAATTTATTAAAATGATCCCCTCCATTTTTGTGCCATTGGGATGACATTGCAAAATGGAATTCACTTAAGTCCTTCTTCGAGATGGTAATAGTTGACTCAGGTTCGGAATTAGGTTCTTCGCCAAACTCCATTACAGTTTCGCCATCATCAAATGATTCAAATTTTGATTGATATTTCTCGGAAAGTACATTGTGAACATGCCAATGTGGTTGTGCATTTTTGGAGTCTTCTTTATCAAGCATCCACTCAGCTCGAAATATCTTGTTCATTGTATAATCAGACAGTTTTCCCTGAAAGACTCTTATACTTGCTTGGAGTAAATGATAATGAGATTTTGGTTTATTCTGCTTGAAGGTTAACGAATACCCCATCCAATAGGGTTCTCCAGTTGATGATTTAACAATTGGAATTACAAATTCCTTCCTATTGAATTCAGCATCAATAATAGTCTTGCCATTGTCACCCTTACTAAATGCATATATGATTTCACCTGATCCGCGAAGAAGTACCTCAATTTCCAAATCTTTAATACCGAGCAAAGTTTTAAGTTTCTTGGTTAAAGGATTTGTTATTGACGTAAGATCGTTTATACTTTTCAAACTCATTACATTATCTTGAAAGTGGATTGTGTAAGGTCGTTTATTTGCGCCTGATCTACTTCTATGCCTCTACTCAATAGTCTGCCTATATCCGAAAGTTCTACTAATAATTTTTTATCGAATTTGGAGCTAAACAAATCGGGGATTGGCATTTTATTGACATACTTAGAGGCAAGATACCATTGCCCCCCACCAATTTGTTTCGATAATGCGTTTAGTAAATCGTTAATTATTGGCATCGAAAATACTGTGATGTATCCAAAGCCTATATCTTCATTCTGAAGGAATAACTCTTGATCTATCGGAATCCAACAATGTCCACGTTCTACAACAAAACTTCCTTTCTTATCGAAAGCAAGTGATCCACTTTCTCCGAATTCTTTAGAAACCAATCGTGGTTGCTTTTTAACTTGCCATGCCCGATGTTCGCTTAATTTCCACCAATTATCTGCTTTTCTTCTTGCACGATTTTTTAACGCAACAGCATTTGGCTTCAATCTATCAAGATAGAATGTATTTACATGTTTGATCAAATCCTTTTCATTTGAAATCTCCGGCAAATCCCCGTACGGATAGAAGAGATATACTTCATCTGTTAAACGCCCTTTAAATAGAGTTTCATTTGTTACGGCAGGCCTAAAAAACTTCTTCTCTTCTTTTGGTAATTTGGAATAATACGTTTTGTCAACAAGGAATACGGAGTTCATACCTGTTCGTACACCCTGCATAACGCTAAATAAGTCAGAAACTGTTTTTAATCCCTTTACTGATTCATATACTTTCCATGACTGGTAAGAAACTGGAGTCCAATTGTCATTTTTCCCTAAGCGGGAATTTTTAAATAAGCTAAAATTTGGATTTGATACCGGCTGAATTGTCTTTGATGATCTCAAAATTCTTAGCTCTCTTAAAGCATTAGAACTTGAATCAATATTATAATCACACCATAAGTTGATTGGTACTTCTTGAGTTTTCTTTTTGGTACATACAAAAATAGATGCATCGACCAATGCGTTTGAGAACAAACTCAAACTACCTAACTTACCTAAGAGTATAGTTGATACTCGATCCCCAATCTCCTTTCTCAAACCTAAGTGTGAATCAGCATCAAAGATTGAAGAAGGTAAAATTAAGCCAAGAAAACCCTCTGCACTTACCGAATTCAATGCCTTCCATAAAAATGCAGATGCATAATTAGGTTTTTTATCGAATACCTTTCCTAATGTCTTTTCAACAATTGCTTTATTGTCGCGAGTTAACAACTCCCAAGAAACAAAAGGCGGGTTCATTAAGATAATATCATAATCTGTTTTCCATTTAGCATCATCAGACAAAGCATCCTGAGTTATAATTTCGAGATCAATATTTATGTTCGTCTGACTTTTTTCAAAAGCTAAAATGAATTTAGCCATGTTTGTTGCTATTGAAGATATATCCCAACCTATAATTTCCAATTTCCCCTTATATCCCTTAATAGTTAATTGTCGAATAGTTTCCCGTAAAAATTCTCCGGAACCGCATGCTGGATCAAATACCTTTAGTTTTTTTGGGAATACTGTGTAGCGGTTTAATATCTCCTCAACAATCGTTCTTACAATTGAAGTGGGCGTATAATGAGAACTCGAAGGCGTTTTTCCTTTACTGGCTTTTCTTGTTCCTCCTAATAATCCTTCGAATGACATTTGGTATTCCAAAGGATAAGCTGCCTCGAAATTTGCCTCTTGAAATAAACTTCCTGCTGCATGACGTAAAACCAAATTTGTATTTGGCAAAAGAGTTAGATTATGATGACCTGAACTAAACGAACTGAGAAGTGCTTCCCAATCCCCCTTTCTAATCGAAGAGGCTATCTTTACACTTTGTTTTGAAAGCGACCACCTGTCAATTTCGATTTCCTTAATTGCTTTATTATTCTCGGCTTGACAGGCTAATAAAACAAGGAACGCCTCAATGGAATTTACTCCTGCCTCATCCCGCAGAAGTAACCGTAATTGACGAAATATATTTAGCGAAAAAGAAATGATATTTAGATTTGACTCTGCTGTATCTTTTTTTAGATACCCGTAAAATTCGTGAATGCGTGATGATACACTTTGAAATGAATAGTGCTCAGGAGAAAATTTATCCCATCTATAAACAGAAACCTTGTCATTATTTAAGCGCAAATAATGATCAACGTTTGATGACCAAGCATCACTTCTTTCCTTTCCAGTCTCAGAGGATAAGTCAAGACAAAAATTCCCCATACCCCCATTAAGCATTACAAACTGTTGAGATTCTTTTTTTGTGTGAAATAGAGGAACGGGTAAGAGACCCAAATTCCTTTGCCAATATTCGATTTCGTTTATGTTGAAATTATTCTTCATTATTTCTTCAGCCAGTGGTTTCAAATATAAGTACTCAAATTAATATATCTGTTTTTGCAATTTATTCGTTATCAACGCCATAGTGTTGGTTCAATTGAAATCAAGACAATTCGTTGTTGCTCAATGTGTTTTCCTTCAATTTTCTTCAATAATTCGGATATCCTGTTCGGTCAAATCATATAATTTGTAAATCATTTCATCTATTTTTCTTTCATTTTCAGCACTATCCTTACCCGCTAACCTTTGAGAGATCACCTTTTCGACTAAAGCAGCAACCTTATTTGCCTCGGCTTCACTTGGATTATGAATTGGTATTTCAAGCAACGGCTCTTTGTCTAATTGATATGCGTTACCTTGCATTTTACCTTTTTTACGAAGCCAAAACGCAATGAGCCTGGAGTTGAGTAATCCAGTCAAATACTTTAGATTAATGCGATTGCTTTGAATCACTAAAAATGCTCGAGAAACAAAACAATCAAAATCCGTATAGGTGAATCGCGGCTCCTTTGGGCATTTTCTTAAGGCAAATATTTTCTCGCCTTCAAAAAGATGCTGTTCTCTTGTTCTGTGCAACCCATATGGCTTGTTATCCGAAGTAATAATACTCCTGAACTTATCTAAATGTTCCTTGATCTTGGGATAATCATCAATCGGTATCTTCTTTGTTTTTTTATCAGGTTTTCCAATATCTGATTTTGTATAAAGTATCCAATACTGATTTGAAGGGTTTCCTGAATATTTTTGAAGTTGTTCTGTTGTGAAATAGGGTTTTATTATTTCCTTCTCCTTTTTGCTAAACTTTAAATTGTCATACTCCTCTTGACTTAAAACAAATACACCATCACCTACGTTAGCCTTACCATTTAATTTCTCCACATTGGCTTTACTCACGAAGTCTTGCAAAACATCAATACCTGATCCAACTTCGGCTTGAAGCTTTAATTCATTATCCGGCTTTTCTCGCAAGAAAAAATTGTGCTTAGATTTTATTTTATCAAGTAACTCAGAATTTGTCCCAGAATTGAATGTAAGCGTTTTTCCAATTAGGTCTTCTTTAATTACTTTAGGTTGCAGAATCACTCCGTTTTTTGAATCTGCACCTATAAGAAGTTTTAATACATCGTCTTGCGTCAGTTTATCTCCTTCAAGTCTTCGATAGTCAAAAGTATAATTATCAACCAATGAATCTCTTTTGAAAAGCATAATCATTGTTTGAATGGAGGCATTTTCAAATATCATATACGCACCAAAATCTATAAGATTTACAATTTGGCTATTGTTGATTACAATCTTTCTAAAATTTGACGCTCCAGAATTCGTTACCCAATTGTTTGTTGCAATATAACACAGATAACGTTCCTGTTTCAATAACTTTAAACCGAGATCACCAAACAAATACCATAAATCCATCTTACCCTGATAACATTCCAAATCTCTTAAACCGTTAAAGGCATCACGATTCACATCTTCTTTAATGTATGGAGGGTTGCCAATTATTAAGTCGAATCCATCGAAATCACCATCGTTATTTAGAACTTCCGGAAATTCAAATCTCCATTCAAATGCATTCTTATAAATGGCATTTGTTTTTATCTCCTCTATCTGTTTGGTCAATTTTTTTATTTCATCTTCAAGTTTTTGTTGCTTTTCCTTTCTTGCTTTTTTCTGCTTGCTATCTTCATCAAACAACTTAGTTTGGTTGAGCAAATTGAGTAATTCCCCGCTAATCTTTCTCAATCTAACAACCTTTGGATCATTATTAAGAATTTCGGTTCTGAAATCGCTTTTAATTGTATCGATGATTTTTTGCAACCCACGTTTTACATCTCGGCTCTTTTCGTTCTTATAGTCGTTTACAAAGCCTCTGTACGCTTTTACATCATACTTAATACTTTTCAGTGCTTTACTTAGATCGGAATCTAACGCAAAACGGCTTAAAAGACTATTCCCACACTTAATATTTATATCGATGTTTGGAAGTGTTTCAAGTTCCAAATAATTGGGTTCTTTGTAGTACGCATTCTTTAATAGTTCTATCCACAATCGAAGACGACAGATTAGAACTGACTTCGGATTAATATCAACACCAAACAAGCAATTTTCAATTATTGTTTGTTTCTCGTGAAATAAAGCCTTTTGAAGTCGTTGAATTTCTTTATTACTGGGTTTGTCATTTTGAAGTTTGTATTCTACAATATTTCCTTGTTGGTCTGTGATTATTAGTTCATCGTTGACAATTTCAATTTCATATCCACTCAGGTTGTTCCCTTTTTCATCAGCCAAAATTCCCAACTCTGCCTTAACTGCGATAATTTCATTTAATGCAGAAACTAAAAAATGCCCTGAACCCACAGCAGGATCACAAATTCGAAGTGAGTTTATCACCTCATTAGCTTTTAATATTTCCTGAGTTTTAAAAAGTCGAGAAGTATAATTTTTGACATCTTCATACTTATCGAAAAGCTTCTTTCCCTCATCCGAAATAGATTCGTTGAATTTTTCAACAACTGCCAACCGGATGGATTGTCGACACATATACATTGTAATAAATGCAGGTGTGAAAATTGATCCGTCTTTATAACCGTTTATTTTTTCGAATACTTTACCAAGAACGGATGCATTTATAATTGTCTTATTATCTTCTTGTACATCTTCTGTTCCCTCACTCGCAAAGTCGTAAGCGTCCAAAAAGTAAAATAGGTACTCCAAGGTTGGCAACTTATTAGCTTTCCTTTTAAAGTCCTTTAAAATTGTAGTATTTACAAATTCAAGTTCCCCATCATTTTCGAGTGAGTTTATTTTTATTGTCTGATCCTCCAAGTCGCTAATTTCAAAAAGCGAACTGTTTAAGTAAGGGACACGACTGTACTTATTTTTTATGAGCTCTGTTCTATCAGGTATATTTACCGCTAAGACCTTATGAAAGAGTTTAAAAAGCTCATCAAAATCATGAATCATTTCGGAATTAAGAAAACGGTAGTCTTTATTACCTTGATGATAGGCTATTAACTGACCTTCGAGTAATTTCAGAAATAAAATACGGTTTATCCAAGTAATACATAGTTCCAAAGCAATATTAAAGGTTTGTCCCTCTTTATTTTCACCATAGATTTTTAAGTCTGGGATACGATGAAAAGTGTCTTCTGTTTTTAGGGCTTCAATTGTTAGTTCAATAAGAGAAGCTGCGTTACGATTTTCCTTTTTTCTTCTAATAATATTTTTCGTTCCTTCCTTAGCTTCTTCTAATCCTATAATGTGCAATAACTCTTTATAGAATCTTTCATTTAATGAGTTGCTGTCATTGGGAGTTGTAATTTTAAGAAGATGTTGAGGAGATAGAATTTTGAAAAGAGCTATGAGTTCTTTATCATCCTCTTTTTTTGTATTTCGTAATACCGTTTCAAACTCGCGAATATCAAAGTAAGTGCAAGGAATTTCAACGTCCAGTTTTGAAACTACCTTTGCAATTTCTTCATAAAACCATGGATTATCCTTCCGATCATTCAGCTTTGTATCGTATAATTTTTTAATCTGAGTGTTTCTATAAATAAACTTATCAAAGTAATTCGCATCAACAATGAACCACTCATTTATACTTGTGACAACAAGTTGTTTTAGTTCGTTGTTTCCGGAATTTCTTTCATTTAAATAATAAAGAATAAGTTCATGTAGAGCTTTGCGATTAGGATTTTCAGCCGACAACATTTCTCCGACATTTGTTGGCCTTTTAGCCTCAATGATCACACCTACGCTGCTGTCTGTAGTTTTATTTAGGTGAATTACCAAATCCTTTTTATCCTTTGTATTAATTGCATTGGTATCGCGGTAATAAGTATCACGCAGGAAATCACGTAAATTATTTTTCAGGTGTTCTTCACTTTCATCCTTCGGTTGTTTTTCGATTACTGCGATCTTATCAAGCAGAGCAATTAGGTTTACTTTGAACAAATCAATTTCACTCCTTAAAGGTTTTTGCTTTAGGAAGGCCTTTAGTGCTTTTTTGGGCGTTTGGGTGATTAATTTCATTTTATCGCTTCGAGGGTTATGCTGCAATTGTAATGTTAGTTGGAAGACTCAGCTTATCAAAAATCACTTTTACCTGTGGTATTTGATAAAAGCGTCCTTGCTTCTCTCCTAATTCCTTTTCAAAAGGAACTAACCACTTCTTCAAGGTGCGTGGATCAACACCATAAACGCGTGCTAATTCCGTAATGGAATAGGGCTTCAATTGGATTCGCGTGCTTTCTGTCTTCATCGTCATCGGTCAAAATATTAAAACTGTTCTACATCGTATATCGTATCATAAACTCTTTCTCCGTCATATGAAATATATCTGCTAATTCATTTACTGTAATTTTTAATGCATTGCGGTATTTAGTAAGCATATCGCGCAGCAATTTGGGCTGTTCAATTTTTACATCAAGTTCTGGTGGTTCCCGTCTCCGGATTTTCATCTGATTAAACTGTTGTAACAAATACGTGCGTTGATTATAGGATATATCCTCTAAATCGTGTGCGCGGTACAATAAGGCTTGCATTGAAACTTTCCATTTCTTTTTCAAGTCTGCCAACTTTTGAATAGTCAATCCATCTTTGAAATCAGGACGGATGTCGTTCGCTGGCATCAAAAATTCAGCAGCAAATAAATTGGCTTCGTGGTCAATATCCCGGTCGCCAAAATCTGAAAGACTGGAGTGAAGAACCAAGTGTCCTAATTCATAAGCGAGTGTAAATCGCTGACGATCTCCCAATAAAGATTTGTTGTAAACAATGATTGGGTAACCTGAATGCGTCAATACAATTCTGCTATCAACTCGTTCCGTTCCAAAATCAAAAGCAACCGTAATGATTCCAAATGACTCAAGTAATGTCGTTATATTATTAATCGCGCCCGCAGGAATTTTCCATTGCTTGCGCAATTTGATCGCTGCCTCCTGGACTGAACCCAACTTCTCCAAATCAAAGTGAGGAATTTCCGGTTTTGTCACTTTCACTTTCTGAAGTAGCATCTCAATATTCAATCTGTACACCTGAATGTTAGCTTCAATTGACGCAATAATATTTTTAGGAACACTCACACGTTTTCTAAAATTGATCGTGGAAGTCAAATATGCTTCTCCTTCCTGTGCAAAGAAACCGTGAGGATAGTTCAACTCCTTTTCCAGTTTCTCAATCATATCATCAGTCAGGGAGCGATTGCTTTGTTCTAATTGACATAAAAGCGCGGGAGAAATTCCCAATCGGTCAGCTAAATCGCGTTGTGAAAGCCCGCGAGATTCACGCGCTAACACAATCATTTCAGGATTCACTTTTGTCATAACTGTAGTCAACATATCTTTTCCACCTTTGATCGGAGCAAATGTATTAAAATTCTAAAATACGCACTAAAAATTTACAGAAATATTTTTCAAGAGGTTTACTTTTTGAGTTTATATACTTGTTAAACAATGATTTAAAATTGGTCAGTTGAAGTGATGAAAGTTAGGATTCGAAGCCTTAACGTTTTTTGTATAGAACCATAAAACCTCTCTAATCGTTAAAATTCATATCTTTAACTCATTGAAAAAAGCCATAGCCATATTTTTCTGTCTGCAAATCTTTTCGGGGAACACCTTTGCTATGGAGGTAATGAAACTTCCTTTTTTAGTGCAACATTACTTTGAGCATGAAAAAGAAGATCATCCGGATTTAAGTTTCGGTACTTTTTTATGGGAACATTACGTGGCGGATAACCATGAAGATGAAACTGATGGTCATTGCGATGAAAATATGCCTTTCAAACATTGCCATGATTGTTGCTCTCATGTGGTTTCGGGTATTACTTGTTTGATTCCTGAAAATTCAATTGCAATAAGTTATCCTTGTATTGGAAAAGAAGTCAACTTCATTTCGCAGGATAATTTCCGCTCTTTTTATAGTTGCTGCATTTGGCAACCTCCCAAAATAGGTTAATGAAATAGGAACGCAGTTGCGTTTCCAAAGTGACATTGCGTGTCCTGAATTTTCGTTTTCATTAACTAACACATAATTATATGTTGGATGCAATCATCCGCTTTTCCATCAGGAATAAGCTCGTAATAGGCATTTTTACGTTGGCCTTGGTAGCTTGGGGCAGCTACTCGTTAAAACAACTCCCCATTGATGCCGTGCCTGACATCACCAACAATCAGGTGCAAATAATAACGGCAGCACCTTCGCAGTCGGCACAGGATATTGAACGATTGGTCACCTTTCCGGTCGAACAAGCTGTGGCAACCGTACCGGGTATTATTGAAGTTCGTTCGTTCTCGCGCTTTGGTTTGAGTGTGGTGACGATTGTGTTCAAAGATGAAGTGGACATATACAAAGCCCGTCAATTGGTCTCAGAACGCTTAAATGAGGCCATGAATCAGATTCCTGATGGAGTTGGTATTCCTGAACTGGCTCCGGTAACCACAGGGCTTGGTGAAATTTACCAATACACCATTCACGCGAAACCGGGATACGAGCAAAAATACGATGCAATGGCGTTGCGTACCATTCAGGATTGGATTGTGCGTAGACAATTACTCGGTGTAGAAGGTGTAGCTGATGTAAGCAGTTTTGGTGGCTATTTAAAGCAATATGAAATCGCTTTGAATCCGGATAAACTCAAGAGCATGAACATCACCATCAACGATGTTTTTACAGCTTTGGAAAAGAATAATCAGAATACTGGTGGAGCTTACATTGATAAAAAACCAAACGCCTGGTACATCCGCAGTGAAGGTTTGATTGAAAGCAAACAGGACATCGAAAACATTGTTGTAAAAAATCTTGATAACGGAATTCCGGTTTTGATTGGCAATGTTGCCGAAGTGAATTATGGTCACGCGATTCGTTATGGAGCATTAACCTATAACGACAAAGGCGAAGCCGTAGGTGCCATTGTAATGATGCTGAAAGGCGCAAACTCATCTCAGGTGATTGAGAATATCAAGGAGCGAATGGCACAAATTGAAAAAACGCTTCCTGAAGGTGTAGAAATTGAGCCATTCCTTGACCGCGCCAAATTGGTAGACAATGCCATTGGTACAGTTGCCAAAAACCTGATGGAAGGTGCGCTCATTGTAATTTTCATTCTTGTTGTTTTCCTTGGAAATTTCCGAGCCGGATTGATTGTAGCATCAGTAATTCCTTTGGCTATGTTATTTGCCATTTCGCTCATGAATGTTTTTGGTGTATCCGGAAACCTGATGAGTTTAGGTGCTATTGATTTTGGTTTGATAGTGGATGGAGCAGTAATTATTGTTGAAGCTACCATGCATCATTTAGGCATGAAACGATTGGGTAGACGATTAACCCAAACCGAAATGGATGATGAAGTATTTGAATCGGCCAGCAAAATAAGAAGTTCGGCTGCGTTTGGTGAAATCATTATTCTGATTGTGTATTTACCAATTCTTGCTTTGGTTGGTATAGAGGGAAAAATGTTCAAACCAATGGCACAAACGGTTTCGTTTGCCATTCTTGGTGCTTTCATTCTTTCACTTACTTATGTGCCAATGATGAGTGCCTTGTTCCTGAATAAAAATACGGAACACAAGCGCAATTTTTCTGACCGATTAATGGATTTCATTCAGCGAATTTATACTCCTTTCATAAACGGAGCATTAAAAAGACCACTGATAATTATTGGAGGCTCGCTCTTGCTATTTGTAACCAGTCTGTTTGTGTTTACAAGACTTGGGGCAGAATTTCTTCCATCATTAGATGAAGGGGATTTTGCCGTTGAAACGCGTGTGATGACCGGAAGCAATTTGGAAGAAACAATTGATGCTTCCAATAAAGCCGCAAAGATTTTATTGGAACGCTTTCCGGATGAAGTTAAAATGGTGGTGGGTAAAATTGGTTCGGGAGAAATACCCACCGATCCAATGCCCATTGAAGCTTGTGATTTGATGGTTATTTTGAAAGACAAATCAGAATGGACGAAAACTTCCGACAAAAACGAACTGGCAGAAATGATGACCGAAGAACTGGAAGACATACCCGGTGTTACTTTCGGATTTCAACAGCCCATTCAAATGCGCTTTAATGAGTTGATGACAGGAGCGCGTCAGGATGTAGTTGTGAAGGTATATGGCGAAGATTTAAACATGCTTACTTATTACTCTAACCAAATTGCAGCCTTGGTTTCAACAATTGATGGAGCGAAAGATTTGTACGTGGAAAAAGTTACAGGAGCGCGTCAAATTTTAGTCAAATACAAACGGGATGAAATTGCCAAGTTCGGAATGAATATTGAAGACATTAACCGTACCATCAATACTGCATTTGCCGGGCAAAGTTCGGGAATGGTTTATGAAGGTGAAAAACGATTTGACTTGGTGGTGCGTTTAGATGGTGAAAATCGAGCAAGTATTGAAGATGTGCGAAATTTATTTATTTCCACTCCTAACGGAAAGCAAATACCGTTGGAGCAAGTAGCCATTGTTGATTTTGACGAAAAAGCACCTATTCAAATTCAACGTGACGATGCTAAACGCAGAATCACGGTTGGTTTTAATGTGCGTGGGCGCGATGTGGAAAGCGTGGTAAAAGAACTGCAAAAGAAAATTGAAAAAAATATCAAGTTTGAGCCAGGATACTATCCAACCTATGGTGGAACATTCAAAAATTTACAAGAAGCAAGGGATAGATTGAGTATTGCCGTTCCGGTTGCGCTCCTACTGATTTTCCTTTTGCTGTATTTCACATTTGCATCAATTAAACAAGGCCTGTTGATCTACACAGCCATTCCGCTTTCTGCTATTGGTGGTGTATTTGCCTTATGGGTGCGTGGAATGCCTTTCAGTATTTCAGCAGGTATAGGATTCATTGCTCTTTTTGGTGTGGCCGTTTTAAATGGTATTGTTTTGATAGCAGAATTCAATCGTTTAAAAGCAGAAGGATTGACCGATGTTAAGGAAAGAATTATTCGCGGAACAAAAACACGTTTGCGTCCGGTGGTAATGACTGCTGCGGTTGCTTCGCTCGGATTTTTACCAATGGCCATTTCGCACGGAAGCGGAGCCGAAGTTCAAAAGCCATTGGCAACCGTTGTTATTGGTGGATTAATTACTGCAACATTATTAACTCTACTCGTTTTGCCTTGTATCTATCAATTAGCCGAAGGCGGGTACAAACGAGTGCGTAAACCTAAAAAAATGAAGCCTACTACTAATCTAATACTTCTGTTCATAATTTGTGGATCAACCGCATTCGGACAAGTAAAAACCGTTTCGCTTGATTCGGCTTTGAATATTGCTTACGGTAACAACAAAAACCTGCAAGCAGTTTCTATGCAAACAGATTATTACCAATTGCAGAAGAAAACAAGTAGCGAATTACCAAAAACTGATGTGAGTTTCACCTACGGTCAATATAATAGTTTCTATCGTCAGGATAACAATCTGACTATATCACAAACGATTCCGTTTCCAACCGTGTTTGGCGCAAAATCATCTCTTGCAAATTCGCAAACCAAGGGAGCCGAATTAAAGACTGCTGCCACCAAAAATGAATTGACCTTACAAATACGCCAAGTGTATTATCAGTTGCTATTTTGGAAAAGTTACCAATTGCTCCTGCAAAAACAGGACACTATGTATGCACAAATGTCAAAGTCGGCAGACCTGCGATACAAAACAGGAGATGGAACTCTACTCGAAAAAACATCTGCTGATACCCGACTGAGTGAAGTGCAAAATAAACTCTACTTGGTTCAGGCAGAAATAACCGCACTAAACATCAACTTACAAGCATTAATGGGTGTAACCTATCCCGTTGAAATCATAACTACAGATTCATTAATTCGGCCTTTCAATTTGATGAATGATAGTGCAGCGGTTGCAGCCAATCCGCAATTAGCTTATATGAAACAACAAATTGAGATTGCAGAAAAGGAAAAGTCGGTAGTTTTTGCATCCACACTTCCTGAATTCAAAATCGGTTATTTCAATCAATCGCTTTACGGAGTACCATTGGATGCAACAAATACTCAGTTTGCAGGTTCTGGAAATCGTTTTCAAGGTGTTCAGTTCGGAATAGTGGTTCCGCTTTGGTTTGCTCCGCAGGTGAATAAAAGTAAGGTAGCACAAAAGCAAGTTGAGATCAATGAAATGAATTACCAAAGTGAGCAAATCATGTTTCAGAGTTATTATGAGCAAGCGGTACAACATTACATTGCAGCAAAAAATAACTTGGACTATTACTCAACAGTGGCATTGCCGAATGCCAACCTTATTGAAAAGCAGTCGCAAACATCTTATGCTAAAGGAGAAATTGGGTACGCTGAACATTTGCTTAATCTGCAACAGGTAATTTCCATCAAAGAAAATTACCTCAATGCTGTGAGTGAATACAATCAGGCTGTAGTTTATATTGAATACTTAACCGCACGTTAAACGAATAAAAAAAGAAATCATGAACACAACAAAATATATATTGGCGATCTTAATTTCCTTCCCACTTTTTTTCACCTCATGTGCTGGTGGAGAAGAAGATTATGCAACCGAGGAACACCACGATGAAGAATCGGATATGGTGGAATTAACAGATGCGCAATTCAAAGTAGCAGGTATTGAATTGGGTAATGTAGAAATGCGCACCATCAGCGGAACAATTCCTGCCAGCGGATTACTCGATGTACCACCGCAAAGTAAAGTCAGTATTTCTGCTCCAATGGGAGGATTTGTAAAATCTACAGATTTACTACAAGGCTCAAGGGTTAGTAAGGGTCAGGTGGTAGCCGTTATGCAACATCAGGATTACATTCAATTGCAGCAGGATTATTTGGAAAATTTCAACCAGCTGGAATACCTTAAAGCAGAATATGATCGTCAGCAGGAACTTGCAAAAGAGAACGTAAATGCAAAAAAATCCTTAGAACAAGCAAAGGCAAATTACTACTCCACAAAAGGAACAGTGGATGGGCTAAAAGCCAAATTGCAAATGCTTAACATCAACGTTGCCAATTTGGAAAAGGGCGAAATTCAAAACACGATCAATCTCTATGCGCCCATTTCAGGTTATGTCACAAAGGTAAATACGAACATTGGTGCATTTGTAAATCCGACTGATGTATTATTTGAAATTGTAAATACCGAAAAACTGCATGTAGAATTAACCATTTTTGAAAAAGACGTTCCGCTTTTGAAGGTTAACCAACGTGTTCTTTTTACACTTGCCAATGAAACAACGCACCGCGTAGCCTTTGTACATCTCATAGGCCGTGAAATAAGTTCAGATAGAAGTGTTCAGGTACATTGCGAAATTGATAAACAAGATCGCGAATTAATACCGGGAATGTATTTGAAAGCCATTGTTGAGACAGATAGCGCACACGTTGCTGCGGTGCCTGAAGAAGCCATTGTGAATTTCGAAGGCAAAAAATACATTTTCATCGAAACGACAGAAGTACATGAAGATGGTGAAAAACATGATCATGAAAAAGGTGAAAAGGAAGAAGAAAAGCATCATTTCAAAATGGTAGAAGTAACCACCGGAGAAACTGAATTGGGTTTTGTCTCGGTAATTCTACCTGAAGGCTTTGAATTGAATACCAAAATTGTAACCAAAGGCGCATTCAGCTTATTGGCTAAAATGAAAAACAGTGAGGAAGAAGAAGGCGGACACGCGCATTAACATAACATGGGCAGAACTCCGATTTCTTTTCTTTGCAGTTGCAAGGTTTTCATAATCGGAGCTTCTTGCTCACCAAAATAAATTGATATGATGAATACTGATCCAAACCATAAACATACGTTTGATGAACACGGAAAGATGACCTGCTGTTCATTGGAAGAAAAGGTAAATACTGAAGCCGAACAGCGACTAAGGGAAAAAGGGCTTTCCACACGAATCACGCTTGACGATCTGAAGGATTATGCTCCTGCAATAATCAGTTTCATTTTGCTTATCTCTGCCATTGTTGTCGATAATTTCATTGAGCAAAATTGGTTCAGCGGTTATGTACGACTTATTTGGTATGTAGTTTCATACCTACCTGTAGGGATTCCGGTAATCATTGATGCAGGAAAAGCCATGCTCAAAAAGGATATTTTTTCTGAATTTTTTCTAATGAGTATTGCAACACTTGGTGCTTTTGCCATAGGTCAATTCCCGGAAGGAGTTGCTGTGATGCTTTTTTACGCAGTCGGTGAATTGTTTCAATCAGCAGCCGTTAAGCGGGCAAAAGGAAATATCAAGGCATTGTTGGATGTAAGACCGGATTCAGCAAATGTTTTGCGCAATGGAAATTTTACTATTGTAAAACCGGAATCCGTTTCTACAGGTGAAACTATTCAGGTAAAAGCAGGAGAAAAAGTTCCGTTGGATGGAATATTAATTTCAAATACAAGTAGCTTCAACACCGCTGCACTTACCGGAGAAAGTAAACCCGATACCATTCGAAAAGGAGAAAAAGTTTTGGCGGGAATGATCAACGTGGGTGGAGTGATTGAAATTAAAGTGACAAAACTATTTTCTGAAAGTTCCATTGCCCGCATTCTTGACTTGGTTCAGAATGCAACTGCCCGAAAAGCACAAACCGAATTATTCATTCGGAAATTTGCAAGAATTTACACGCCCATCGTTGTTTTGTTTGCCACACTTTTAACAACGCTGCCTTACTTTTTTGTGAATGACTATGTGTTTGCCGATTGGCTCTATCGTGCGTTGATATTCCTCGTAATTTCTTGTCCATGCGCGTTGGTCATTTCTATTCCGCTCGGATATTTTGGAGGAATCGGAGCCGCTTCACGTAATGGAATTTTATTCAAGGGATCGAATTACTTAGACCTGATGACAAAGGTGAATACAGTAGTGGTAGATAAGACAGGAACACTTACGAAGGGTGTTTTTAAAGTGAAAGAAATAAAATCCGATATTTTTCCTAAAGAAGAATTTATCGCACTTGCCTCTTCCATTGAATCACAATCAACGCATCCCATTGCTAAAGCCATTGTAGAATATAGTGGAGATGCGCATAAGGAAATCAAAATTTCACAAGTAGAGGAGATTCCCGGACATGGTCTGAAAGCAATTTTTTCTGGTGAAATTGTGCTTGCCGGAAACACCAAGCTATTAAAGAAATTCAATATTGCTTATCCAAAAGAAATAGATTCAATTGTTGATTCAATTGTGGTTGTAGCAATGAACGAAACGTATGTTGGGTACATTACTGTTGCCGATGAGTTGAAAGAAGATGCTAAACAAGCTGTGGATGATTTGCATTCGATGAACATAGAAGTCATTATGCTTTCGGGTGACAAACAAGCAGTGGTTAATGACGTTGCAACCATATTAGGAATAAAAACTGCTTTCGGAGATCTTCTCCCACAGGGGAAAGTTGAAAAGGTAGAAGTGCTAAAATCTGATAAGTCCAGGATAATTGCTTTCACAGGTGACGGGATAAACGATGCACCTGTGTTGGCTTTGAGTGATGTTGGAATTGCTATGGGAGGATTAGGAAGCGATGCAGCCATTGAAACAGCCGATGTTGTAATTCAAACCGATCATCCTTCCAAAATTTCAACTGCCATCCAAATCGGAAAAGCGACAAAGAAAATTGTTTGGCAAAATATTATCCTTGCGTTTGGTGTTAAAGCAGTTGTGCTCGCATTAGGTGCCGGTGGAATTGCCACCATGTGGGAAGCCGTTTTTGCAGACGTGGGAGTTGCTTTGTTGGCGATATTGAATGCGGTTAGGATACAGAAATTCAAATTCAACTAATTTTTACATGATGATCGCATTGTAATCGCATCGTATTGCATTGACATCACATCGTTTTGCATTGCTATTACATTGCAATCACATTGCTATCACATTCCATTTTTATCACTTCGCTGAAATTCTAATTCAACATTTCACGACAACTGCCAACAAAAATCCGCAGCGATTGGCATCAAAAAACATTTACTGGAAAGCATAAAAAGCCCTTGGTATAGGTTTGTGTCGTATTCAGGGTAAAAGCCTTGTACTGGCCTTAAATCGGGGGATTTTGGTCGCGTATGTGACTTTATTTTGAAACAAGCAAGTCTGATTTACAAATAAATCTGCCGTTTTTGGCTGTATTTCAATGATTTACCATTGGAAAACAGGTGCGTATTGCACAGTAATTGATGAACTTAAAGCCAAGGGCGTGCGGGTAAAAAACCACTTACAAAATGGAAGAAAAACCCATCACGACAAAAGAGAAAGTAAAACAAATGAAAGGTTGGGAAAACATGCCGGATGAATTAGCAGAGCAGATCGCTTCAACTGTAAGAAAGTTAGCACGACTTTTTTACATCACTATTGCACGTGAAATGTCATTGGCTGAATTTCCTGTAAAAGAAGAAGGAACTGTAATTCCACTTCATCCTGAAAAAACGGAAACCAAAAAAGCAGCATGAGTGAATTAGAAATTTTTAATCAATTTGGGAAAGGAGAATTAATTAAAGCAGCGCGAACTGGAAATTGTGTCATCTACACTCGCGTTTCAACAAAGGAACAAGCAGACAACAACATGAGTCTTACGACTCAGAAGAAAGCGTGTATCAACTTCGCAGAAAAAAATAAGTTTTCCATCTTGGGGGAGTTTGGAGGAACTTATGAAAGCGCGAAGAACGATGAGCGTAAAGAATTCAACCGGATGCTTTCCTTCGTGAAGAAGAGTAAAGAGAAGATTTCATATATCATAGTTTACAGCGTTGATCGATTTTCCCGATCCGGAGCAAATGCTATTTATATAAAAGAGCAACTCCGGAATCAAGGAATTCATATCGTAGCGGTAACTCAACCTACCGATTCAGAAAGTGCGAGTGGAAGTTTGCAACAAAACATCCAGTTCATTTTTTCTGAATACGATAATCAAGTACGTAGAGAAAAATGTATTGCAGGAACTCGCGAAGCGTTATTGCGCGGAGAATGGATTCAAGCAACTCCTTGGGGTTATGATAGTGTGCGCGTAAATAATAAGCGCATCATGACCATTAATAAGAAAGGAGAAATTTTACGCAAAGCATTTGAATGGAAAGCGCAAGGCGTAACCTCAACTGAAATTCAGGAACGGATGGCGAAGCTTGGAGCGAAAATTCCGAAGCAAACTTTATCACACGCGTTGCACAATCCTTTTTATTGCGGGTTAATGTCGCATAATGCATTAGAAGGTAAAGTTGTTCAGGGAACGCATCCACCACTTATATCTAAAGAATTATTTCTTCAGGTGCATGGCATAATGACCAAGGATCGCTCCGGTGGTTACAAATGCAAAATGGAAAACGAAGCAATTCCGCTGAAGAATTTCTTACGGTGTGACCATTGCGGTTGCAGAGTACCGGGCTATATAGTAAAGAAGAAAAATTTGTGGTATTACAAGTGCCGAACCAAAGGATGTGGCAATAATGTTAGCGCAAAAAAGCTGCACGAGCGTTTCAAAAATATACTCGAAGGATTCGCTATTTCAAGCGACCAATGGGAAGAACTTATTGGCGATGAATTCAAGGGAATTTACCGCAAATTGAACGCGGAAAAGGAAAACGAAGCAAGCATTTTAAGAAGGCGAATTTCGGAGGTTCAGGTGAAACTGGATCGCTTGGAAGAACGCTTCGTAATGGAGGAAATTTCAGCCGAACAATACGCCAAATTTCAGGTAAAATTGAAGGAAGAAAAGGCCGGAATCGAGAAAGAATTGCAAACTTCGGCACAGACGGTGTCGAACCTCGAAATTGCGGTAAAAAATCTTACGAATTTTGCGCGAAACATCAGTGTTTATTGGGGTTCTGCGGGGTACTACGAAAAAGTACAGTTGCAATATTTGATGTTTCCGGAGGGAATTTCGTATTCGAAAAAAACTGACGAGTGTCGAACCAAGCAAATTGATCCTGCGCTTCTCACAATCGCCCTAATATCACAGGATTTGGGAAACAAAAAAGTCGGAATAACTGATTTAAAAATCAGTTATTCCGACTTGGTACCCAGAGCCGGAGTCGAACCGGCATGCCCGTGAAGGCACTGGTGTTTGAGACCAGCGCGTCTACCAATTCCGCCATCTGGGCGTATAATAGGGCTGCAAAAATAGTATTTAGTACTGAATAGGCAAGGGTTTTTTTGTTGATGGTCATTTTCAGTGTAATGCAACAAAGGTATTTGCCAACGATACTAATTATATATTTATGGAGAATATAATCACACATGAACCGCGTTGAGCGTATATCAGCCATTTTAATCCAGTTACAATCTAAAAACGTTGTAAAGGGGCAGGACCTGGCCAAACGTTTTAACATCAGCTTGCGAACAGCTTACCGCGACATAAAGGCCCTGGAAGAATCAGGTGTGCCTATTGTTGGTGAAGCGGGCAGGGGTTATTCATTGATGGAGGGATACAAATTACCTCCTGTTATGTTTACCAAAGAAGAAGCCATTGCTTTTTTAACGGCTGAAAAATTGGTTGAAAAATTAACCGATGCCTCAACCTATACCACCTACCAGTCAGCTTTGTTTAAAATAAAAGCAGTGCTCAGGGCTGATGATAAGGAGCATCTTGAAAAAATGGATGATTACATTGAAGTGTTAAGGAGTTCTTATCTGCCACAGGACAAAAAAACCAGTGACCACATGCAAACCATTCTCAAAAGCATATCCCACAAACACCGTTTAAGCATGCATTATTTTGCGCACCACGATCAAAAAAATTCCCACAGGGATGTTGAACCGGTGGGTATATTTTTAATGGGGCAACATTGGTACATGATTGCATATTGCTGCCTGCGCAATGCTTACCGAAATTTTCGAATTGACCGTATCAGGGAAAGTACATTTACTCAACTACCCTTTCAAAAACAACACCCGCCTTTAAAAACATACCTCAGAGAAATTACCAAAGACGAAAAAGATTTGCATACTGTTATTATGCGTGTACAAACCGACCGTGTGAAATATTTTGGCGATCAAAAGTTTTACAATGGTTATGTTTCTGAAAAGCCGGTTGGTGATTATACTGAAATGACGTTCCTGTCATCATCCATTGAGGGATTTGCCCGTTGGTACATGATGTTTGGCGATTATGCTGAAATAATTACACCTAAGTTACTTAAAGACAGGATTAAGCAGCTTGCCAAAGCCATTTCAAAAAAAATGTAGGCCGTAGTTTTACTGCTGACATACTGTTGACATAAGGTGCCCGTATTTTTGATCAAACTTTAAAACAAAGCATATGATCACATTTATGGAATCGTTCGTAAAAGAACTTGAGCACGAAAGTGTTGGTACACGAAAAATGCTGGCCCTGGTACCAGCTGATAAGTTCGATTGGAAACCCCATGCAAAAAGCATGAACTTGAAGGATCTGGCAACACACCTTGCCGACCTTCCAACCTGGATTACACTGGCCATTGAAAAAGATGAACTTGATTTTGCAACCAGCCCGTATAACCCGCAAAAATGCAACGGACCAGAAGAGCTGGTAAAATATTTTGACAAAAGCCTGGAAGAAGCAAAGCGGCATTTAAGCAGTAATACCGATTCAATACTCGAAGAATTGTGGACGCTCAGAAACGGAGATATTGTTTACATGAAATTAACGCGCCTTGAAACAATTCGTCACAGTTTTTGCCAAATGGTTCACCACCGCGCTCAATTGGGTGTTTACTTAAGGTTATTAAACATTCCTATACCAGGTGTATATGGTCCAAGTGCCGATGAGCAAACCATGTGATAAAATAGTGTGTGTTGTAAAAGCCCACGTTTCAGTGGGCTTTTTTATTTTTGAATAAAATTGAATGGTTGTGTAAAAACGCAGGTTATTTTTTGATTTCCCTCTTAATAACTACCAGTGTACTGGTGTGCGATTTTGATTCTTCAAGCCAGGTATTGATTTTGCGGTCCCATGTTAATTGCCCTTGTATATTTCTTGATGAATCGGTTTCCCTTTCATACAGGTCAGTTAATTCCTGTTCGGTTTCATCAATGGCGTTTTCAAGGCTGTCAAGGAATTTTTTTGTGGAAGAAATGTTTGCTGAAATGTGTTCAGCCAATGCTTTCCTGAATTTTCGTGCGCAAATTTCACCAATATCAAAATGTCCCTGCTCATGATTCAGTAAATGAACCGAAGTACCGGTATGCCATGATTTTTCCTTGTTAAAAAAACAGCTGTAATCATATTCAATGCGGTCTTCATGAATTTTTGAGCGACCTTTTAATTTTGTCCACGTAACAGCTTTGGTATTTTTTGACTTAAAATCGGGCTTTCCCTGAAAATCGTTCCATGTAAGTTTTTTACCAGGAGTCCATTTAATCAATTCGGTGCTTAATTCACCACCAGCCGCAATGAAACTTAAGGCAAGCGCACCAACAAACAGTATTAACAGGGTAGATGGTCTCAATGTGCATTCGTTAGCAGGCTTTAAATTACAAAAAAAAATCTTTTTTAAGTTTTCCGGTTCTTCAATTTAAGCCACCGAAGGCTCACCCTTCATGTGTTTTAATTCACCATTTCCATATTGCTGAACATCTTCAACCGCTGCATTTCCATAGTAATGTATATAGCCATTGCCCTTGTGTGTAATGCGTATGGTTTTTTCAGCGCGTACAATTGCATTTCCGTTGGCGGTGTGTTTTATGCTCAGGTCTGCAACGTTCATTTGCGATGAATCGAAATGGCCATTTGCTGCATGTTTAATTTCCATTTTTTCGCAATTACCTTTTAAAACCAGGTTGCCATTTGACTGGTTGGTTATCTTAATGGAAGGGGCCGAAACATTGAGTGCCGTGCTGCCATTGCTGTATACTTTAATTTCCAACGGTCTTGCCAATACAATTTCACCGGGCCAGTCTAAATTCCCCACATTGCCCAGGTACAATACATCCAGCTGGCGTATAAATACTTTTACGGTAGCTGAAGTGAACAGTGGTTTTTTAAATTTGGCATTCATGGCCACATACAAGGTGCGGCCTGCATTGTTTGCCGAGAAAAAATCCTGCAGGTTTTCATCGGTTTCAATAATCACTTTTTCTTCTTCACCAATGTAAAGTTCAATATTGCCCAGGCATGCCAGGTGCAGGCGTATAAAAGTGCTCACGTTTATTTCGCGGGAAACAATATTCCCGTTTCCTTTTATTTCAATCATTTGACGAAGTTTTTTAAAGTTTACCATATTCCTGTTTATTAATCGTGCAACAATTCACATTCATACCCGTGTTGTTTAACCAGTGCAATTACACCAGCCGTTTGAACAGGTGCCCAGGCACCCACCACACGCAATATGCGGTCATTGTCTTCCAGTTCAAGTGTGGCCACCACTCCCGGAAACTGCTGTTTGATTTCTGTAAGTATTTGTTTTTTAGTGTCTTTACTCACTATGTTGGTCCTGAATAATTCAATCATACCCATTCGTTTATGCATTTAACGAAACAAAAATAGGGTCAAAATTACCAGGGCATGTTATATTTAACGGATACTGATTTATATTTGAAGGATTAATGGGAATACGCATTATACACCAGCAAAACCTCGTTACGGTGACAGAGCCGTTTACCCCGCGGGATGGTGCAAGTGTTCAGTTTGTGGCCAACCTTGAATTGCATAAACACAATTTAATGTATACTCCAGGCCGAAAGAAAAAGCAGGAAATGCAACCCGATTTTAGTGTAGAGTTTTCTGTTGGTGCGTTTCGCACACTGGCAAAAACGGGCAATAACACGTTAAAGGAATTCGCCAAAAAGTGCCAGGGAAACAAGCAGGTTGCTTTTGTTGACTTATCGCTTACCATTGACGCGCCCATGCATCAATGCATTTATTCCATGTTAAACTATGCAGGAGAAGAAACGCTAAAACCGCTGTTTATGCAGGCACGTGTAATTGAATTGATGTGGTTGCAGCAAAATAGCTTTATACTGGCAAATACTTTGCAACCAAAATATGTGAAAAGCGATTATGACAAAGAACGTATAATTTTTGCACGCGATTATTTATTAACGCACATGGACTCACCTCCAACATTAATTCAGCTGGCCGCCATAGCGGGTATAAATGAATTCAAACTTAAACGCGGGTTTAAAGAAGTATTCAATCAAACCGTATTTGGTTACCTGGCCAATGTTCGCCTTGACATGGCAAAAACGGCCTTGCGTCAAAAACAAAAACCAGTCACACAAATTGCTTTTGAACTCGGTTATGCTTCGTTGCAACACTTTAGTATGGCCTTTAAAAAAAAGTTTGGTGTGTCGCCTGTAAAGTTTAACTAGGAATATGCCTTTGTTTTTTTAGTTTTGTTCCTGCAACTTAAAAAATGTAATTATGGAAAATAAAAAGGTGCTTATTGTAGGCATTGACCCTTTTTTGATTGACTTTTCATTACCTGAATTTGGCGCCTTTCCAGGCATGACGGCCAACAAAGTTGAAATGGGCATAAATGGTGCAATTACCCAGTTAAACCAAAAAGGCTATATAGCCGATAAGTGTTGGCTGGATTTTGGTACTACAGCAGGCGAGATTCTTGAAAGAAAATTAACGCAATTGGATCCTGGAATTGTATTGATTGGTGCAGGAATAAGGGTGCCCGCGGCAACGTTTGAATTATTTGAGCAGTTAATCAATGTTGTTCATGCGCACGCACCAAAGGCAAAAATATGTTTTAACACAAGTCCTGCTGACACGGTAATGGCGGTTGAACGGGTAACCAATTCATATTCATTGTAAATCATGTACATTGTAAAGGGGCTCTAACATCAAAAAATGTTCCCCGGTTTGGCACCAAATACGTTGTTCATCGTAGCTAAACACATGCCTTATTGGTATAATTTTCGGGTATGAAAGGTTTAGCCTTAATGCCTGTTATTCTCAACCTGTTTATAGTAAATAAACACAGGAACTATGTTTTTGTTTTTGCACTAATTTTTATTGTTGGAACAATTACCGGATGCGTAAAATCTGAAAACTTTTTTGCCTATGGAGCAAAAAAAATCAATGAAAAAATAATTCCGGGAACCTGGGATATAGAGCAACTGGAAATATGGATCATTGACGATTATCAAAGCCAATCAGCATTGGCAAACATGGTTTTTTCTGACGTTGGAAATTTTGAATTTAAGGCGGGTGGAGCATGTCATTTTAACCTGAATGGAGGAGAACTTGACGCCACTTATCTTACCCTATATTCCAGTGATGAATGGAAATGGGAATATTTATCAGGTTCATTTAGTTTAGGCGAACATTTTAACGGGAATGTCATGTACCTTGATAAGAAGGAAATGATGTTGCATTTTCCATGGACACTGAACTTGTGGACTACCGATAAAGTAATTATGGGTAAAAGTGTAGAATTCAGGTTTAAATTGAATAAGCAATGACACGATTGAAAACATTTATTTGCTGTTTCATATTAATGACAGGAATCTCCTGCAGGAAATCATTTCACCAGCAAGACATGAAACTTTTTACAGGCACCTGGAGAATTGAAAAGGTAACAGGATTGGATGTCACAATTGAAAACTATGGCGAAGTAACCATTGATGAAAATGGTGTTGGTAAAATGAAACTGAATTATTACCCGTACAATGATACCACTTCAGCAGTTGAAGGCACATTTAATCTTGTTACCAATTCAGGTATTGATTATTTTGTTCGGTTTTACGGGGCCTATTGGTTAAATGCTGATGGAACTCCCGGGCACATGATGTGTGACAAGGAAAGCCAACTTTCAGTACGAGTGCCTAAACTTAAGAAAAAGACGATGCAATGGGATTTTGCCGAGACCACTTCTATTTATGATTGTGATATTCGCCAGGATTCTTATGGAAATATGACAAATGTTTCCTGGTACCTGGTTCGGAAATAGTTTCCGGGTATTTAGCCTCTGTTTTCCTTTAATTCATAAGCGTTCGCTGAAATTTCAGGTCATTCATAAAATATTTTCCGGAACAGTAACACTTATCTCAAAAGGCACATGATTTTGTGTTTTTAACAATGAATTAAACCGGAAAAACAAGTAATATGAATAAATCAATTCTCAAACCCATTGTATTTGGTGTACTGTTTGGTACAGCAGCCTTTTTTGTACCCTTCTTTTTAGTAAACATGATCTTCTTTTTCATGATCATAGGGATTTTGTTTCGCCTGTTTTGGTGGGGTGGAGGCAAACACCGCATGCAACACCACTTTGCTTATGCCGATAAAATTCGCAGCATGAGTGAAGAAGATTATGCGGCATTTAAAAATAAGGTGGCCAGCCAGCGTTGCTGTCATTATGATTCTTGCTCGTATGAAAACAAAACGTCTGCTTTAAAATCATAAACCCTTAATAAAACACCATGAAAAAAAGAACACACTTTTTAGTTGGGTTTTTAGTTGCAGCCCTAACTTTTGGAACACTTATGGCAACGTTGGGTCCACAAAAATTTGGCAGGCATTGCCACGGTCATTGGAACCACCACCTGAAGCATCACTGCTACAAGGAAACAGGTCACCATATTCAACCCTCAGCCAACGAATAGCCGGTTACATTTCACGATCCTTAAAATTACTCAAGTCCACCCAAAAAAGGTGGGCTTTTTTGTTTTTTACTGGTTTGCAGGCACATCAAATTATCCTTTCGCATACAATATTCTGCATTCCAAAGTATTTTTGTGCTGTTATACAGGTTCTTGTTTAAATTCGTGCCGATGACCAGGTTGATTCAAAAACCAGCATTTTTTTTAGCTATTATATTGTCCTGCACGTTGGCGTTTGGACAAAAAAATTATTTTGAGAAAGCTAAAAAATCGCACAATATTGATACGGCAGTTTTTTACGGTGAAAAACAGTTGAAATTGGCAACGCAAAAAAAAGATTCATTGCTAATTATTGATGCTATTTGTTTTCTTTCAGGTAAATATTCCATAAAGGGACGGTATGCAATGGCCCAAAAACTGGCCGAGCAAGGGCTTTCATATGCTATCGTAAAAAAAACGCCCTCGTTAAAAGGAAAACTTTACCTTGAACTTGGTCATATAAACAAGTTAAAGGAATCGTATGCGCAGGCACTTAACTATTATATAAAAGCCCATAAATTATTTGAAAAATCTTCTAGCTGGGGCGAGTTGTTGCGTTGTAAAGTAGGACTTGCTGAATATTACCGCAGGTTAGGTAAATTCAAACCAGCCAATGAATACATTCAGTCAGCATTTGATCTGTATAAAGAAAAGAAAATTGCCGATACCAGTTTGCTCGTGCGTATTTACAACAGGGCAGCTGCAATTGATAACGAGTCAGGCACAAATACAAAGTCTGTTATTTCAAAATCAAAAAAAGCATTGATGCTTGCCCAACGTTCGGGCGATAGATACGCGGCAGCCGTATCCATGAATGAACTGGGATTTACCTATAAAAATCTTAAGAAAAACGATTCATGCGAATATTATTATAAGGAAGCTGAAAAGGTTTGGTTTTCGATTGGTGCTGACAGGGAAGCCATGAATGCAATGAATAACCGGGCTATGTTTTATGCACACAATAATTATCCAAAATCAACAACCGATAAGTTGTATGCTGACATGGTGCTGATTGTTAACGATAAAAAAATTGACTATGCATTGAGTGATGCGTATTCATATTTTCATAGGGAGTATACAAATAGAGGAGATTTAAAAAATGCATTAAAATTCTTTAGTCTTTACCACAACAGTGTAGTTGAAAGATTAAGAAGTGAAAATGACATTGAGATCATCAATATTACTGAGCAATACGAAAGCGAAAAGGCTAAAAAAGAAGTGAGACGTATATCGGGTGATTTATCAACCTCGCGCGAAGCACTTAAATTAAAAAATGCAGAAAATAAACGTATGTATTTTTTTATAACTGTTCTGGTATTGCTTATTGGAGCAATTGTGTTTTTACTGATCCGTATAAACAAGGCCAATCGCGAACTTCAAAATAGAAACCGTGAAAAAGATGCCTTAATCCAGGAAATTCATCATCGTGTAAAAAATAATTTACAGTTCATCAGTTCATTGGTCAACATGCAAATGAACTCCAGTTCAAACGAAGCTGAAATACATTCGTTAAGTGATGCTTCGCGAAGGATAAAAGCCATGGCGCTGGTGCATGAAATGTTATACAATCAAAAGGATGCTGAAGGAATTGGTATAAAACAATATCTTGAGGAGCTCATAGCCTCATTAAATGATGTGGTGAATTCTGAAAAAATTTCCATTCGTTTCAAAATGCACCTGAGCGAAATGAATTTTAATGTATCAAGTGCTATTGCTTTAGGTATGATCACGTCTGAACTTGTTTCCAATTCAATGAAACACGCTTTCCAGGGCATTGAAAAACCCGAGATAGAAATCACGCTTGAAAAAACAGTCACAAAGGAAGTCGTTTTCAGGGCGAAAGACAATGGAAGAGGAATGCATGAAATTATTACGGGAAAAAAAACATTGGGTATGCGGCTAATTGATATTTTTTCGCGTCAGCTAAAAGGAAAATACAGTGTAAAAAATAATCAAGGTTGCGAATATGAAATTAAATTCGCTCTTAAATGATGAAACAGGTAAAAATATTAATAATTGAAGATGAAATTCTGATTGCGGAAGACCTGAAGGACAATCTTGTTTCTTTTGGACTTGAGTGCATTGAAATGGCACACGATAAAGAAGAGGCCATGGCAGCTATAAAGCAAACCAATCCTGACATAATTTTATTGGACATACGAATGGAAAATGAAACGGATGGAATTGAAATAGGTGAGTACATTGTAAGGCATATACATAAACCATTTATTTATATAACAGCCCACTCGGATGTGAACATGATCAAAGAAATTTTAAAAACCAAGCCTGCAGGTTACATTACCAAGCCCATTAAAAAGTCGGACCTTTTTGCCGCGGTTAATCTTGTTATAGAACAAATCAAATCGGTCAACCCGGGTTCATTAAAAATAAAGGATGGGTATTCAACCGTTTTGATCAATCCCGAAAGCGTACAATATATTGAAAGTGAAGGTAATTACATTAATATTTATTGTGATGATAAAAAATATGTTTCGCGTCAGTCACTCGATTCGGTAACTGCCGAATTAAACCCGGCCTTGTTTTTCAGGATTCACCGTTCCTACCTGGTAAACGTTCAACGTATTCTTAAGTTTTCCAAAAAAGAAGTGGAGGTAGGAAAAGTCATTCTTCCGATTTCACGAAATGTGGCTGACGAGTTTGAATTGTTCATGCTTAAAAAAAGGTAATTTCTACATTGTATTTCGCATACAAAAGCATGTAATTCGTCACAGAACCATGTTTTAACTAACGCACGAAGGAAAAAAATGCAGGTTTTCTTAGCAGTTTAAATACAAAGTTCTGCACTTAGAACCATTTTTTTTTAAGTTTTTAAGGTTGAACTAATTTTGTTTCAATTCCTGGGAGAGGAAGAAATCAAAACGAAATCATACTATGAAAACATTTTACAAAGCAAAAACCTTGTACATGGCGGGGGCCATATCATTGTTTAGTGCATTTGAAAGTCATGCTCAGTTTGCCCTGGACCTTAACGGTGCTGGTAACAAGATGACAACAAACTATACCCTTAATCCGGCTGCCGGCTATACTATTGAATATGATATGTACATGCACGTTTTAAAAGACTTTAACAGTGGTTTGACATTTACCTGTGGCAACAAGGCTAACCCAATTGACATGTATGTATCATTGTCGGGAAATGTTTCTTGCTTCAGTGGCAATTGCGCGGCTTTTTCTACTATTTCAGGTGGAACCATGGCAAGCGGTGTTTGGTATCACATAGCATATGTATATGATCCGTCAACCATCAGCTTGAAATTATATGTAAATGGTAGTTTGGCTGGCACGGGCATTTTTACCGAAAGCACTTCAGCAACTTCATTTATTCTTGGCGACCGCGCGGATGGTGTTACCAATGCTGACGCTAAATACGACAACGTAAAAATATGGACAACTGTAAGAACGCCAGCCGAGGTTTTTATAGATCAAATGGCTTGTTTTACAGGATCTGAACCTGGATTAAGTATTTTATATCGTTTTGAAGAAGGATCCGGAACAACTGTTTACGATGCAGCACTTGGTGACGGAGCACAGGATGGCACTGTTACCGGAACTTTTGCATGGAATCCTGGTTTCAACAGTCCTGTATCATCAGGAAGCACTACAATCAGCGCCTGTAATTCATATACATCTCCAAGTGGAAATTATACATGGGTGACAAGTGGATCATATACCGATACAATTACCAATGTGTACGGGTGCGACAGCATCGTCACAATCAACTTAACCATTGACAACATGCCGTTCACAACAGCATGGAGCAATGGTTACAACACTGGGTATATGTTGTTGAATGGCATGTTTTTGAATGATAACCTTGGTTGGTCTAATTATTGGGCATGGGATGTGGCTACCTCTTTTATTGCCAAAACAACAGATGGTGGGGCAACATACACGTCAACAAGTATTCCGGGTAATTATATTGGAGGTGTTGCATTTGTTGATGCCAGTACAGGTTTTGCTTGTGGAAACAATTCCTCGGGAAACATGATTGCAAAAAGTACTGATGGAGGTTCAACGTGGACACCGGTAACATACCCAACTCCGTATATTGACCAATTAAATACAATTGAGTTTAACGATGCATTGCATGGTACTGCTGGTGGATATGGTGGAGCCTTGTATTCTACAAGCGATGGAGGAACAACGTGGAATTACAGTTTGGTGGATGCAGGCAATGTTGTTTTTAATGATATTGATTATTTAGATAACAACACCATTTGCGCTGTTGGTTACCTGTATCCCGGAGTAGAGGGTAGGGTTTACCTGTCAACTGATGGAGGTGCAACCTGGACCTTGAAGCATTCATCAACAACGTATGTTAGTTTTCAAGGTGTTAAATTTATTGACGCAATGAATGGTTTTACATGTGGCGGGGGTGCCGTGTTCAGGACAACTGATGGCGGTAACACGTGGGCAATTGCTTTTACAGGACTTTCTGGCGAAGATTTTAAAGACATCGAATTTGGTGCAGGTAAATATTGGTTGACGGGTAACAATGGAAGTTCACCGGTATTGTATAACTCAACCGATGCAATTACGTGGACACCAATTTCAATTTCACCTGCAACAACTTCAATAGGCTATCACTTAATGGTGCCAAGTGCGAACAAGGTTTATATAAATGGCGATCGTTTAATCATTGGTACAAATAACACATTATTTAATGCTTCGGTTCTTGATCCCACAATTTGCAGTGGCGATGGTTCAGATCTTACAGCAAGTGGCGCCACTTCGTATGACTGGAGCAATGGTGCTACAACCGCTTCAACAACGGTTTTCCCTACAAGTACATCGTCATATACTGTAACCGGCCATTCAGGAAGCTGCAGCATGACCAGTTCATTAACTGTTAACGTTCTTCAGCCTTCTTCAGGTACCGATGTGCAATCAGCTTGTGTTTCATATATGTGGATTGATGGAAATACGTATAGCAGTTCAACAAATTCACCCACATTTACAATGACAAATGCGGTGGGTTGTGACAGTGTTATAACGTTAAACCTAACTATTTTAAATCCCACAACTGGAACCGATGTTCAAACGGCCTGCGATTCGTTTACATGGATTGATGGTAACACCTATTCGGGATCAACCAGTACACCAACCTTTACGCTAACAAATGCTGCAGGATGTGACAGTGTTGTTACCCTTAACCTGACAATTAATACAGTTAACACAGGTGTAACAAATGCAGACCCAACACTTACTGCTTTGGCAACTGGTGCAACATATCAATGGGTAAACTGTGCGACCAGTTTCTCGCCAATTTCAGGTGCAACCAACCAAAACTTTACAGCAACATCAAACGGAAGTTATGCAGTAGTTGTAACGCAAAGCGGTTGTACTGATACGTCAGCATGCCAATCGGTAATTGCAACAGGAATAGCAGAAGCTGGTATGGCAACCATACAGGTTTACCCGAACCCGGCAAGTGAAAACCTTACAATTGTTAGCGACTATGTTGTGATGCTGGTTCGTTTATTTGATGTTAAAGGTATGGTTGTTCATACAACAACTCCAGCCGCCAACCATGTTGTGATTGACGTTGAAAACCTTAGCAACGGGGTTTATATGCTTGAAATTACAGGAATAAATAACCAATTGCTGGGTAAAAAACGCATAATTGTAAATAAGTAAATACAGGTAGCAATAACAGACGAATACCAATGCAAGGCCCACCCAAAAGGTGGGCTTTTTTTATGTCCCGAATTTTTGGTGGAATAAAATAATTGATATATTTACACCAAACTAATTCTTATGAGCTTTTTTGACCGTATGTCTACAGGATGGACCATGTCCATGAAGTGTTTTTCAGTTCTGCGTAAAAACAAACAATTGATTGTTTTTCCGTTGCTTTCTACGTTATCGCTTATCGTGGTGGCGTTTTCATTTATTGCCTTTTTATTGGTTCCAAATGGCTGGGACGTTGAACAGGCAGTTGACAGGGCCAACCCCATGTACTGGGTGGCAGCATTTTTATTTTACCTGGTAAATTATTTCATCATTATATTTTTCAATATGGCGCTTGTGCATTGCGTGCGCCTGTACTTCCAGGGTGGTAACCCAACTGTTGGAGCCGGGTTGTCTTTTAGCATGAGCAGGTTGGGTGTTATTTTTGGTTGGGCAAGTGTTGCGGCTACCGTTGGATTGTTTTTTAAAATGCTGCAGGAAGGCGGTGGCAAAGTGGGTGAAATTGTAGCGGCCATTTTAGGAATTGTTTGGTCAATCATGACATTTTTTGTAATACCTGTTATTGCTTATGAAAATGTTGGTCCTATTGCTGCAATTAAACGTTCATCGTCAATCATGAAAGAAAAATGGGGAGAGTCAGTTACGGCTTCTTTTAGTTTTGGCTTGGTGCAATTGCTTGGATTTTTCTGCCTGGTTGTTCCTTTGTTCCTTATAGGTGCTATGATCAATGTAGTAGCAGGAATTGTATTGGGTGTTGTTGGTCTTTTTATTTTGGGAAGCATTATTTCAGCCGCACAAACCATTTTTATTAGTGCAATTTATCATAAATTAAACAATGAACCTGCACCTGATTTTAACGATCAAACCATTGATGGTTTGTTTATGAAAAAGGAATCAAACGGTTTTTTTGGAAAATAAGCTAACTGCTTTATCATGACAGAACACTACGAAAACATCAGAAGCAAAACCATTTGTCCGGAATGCCAGGGCAACGATATGGGCATTACTTACCTGTGGGAAAAAAGCGGTACAGTTAAAAAGCAGGGAACGGTTCTGGGAATGAATTCATTTACAGGTTTGGGTAATTTGCTCATGATTACCTGCAGAAAATGTGGGTGTGTTGCAAAAAGTTTTGTGGTTTCAAAGTAAGGTAACTAAATTTTAGTTGGGCCTTTAACCAATGAATTTTTCAATAAATAAGGGGTCAAAACCCTTGGGTACTCTCTTTTTTTGGCTATATTTGGTCATTAACCTATAAAAACCACATTTATGAAAGCAATTCTTACCTATGTTGGCGGCCTTTTACTCCTTATTGGTATTGCCGGTACCATACTTGGTCAAATGGACTATGTATTGGTGATTAAAGGTGTAACGCTGCCGCAAATAAACATTGTTGCGGGTATTTTAATTACCCTGGCTGGTGGAGCATGTATGTATTTTGGCTGGAAAATGGGCCAGGATGAGAAAGCTGCTGAAGCAAAACCAGAAACAAAATCCTGATTTTTTTTGATTAAACTAACAAGGCACGTCTCGAACGTGCTTTTTTAGTTTTTACGTATCGTATTAAATCTGTTGGCAGATCTTTATTTTTTACGGTTCATTTTAAACGATTGCCGCAATTCTTCATAATTTTGTTGTATAAGATCAGCTGCTTTTTTCTTTTCGGTAATGTCTGTTGAAACAGAAACAACTCCGTCATGCATTTTCACCATGGTAACACTGCTCCATTTTTGAAGGGCATCATTAAATATATCGCGTTGTATGGTAGAGCCTGTTGAAACCACTTTTTTATATGCCTCAAATATTTCTTTTGATTTTAACGGAAAAACCTGGTGTATAGTATTACCCAAAATATCTTTTCGTTGTAAATTCAAATCAACTTCTATGGCATCATTGCAGGCAATAAACTCAAATTCGGCAATTTCACCATTGGGTGAACGCACGGCATGGCTGGCCAAAATGCCACATGGTACAGCTTTAAATACAGCATCAAGAATACTTCCAATGCGTTTTACATTGGTAACATCAATAAAGTTGATAACCACTCCATCAAGGGTTTTGTTTTGTTTTTCATAAGGAGTTATTTTCATGACAAATACCGAATCGCCCATGCCAATTTCTTTTTCAATGGATTTACCAGTGGTCATTACATAACCAATATCACTAATAAAATCAATTCCTTTGAAACGGATGGTGATGTCAAGAATAGAACGGTTTATATCAGTAGGAATCAGGTTGATCATTTTTGTAGCGCTTGGGCTGAACTTCCTAATCACAAAATTGCGGTCTACAAGCAATTGGCCAATTTCAGAATTTTTAAAATAATTGTTCAGGTCATCGTTCAGTTCAATTAGTTCCCTGATTTTTGCCTGGTGTTCTGAACTTACTGTATGTAGTTCTTCATTCAACGACTGCAATTCCTCGTTGGTGCTTTGCAATTCTTCGTTTGTTGAAATCATTTCTTCATTAGCACCCTGCATTTCTTCACCTGCAGCTTCAAGTTCTTCAATAATAGCCTGTAAACTTTCCTTGGTTTCCCTTAGTTCATTTTCAAGGTCGCGTACACGTTGCTGGTGAATGTTTTCCTCGCCCTGGCTGGTAAAAGGGGTGTTGATTGGTTTTGATTCTTCCTCTTCATGCAATACCACAAATAAAAACTGTTGCTGGTAGTCACTATGCTGAAGGAAGGGTTTTACCGTAATGTTTATTACACGTGTTTGCTTTCCTGTTGTAACTTTTATGTTTCGTGAAATAACAGGTGCGTTATCATTCACTGCCTTACGCATGGCAGACCCGAGGTTTACTGACAAGTCAGGTGAAGTCATTTTTAATAAATTAAAATTGAAACTTTGCTCGGGAAACTGGATGTAACTTTTATAATTACCAATAGCCTGTTTTACATCAAAATTAAGATCAACATAAATTCCAGCATAATCCGTATTTTCCAGGATGGTTTCTTTCATCACATCACCCAGGTGCAACAACGCATTTTTTGTTTTGCCATTGTTGGAAATGGATTTATTAACCAATGCATTTAGCATGGGAGCATCTTCAAAATACCGTATTTTTTTCGTGCATTTGTAAATTTTCCACTTTTTGTCTACTTCTTCCAGTGAATTTTTAATACTATCGATGTTTTCGCTTGGCCCAACAAATAAATACCCGTTTACGTTTAAAGAAAAATGTATTTTTTTAAGAATTTCTTTTTGTGTATCGTGTTTAATGTAGATAAGAAAATTCCGGCAGCTCACAAGGTCCATCCGCCCAAAAGGAGGGTCTTTCCTTATGTCATGTGTTGAGAATAAAACCATTTTTCGTACATGTGATTTTACCCTGTATTTGTCATCTTCCACATCAAAGTACTTTGCAATGCGCTGGCCTGAAACGCGCTCTAGCAAAGCCCTGGAATAAATTCCGGCCGAAGCTGTGTCAAGGGCATCCTTATCCACATCGGTAGCAAATATTTTAATGGTTATTTCTTCCATTTGTTTTGCTTCCATCACTTCGCAAAACAAAATGGCAAGCGAGTAGGCTTCTTCACCCGTGCTGCAGGCAATGCTCCACACTTTTACAACATCGCCTTCTTTTTTACCCTCCAGAAGGGCAGGTATGACTTTTAATTTTAATATGTCAAATGCCGCATCGTCACGGAAAAACTGCGTTACGTTGATTAAAAATTGTTCGCTTATAATTTTAATTTCCGAAGAATTTGCTTCCAAATAAGAGTAGTACTCCTTAAGTGTTTGCATATTTAACTCGGTCATGCGTTTTGAAAGCCTGCGTATAAGTGTTGGACTTTTATAATGACTAAAATCGTGCCCGACTTTACTTATAAGCATAATAATATTTTCCATGGTCAATTCATCGGAATAAACCTGGGCATGAAGCGACTTAATGTCTTTCGGTTCCTTGATGTAATCAATCAGGTCGGCAGCCATGTTTTCGGGTGTTAGCACCATGGTTGCAGCTTTTGCACCAATAGCGCTGTTGGGCATACCGTTAAATGCAGCCGTATTTGGGTCCTGTACAATGGTTATTCCCCCGTTACTTATAATGGACTCAAGTCCTTTTGTGCCATCAGTACCTGTGCCTGAAAGCACAATGCCAATGGCATTAGCTCCCAGCTCCGAGGCCAGCGACTCAAAAAACAAGTCAATTGAATTATTGGGTAAACTTCCTTTTTCCTTTTCATGAAGGCAAAGGCGCCCGTTTTTTAACGTCATGAATTTTTTGCTGGGTAAAAGATATACCTTATTTATTTCTGGTCT
The DNA here is from genome assembly GCA_035299065.1 of Flavobacteriales bacterium. Classification (GTDB taxonomy): domain Bacteria; phylum Bacteroidota; class Bacteroidia; order Flavobacteriales_D; family UBA2798; genus DASPJQ01. The sequence continues at coordinate 54,389 of DATGXI010000124.1, forward strand.
TGTTTTATCAACGGCCTCAACAACCTGCATGGTTGTATGTTTGCCTAGCAACTCGGCCATCAGGCTTTTATGATCGGGCGATAAGTGTTGTATTATAACAAAGGCGAAACCTGAATTTTGCGGAACATTTTCAAAAAATGCTATGATTGACTCTAATCCACCCGCTGAAGCTCCTATCCCCACTATTGTTGGCTGTTTCATCTCAGCCTCTTCTTTTTTTTGCGACATTCTTTTATGATAAAAGGTTTTATGTTTTACAAAACTAATTATTTAGTATTTTTTTTGTTTTACACAATAAAAACCAATTTTTATACTAATTGGATGTTGCCCTTACCCATGTCTTTTTTAAGTTATTGATAATTAAGTTGAACGAGATAAAAAAGCAACGTATGCTTTTATGCGACTGATCTAAAATTCATACGTTTCATAACCCGAATATTCGTTGTATTTTATGATGTAAACGGGCGTCCAATCACTGTTTATTTTCAGGTACAAAATGGTATGGCGTACAGGCATGGATGGCCCTTCAAATGTAATGTGGTTATACCAGAATACATCAGCATGTTTGTCTTTGTTCAAATCAAGTCCCTGTCCTTTGCGCACTATACCTTTGTGGGTCATAAGTTGTAAGGGATATGTTTTTACGCGTATATTATTTAACAACGTATCGGTTTTTTTATTCATGGCAATAAACGAAAAAATAAAATTCGGGTTGTTTAACCAGTTTTGGTAATCACGTTGCGTATGGTTGGGATAAGTTCGTTTAAGGCCATCAACCGGTGCTAATTTTAACAGTGCATACTCAGGTGCATAATCGTATTTTTGACCACATTCCCAAAATTCGCGCCACCGCCTGAAAAAACTTTTATACACAGTATTGTCATCCAGCATAAACACGTCAACCTGTTTTTTCCATTCTATTTCCATATACTTGCACATGTTTACCATTTCCTCTTCGCCACGCTTAATTCCATAACTCAAATCGTACTTTTTTGTTTTCAGCCGCATGAAATTTAAAAGCCCATATTGCGTGTCGGCCATAAACAACGAGGTTGAATCAACCTGCGTTAAAAAAAAATAATACGGCAAACAATTGTTAGTGGTAAAAAAGCTTTGCCCTGATGTAGGTTTAAATTGCTCTACAATTTTATTGATTTTGGTTGGATAAACCGTATCGGCCGGTCCCGAATAAAATTCCTCATACGTATTGGTTTTTAAAGCACATATATGAAGAAAAGTTTGTTGTATGGGTTGCTGGTAGCAGCCAAGCCCTGAAGGAAAGGGCTGTTCACAATCGGTTTTAACCAAATCAAACCAAACTGAACCATGCAGCAGCGAATCGCTTATTTGCCCTTTTTTATCATACACAAACAAGGAATAAACCGCTTTTTTGCTTTCAGTTTCCAAGCGTTTAATTGAGGTGGTGTCCTCAAAATCAATTCCGGGTTTTAATATAGCCTCTCTTTTTTTTGGCTGTTTGCCGGCACAGGAAGCCAATACAAGCAGGATAAATACAGTATATGCGCGTTTCATGAAGTAAATATACAAGGGTCACAGGAAGGAAAATACCAGCTTTATTATTTGCATCAATTGGTACAAAATTCGCGTTTCAAACCTGTTTTTTTGCCGGTGTGTAATTGCAGCCGATTTAATGCGCTGACTTTTGCTTGTGACTTTTGTCTTTGCCAAGTGATATTTTATACGTTTCGGCATTACCAGTGAGTTTTATATTCACATAACGTATTTTTTTCTCTGGATCGGCATATTGTATGGCGTCTACCTGGCCTGGGTCAACTTCTTCGGTTTTCTTTCCAAATAGCTTGGAAGAACCGGCTTCGGTAACCATTTTCCATGGAATTTTGAAATAATATTCCATGTTCAGGTTCATGTCTTGCTTGCCCGAAACCTGCATAAACCCTATGGATGTATTAATGGTCATATTGGGCAATGTAAGCACACCTTTGGTAAGGTCAATGTGATTTTTTAGCGTATCAAAATGCACACTTTTCAGGTTTTTATCGGCAAAGTAATCTGACATGTATTCAAACATGGCGTAATTTTGAAGTTTTCCGTTTGTAATCAGCATGTCAAGGTGAATTTCTGAATCATCAATTTTTGGTACGAGGTCATTGTGCATATGTATTTTTCCGGTAATTGTACCGGTAAATTTGCCGTGCAGGTTTTCAGATACAAGGTGGTCCTGTCCAAAATTTTCAAATTTGAAAAGTAATTTGTCAATGTCGGCATGCTTAATGTGAATGTTTGGAGTGAAGTAAATTTTATGCGGATCGGCTCCGTTAAAATCGCCACTAATTTCAATGGAACCTCCAGCTGCATTCATATGGCATTTTTCAATGTTAATGTGATGGTTTTTGGTTGTTTTGAACTTTGTTTTTACATCGTTTAGCAGGTAACGGTGATAATTTAGGTGTGCAATATTCAGGTCAAAGGTCATGTTTGTAAAAGGCAAATCATAAATATTGAATCCCGCATCGTGATTAACAGGTTTAACAGCGCCTTCTTTAACGGGAGCGGGGTTATAAGCCAATAACTGGTCAAGGTCAAGTCGCGAAGCTGTAAGTTCAAAATGATTTTCGCGTTTTCGTATGGCTTCATTTTTGCCCAGGTAGTAATGCAAGGTTGTATGAAAGTCAGAATGGCCCATTTTCCCTGAAAAATTCTCTATAACCAGATGTTCACTTTCATAGTGAATTCGTCCTTTAAAATGTTCAAAACGCAAGGGATGAACTTTCATTTTTCCGTCAAAACGGTCAATGGTCATATCAAGTGATTTTAATCCGTCATTGTAATGCAAATAACTCATCCCATGAAGTTTTAAATTGTCAAACTCCTCGTGGCGGTAGTCTTCCGGTACATAGTTTTGACCTTTATAAGAAAATATATCGGTTAGTTGCAGCATTGTTGAATTAAAATTAAATTCAAATTTTGTTTCACCGGTGCTGTGTTTGCTCATGAGGAGGTTGTAATCATAAAGCATACCCGAAAACAAAAAATCACTTTTATCAATTTTACCTTTAAAATCTTTCACGCGAATATCTTTTTCATCAATTAAAATATCGGCATGAAAATCGTTAAACGAATGTGGGTATTGTTTGAGTTTAGCTGTCATGTTTCGAATAAAAAATTCACCAACAGGCAGTGATTTGGATTCGGTTATGGCGCGTGCCGAACTGATGAACGAAAGGTCAAGAGAAACTTTCCTGAATTTTTCGTTGATGGATGTTAGCGAATCGCCACCGGTAAGTTCAAATAAGTCAAGTTTTCGGCATTTAATGGACAGGTCGGTTTTAACAGGATTTGCGCTATGATGTACAATGGCAGGGAAGTCACTTATAATTCCACTCAAGTCGAAATCAGATTTACCCACTTTTATTTTAAAATATTCAATGCGCGCAATATGGCCTTTCATTTCAGCATACATGTCAATGTCGCGCACGGGTAGCCTGTAGGCAGTTGATTTAAACCGCAGGTTACTTACTTTTAGCGTTGTTAAATACGATTCGTTTAATTTCTCAAGACTTCTTTCGGGGTGATTTAAATCAATAATATCTTTAAAATTCATGGTAAGAGCAATATTGCCATCCAATTGACTTAACCCTTTTATGTTGAAGAATTTTGCTAAAAAATCAAGTTTAAAATTTGATTTGAGTTTTAAATTAATTTCGGGTGATTCAAAATTTTTCACATATAAATCTCCTGTGAATTTACCTGCTTCTGGGCGGGCTGTAAAATTTTCCAACCTAAACTCCATGGTACTGAAATCGCGGTTTTTTCCATTTGAAAAATAACCTTTAAATCCAAGCTGGTCCAGTTTTTTATGGGCTACTGTATTGTCAAAATAAGCTTCCTTACAGGCAAAATTTGCTTTGATGTAGGGCCGGTGGCCATTTGTGCTTTTACCAACTACGCGTGCATCAAAATGTATTTTTCCTTTGTTATCGTACTGTTCCAATATCGGATGTATTTCTTCAGGTGCCATTGCCATGAACAAAGCAAAGTCTGGTTTATCGCCACTGAATTTAAAATCCATGTAAGCGTCATTCAGAAAATCAATTTTTCCGCTCATTTTGAATTCAGCGCCTTCCAGTTTAACATTGGTTGGACGCACCGTCATGATTTCTTTTTCGGTAAAAAAATCAATTTCGGTATCCAGGTCAAAATGTTTATGTTTTATAAATGTGGTGTCGCCATTAGAAATTACATTCAGTTGAAGTTTTGATTCAAGCGAAGCGTAAACGTGCCTGGGCGATGTTTTAAAAACAATATCGGCATAATTAATACCGGCTTCAATCAACAGGTTATTGGCTTCATTTAATTTTGTAAACTCAATGTTTTTTAAATCAACTTCTTTCAGGTCAAGGTGAAATTCTTCACTGGCATTTTCAATGGGCTTATTGCTGGCAAACGCCTTTACAACATTAAATTCACCGTCTTTATGCTGTACAAGGTCAATGTGACCACCGTTTAGCTCGAGCATTTTAATTTCCATTTTGCCCGAAATAATGGTCCAAAGGTCAAATCCCAGGTAAGCATCATCAATGGCCAGAATAGGTTTTTTATGGGTTTTTTTATCCTCGTATATTTTTACCCCTTCCAGGTCAATGGATATATAGGGAAATTCTTCAAAAGGCGAAATATGCGAACCCGTAATTTCAATGCGTCCTTTAAAATCTTCATTCATACTGCTCAGTAAATGCTGCACAATGGCGTCCTGTTTCCAGTATAAAATACCAACAAGCGCAAAGAAGAGTACAATGGGTACAATAACAATACTTATGACCAACCGTTTCCAGAATTTTTTGGAACGCAGCTTGCGGTATACGTAAGATTTAATGGACATTTTGTGCGCTTAAATTAATAAATAATTAGCTAATGGGTTGATTTGTTGATAAGCTATTCATTAGGTATCCGGTGCACAGGTGTTCGCACTGCCATTATGCAACAACGTGGGCATAAATTACCAACATTGACCAATAACAAAATTTATTCCACTAATTTTACAGCATGTCCCTTTATATAGCCTCCATCAATTCAGGTAGTAACGGTAATTGCTATTACGTTGGAAATGCCAATGATGCGGTATTGGTTGACGCAGGCATTTCCTGCAGGGAAATAGATAAGCGCATGCAAAGGCTTGGTTTGTCCATGTCCAGTGTAAAAGCACTTTTTGTGTCGCATGAGCACAGT
>DATGXI010000125.1:0-15786 GCA_035299065.1 Flavobacteriales bacterium
GACGAACCATCCATTGGGCGCGTATCATCAGCCAAAAGCCACCGCATGGAAGGTGTTGGTTTTAAGCTTATGCAGGAAGCCATGAAGGCCTGCGATACGCTTTGGCCGGGACAGTCCGTGGTCATTTCCGCCCAATCCTACCTCGAAAAATTCTACATGAAATTCGGTTTTGAAACCATTAGTAAGCCTTACCTCGAGGATGATATACCGCACATAAAAATGAAGTGTAAAAAATAAGGGATTTTAGCTAACTTTGGCTTAATACTTTATTTTTTACAACAATGAAAAAAGCAGTCTTAATTACAGGGACCCTTGCAGGGATTTTAACCTTACCGGTTAACCTGGTAAAAGCAGGAGTTAATCCTGAATCATCAAGCCAATCATCGGCCATAATCCACGGCATACACAGTGCGAACCCCGGCTTTACCTATGAGGCCAATGCAAAAACAGTAGATTTCCAGGACATGGACCCATCGGTTGACCCATCGGTTGACTTTTTTGATTTCGTAAACGGTAAATGGATAAAAAATACGGCCATACCTGCCAGCGAGGCAAGCTGGGGCAAGTTCAATATTTTATCAGATAACAACAACAAAGTATTGCGCAACATTGTTGAATCAACTGCCAAACAAAAAAATGAAAAGGGCAGCGTAAACCAATTGATTGGTGATTTTTATTTTACGCTAATGGATTCAGTAAAACGTGAAAAGGACGGCATAAAACCCATACAGGCCGAACTTGCCGCGATTGATGCCCTAAAGGATAAAAAAGACCTTGCCAAATACCTGGCCCACATTCACCGTTTTGGAATGCCTGGTTTTTTTGGAACCCAGGTTGAACAGGACATGAAAGACAACACCAAAATGATGTTGTACTTTGGCCAGGGCGGTTTTAGTTTACCGTCAAATGAATACTACACAAAAAAAGATACGGCTTCAGAAGAAATAAAAAAAGCATACAGGGCCCATTTAAAAACCATGTTTGGGTTTTTGGGTAAAAAAGCCGGTGATGCTGAAAAAGCAGCCATGGATGTATATGGTATTGAAAGTATGTTGGCCGACTCCAGTGCAACGCCTTTGGAGGAACGCGATATACAGGCGCAATACAACAAAATGACCTGGGATGCTTTCAAAAAAATGTCACCCTCGTTCAACTGGGATGTGTATTCAACAACCATTGGTTTGACCGCTCCAGCTGCCGAAGTAATTGTAACGGTGCCAAAAGCATTCCGCGGTCTTGAAAATATTCTGGCTAAAAAAACATTGCCTGAAATTAAGAACTATTTAAAGTGGCAGGTGTTTTTGGCAAATTCACAAAAACTTTCGCTTACCATTGAAAAAGAGCAATTCAAATTTTTTGGAACAACCTTACGTGGCGCAAAACAAATGAAACCGCTTTGGAAACGCGCCCTGGGTGTTATTGGTGGTTCGGCTGCCAATGAAGCATTGGGCCATGCATTTGTTGACAAAACATTTAGCCCTGAAGCAAAAAAACGGGTGAATGAAATGGTGGACAATATTTTTATTGCATTCAAACAACGTTTGGATACACTGGAATGGATGAGTCCGGATACACGTAAAAAAGCCCATGAAAAACTGGGATCCTTTATTCGTAAACTGGGTTATCCCGATAAATGGACCGACTATTCAAAACTGAATATTTCACGCGCATCACTGGTGCAAAATGCCTGGAACTGCAATGAGTTTGATCATTTACAAAACCTGGCAAAATTAAATGCGGCAATTGATAAGGGTGAATGGCAAATGCCTCCGCACATTGTAAATGCGTATTACAATCCATTGTGGAATGAAATTGTTTTCCCAGCGGGAATTATGCAGCCACCATTTTTTGATGTAACCAAAGAGGATGCGGTAAATTATGCACGCATGGGTGCTGTAATAGGTCATGAACTTACACATGGATTTGATGACCAGGGAGCGCAATTTGATGCCTCTGGTAACCTGGCCAATTGGTGGTTGCCTGAAGATTTGAAGAACTTTGAATCGCGTACACAAAAATTAATTGATTGTTTTAATTCATATGAGGCCTTGCCTGGCATTTACGTGAACGGTGCGCTGACTATTGGTGAAAACATTGCCGACCTTGGCGGATTAAAAATTGCGTATTACGCCTACCAGCATTCGTTAAAAGGTAAAACGCGTGAAACAATTAACGGGTTTTCACCTGAGCAACGTTTCTTTATAGCATACGGCCAAATATGGTGTACAAAGTATACTGAAAAAGCGTTGAAGAACCAGATTTACACAAACGTGCATGCACCTGGGAAATACCGTGTACTGGGTCCATTGAGCAACATGAAAGAATTTTTTGCTGCATTTGACATAAAGGAAGGAAGCAAAATGCGCATGCCTGAAGACAAAATGGCTAAAATCTGGTAACTCAAAAAATATGCGGTTAGCCTGCATTCTTTTATTGAACATAGTTGTATTAAACATACACGCACAGGCGCCCGATTCTACATCGGGCGCTGGCGTTTTTGCGCAGTTGAACGCTGCCAAAGTCATAGTGGAGAAATGGAACAAAGGCATCAATGACCGCAATGCCGATGAGCTAAAAGCGGTTTACGCAAACGAAGTGGCTTTTTACCTGGTAAAACGCAGCAATGCCGACTGTGTAAAATCAAAAATGACAGCCTTGCAAAAACAACCGGGGTTTAAACAGGAATTAAAAAACATGGAAATGTACACCATTGGCGATGATGCCAACATGCACATAATTGCTGAGTTTGTGAAAGTTTGCAGTGAGGTAGGTGGAAAAAAAGAATACGATGCCGTTTTAATGCTGGGGCTTGAAGGGAATGCCTGGAAAGTGATAAAGGAAACAGATATCAAAACAGAAGTAAAACAATATAAGTACAAGCCCATAGCCGATTTGCCTGCCGGGCACTACCGGTTTGAACGGGAGTACTGGAAAGATAACAGGGGCGATAAAGTTTTGGCGCATGATATGATACGTTATGCCTATACGCTGGAAGTGGAAATAATAAATGGAGCAGTGGCCGGTAAAATGAGTATTTACAGCGGAGCCATACGTTCAATTACGGTATACCCGATTATAAGCGGATTTGTAAAGGACGGGATTCTGCAAATTACCACCGGTTATGAAACCAGCGAAGGCGAGATCAATAAAGACAATCCTGAAACCATGCGTTTTAAAATTGTAAGCAAGAATGAAATAGTGCTGTTGAATGAAGAAATGCCCTGGTTGTACGGGAAGGTGATGGCTACGCAGTAGTCATGGTCACAGATTTATTGGTGGTAACCACGCACTACATTGTTACGTATCATAAATTGGTATCACAACCCTTACCTCGGTTTTACAATTGGTGCAGTCAAAAATGTTTTTCCATTCGGGTTTTAATTCATGTTCACTTCCGCAATTATGACAATTTACAGAAGTACGCAAAATAGTTTCGTGCCGGCAGTCTTCACAAATACAACGTACCGCCCCTTTGGCAACCAAAATATGTTTTTTGCAGCCGCCACAGGTTATGTTTTCACGAACAGGATCGGGCAAATCAACAAATTCATGCAACAGGCCACACTGTTTTAAAAAATCATCGGCATGGGGCTGTTCAAGCACGGGTACGTATTTTTGGGCCATTTCAGATATGCGCATTTTGCGCTGAAATTCCTCGGGAACTGCTTCGTGAAAAATGCGGTGTGCAGGGTTGTCATATTGCACCCTGAAAATACGTTCCTGTATTTTTCGCACTTCGGCAAAATAACGCATGAATGAATCGTATTCAATGTATTCATTGCCGTCTTTATAATAATAAAGCAATGCCGCGTAAGCTTCGTGCATGGGTTTATAAACCCCTTGCTGGCGCCAGTACATTGTTTCGGTCTCGGCATTGGCTATAGCTTCAATAAACGCATTGAGTTTTGGGCCTTTTGAAATAGTAGGCGTGAGCAGGGTTGGAAAGGCCTGGTAAAATTTAAAGTGGTATTGGTATTGTGCTTTGCGATAAGCCTCAGTGTTTTTTTGTTCGCGGTATTCGTTACACACGCGGTCAAGTTCTTCTTTTGCTTCATCCATTTGTTTCATTTTAACCTCGTCAGCGGTCCACGCAGCGTTTGATGCCGCATAATCAACGTCAACCAGGTGAAAACAATAGTCGCAAACAATCCAGGGACTTGTGTATGGATTTACTTTTGGAGCACCGCAGTGGTGGCAATTGAATTTTTTTATGCGCATGGTATAGTATTGAATAGTGAGACCTGAGTAGTGAGACGTGTGTGTTTGAGCATGAAAATTATTAAAAAAACAACAATGAAATTAAAGGTGGGTGTGGTTTGATATGTGGTAATCATACATCCTTTAAAGTAAATATTTTTTGAAGGTAGGCCGTTCACGTTGCTGCGAGCCTCAAATTTCAACTACCCAAATAATGGTTCTATAACCCTTAACTCGGTGTTACACGATTTGCAATCAAACACATTTTTCCAGTTTTCGGGAATTTCATTTTCAAACCCACAGCTATGGCAATGGGTTACTTTGCGAATGGTGTTGTGGGTGCGGCAATGCTCGCATATGGCAACCAATGCACCTTTTGGCACCTGAATTTCCTGTTTGCAATCACTGCAGTTTATAGCTTCACGAACAGGATCCTGTATTTCAACATACTCATGCTCGAGGTTATAGGCTTTTAAAAATTTATCGGCATGTTGTTTCTCTAAATAGGGTGACCAAACCTGTGCAATTTGCGACAGTTTCATTTTCAGCTGAAATTTTTCAGGCAATACTTCATGCATAATAGTATATGCAGGATTGTCGTATACGGTACGGAATGCCTGTTCCTGTGTTGCCAGGTAGGCTTTAATCATTTTTATGAACGATTCATACGTTACATAACTTTGGCCGTTTTTCTGATAGTATTCAAGGCTGCTGTAGGCTTTTGTATATTGATCGGCCATTTTTGTATCATCAGCATCCATGGCTTCAACAGCCATGTCGGCCGCAGCTTTAATAAATAAGGCATATTTTTCACCTTTTGGAACTGATGGCGGCAAATATTCAGGGTAATGGGTATAATAAAAATCCCAGTAGTCATATTGCTCCTGCCAGTAAGCTTTTTTATTTTTCTCTTTTAAATAGCGGGCTGAATTTTTCTCAAATTTTTGTTTTTTAGCCGTGTATTTGGCCGTATGTTCTTCAGAATGGTTCCAAACCTGCAGGCCAGCTGTATAATCCACATCAATCATGTGCGAGCAGTAATCGCAAACGATGTACGGATTTTTGTACGGGTTTACTTTTGGCGCCCCGCAATGGTGGCAGGTGAATTTTTTGACGCGCATATCTTAGTATTAAGATGTAGGATAATGGTATTTAGTAGCGTAGGTTTAGTGGAGTGAAAGATAATCAATAAAAAAATATGGGTATGAGTGTACGTGCTTTAACCGGAGATTCTTTTTTTTTTACTGAATAACCCTGCCAGGGGGTGAGGCAAATACCCCGCAGCGGCTTTAAGCTTTTTTATGACCTGGTTTTAAGGCGAGGAGTATAGCCGAAGACCCGGCCCGAGGGTACCTGGAAGTTAATGTGTATGCATGAACCTTGCCCGAGGGGGCAGCCCGGTAATATTCACAGTTTTGTTCCTGTACTTTGCACTTCTTGATTCTTACTACCTAAGCTTAACACTTACCAGGGAAATAAATTCGGCCCTGGTGGCTTCTTTTAAAAACTCACCGGTAAATGCCGATGTTGTGGTGAGTGAATTTTGTTTTTGCACACCGCGCATTTGCATGCACAAATGTTGCGCTTCAATTACAACGGCTACGCCAAGCGGATTCAATGTATTTTGTATACAATCGCGAATTTCATTGGTCATGCGTTCCTGCACCTGTAACCTGCGTGCAAAAGCATCAACTACACGTGGAATTTTACTAAGGCCAACAATGTGCCCATTGGGAATATAGGCAATGTGAACTTTGCCAAAAAAAGGAAGTAAATGATGTTCACACATGCTGTACATATCAATGTCCTTTACCAATACCATTTGGCTATAATCTTCCTTGAATTTGGCTGACTTCAGGATTTCTTCAGGAGATTGGTAATAACCTTTGGTCATGAACTGCATGGCCTTGGCCATACGTTCAGGTGTTTTTAATAAGCCTTCGCGCGATGGATCTTCACCCAGTAACGAAATAATTTCTTTATAATGTTTGCCGAGCGCCTCGGTTTCCTGTGGTTGTTCTTTTTCTTTTTTCATGTTTTAAGCGGACTGCGTATTGAGATATAAGTATTGAGATGTATGCGGGATTGAAACGGGGTGTTAAAGGGTGGACTGTAGGTTCGTTTAAATGGACGTTTTGTTTTTCGTATAGTAGTATATTTTTATCAATTTTTTTAACTGATTAAGTGGAAAAAAACTGCCCGGGTTTACTCGCCCAGGTACTCCACATAGTTATTTTCCGTTTCGTATAATTTTACGCTATGCAGGTCGCCACCTAATTTTTTTATATCATGTACCAATTGGTGCCAAATGGCAACGGCCACGTTTTCACAACTGGTTTGCACACCTTTTAAAAAATCCACATCCATGTTCAGGTTGCGGTGGTCCAAACGGTCGGTAATTTTTGTACGGATTAGCGAGCTAAGCTCTTTTAGGTTTATAAAATAACCAGTGTCTTCGCTGGGAATGCCTTTAACGGTAATGTAAATGGTATAATTATGCCCGTGCCAGTTAGGATTGGCGCATTTGCCAAACATTTCCAGGTTTTTTTCTTGGCTCCAATTCTCGTTCCAGAGTTTATGGGCTGCGTTAAAATGCTCTTTGCGTGTTATATAAACCAATGCCATACGGGTGCAAATATAGAGAAAGTACCGCACGTGGGTATGCAGGATTTTAGTACTTTTCAGGCCAATTATGATAATTGTTACAGGTGCAGCCGGTTTTATTGGAAGTTGTTTGGTGAGCAGGCTCAACCAGCTGGGTTTTAATGACCTGGTTTTGGTTGACGATTTTTCACACAAGCAAAAGGAAGGTAATTATTCGGGTAAAAAATACACCGCACTTGTTGAGCGCACCAACTTTTTGAAATGGCTTGACGAAAACCAGGAATGGGTACAATTTATTTTTCACTTGGGTGCACGAACCGATACGACCGAATTCAATAAAACCATTTTTGATGAATTGAATGTGGAGTATTCAAAAAATGTATGGAATGCCTGTGTGAAATATGGCTTACCATTGGTTTATGCCTCGTCAGCTGCTACATACGGGTTAGGCGAACATGGATACAAAGATGAGCATGCGCTGGTGCCAAAATTGAAACCCCTTAATCCGTATGGCGATTCAAAAAATGATTTTGACAAATGGGTTTTGCACCAGGAAAAGAAACCGTTTTTTTGGGCCGGAATAAAATTCTTTAATGTATTTGGCCCGAATGAATTTCATAAGGGACGCATGGCCAGCGTTGTTTTTCATGCCTACAATCAAATTAAGGCAACTGGAAAAGTAAAATTATTTCGTTCACACAATTCTGACTATAAAGACGGGTATCAGTTGCGTGATTTTGTATATGTAAAAGATGTGGCCCAGGTGCTTTGTTTTTTAATGGAGCACCGTAAAAATTCAGGTATTTATAACCTGGGAACAGGTAAAGCACGCGCATTTTATGACCTGGCGGCAGCAACATTCAACGCCATGGGTGTAAAGGAGAACATTGAATACATTGACATTCCGGCTGACATTCGCGATAAGTACCAGTATTATACCATTGCCGATATGCAAAAACTCAGGAGCATTGGTTATACACAGGAGTTCATGAGCCTTGAACAGGCTATTGATGATTATGTGAAGCATCACCTGACCAATACGGTTTATTGGTAGCGTCTTAGCGAATTATAGATTAATCCTTTCGTTTAATTATATTGGTGCAGCCGGGCCCTGATCATTTGCTATTTTGAATGAAATTAGAAAATGGTATGAGGCGTATTTTAGTTTTGGTTATTTGCCTGGCGGTTTTTTCAGGATGTAACCAGGCCAATAAAACTACAGGTAAAAACAAACCCGTTAAAGCAACATTGCCCGTTTTACTGGTGTATGACACGCACGTTTCAAAAAAATATATTGATACCCTTCAAAAGCATTTGGAAAAGGCTTTTCCCTATGAGATTATAGTGAAAGAATCGCCCGCCCTGCCTGAAAAACTGCGATCACCAATGCGTGGTAACCGCTACCGGGCCGACTCAATTTTGCGTTATTTGAATTCAATGTACGAAGGGCAGGCCTTAAAAACAATTATGATCACGCATCATGGAATTACCTGTACCAAACATATGATGAAGAATGGTAAAAAAGTAGTGAAGGAACCGCGGGCCCGCTATCTTGACTGGGGAATTTTTGGATTGGGATCGTGTCCTGGTTATACCTGTGTGGTTTCAACCGCCTTTTTATGGACGCGCAATGCCCATGAAAAAACGTTTTTGCAACGGCTTAAAAACATTTCGGTACATGAAATAGGGCATACGTTTGGCTTACCGCATTGCCCTGTTAAATCTTGTGTAATGAATGATGCCAATGAGACCATTGTTACCATTGATAAGTCAACAGGCGTGTTTTGTGAGAAATGCAGGTTGTTGTTGAAAATGTAGCCCTTTTTAAGATAAATACAGCCGCGAATGACACAAATTGCACGAATGTGTCTGGTAACGATTCCCACGGTTTTTCTTCCACGAATAAGCGCGAATGTTTCAAGCTTCATTGGGATTATATTCTTGAAGGAAATGCCTTTGGAATCCAAAAAAAGACTTTTATTTGGCGTTACTTCGTGCCCTTAGCGGCAAAAGAGAGGAGGAATAATACGTACATTCGTAAAACCATGAACCCTGTACTTATCATAGCCAAACAAGACGAACTGGATCAAATAGCCCGGTTGGCTGAAATTACCTGGAATGATCATTATCCTGCTATAGTTGGGCAAAAACAGGTGGATTATATGCTGGCAAAAATTTATTCAGAAAAAGCCTTGCTGGAGCAGTATGAAAAAAAGGGACACGTGTTTTATTTTGTGGAGTTGGATGGAAGGAGAGTGGGTTTTATAGCTGTAACCCACTTGCCTGAAATAAATGAAGTATTCATTCATAAATTTTATTTGCTTCAGCAAAAACAAAAGCAGGGACTGGGTACCGAAGTATTTAATTTGATTTGTGGTTTGTACCCGTCAAATACCTCGTACAAACTAACTGTTAACAGGCAGAACTACAAATCCATTAATTTTTACTTCAAAAATGGGTTTATCATTGAAAGCGTTGCCGATTTCGATATTGGCGATGGCTATTTTATGAATGATTTTGTAATGGTAAAAAAGGCGGTGTAAATCTTTTGTAAATTTCAGGTTTCCAAATTGTTACGGGTTCATAAAATACGGGAAACCTGCCCGTTAAATTCGCTATCTTTGCAACTGTAAATTGTTAAAAATTAAACTTTTATAAAATTATGAGCCATTTCGGAATTACTCCCAACAAGCACGATTTAAGTTATATTGGATTACAACATGCATCAACGGTTTTTTGGAACCTTACACCTGCTGAGCTGGTTGAGGAAACCATTATAACGGGTCAAGGTAATTTAGCAGATACCGGTGCGCTTGCAATTGATACCGGAGAGTTCACAGGACGTTCACCAAAAGATAAATTTATTGTTTGCGATGCCAAAACAGAAAACACGGTATGGTGGGGCGATATCAATATTAAGTTTGATTCAGATAAATTTGAGCGTTTACGTCAGCGCATAGTAGCATACATGGCCAACCGTGATGTGTATGCGCGCGATGTGTATGCATGTGCCGATCCTAAATTCCGTTTGAACATTCGCGTAATGACTGAGTACCCGTGGTCAAACTTGTTTGCGTATAACATGTTTTTACGCCCTACCAAAGATGAATTAAAAACCTTTGAACCCGAATGGAACATTATTTGTGCACCGGGTTTTAAAGCTGATCCGGCTATTGATGGTACACGTCAGCATAATTTTGCAGCCCTTGATTTTACCCGTAAAATAATTTTAATTGGTGGAACGGGTTATACAGGTGAAATTAAAAAAGGAATTTTTGGTGTATTGAATTACATTCTGCCACAGGAAAAAAACACCTTGTCAATGCACTGCTCGGCAAACATTGGTAAGAATGGCGATACCGCAGTTTTCTTTGGTCTGTCAGGTACAGGTAAAACAACCTTGTCGGCCGACCCGAATCGTGGTTTGATTGGTGATGATGAGCATGGCTGGGCTGATGGCAGTGTGTTTAATTTTGAAGGTGGTTGTTATGCCAAAACAATTGACCTGACCGAGGAGAAAGAACCTGAAATATGGAAAGCCATTAAGTTTGGTTCATTGTTGGAGAACATTAATTTTACCGAAGACACAACCACTGTAGATTTCACCGATAATTCAAAAACAGAAAATACGCGCGTAAGTTATCCTATACATTACATTCAAAATGCCGTAAGCCCAAGCGTGGGTGGCGATCCTAAAAATATTTTCTTCCTCACGTGTGATGCGTTTGGAGTATTGCCTCCAATTTCAAAATTGACCATACCGCAAGCCATGTACCATTTCATTTCAGGTTATACTGCAAAGGTTGCAGGTACTGAAATGGGCGTTACCGAACCGCAAACTACATTCAGTGCATGTTTTGGACGTGCGTTTTTACCTTTGCATCCTGCTAAGTATGCCGAGTTGCTTGGTAAAAAAATAAAGAATGGTAACGTAAATGTTTGGTTGGTGAATACAGGATGGACAGGCGGTTCATATGGTGTAGGTGAGCGTATGAAGTTGAAGTTTACACGCGCCATGATTACAGCTGCCTTGAACGGTAACCTTGATAAAGTAAACTATGAAACCATTCCTGTTTTCAATTTACAGGTTCCGGCTTCATGCCCTGATGTGCCTACTGAGATATTGAATCCAATCAATACGTGGAAAGACAAGAACGCTTACAATGAAACCCTGAACAAACTTGCAGGCCAGTTCAATAAAAACTTTGAACAGTATGCTGCGGGAACAAGTAAGGAAATTCTTGACGCAGCTCCCAATACCGCAGTGGCTGCAGCTAAGTAATTGTTTGCGCAAATACGTGCAAAGGCACTTGAAAAAAAAACACAGGTAGTGTGAGTTTTTTCATTGTACATACAGGTATTATTTTCGTCTAAAAAACAGGTAATTCACTTTGCAGGCAAAACTGTTTAGCTACATTTGCGGCAATAATGAATTCCAGTACTGAAGAGTTGCACCAACGTATTGCTGAACTTGAGGCCGAAAACAAGGCATTAAGGGAAGGCTATCATACCCATGTTACAGGTAAAACAGTTGCGGCTCCTCCTCAATTCCAGGAATTATTTAATGTGGCCGAAAAAACGGTTGGTGAATACTTCACGCGCATTAATTTGCGCCCGTCAGAAGGAACAATTACCATTAATGATGAGCGGTATGTGCTTGTTCGTGCATCAGCCCTGTCATATGAATTTTTCAATAAAATCATTGACCTGTACTCTGATCGCGGTGAAGCCGAAGCTATTTTAATTGGTAAAAACTTTTTGTTTGACATTGCACACGTATTGGGAATTGAAGACGCTAAGAACTTTACCAAAAAAATGGGAATTACCGATCCTGTTAGTAAACTATCAGCCGGGCCCGTTCATTTTGCCTACTCTGGTTGGGCGTTTGTTGACATTTTAACTGAAAGCAAGCCAACACCTGATGATAATTTTTTCCTGAAGTTCAACCATCCCTATTCATTTGAATCTTCATCGTGGATAAAGACGGGAAAAAAATCGGCTTTCCCGGTATGTGTCATGAACGCAGGTTATTCGTCAGGGTGGTGTGAAGAAAGTTTTGGACTTTCGCTCACTGCCGTAGAGGTTTCGTGCCGTGCCAAAGGCGATGAACATTGTACCTTCATTATGGCTCCGCCACATCGCATTCACGAATACCTTACCAAGGAACAGCAACAGGGAAAATCATCGGCTGTGTACGATGTTCCCATGTTTTTTGAACGAAAAAAGGCTGAGGAAAAGATCAAAGCATCACTTTTTGAAAAAGAAGTGTTGCTCAAAGAAATTCACCACCGCGTTAAAAATAACTTGCAAATTATTTCCAGTTTGCTCAAGTTGCAGTCGTCATTCCTTAACGACCCACGCTTGAATTCAATATTGCAGTCGAGCCAGCAGCGCATAAAGACCATGGCCATTGTACACGAAAAATTGTATCTAAGCGACCTGCAGTTTGTAAACGTGGCCAGTTATGTGCGAAGCATTGCACAAATGTCATTGGAAACATTTTCAGATGGTACCAAAGACATTAAATTTGAATTTGATTTCACAACATCAGTAGTCTATTTTAAAATTGACAAAGCTATACCATGCGGGCTAATCATCAACGAGATCATTACAAATGCGTTTAAATACGCTTTTGTTGACCGTCCAAAAGGAATTATTTCCATTGGCATGAGCAAAGGTTTACACGACTTCAAAATAACCATTTCTGATAACGGAATAGGCTTGCCCGCCTCAATTGATCCCGGAAACTCAAATTCACTGGGTTTTGAACTGGTTGAAATTCTTTCCAGGCAAATTGACGCAAAAATTGAAGTTGACAGGGCCAGTGGTACAAGCTACACTATAACTGTTCCAATGGATTAGTTAGCAGGTTTAAAGTGCCGGCAATTTTAATCACCAAATATTTTTTTTAGTGAAATTTCCAGTTGGGCAGGTTGTATTTCCTTGTATTCGGGTTTAAAATCCGTGTCGTTTTTAACTGTGAGTGGAATAGCCGAAAACAATATTTTTCCTTCCTTGCGCTTCGTTGAAATAATCCAGGCGTCCATGTTAACGGGAATGCCCTGAAATCTGGTTGCATCAGCATACGAACCGGTTGGTGAAAGAATTACCTTCATGCCTTTAAACACCATTCTGCTTAAGGTGTTGTGGGTTGAATCAGTTACAGTAATGTTTACTTTTGCAAAGCCATTTGCAGCACTAAAGCAATCAATGTTACGCCACCCAAAGTCGGACATGTTGAAAATATAATAGTTCACATCGTCATAACTTGCATTACCCTGGTTCATGCGTTTGCGCGCATCTTCTACCTGTTTGTTTTTTAATATGCGTGCAATTCTATCATAATTGTCGCCATAAATCCTGCGCATGGAATCAAGTGTTGCACAGTCGGCCCCTCTTGGATTAACGGTAGTTGGTGTTGTTGTTTTTTTTCGTTTTGACTTTGGAGTAAGCGCACGCTTTATTTTGCAAAAGAACAAAGGGCAATTTTCAAAGGGCTTTTTAGTACTAATACTCTCAATGTAACAATCAATCATGAATGCTTTGAGGTTTCCTCCCAGTAATGGATTGTTAGACCTTATCCAATTATCCAGAATGGTGTCGTTATGCGTTACACCGTCAAACAAGCCCATGCGTGAATCAAACGTATCGGCAGGTATCATTACTGTAATTTTATTGCTGCCATTTATGACAAGGTTGTTGCTGTCAATTTTGGCGCGCAGGTAAATCATTCCGCCTGTTTCCAGAATTTTGTCATCACTTGTTGTGTTTAATTGCATCATGAACATATCTGTCATAGTGAGTGCTTCTCTCAACTCATAGGTCACACATTGGCCTTTGTATTCCTTGGGCAATATAACGGAGTTAGCCTTTATGATAATGGCGGTTCCCTGGCGCCCAACAATAAAGGTGTCTTTTAACGGGTTTATACAAAAACGTTGACAGGCATTGTATTGGTATTCGAATGGTTTTGTACCGCACGAAGGATAAAAATGTTTGTCATAAGAAATCTCAACACGCCTGTTTTTGGCTTTTCCCTCTTCGGTTGTATTTATATCTTTTGGGTATTCTTCGCCCGACCAGGCAACGGAATAAAGCATAGGATTTTTAATGTAACGCGAAACATACTTTTCAATTTCCTTTGCACGTTTTTTGGATAATTCCTGGTTATAGGCGTTGCTGGCATCTGAGTCGGTATGGCCAATTATGCGCAAATGATGTTGAAGGGGCTCAATGGACTCCGATTTGAGAAAATCCTGTACAAGGTTGTAGATTATAAGCGTGTCGGCCGGGGAATACTGCCAATGGTTGCTCGAATAATAAATGGATTGGCTGCCCATTTGGGCCTTTGCCGCATTGCCTGCAATCAGTAGACAAAGCATTGAAAAAAAACGTAGTTTGTGCATGATGTGTGGGTTAAGTTTGAGCAAATAACGCTAAAACTCTTTTTTTGTTACAAGGGTCACTTTGTCAACCAGGCACCATTAATAAAAACGGCCTTAAAATTTCACAATGAAACACCTATTTTGCATTAAGCATTGAAACTAATTTTATCTTTATAGTTTACTATAAATATGTCGTGCACAAATTGTTCAAATAGTGGTGGTACCCCAGCCGGTTGTGGGAATAAAGGGCATTGTGCCTCAGGTGGTTGTGGGAAAATGGGTGTGTTCAACTGGCTTGAAAACATGCAACTCCCAACTGGTCAGAAACCTTTTGACGGGGTAGAGGTCCGCTTTAAAAACGGCCGTAAGCTCATTTACAAGAGTGGTGGCCACAATAATCTTTACACTGGCGATGTGGTTGTAGTGGAATCAACCCATGGTTATGATGTAGGAGTTGTTACACTTACCGGTGAGTTGGTTAAAACTCAGCTTGCCCGTAAAAACATGAATTTTGATTCGCAGGAGATAAAGAAAATTTACCGGAAAGCGAAAGAAGAAGACATTGAGAAGTGGAAGGAAGCTCGTGCCATGGAGGAAAAAACCATGCACCGTGCGCGTACCCTTGCCCTTGCACACAACCTGCAAATGAAGATTAGTGACGTGGAGTACCAGGGTGATAAAACAAAAGCAACTTTTTATTATACAGCCGATGAGCGTGTTGATTTTCGTGAGCTCATTAAAAAAATGGCTGAAGAATTTAAGATACGAATTGAAATGCGCCAGATTGGTGCGCGACAGGAAGCAGGGCGCTTAGGAGGAATTGGTTCATGCGGACGCGAACTATGTTGCTCCACCTGGTTGAATGATTTCAGAACAGTATCAACTTCGGCAGCGCGTTATCAGCAATTGTCGTTAAACCCGCAAAAACTGGCCGGCCAGTGTGGCAAATTAAAATGCTGTTTGAATTACGAGTTGGACATGTACATTGAGGCATACAAACATTTGCCTGAAACCAACGTGCGTCTTCAAACCAAAAAAGGAATTGCCGTTCACCAAAAGACTGATATTTTCAGGAAACAAGTATGGTATGCTTATACAGGTGAGGCAGCTGGCCCGCATGTAGCGCTTTCAACCGAACGTGTCAAATTCATCATTGAACAGAACAAGAAAAATATTTTTCCCGATGACCTTACCGACTATGTAGAGGCCGAAGTTAAGCCGGTGAAGAAAATTGACTACGATAACGTGGTTGGACAGGATAGTATTACCCGTTTTGATGACACCAAAAAGAAACACGGTAAAAACCGCAACAAAAATTTCAAAAAAGGAAATAACCAGGGGGGTAATAACCAGAACAAAGGTGGAGCGCAAAACCAACCGCAAAATAAAGGTGCCCAAAATCAAAACCCTAATCAAAATAAGGGAAATCAGCAACAACAAAATAAGGGCGCCCAAAATCAAAATCCGAATCAAAAAAAGGGCGGAAACAATAACCCCAACCGCGGACCACATAACCAAAACAAAGGAAATAATCAAGGCGGTAATAACCAAAATAAGGGTGGTGGCCAAAATCAACACAACCCAAACAAAGCTAACAACA
>DATGXI010000126.1:0-2428 GCA_035299065.1 Flavobacteriales bacterium
TACCTATGCCTATTGGTATACCTACAAACAATCCCTCTACAATACGCCCAAATTTTACGCCTTTGTTAAACCATTCAGGCCTTGTGCGTATCTGCCCGCTGGTCATCATCTTGTCAATTGTCTCCTTGGTTGGAATTTTAATTACCCCGCCTTGCTTGATGCGCATGCTTTGGTAAATGGCCCTTTTCTCAGCGTCCCAGGGGTCAACCACGTTTTTGTATGAATTGTCGTCTAAACTCTTCTTGTATAAGGCAGGGTCAAGTACAAGGTCAGGGTTGTCCTTGTTGAGCAGGTACATGGCATTGGCAAAGGTTTTGTTGTCATAACCAATATCACGTTGTACGCCTTTAATGCTTTGCAATAAGTTTGTGGCTGTTTCACCTTCTTCCACATAATGTAAGGTGTATTTTTTGTCGTCCCCTTCTTTGGCATTAGTAATCCAATCTGATGAGATCCATCCTTCCTGCCCATCGGGCATTTTTACATATATCCAACCTTTGTTTTCGTCATTGCCATAAGCAAGAATTTTCATAGACGTTCCGCCCTTGTAAATTTTACCATTTTCGGGTTTCGAACTACCA
Source organism: Flavobacteriales bacterium (assembly GCA_035299065.1). Taxonomy (GTDB): domain Bacteria; phylum Bacteroidota; class Bacteroidia; order Flavobacteriales_D; family UBA2798; genus DASPJQ01. The sequence goes on from DATGXI010000126.1 coordinate 582, forward strand.
ATTGGTTTGGGATGCAAAATAACACCTTTGAATTTTTTCCTTTCGCTGGTGCGTGCCTTTACAAACGCAGTTTCGTTTACGCGCTTGCCAACATATTTTTGGTTTTCGGGTGATAGCGGCTTTGTGGTTTTTTTATTTGATGTTTGTGCACTGTTTGTTCCTCCTCCGGGTTTTGAACCTGAATTGACCGTTCCACCTTTTGCACCTTGCGCACCGCTTGAAGGTTTGGTACCTTTATTCGCAGTTGTGTTTTTAGCGCCCTGGGCTGTGGTATTTTTAGTAGGTTGCTTACCTGTATTTTTTGCCGTATCCTTTACCGGGGTAATGTTGTTTGCTTTTTTATCCCCTGTTGTTTTGTCAGCTGCAGGTTTTTTATTTTCGGTAGTTTTCTTTTGGCTTTCTTTGTTAGCAGAAACTTTGCTTTCGTTCAGAACCTTTTTCTCTTGTTCGGTTTTCTTAGTTACGGTTGTGTCTTTATTTGCATTACCACCACTTGCGGTATTCGTTTCCGTACCTTGAATAGTTGCCGGTTTTTCGGATTCGGTGGTTTTTGGCGTATCTGCGATTGTAGGCTTTATTTTATCCTTTTCTTCACTTTCTTTACCATCGCCCTTGTACCATGATTTATACCTGAAAAACCTTCCGTACTTGAAATTCTTATCACCGGGTGCATGACAGGTGTATTGAATTATGATACGTCCACTATCTTCAGGTGTTACGTAAAACGAAATACGCCATAACTTACTTGGATCTCCACTTCCAAGTTTATACGCTACATTTTGGCTTCGTATCATGCTTTCAAGATCAAAAACATTGCCCGACCAGTTTGGCTTTACCCCGCTTTTAAACAAGGAAAGCAAAGCCATAAAGTTTTCCAGATCATTCTTTTTTTTCCCGCTCAAAACTGAAAGATCCTCTGGCAGGATGCCAAAATCCTCCAGTTGCTTGAGAACATTGTTTTTGCCCTGATCATCGCTACTTGCTGCGTTAGCACCGTCATTGTTATTTGCTGACTTATTCTTTAGGGTATTTTTCGCATCGTCATCGCCCGTATTCGGATTGTTTAATGCATCGCCTGTAGCCGGTGTTACACTGGTGCCTTCTTTATCCAAAGCTCCGCCTGATACTACCTCTTCTTCGGGAGCATAATCTACTGCGGGTCTTTGTAATAATTCTCTTTCAGCCATGCATTAATTTCATTCGCTTAGGGTTGCTTTTGCTCCTTGTTCTCTTTTTCCACGGGACTTTTGGCAACTTCTTTGTTACTCTTTTTTTTCAGGGTGTCAATACTTTCCTCACTTACGCTGGTTCCTTTATGTCCCTTTTTATTTTCGGTATCAACGGCCTCCCTTTGCGGGTTTGTATTTTTTACGTTGTGTTTCATTGCTGGTGAATTGAATGCATACATCCGGTTTATTGCTTATAATCCATATACCACCCAACTTCACGCAATAAAACATGGTATTGATCGTATACTTGCATACGTTGCATATTTCCATATTTGTCGGGCATGATACATTTCAGGTTAAAAACAAGCGGTTCACTTATACCTTCCTTATAACTGAGGCTTGTTGGCCTGCCTTCGTTATCATATGTATATTCAAACACCTCTGTTTCTATACTTGAATCATATCGTTTTGCTGTGAAATTGCGGTCATATAGTATGCGTTTTGTCAATAAGCCCTGTGCATTGTAGTAGTGTTTGAATTTGTAAAGGGTGTCATTTTCCGACATTAAATAAAAACCGCTTTCCATGCTGGTTTGATTTTTAAACACGCGGTGTATGGTTTGCATGTTTAATTTGTCATTTACCGTATCGGCTGGCATGAACCGGTTGGCGGTATCCA
>DATGXI010000127.1:0-4085 GCA_035299065.1 Flavobacteriales bacterium
AATAGCGTATAATACGGCCATCTCTGCGACCCGAAAGCGAAAAATGGTTTTCCCGTCAGTGGACGAAACGATGATGGAAAGCGTTCCTGACGAGGCAATAGAAACTTTTTTTGACAGGGACGAGGATGAAATTAAACTACAAAAACTCGAAGAATCTATTGCCAAACTGAATGTGGAAGAAAAAACGCTGATAACGCTTTTTTATACCGAAGATAAATCGGTAGCAGAGTTGGCGAGGGTGCTAGACCTGACGAGTGATAATGTAAAGGTGAAACTTTACAGAGTGAGAAAGAAACTATATGTTTTAATGACTAAATGAAACGAAGATGAACAACGATAAAGCAATAATAAAAGCATTACAATCGACCGAAAGCCCCCGACCTTCTGCCGACTTCAATTCGCGTTTGATGGCAAAGGTTTACCGCGCTGCAGAGCGAAAGAAAAAACGGGATTATGTCCTTGGATTATGCCTCGTTTCGGGAGTTTCGCTGGCGTTGATAGGCTTGGCTGTTTACGTGTTCAATACCTATTTTTCATTCGATTTAAGACTCGAACTTCCCAAGTTCCCGAAGATGCACTTCTCGTCAGAGTCTAAATCGATATATGAATTCAGTATCTACATTGCCTTGCTTTCATTAATCCTTATTGGATTGGACAATTATATCCGGCATAAATGGATGATGAGGAAATCCAAATAACTATAAATTAAACGAGGCTGTCTCAAAATCCAAATTGAGTCAGCCTCGATTCTGAATATGCAAGGTATGAGCCTTGCTTTTTCGCTTCAGCATAGCGAAACTCATCTTCCTCGTTGGCCGTAGGTTGGCAATGTTGTTTTAGTTAATTAAACGTTTTGGTAATAAAAAAAGTCCGGTATACAGAAAAGTATATCGGACTTTTTTCATCAAGATTTTGTCTTAAGTAATTATTGTTTTATTACAATTGTGTTTCAAAAACAGCGCAAACAGTCTAAATATTGTAGTTTTACTGATAAAATTATCATTATTTTCGCTTTATATCAAATTCCATTTTATAATCGTTGTAATTTACATTATCTTTGCACCTTTATTTCCTGGCACATTTAATTCAGTGTTTTTTAAAGTTATTTGCCTCCTATTGTTTAGCTATATTCAAATCAACAGATTATAATTATTCCCAAACAAAAAAATAGAATCAAAACAAAAATTGGAATGACTGACAAAAAATCAATCTTTTTTACGGTGTTGTTATTACTATGTAGTGCCTGCCAAGCATTACATGCACAAGAGGCAACACCAGCCGCTGGTGGCGTTGCAGCAGGAAAAGGAGGGAAGGCCTCCTACACCATAGGCCAAACTTTCTACACAACCAGCACTGGAAATACCGGTTCAACATCTGAAGGCTTACAGCAAGTGTATGTGATTTCGAACATCACAGGATTTAATGCACCAGGCATTAATCTAAAAGCATCAATCTATCCCAACCCGACAAACGATTACCTTATCTTGCAAATAGATAAATTCGACAATGAATTATCCTATACGCTTTTCGACATCAACGGAAAGTCATTGGCAAACAACAAGGTATCGGCAACTTCCACCAAAATTCCCATGAGTATATATGCAAAAGGTACCTATTTCCTAAAAGTTGCATCTAAAAACAACGAACTGAAATCATTTAAAATCATAAAAAATTAGAATAAATATGAGGAAAATTTATTCAACTTGTATAGCCTTGTTTATCATGGCTATAGCAGTTGCGCAGGCGCCTGGGAAAATTAGCTTTCAAGCCGTGATTCTCGATACAAATAACACATTGGTTTCAAACCAAAATATCGGACTTCAAATCAGCATTTTACGCGATTCTACCAACAGTGTTCCAGTATATGTTGAAACTCAAAATCCCATATCAAACGCAAGTGGTACAATAAGTTTAGCAATTGGCAGTGGTTCTGTAGTTAACGGAAACTTCAGTTCAATCGACTGGTCGAAAGGACAGTATTTCATTAAAACAGAGATAGACCCTGCCGGTGGAACGGATTATAGCATTGCACATACCACCCGGTTTTTAAGTATTCCATATGCTTTTTATTCCAATTCAGCCAACCAGATAATTTCATTGGACAATGAAATTAATCGGGCTAATAATTCTGAAAAAAAGATACAATCCAATATTGACTCATTGCAAAAGATGCAAGCGGAGCTAGAATATCAACTTCAAACTTACATTAAATGAAAAAGATTTACTCAATTTTAGTCGCAATTTTTTGCATTGCAACAACGTTTGCACAAGCACCCGAGAAAATCAGCCACCAAGCTGTACTACGAAGCCCGGCTAACACATTACTGGCCAACCAAAGCATTGGCATGCAGATAAGTATCCTGCAGGGATCTGCTGAAGGGGCGGCCGTCTATGTTGAAACCCAAACAGCAACTTCAAATGACAACGGGCTGGTCAGCATTGAAATTGGCTCAGGTTCTGTAGTAAGCGGAACTTTTAGTGCTATAGACTGGTCAGCAGGCCCGTACTTTATAAAAACAGAAACAGACCCGACAGGCGGAAACTCTTATTCAATTTCGGGTATAAGCCAGCTATTGAGTGTGCCTTATGCATTTTATGCAAAAACGGCTGGAGGTAGTGTGGCGGTTGATACGGAAATAACCCGGGCTACCGGTGTTGAAAAAACGTTACAATCAAACCTTGATTCCTTACTTAACAAACAGGTTGCTTTAGCTTCCAAACTTCAATCGTTTACCCAGAAGCTTCAAGAATTGACTAATGAAAGAGACAGTGCCGTTACACAAAGAGATGCTGCTCTAAAAAACATCACTTCCTTACAAAAACAAATTGCTGATTCCATTGTAATAAATGTAGCTCGCATTAATGCATTGACAATACAAATAGACCAGCTTAAAAAGCAATTAGACGCAGCTAATGCAACGATTGAGTCGATAACACTGCAATTCAACGACTTCAAACAAACCAATGAAGCTGAACTCAACCAAGTGAACACTGATTTGGCAGATGCAAAATCGACAATCACGACTTTAAGCGAAACACTTGGACAGAAAGATACCCAGATTCTAGACCTGCAAACAAAATCGGACGAACTCACAAAAAGTCTGGCCGACACAAAAGCAACGAGTGCTGCTAGTATTCTTGCTTTACAAAAACAACTCAACGAGTTAACTGCATCGCAGGATGTGAGCGACTCTACGATTACTGCGTTGCGCAAACAAATAAACGATTCAATAGCTTCAAATGAGCTTAAAATTGCCGGATTGAATAGCAAGTTAGATGCTATTTATGCCCAGGTTGACGATTTGCAACAAAAATTGGATGCTGCCAATTCAGCTATAGACGGTTTGAAAACTCAATTGGCCGACAACTCTAAGACCAGTGCCGCTGAGTTGGCAAAAGTGAATGATGATTTGACAACTGCAAAATCAACCATTACGTTGCTCGAAAAAAATATTGGTGCCAAGGATTCGACAATTCTTAGTTTATCTGACAAATCGAATAGCCTTGCGTTGGAATTGAGCGCAGAAATAAGCAACAATGCTGCTACAGTAAAATTACTGCAAACAAAAATTGACAGTTTAAGCACTGCTTCGGGTGACAAAACTGCTCAAATTGATTCGTTGAAAAAGCAGATTGCTGATACAGAGGCAACGAACAATTCGACTATCAATGATTTAAAGTCACAAGTTGATGCATTAAACACGCAGGTCAACCAGTTAAAGAGCGATTTGGTTGCTGCCAATACCCAAATTGCAACCTTAACCAAACAAATTGAAGACGATAGCAAAGAACATGCTTTGGCCCTAGCTACTGTGAACACTGAGTTGAATGATGCTAAAGCCCAAATTGCAACACTTGCAAAAACGGTGGGCTCTAAAGATAGTGTGATCGTTTCATTGACCGACAAAGCAAACAACTTAACACAGTTATTAGCCGATGCTCAATCGGCTAACACACTCAATGAAAAAAACTTGCAAAATAGAATTGATTCTTTGACAACATCGGGTACGGCTAAAGATTCACAAATTGCCGATCTGAAAGCCCAGTTGGATAAGGCGACTACGAGTGCAGCAGCTACACAAAAA
>DATGXI010000128.1:0-12269 GCA_035299065.1 Flavobacteriales bacterium
GCTGTCGGTAATTTCGTGGTTTTTTTCGGCAACAATTTTCATGGTTTCCTCGGCCAACGCCCGCTGCTTTTCCACTTCCTCTTTTTGCTTTAAAATTTCTTCGTTGGCTTTTTGCTTTTCACGGTAGCGCTTAAACATTACGTATCCAAAAACACCAATAATCAAAATGATTCCCACAAAAATCCATATGCGTATGGTATTGATAAAGGCCTGGTGTTCTTCTTCCTGTTTTCGTTTCTCGGCTACAAGCCCTTCTTCAATCTGGCTTAGTTTTTTTGACGCCTCTTCATTTAGAATATCCTGGTTTATTTTATTGTACATGTCCAGGAAAAGGTATGCGCTGTCATTAACCGATTTGGCGTGGTATGTATTTGACAGGCCCAGGTAAGCGTCTTTCAACTCTTCCCGTGTATTGATTTCACTGGCAATTTCAGCTGAGCGTAAAAATAAAGCATGCGCTTTTTCTGAATCACCGTTGGCCATATACAGGTCACCCATAATGTTGCATACTTTTGAAATTCCCTGCTGGTCCTCTACCTCTTCTTTAATGGCCAATGCATCGTTCAGGTATGCAAAGGCCTGCTCTTTTTTTCCAAAAGCAATGTTAACTTCACCCAAAGCCATGTAGGCATCGGCCAATACAAACTTGTCATTGTTTTTTTTTGCTAAATCAACAGCCTTTTGGAGCACCTCATCGGCATCGGTAAATTGCTTTTTTAAAATATACACCTCGCCCATGCTTAGACATGCGTCACCCTTGCGTACATCATCACCCAGCTCATATCCTTTTTTAAAATATACCAGGGCTTCGTTCCAGTTGTGCTGGTTTTTATGAATAATACCCATGCTGTTGTTGCAACGCGCAAGGTCTTTGGTGTTTCCGTTCGCTTCAAAAATAGTGCGCGCCCTGCTTAAATGATCAAGTGATTTTTTATAGGCGGCCTGGTACACATAAATTTCTCCAATAATGCCCTCGCAACGGCCTTCCAAATCCTTGTCACCAATTTTTTTAGCAATGGCCAGGCCGTTTTTTATCACTTTTATTCCGCCTTTGTAATCGTCCAGGTAATACATACCCATTCCAACATTCAAATACGCCTCAGCCTCCTGCTCACTGTTTTTTTCGGCTTTTGCTTTCTTCAAGGCTTTTTGCGCAAGTTGCAGTGATTTGTCGGGATCGTCATTGATAATGGCTTCGGCCTGGACATTCAACTCTTTTGCACTTTGCCCAAAAACAGCACCAGCAAAAAACACAAAACATACAATGACTAAAAATTTACTGCGCATGAAAAATAGCTTAAACAAATTTGGTTTTGCTGCTAAATATACACCAATTTTTTTTTCCATTACAGCTTAAATTTCAATGGTTGCTATGCGTAAACGTGAAACATAAGGCCCACCGGGGTAAAAATCGCTGTAATCAAAATTCAGCCATACACTTCCATCAGCATCCTTGCAAAAATAAATGGGCTTGCCCTGGTTTTCGGTGGGGAATAATACCTCGTGTACCAGGTAATTTATATTTTCCAGGTCTTTAATGTTCCCAATCATCACCTCGGGGTACACATGGCCTGTGGTTTTTTCAGGTGTAACAATACGCGTACGCACCAAACGCACTCTTCCGCCAATTGCTTTAATGCAGGCCGCTGTAAAAATACTGTAATCGTCACAGTCGCCCTTAAACTTATCATCGGCTTTTAACAACCGTATAGTTGCGCTGGCCTTTGAGTAAAATTCATTTTCACTCGGGTCAAACACGTAACGCCACTTGGTGCGTATTTCCTTAAAAATTGAAAAATACTGTATTATTTTGCGGTTGTACGTTGCGTTGCTGTATGCATCAAAATGTTTTACTGCAACATTTACCGCAAAATCGCGCACGGTGGGATTTGTAAAATCAATGGCCTCTCTAAAACGCTCGGCATTTCCAAAACTTTCGTCACCCTCTTTTTCAAAATACGTAGCTTTTAATCCCTCGCGCAAATTGTACACCACAATTTTATAGTCTTCATACAAATCGCCAAAACCATATACACCAACAGCACCTGTAAGCAATAACACAAATGAGCCGGCCATAATTGCATAAATTAACCAGGGCCGTATTTTCAGTGCCAGGTACAACACCACAATGTACACCGGTATAAAGGTCAGGTATGTGTCAATGCGCACGCTTCCCATAAACATGGGCGGCATAAACCGGTAAAAAAACACGTATACCGGGAATGACAATACCACCGCAATAAGCGCTGTTAGCACTATGGATGCCAGTGCGTTCGAGCGGTCCTCGGCTTCCTTGCGGTTGGTTAACCAGGTAAATTTCATTTGGATCGTAAAAATAGGAGTTAAATAGCCACAGATAACACAGATTTTCGCAGATAAATAGATTTTTACCAGCCACAGGTAGCAGGCTTTACACGCATTTTTTGGCGCCTTATCCGGCTATCGCCTATAGCCCTCGCTAAATTTACTACTGAAATTGGGTTTCAAAGTCTCGGGGCTATTTGGCTCTATCCGGGGCAAATTCTACAGTGAAAACACATAAACCATGTATAGTAATCACTGCTGCTAACAGGTTATTGGGTCACACTCACACCCATTTCTGCGTAGGTCTGCGGGATCTGCGCGAACCTTTACATGCCCACACCTATGACAACACAAAACGATTTTTTTCTAAATTTGCTCCGCATGAAACAACAAATTGACAACCTGCTTACCGAAATTGACAGCCTTGCAGCATCCAGTGCTGATCAGGCTGAGGCGCACCGCATTCACTACCTTGGTCGCAAAGGCGTTATTACCCAGTTGTTTGATGATTTTAAAAACGTTTCGCCCGAGGAGAAACGTACCCTGGGCAAAGTTCTTAACGAGCTAAAAACAAAAGCTACCGAAAAAATTGAATTGCTCAAAAATTCAACGTCAAAATCGGTGCAGCATAAATCAACCGTAATTGATCCAACCCTGCCGGGCGACTCGTTCGAAAACGGTTCACGTCATCCCATTTCACTTGTTCGCAAAAAAGTGGTTGACATATTTGCAAAAGTTGGGTTTACCGTGGCTGAGGGCCCCGAGGTTGAGGACGACTGGCATAATTTTACCGCACTTAATTTTCCCGAGGAGCATCCCGCACGTGACATGCAGGACACCTTTTTTATTGAAAACGGTACAAATCCCATAGCGCTGCGTACGCATACCAGCAGTGTGCAGGTGCGCATGATGGAAACGCACAAACCACCCATTCGCATGATCATGCCCGGGCGCGTTTACCGTAACGAGGCTATTTCAGCCCGTGCCAATTGTTTTTTTCACCAGGTTGAAGGGTTGTATATTGACGAGGGTGTGACCTTTGCTGATCTTAAACAATGTTTATTGCATTTTTCGCGTGAAATGTTTGGCTCCAAAACACAAATACGTTTGCGCCCTTCTTACTTCCCGTTTACCGAGCCCAGTGCCGAAATGGATGTGTCATGCCCGTTTTGTGCAGGCAAAGGCTGCAACATTTGCAAAGGCAGCGGCTGGGTTGAGATTTTGGGTTGCGGCATGGTTGATCCAAACGTATTGGAAAACTGCAAAATTGATTCAACAAAATACACCGGCTACGCATTTGGTATGGGCATTGAGCGCATGACCATGTTGCTGTATGGCGTAAATGATTTGCGACTTTTCTTTGACAATGATTTACGGTTTTTGAAGCAGTTTGAGCGGGAGTGGTAAACAATCACGAATTTCGAATAACGAATTACGAATCCGATTATGCGCCCAGTTATATTCACCACTTTCAGTTTAATCCTGTTTTCGTGCGGGCCGCGTGAAACCGAGGAGCAACGTTTGTTGAGGGAGTTGAACGAAAAGTTAGATAAGGGGAATAAAATTGTGGATGAAAAAACAAAAGAGGCCCTTGATAAATTTGAGAAATTAATGCTCGACTCAACCGGTAAAATTAAAATCAATAAAATTGAACCCATTACTTTTGCCAGAAAAGGCTATTTAAATACCGGTGACAGTATGCAGCTCAAAGTGAGGATAGCTGCATATGATTCGGCTGATGTCACTTCCAGTAAAAACAGCAGTAAGGTAACGCGTCCAAAAAAGAAATAATCCGTAAATTTTTCAGAAGGCTGGACACCCAATTGACACTTCATAATAATCAAAAACATTTTTTCCACTCATTTTTTCCCTGTAAACCCAGTGTATTGCTGCAGCTGGCGGACATGTTTTGTCAATGTAAAGACTTATTTTTTTAATCGGGTGTCCTTTGTATTCAATTTCAACTTTTCTTTTTTGAATTAAGTCAAAAATCCTGCCGGTTGCCTCTATATGAAAAACAAGGCTGTCATTACCGTGTAGTTGTTCATTACAGCCGTTTAGTGGCGCATAAAACCGTTGTGTTTCGGCATAGGCATCATATGCGTTCCTGATTTTTTCAGTACCTGCTCCCGCAAAAAAATCTGTATAATTAAAATATAACGCATAGTCACCATTCCTGAAAACCATTCGTACACCTTTTTGTTTAAAGTGGAAGCGAATGGTTTTTTGTTTCACCAGTTTTTCAGGCGACACACTGAATCCAAAACATACAAGTGCTGTAATGATTAAAATTCGCATATGTGAATTTACGAAAAGACGGCAATGAAAAAAACCACAGGGTAGGTTTAAAACACGCCCCTTAAAGTTTTCCAGGTATGTAAATCGCCTTATTTCTTTTTACAAAATCAAACCCAATGCCAATATTAAGCATGCCTGCTTTTTCGGTCAATTTATCCTTCCCGCTTGAATTCTTTGAAGGATCATCCGGGAAGGAATATGTTACAATGGATTTTTCATGAATAATTCCAAAAGCAATGAACTGGCTTAAGTGAAAACGTTGAAAAATACGAACATCAAATCCACAACCCATAAATGCACTTATCATAAAGAATTTTCGTGAATAGTGCTTATACACCGGAGGGGCAAAGTCGCCAGTTGACCATCCTTCACTGTAGCGATGAAATTGAGCTATGTCAGAAACAAAAGGGAAAAACAATCTCGTGCGCTTATTCATTTTACTCGTATAAAATCTATAGCTCATATCAAATCCCAGCGTTTTTTTGTAGCTATCAATATACGGATCCATAAATATTTTGGGGCCGATGGAAATAAAATGATGGTCCTTTTTTGCAACAATTGAAGGTGTAATAGAAAACATAAACCACCCATTGGCATTGGTATGCACATTTGTGGCAAAAACCCATTTTTTTATGTACACCGAGTCGACCTGCCCAAAACAGGAGCCTGAAACAAATAAAAAAAGAATGGCGAGTTTTTTCACCCAATAAAGCTAATGAAAAGAAATATTAACGTATGAAAATTGAACAATGTTTTAACGGCTTATAACAATTTTTCGGGTACTACCACCCAAACTCACATAATAAACCCCTGCGGCAAGTGAATGTACGTCCAAACTCATCCCCACTGCGAACGGTGAACTGTAAACTATTTTTCCTGAAACATCTCTTATAAGCACCGGCATATTTGTTTGGCTAACATCACCGCGCACGTACATTACATCGGTAGCCGGATTTGGAAATGTAAAAAAGCTGGTTTGTGTTTGTTCTGCAATACCGGTTGCTGTGCAATTGCCCGGCATGTTTGCATCAAGCCAGGTGAGCCTGCCGGTTAACCAAAATTTGAAGTACGCCACCTCATCGGCATACGTAGCACCCACGTAATTGTTGGGCCACACATAGGTTCCTAAAATTGGCCAGCGCTGGTAATTGCGCACCTGCGATTCATCCAGCATCAACACCAATGAATCAATCATGTTCATTAAGGTGTCGGTATTCAAACTGTGGTTGCGTAAAAATTCCCACCGGCATTTTAACTGATTGGTAAATGTTGTATCGGTTAGTAATTTTTCCCACCAAAATGGTATCTGGTAACTATCGCCACCGCACACGCTGTTGAATTGGTAAGCCCAACCGGTTTGCAAACCGCCATTGCAATAGTCGGCATTTCCCCAGGCAATGTTAAAGTCCCACAGTGGACCCATGTGCAGTTTTCCGCCATCGCTGTCTTTTGCTTTGTAAAAAAATGTGCTTAACCGGTATCCATCTACATTACGCGCCACTTCGTCCATTATAAAATAATCAATAAAACTTATTGGCTCAATGTAATTTGGGTAACCTGTTACGGCATCTGAAAATGTTGGCCCATTAAGCGCAGTTTCAAAATCGTCAACATAACTTTGAATGTAGTTTGTTTGCTGCACCACCATTTCGCTCAGTTTCGGATCGTGGTATTGAAAATAAATGTCCTGCCAGGCACCTGCATACGATTCAAAATTGGATGTAAATGCATCGCCACCGCCTGTAAATTTGTCAATTTTTAAAATGTACCCACCGGTAACATCATCGCCACTAATATCGGTTGGGGTTAATTTGGCAATGTCAACACGATCACCATCCCGTTTAATTTTTTCCATGAAAATATAAATGCCACGGTAATCACCATTCACCACCAACTCAACATAACGGCAACGCGGTGCCCAATGGCCCTGCGCACGCCCCAGTTCATAGGTCATAAAATTTTGGAGTAACGATTTGTCGGTGTATGGTGGATACAGTACCCAATCGTTTTCACTGGGCATGCCAAAAATGGAAACGTCCAATGCCACATCATTGGTGTCCTGCGTTTCCAGGCTATAACTTTGTTTGGGAAAACCCGCTGATGATGAGCCGCGCAATTCAATGTTAATTTCTCCGTTGTATTCATTAAACGGGTCGCTCATGTAATTTCGCACGCCCGGGCCATTGTATATAATGCCCATGTCAATGACAATGCGTGGATCGTCCAAAATGGTTTGGCCCCGTGTGTCCAACACAATAATGGGTAAATCTGAATCGGTAAACACCATGGGTTCTACAAACCATGATGGTACCGGGCTATAGGTAACGGTGCTGGTACTAACGCCAACGTTTAAATAAAAATTTCCGGTTAAGTCACTTGAAAAGGCATCTACATTGTGCACTTCAATGGCCAGTACATTTGTACCGTTCACAAGCATGCTCAATAAAGTAGCTTTGTCCAGTGTAAAATAATCGGGTGAGCCTCCGGTATACAGGGCCGCTTCATGGTTTCCGTCAGCTGCCTGGTTCCACGTTGTTGCACTGCCTCCAAGTCCCATAAATGAGCGCGCAATTTCAACCCCATTTAAATATGCAACAAAACCATCATCATAGTCAGCATTAAAAACAGCGTACTCAATAAGCGATGTGTCCACCACGGTAAATGTTCTGCGCATGTAAACACTGATTGTTGCGGGTATGGTCGTACCATCATCCCCGTCAGCATAGCCCATTCCACCGGGACCACTGCTCCAACTCACATCATTAAATCCGCTGGTTTCCCAGCTGGCAATGGTGCCCGTTGGTTCTATCCATTTCCAGGTATTGCTGGCTAATACCAGGCTTTCCCAATGGTCAATGGTTTGGGCTTTAGTTTTTGAAAAACAAGCAATTACAAGGATTAGGAACAACGTGGAACGTAACCGGTTCATGTGCGTAATGATTTGGTAACACAATATACTTCATTTATTCATATGCGGATTTATCATTTGACAAAATTGGCCACAGACTACACCAATTGCACGGATTTTTAGCCGCATAGGGACGTAGAAATACAGAACACATAAGGTGCCTACGGCTTTGTAAAAAAATACAATGGAGATTTACTGATGAACTGCCTGAATAAACTGTTTTGCAATTTATACAAAACCCTATATATGATTTTCCTTACTGCTGCCTGTGCAACTGCAACTGTAATTACATCTCTTTCCTCATCCTTGCAACGGGAATATTCAATTGCTCACGGTATTTGGCAACTGTTCTGCGGGCAATGGTATACCCTTTATCTTTCAATAGCTTTGCTAATTCATCATCCGTTAACGGATGCTTTTTTTCCTCGGCACCAATGGCATCGCTTAGTATTTTTTTAACTTCACGTGCACTTACCTCTTCGCCTGCTTCGGTTTGTAAACTTTCGCTAAAGAATGTTTTCAATAAAAATGTTCCAAAATGTGTTTGTACATATTTACTGTTTGCCACGCGACTCACGGTTGAAATGTCCATGCCTACAATTTCAGCAATGTCTTTTAAAATCATGGGGCGCAGCTTGGTTTCATCACCCGTTACAAAATACTCATGCTGCAATTGCATAATGGTATTCATAACCAGCAACAGGGTTTGCTGCCTTTGCATAATGGCATCAATAAACCATTTGGCACTGTCAATACGCTGGCGTACAAACTGCACGGCTTCTTTACTCTTATCATCGGCCCCGCCTTTTTTTGCTGCGTAATCCTTCAGCATTTCGGCATAATCACGGCTTATTTTTAACTGTGGTGCGTTGCGCGAGTTTAAGGTGAGTTCCAGCTTACCATTGTCTTCGGTCACAAAAAAATCGGGAATTATGGTCTGTACATTTTTTGACGATTCCTTTATGCTCCCACCCGGTTTCGGATTCAGTTTTATTATTTCGTCAATGGCTTCCTTTAAACTCTCCTCGTTAATGTGCAGTTTTTTGACAATTTTATCGTAATGCTTTTTGCTGAACTCCTCAAAACATTTTTCCAGCACGGTAATGGCTACTTCAATGCCTATGCTGTCCTCTTCACTGCGTTTTAATTGCAGAATCAAACACTCCTGCAAACTGCGTGCACCAATGCCAGGTGGATCAAGTTGCTGAATTAAATGCAGTATTTTTTCCAGTTCCTTTTCATCGGTTTGAATATTTTGTGAAAAGGCCAAATCATCAACCAGGGCATCCATTTCCCTGCGCACATATCCATCCTCATCCAAATTGCCAATAATGTAAGCTCCTATTTGCTTGTGACGCTCGGTCAGGTTACGCAGGTTCAATTGTTCAATCAATACTTCCTGGTAACTTTCACCCTGTGCAATGGGTACCACTTTCTCATCGTCATCGGCACTGTAATTATTTGCTTTTAATTTATAATCGGGTGTGTCGTCCTGCAAATAGTCATCAATGTCGTAATCGCGTTCGTTATCGGTATTCTTGTCGCTCTCTTCGTTGCTGAACTCGTCTTTTTCATCCTCAAACTTTTCGTCTTCGTGCTCACCTTCTTCAAGTGCGGGATTAATTTCCAATTCTTCTTTTATGCGTTGTTCCAACTCAGACGTGGGTACCTGCAACAACTTCATCAACTGAATTTGTTGGGGACTTAACTTCTGTAAAAGTTTAAACGACTGTGTTTGCCTTAAAGCCATTGGTTAAAGATAGTAAAAAGCCAATACGAAATACTTAAAGGAATGTATTGAACTGAAAATCATGTGATTAAATCTCTTTACAAAGATTGAGCCAAGATTATTTTTATAGAAAAAAACGGGGTCGTGTAATTAACGTTCCGGGAATTTTTTTATTGAGCGCTTCATTTTTTAGCCACCAATGGCATAAATGCTTTTTTGGCTCCTTGTTGTTTCTTTCACATGGCGGTATTTACCAGGTTTATACGTGATTTACCAAATACGATAATCAAAACGAATGTTCTCATTCCTGTTAGCCGGTACCTGCAATCCTTTTGAGATTTCACTCACTTTGTACCCGCTCCATTGTTTTAATTCGCTAATCATGATTTCACCGTCTTTATTCAAATCAGCCTGCATGCTTTTTATACCATCCAGCAAAACATAGGTAAACAAACCATTGTTCCACTCCTTGCTTTCCATGGCCAGTTCATACCCGCCAGCCGAACTCACAATGTTTGACCCGGTTCCTTTGCGCATGTCGTTAAACACTTCCTTCATTAGCTCGGTGGTTTGCGCCATGCCCAGCGATTTGTGTTTAATGTTGTTGCCTACTGCGCGAAACGAAACATCGTCAACCGAGGCTATGGCCTTATTGTCTTCTTCCACATCGTCCTTATCCACCTCACCACTGTGGCAGGTATCCATAAACAATACTTTTTTAAGCGATTTTATCTCGTCCAGTAAATTTTCAATGTCAGTATACGAAATGCCTTTTGCTTCGGGATTTTCAAAGTCCATGTCATGGCTGGCAAAATAATATTCAAACTCTTTGTTCAACACACCATGGCCGGCAATAAAAACAATTACCTGGTCGTTTGCACCGGCCTGTGCCAAAAATGCTTTTATTTTAGGCAGTATTGATTTATTTACCTCGGCATTCACAAAGGTTTTGGTAAAAACGGTTTCGTAAATTTTTGCCTGTTTAAACTGCTCCACCACATCGCCCGCATCTTTTGCTGCGTATTTTAAATTAAAACTTGCGGTTGCATAATCGCTTACACCAATTGTTACCAGGTATAAATTTCCTTTGGTGCCTTTGTTGGTACACAAAATGGTAATTGTTTCCATAAGCGATTCGGCCCCTTCTTTATTTACGGCACTTACCTGTATGCTGTTTTCGCCACTTACCAGGGGGATTTCAAACATTTTTTTCAGGCCACGTTTTTCCGATTCACTTACATTATAACCCTTTGTGCCCAAAACCGGCACACCGTTGTTGTAAATTTTTATTTTAAAAAGATCAGAACCTGTTGTGTTGGCAGTCATTTCAAGTTTGTACGTGAGCTCAGCCGTGTTTTCGGCTTGTGAAATAATTTCCACTTCGGGCAAATTTTTATTTCCGGTCAAATCATTTTCATTAAGGCCCATTTTTTTTAACCTGCGTTCGTGCGCTTTTTTCAATGATTCGTTATACAGCGAATCGCCAATGCCCAGGCGCTGGTTAATAATATCGGGCCGGTTGTACTTTAAATCAAACTGGTCAAACGGGTAATATCTGGCATCTTTTTCCTGGCCCATGTTCAAGTGGTAACCAATGTATTTTGATCCTTCCTTTGATCCTTTAAAATACCCGTCATTGGTCCATATGATCCATTCATTATTCCAACCCACAAAAATATTGGCCTCGGGTTCAAGCACGGTTGGCGTAACCAAATATTTTGAAGTGTCCTCACCAAAATCGCGATGCACGTTTTCATACAATTTTTGCATACCGGCCGGAGTGCTGAAATCGAGGCTGGGATATTTTTCCTTAAAAAATTTTATGGATGAAGGGTATAATTTTTCATATGGCATAATGGTTTTTTCATTTTTCAGGCTGCTTAAATTCCATATACGTATGGTTTGATCAAGCCCGGCCGATATTAAATACTTTCCGTCCTTGTCACTCCACAACCCACGTATTTCACCTTCATGGCCATGCAAAATAGCTGTTTGCACAGCGTCTTTGTTAAACACGTAAATATCGGGTTTGTTACCTGAAACAATCCATTCATTGCCGGCAAAGCTGTAGCAGTTGGAACCGTAGCCGCTGGTTTCGCCAAAAGTAACGCTCCATTGCTCTTCGTCATTTTTATGATATCCCAAAATAGCATCAGGGTAATTTAAAATTCCACCTGCGCGGTGTTTAAGCGATTCAACACCCCGTTTTTTATAAATGCCACGAAAAACATTTTCCTCATCTTTATTTAGTTTATACAAACCACCGTTTTGTATATCAAATAAAACTTCCAGTGTGCCTTCACCAAAATCAGCATCGCAATCACCTTGTGTAAAGGCAACCAGGTTTTGTGCAAAGCCAACAGCACAAAATGCCATGCCGTAACCGGTTAAATGCACGCCTTCTTTTCCAAAATTAACCATGTCTTGCGGATCGGCTTCCTGGTAAGACCAAAAAACAATTTCATTGTCGCGACCGCCAACTGAATACGCTATGTTTTTTGAGGGAATCAAACCGCTGCAGGTTACTGTATTGGTCATTCCGTTAAAACCATTGGTCACTTTAAATTCACCATCCTTATACTGGTATATGCTGCTCATGTAGGGTTTGCGTTCCTGGCCCACAATCAATTTATCGCCTTTTGTAAATAGGGTTGATATGGGTTTCCATATTTCAATTTCCTGGCGAACTTCCAGTTCATTACCCATTACCTGCACTTTTGAGTATTCGTTGTACGCAACAATTAACCGTTTTAATTCGGTATTGTACACTATTTCATTTACGGGATATTCATCCTTACCCGTTGTTTTCTCAATTTTTTTTGAAGGCAAATCGTATTTATGAAGTTTAGCATCCCATCCGCCAGAAACCATTTTATCATCACTCATGAAACAAACCGTGCGTGCCGTTTTGGTATGCGCAGCAAAATCGTTGTAAAGCGTAAAATCATTTACATTCCAAACCAGCACATGACCGTCAGCTCCGGCACTGGCTAAATATTTACCACCGGGCGAAAATGCCAATGCATGCAC
>DATGXI010000129.1:0-86088 GCA_035299065.1 Flavobacteriales bacterium
TGTCGGTTTCTTTTTGGCGCTCTTTTTCCTGCAAATTGTATTCAACCTGGCTTATGTATGTTGAAACCTGGTTGTGAAAAAAAGAGTTGGGCATTGATTTGGCCACAGCTTTTTCAATTTTTTTATAATAATCAAGATCGGTTTCAGGATTTAACGACTGCATGACAACCAGCGCTGGAGACTCAGGATTGGCGTCAATGAATTTTTTAGTGACGTTGCCTACTTTTATGATCACGTCATTCATTTTTGCGCGCATGGTATTTACTTTATCAGTATCGCCAAAGTTCATGCCGCGCATGCTGTTATCCAATTCACGTTGCTCTTTCAATAGTGGATTTATTTCGCTAAAATAATCATGAATGATTTCTGAATTTTTTGAACCTTTAACGCTATAGGTTGCCATCATGTCTTTTCCGTCAGCCTTTATTTCAGCATTGTTGCTACTGTCAAGGCACAATACAAGAAAATTATTTTGGCCCAAAATAAGGCGATAAAAATTCGGCTTGCCATCTTTGAGTTCAAAACTGAAATTTCCCTGATCGTCCAGTTTCACCGTATCCAATGCTACGGGGGCATTGTTTTCAATTTTTTCAAAAATGAGGCTTTGTCCTTTGCTGTTTTTGATGGTGCCTGAAATTTTTCCTTTTCCACCTCCACCGCATGCGGTGAGTGAAGTGAATGCAATTACGAAGAAAATTAATTTTTTCATTTTGTATGGTTCGTCCCTTTTGGAATATTATTTATTCAATAGTTCGTTTAGTAATTTGTTTGTTGCTTTAGGATCGGCTTTACCACCTGAAAGTTTCATGACCTCGCCCATAAAAAGTCCGGCTAACCCTGTTTTTCCACCTTTGTATTCGGCAACTTTTTCAGGGTATTTAGCCAATACCTGTTCCACCAACTCCCTTAATGCATCTTCATTACTTTCCTGTACAAGATTTTTACTTATGGCAATGTCAAGCGGTTTTGCCGAAGGATTGTTTACCAATTCAGGGAAAATGGATTGCGCAGCAACGGTATGTGAAACTTTTCCCTCATCAATAATGGCAATTAAAGCTGCCAGTGTTACTGGTTTCATTTTAAACTGCGAAATATCCAACGCATTTTCGTTTAAATACATGCGTACAACCGACATCATCCAATTTGCGGCAGCTTTGTAATTTTTTGTATGTGATGTTAATTCCTCAAAGTAAAGGGCGAATTCCTT
The DNA here is from genome assembly GCA_035299065.1 of Flavobacteriales bacterium. Classification (GTDB taxonomy): domain Bacteria; phylum Bacteroidota; class Bacteroidia; order Flavobacteriales_D; family UBA2798; genus DASPJQ01. Next base: position 1,208 of record DATGXI010000129.1, read on the forward strand.
GGTGTCGGTAATCTGCAATGCATCGTATTCACTCAACCCAAAATCTTTCATGTATTTTATTACCAATTGTTGTGGTAATGGAGGCAAATTCTTTTTTACGGTTGCTTTATACTCATCGGTAACCAGTACCGGTTGCAAATCGGGTTCAGGGAAATAACGGTAGTCACTTGATCCTTCTTTTGAACGCATGCCCGAAGTTGTTCCGGTTACGGCATCAAAATTGCGGGTTTCCATGAACAATTTTTCACCCTTCTCAAGCGCATCAATCTGGCGTGTTATTTCATGTTCAATGGCGCGTTGCACGTTGCGTATTGAGTTCATGTTCTTAACCTCGATTTTTGTACCAAATGTTGTTGAGCCTTTTAACCGCACACTTATGTTTGCATCGCATCGCATGCTTCCTTCTTCCATGTTACCATCGCAAATGTCAAGGTAACGCACAAGTTTACGAATTTCGGTCAGGTAATTGTATGCTTCTTTTGCTGTACGAATATCGGGTTCGGTAACAATTTCCAGCAGGGGAACACCAGCGCGGTTTAAATCCACCAAACTTTGATCAGGCAATACATCGTGCATGCTTTTACCAGCGTCTTCCTCCATGTGAATACGGGTAAGATTAATGCGCTTTTGCTTGCCTTCATCGTCTTTTATATCAATAAAGCCATTGGTGCAAATAGGCGTTTTATCCTGCGTAATCTGGTAACCTTTTGGCAAGTCAGGATAAAAATAATTTTTACGGGCAAAATACATTGAAGGTGCAATGTCACACTGCAACGCCAGGCCAAGACGCACTGCAAATTCAATTGTTTTTTCATTCATGACCGGCAATGTGCCCGGGTGCCCCAATGAAACAGCGCTTATGTGGGTATTTGGCAAACCACCGTATTCGTTCATGTCACTTGAATAGGCTTTGCTTTTGGTGAGCATTTGTGCGTGCACTTCCAATCCTATTACCGCCTCGTATTTGTCGTAAATGTTCAAGTTTGTCAGTTTACAGTTATTTTGTTTTCAGTTTTATTAGTTAGTTCGGGAAGTTAAAGGGAGTTGATGAGTTCTTTGAAAACAAATGTCATTTTTGGCTCCTGTTTGGCAGCTACTTCCTGCACTTCTTCGTGCGTTACTTCCACAATTTTTCCTTCAACACCAAGGTCGGTAATTATGCTCATGGCAAAACAAGGAATGCCCATGTGGCGGGCAACTATTACTTCAGGAACAGTGCTCATTCCAACCGTGTCGCCACCAATAATACGCATGTATTTATATTCAGCTGGTGTTTCAAATGTTGGGCCGCTTAAGCCCACATAAACACCTGTTGAAAGTTTAATGTTATTTGCTTTACCAATTTCCAATGCTTTGGCAACCATTTTACGGTCATAGGGTTCACTCATGTCGGGAAAACGCGGCCCAAGTTCAGGAATGTTTTTACCAATGAGCGGATTTGAAGGAAACAAATTGATGTGGTCATTCAATACCATTAATTCTCCTATTTCGAAGCCAGGATTAACACCTCCACTTGCATTTGATAAAAACAGGTATTGAATGCCTAACAATTTCATGACACGAACAGGAAATGTTACCTCCTGCATGTTGTATCCTTCGTAATAATGAAAACGGCCCTGCATGGCCACTACATGTTTATTTCCAAGTTTTCCAAAAATTAATTTTCCGGAGTGACCTTCAACGGTTGACACAGGAAAATGTGGAATTTCTTCGTATGGAATTACAATTTCAGGAACAATTTCCTTTACAAGTCCGCCAAGCCCGGTTCCCAAAATAATTCCGGCAAAAGGTTGGTTCTTAATTTTGGATTTTAAAAATCCGGCTGTTTCATTCAGCTTTGTGAGCATACTTCAACATTAAATCATTAAATTCTTTTTCATCGCCAAGTATTTTTACTTGAATAGGCTGGTAAAAAACAGGAAGCGATTTTACAGCTTTGCTTTCCATAACCCCTAACCATTTCACAGCATCTTTATGCGTGGTGAGTATGGCTTTTTTTGGCGCGACAAAGCTATTAAATTTTTCAGCAATCTGCTCAAAATCGGCCTCTTTATAGGCATAATGGTCGGGAAAATTTAAATGGTGCACCTTGTTGTACAGGGTTTTGCATTGTTCCAGGAGTGAATCAGCATTGGCAATTCCGGTAACCAGCAAAATTTCCGTGGATTTGTCCCATACCTTATTGTCAAAAACCGGTGAAGGCGTACCATACTCAAGGCCTGAAAAAAACACTTTAGCATTGGTATACCGGCCAATATCGGCCATTGCCTCATCAATTTGATTATCGGTTAAGTCAGGGCATTTGGTCATGACTATTACATGAGCCCTTTTGACATTTTTTCGCATTTCACGTAAATTGCCTGCCGGTAAAACGTAATCCTTGTAAAAAGGCTTTTGCCACTGTGAAAGCACAATGGCGCAAGAAGGTTTTACATAGCGGTGCTGAAAAGCATCGTCCAGCACAAGGCATGAGACCTGTGGAATGGTTTTTAGAATGGTTTCTATTCCCCGAACGCGATTTTCATCCACAAAAACACCCGTTTCCGGATTGGCATTTTTGAGCATGAGCGGCTCATCGCCCGCATCAGTAGCGCTCGAATTAAGGGTTACTTCATAAAAACCGTTGGTTTGGCGTCCATAACCGCGGCTAAGCGATGCGGGTTTGCCTTCTTTACCAATGAGTTTTAAGAGATAATCAACCATGGGTGATTTGCCGGTGCCGCCCGTACTTATATTGCCCACTACAAATACCGGAACCTTGAATTTTTTTTGTTTCAGGAGCCCGGTCGCAAATAACAAATGCCTGAATTCAGTGGCACATATGAATACCAATGAGAACGGAAAAAGCAACAGGCGTAATTTGTTCATGCGGGCGCTAAATTTTGAGGCCTTAATTCAGGTTAGCTAAATTAATATTACTTTCGCAATAAATACGTAGAAAACATGAGCCTTATAATTGTTGGAACAGTTGCCTTTGATGCCATTGAAACCCCTTTTGGAAAAACCGATAAAATTGTGGGTGGTGCAGCCACTTATATCTCATTAGCCGCATCTTATTTTGCGAAAAAAAGCAAAATGATCTCGGTTATTGGCGATGATTTCCCGCAAAGTATGCTTGATAAGCTGAAAAATCGCGGTGTGGACCTGGAAGGTCTTCAAATTAAAAAAGGCGAAAAATCATTTTTCTGGGCCGGTAAGTATCATTTTGACATGAATACCCGTGACACGCTTGACACGCAATTAAACGTACTTGCAACATTTACCCCGGTGGTTCCGGATAGTTACCAGGATGCAGAATTTTTAATGCTTGGAAACCTTGACCCAAAAATCCAGCTTTCGGTGATCAAACAATTAAAAAAACGTCCTAAGCTAATAGCACTTGACACCATGAATTTCTGGATGGAAATTGCCATGGATGCTTTAAAAGATGTTTTAAAAGAAATTGATGTTTTGACCATTAATGACGAAGAAGCCAGACAACTGAGCGGTGAGTTCAGTATTGTAAAAGCCGCGCGAAAAATTTTGACAATGGGCCCAAAATATTTGATCATTAAGCGTGGTGAATATGGTGCTATTTTATTTGACAAGGATAAAATGTTCTTTGCTCCTGCTTTACCGTTGGAAGAAGTTATGGATCCAACCGGTGCTGGCGATACATTTGCAGGTGGATTTATTGGATACATTGCCCATACAAAAGATATTTCGTTTGAGAACATGAAACGTGCCATAATTATTGGTTCAGCATTGGCATCGTTTACCGTTGAAAAATTCGGAACTGAGCGTATTAGCGAGCTTGTAGAGAAAGATATTGATACCCGCATTCAACAGTTTGTTGATTTGGTGGATTTCGATATTGAATATGTTGAAGGATAGTCGCTGATTTCTGGTATAAGGACGTTAAAACCGCTGATTTGGTTTTTCGTGTCCCTGCAATTGATTAACTTTATGACATGTATTTTCGTTTGCCATATCAGGTAATTGTAGTTTTATGGGTGACTGTCATTTTTTATAGTTGCCGGAAAGATAAAATTGCTATTCCTGCCGATTTCGAGTGCCGATATGGAAACCTGGTATTTTCTTCCGACACAAGCGTTTCGATTAATGCCTTCTACCCCGTAAAAACCGGGAACTACTGGAACTATTCGGTAAAAAAATACGTGTATGACACGCTGGACACAAGTTATGCGTCATCGTTTTTTTGGCAGGTAACAGGTACAAAACAAAATTACCTTGATACTCTTTGGCAAATGAATAACAATTCAAGTCTTATTTTTGGCAAACAAACAAATTCAATTTTTACACCTGTCAATTCAGGAGGTGCGTGTTTACTTCCCGTGACCTATTTATTAATTCCACAGGGCAATGACACCTTAACAAGTATATTTCCCGAAAACCAGGAATTCAGGTATTATAATTCAACCGATACCGTTGTAACACCTGCCGGTATATTTTATAATCCAGTAATTAAACAAGGCCTGGTATATGGCTATTATTACACCTATTACTTTGTTAATGGCATAGGATTGGTCAAAAGCACTTCACAGGCCAATGGCTCGGCAACCGTGATGGTTACTTTGCTGGATTCATACGCTTTTAATTAATTTTCAATCACTTACACCTCCCCAAAATACATTAAATTTGAGGTGCAATGGAACCCTTCAGGGAAACGCTTTTAATACTTATTTCAACCCCTTTATACGCAGTGGTAATTGGGGCTGAAATTATTTTTTCATACATACACAATCACAAAAAATATTCTTCTTACGGTCTAATTGAAAATATTTACCTCATGTTGATGAATATGGGGCTTGATATTTTAATGCGTTTTGTCAATCTTATTGTGCTGGTTTATTTTATGCAATTCGCTTTTTTTAAAATCGAAAATCCTTACGTGTACTGGATTGTTTTATTGATAGCTGAAGATTTTTTATTTTTCCTTTTGCACTACGTGGATCATTATGTACGTTTTTTCTGGGCGGTGCATGTCACGCATCATTCATCAGAAGAATTTAACTTAACGGTAGGTTTTCGTTCATCCGTTTTCCAACCTTTATACCGCATTGTTTATTTTATTCCCCTGGCATTTATGGGTTTTGAGCCGGCCGATATTTTCTTTATGTACAGTGCTACCCAAATTTATGGAATCCTTATTCACACGCAATACGTTGGTAAGCTTGGGTTCCTTGAACATATTTTTGCAACGCCAAGCAACCACCGTGTACACCATGGCTCCAACCATATTTATCTTGACAGGAATATGGGCATGATATTTATTTTTTGGGATAAATTGTTTGGAACGTATACACCTGAAACGGAAGAAGTGAAATACGGGTTAACGGAAAATATTAATACACACAACCCGGCAAAAGTGGTGTTCCATGAATGGCAAAATATGTGGCGTGATGTGAGAACCGCTCCTGGCATTAAAGCCAAGTTGATGTATGTGTTTGGCCCGCCAGGATGGAGCCATGATGGTAGCAGGAAGACAAGTAAACAATTGAGGGCACTTGCAAAAAAGGTTTGATTTTAGAGGTGAGAAATAAGACTTGATGGCAACTTCAAATCAAACTTCTGGCTTTTGAAATCATAAATTACGTCTTTTTTACTAATTAAGAATATACACTATGCGCATCCATTCATTTCAACAATACGAAGAACAATACCGACTTAGCGTTGAAGATCCTTCCATGTTTTGGGAGAACATTGCCCATAATTTTAGTTGGTACAAAAAGTGGGATACCGTTGTTGAATGGAATTTTAAAGAACCAAAAATTGAATGGTTCAAAGGTGCAAAACTTAACATTACCTATAACTGCCTGGATATTCATGCCGCAAAAAATCCCGGCAAAACCGCTTATGTTTGGGAATCCAATGAGCCTGGCGAACAAAATCAAACCATTACATATGGTGATTTACTGAAACGAGTTTGCCGCCTTGCCAACATATTAAAAAATAAGGGCGTAAAAAAAGGCGATCGTGTTTGCATTTACCTTCCCATGGTTCCCGAAGCGGTTATTGCCATGCTTGCATGCGCGCGTATTGGCGCCATTCACAATGTTGTTTTTGGCGGATTTTCGGCAGCCTCATTAACCGATCGCATAAACGATTCGACCTGCACAGTAATAATTACTTCTGACGGAGCCTACCGCGGTAACAAAAGCATTCCCATGAAGGCCACCGTTGACGAAGCTGTTCAACACTGCGTTAGTGTCAAACACGTTATTGTAATTAAACGCACCGATGAAAATGTTACCATGCAAAATGGCCGTGACAGTTGGTGGCACGAAGATGAGAAAAATGTAAGTGATGTTTGCGAACCCGAGTGGATGGACAGTGAAGATATGTTATTTATACTATATACCAGTGGCTCAACCGGGAAACCGAAAGGCGTTGTACACACCTGCGGGGGGTACATGGTTTATACACGGTATAGTTTTGAAAACGTATTTCAATACACCGAAGGTGATTTATTTTGGTGCACGGCTGATGTGGGATGGGTTACAGGCCATTCATACATTGTATACGGGCCGTTACTGGCAGGAGCCAGTTCAGTGTTGTTTGAAGGCGTGCCAACTTACCCTGATGCCGGACGGTTTTGGCAGGTTGTAGATAAACACCAGGTGAATATATTTTATACTGCACCCACAGCTATTCGTGCATTGGAAGCAGCAGGTTTGGATTTTGTTAAGCCGTATAATTTATCGTCACTAAAAACATTGGGTAGTGTTGGTGAACCTATAAATGAAGAAGCCTGGCAATGGTACCATGAACACATTGGCAAGAAAAAATGCCCGATTGTAGATACGTGGTGGCAAACTGAAACGGGTGGAATTTTAATTTCGCCCCTGGCAAACATTACTCCGCTTATACCCTCGTTTGCAACACTGCCTTTACCGGGAGTTCAACCCATACTGGTTGATGAAAAAGGAAATGAAATAAAAGGAAATGGAGTAGAAGGGAATTTGTGTATAAAATTCCCCTGGCCATCCATCATTCGTACAACGTATGGTGATCATGAGCGTTGCCGTACCAATTATTTTGCCACGTATGATAATTTATATTTTACAGGTGACGGATGCAGGCGTGATGAAAACGGCTATTACCGCATTACCGGCCGTGTTGATGACGTAATGAATGTAAGTGGCCACCGCATTGGTACTGCCGAAGTGGAAAGCGCCATTAACCAACACCCTGCCATTGTTGAAAGTGCAGTTGTTGGTTACCCACATGACATAAAAGGACAGGGTATTTACGCTTACGTTATATGTACGCAAGCGGGTATTAAACCCGAAGACCTGAAAAAAGAAATTATTGCCGAAGTGAACAAACACATTGGCCCAATTGCAAAACCAGATAAAATTCAACTGGTTCCCGGATTACCAAAAACACGCAGCGGAAAAATAATGCGCAGGATATTGCGCAAGATTGCCGAAGGTGAATTACAAAATTTAGGAGATACCTCTACCCTGCTGGACCCGGGCATTGTTGACGAAATTAAAAAAGGAGCACTGTAAGTATGAATGCAAAAAAACTTCTTTCGCTTTTCCTGTTTCTTGTATGCACATTTGTTTCAAGCGCACAAAGCCTTGATTCATTGACAAGGGTCATTAAAAAGCAAAAGAAAGAAGAATATCTTCAAACATTAAGACGCATTGCCGTTTCGTATACTGATCTGGGTAAATTTGACACGGCCATTGTTCTTGTTGACAAAGGAATCAGGTATGCTAAAAAAATTGACAACGAAATATATGTTGCCAAATTGCTGAATACACGCGGTGTGGTTTACTGGAACAAAGGCGAATTCACAAAGGCAATTGCTATATTAAAACAAGGATTAAAAATGGCTGAACGGTTAAATGACAAACAAACCATTGCCGATCTTAACAATAATATAGGGCTTGTTTATTGGGACAATGGCGAATACCCGGCAGCGTTAAAACATCTTGAAAAATCACTTGACCAGTTTTACACAATAGGTGACACCAGTGGACTGGCATCCTCCAACCTGAATATTGGATTGATTTATGATGATTTGAATGATTTTGACAATGCTTTAAAATACTACAAGAAATCACTTGAAATATTTAAACAATTAAACGACCCGGATGGCATTAGTCAATGCTATGGGAATTTAGGTTCCTTGATGGATGAACTTAAAAAAAAGGAAGAGGCTATGGATTATTATGTCAAAGCCCTTCAAATAGCCGAAAAATTGAAAAATAAACGTCAAATGGCTTTAATGAACAACAATATTGGCGCGCTGTTGTTCAATCAAAAAAAGAAAGATGAATCGCTTGGATTTTACAAGAACGCTCTTGGTTTATATAAAGAAATAAATGACCAGGCCGGACTTGTACTTGTCCTAAACAATCTGGGTGATATATATGGCGACAAAAAAATGTACAAAGAGGCATTGGCTTGCCTGGAGCAGGTTGAGCAAATTGCAAGTTCAAGCGATATGCTGGACCACCTGGCCACTGCTTATGATGCCATTGCTCAAATAAGTGCCGAAACAGGTGATTACAAAAAAGCCTATTTATACCAGGCTATGCACAAAGAGATAGAAGACACATTGTTTGCCCGCAAAAGCAGCCTTAGCTTAAACAACCTGAAAACGGCTTTTGAAGTAAAGCAAAAAGAAAAAGAATTGAATGATAAGGCGGAAGCAGAAAAAAAACAGCAACGCATCATCATGATAGCTATAATAGCCGGTCTTATTCTTACGCTCGTTTTTTCGGCATTCCTTTACAAACGTATTAAACTCTCATTAAAACAAAATAAGATCATTCAGGAACAGAAACACCTTGTTGAAGAAAAAAACAAAGAAATCACCGATAGTATTAATTATGCCAAACGAATTCAACATTCAGTAATCACCTCCGAAAATTATTTGAAACAGCACCTGCATGAATTTTTTGTTTTATTTATACCAAAAGACATTGTTGCAGGTGATTTTTACTGGGCACTAGACACGCCAAAAGGATTTTTAATGGCAACTGCCGACTGTACCGGACATGGTGTGCCTGGCGCATTTATGAGCGTGATGGGCATAAACTTTTTAAATGAAATTACTATAGAACGAAAAATACTTCAACCCGATTTAATCCTGAACGAATTGCGAAGGGGTATAATTAAAACAATGAATCCCGAAGGACGTATAGAAGAAGGTAAAGACGGCATGGACATATCCTTGTATTTATTAAACAAAGAAACCCTTGAGTTAACTTATTCAGCTGCGAATAATCCCATTTGGATTGTGAACGAAAATGGTGTAACTGAACTTAACCCCGATAAAATGCCTGTTGGGAAATACCACAGCAAAGAAAATGATCCGTTCACCATGCATTCGGTAAAACTCAATAAAGGTGACATGATATATAGTTTTACCGATGGGTTTCCCGATCAATTTGGTGGGCCTAAAGGAAAAAAATTCAAGTACAGCTCTTTGAAAACTATTTGTGCCGAGAACCATAGTGTGCATGCAGGTGAACAGGAAAAACGGTTCAGGCAGGCATTTGAATCCTGGAAAGGAACGTATGAGCAAACCGATGATGTTTGTGTAATTGGTGTTCGCGCATGAAAAATTCAATTTGCATAATTGGTTTTTTGCTTGCTGGCATTTTTACATGTACGGCACAATCACCTTTAATTGACTCGTTAAATAAACGGTTGTTAACCGAAAACGATAAAAAAGTGGTTGTAGATATTTACAATGAGCTGCATTGGGAATACCGTGAACTGGGCGACACAGAAAAGGAGAAAGAATTTTCTGGCAAAGCTGAAAAACTGGCCATGTCAACACGTTATGATTTTGGGCTGGCAAAACATTACAACTGCGAAGGCGTTGGACACATGAATCGTGCTGAATATGTAAAGGCCGAGGCTTGTTTTTTTAAAAGCATTGAATTATTAAAACAATTAAAAGAGGAAAAATCCATCGCATCGGCCTACGGCAACCTGGGTATTATTTACTTTAATCAGGCACAATATAAAAAAGCGCTCGCCATTCAGAAAAAAAGTCTTGCTATTCGTAAAAAATTAAAAGATACGTATGGAATGGGAGCTTCCTACATCAATATTGCCAATATTTATGAATCGCAGGGTAACTTTCCAAAAGCGCTTGACTACAATTTTAAGTCACTGCAATGCTTTGAAAAATTAAAGGATGACGGAAACAAAGCCAGCTGTTATGCAAATATTGGTATTGTTTATGCAAAGCAGGGAAATCATGCCAAGGGCGAAGAATGGTTTGCCAAGTCAATGAAACTTCGGAAAAAAGCAGGAGACCAGTATGGCCTTTCGAATGACCTTGCCAACCTTGCAGGGATTAAAAAAAATAAAAAGGAATTCAAGCAGGCAATTGCGCTTATTGGTGAAAGCAGCGTTATAAAATTAAAAATTGGCGATGTGTTTGGTTTAGGTTCCAATTACATGGAAGCTGGTGATTGTTTTCATTCACTTGCCCTGGAAAGCAAAAACAATGATCCAAAAAATTATACAATTTTACTTGACAGCGCCACAAAATACGCTCATAAAGCATTTACCATAAGCAATGAAATAAATGATCCCTATTTACAAAGCTATTGCCTTAACCTGATGGCACATATTGAACAGGAATACGGGAACGATGAAAAAGCGCTGACTTACTTAAAACAAAGTCAGAAAATTTCGGACACCCTGGAAACTCCCGAGAATATGAGCCATACACTAAGACAAATATCTGATATAAGTGCCCGGCTGGGAAATTACAAGGACGCCTATGAGTTTTATGTAAAACAAGACCTGATTCATGATTCGCTGTTTAATAAATCAAAAAGCATGGAGCTGGGTAAACTGGAAGCAGGATTTACCTATGAAAAAAAATTATTAAAAAAACAACAGGAAAAAGAACAAAGTGATTTGCTGCACAATGAACGCGTACGTGTTTTGACCTGGTCGTTCTCAGGTGGATTAATGCTTTTACTGGTTATCATTTTTGTTGTGTACAGGAGTTATGCGGCTAAGAAAAAAGCCAATCAGCTAATTACTGAACAAAAAAAGGAAGTTGAACTACAAAAAGTAATTATTGAAGTTAAAAACAAAGAAATTGTTGACAGCATTAACTACGCAAAGCGCATACAAACCGCTGTTATAACATCAGACACCTATTTAAAACAGCACCTTGATGATTACTTTGTGTTGTTTCTACCCAAAGACATTGTTGCGGGTGATTTTTACTGGTCAATTGAAACAGATGCTGGTATTTTAATGGCAACCGGTGATTGTACCGGGCATGGGGTGCCGGGCGCGTTTATGAGCATGATGGGCATCAATTTTCTGAATGAAATTGTGGTGGAGAAAAAAATTATTGAACCGGCTGCAATATTGAATGAATTACGCAGCAACATTATACGTGCGTTAAATCCCGAAGGAACCGTTGAGGAAGGAAAAGACGGAATGGATATTTCATTGTACCTGTTGGATAAAAAATTATTGAAACTAACCTTTGCGGCAGCCAACAACCCTGTTTGGATTATTAATGGGAACGGGATTTTAGAAATAAAAGGCGACAAAATGCCAGTGGGGAAATACAGTGGAAAGGAAAACGAAAGTTTTACAACAAAAACCCACCAGTTAAAAAAAGGCGATGTAATTTATACATTTACCGATGGGTTTGCCGACCAGTTTGGGGGTGAAAAAGGAAAAAAATTCAAATACAGCAATCTTCAGAAAATTTTGCTTGATTTTTACAAAGATCCATTAGCAAAACAGGAAGAAAGCTTAAAATCGGTATTTGAAACCTGGAAAGGGAATTTTGAACAAACGGACGATGTATGCATTGTAGGTGTACGCGTTTAAACCTGAAATATGAAAAACCATTTTAAAGAAATTTTTTTAAAAAACCTTGATTCATTGGCTGCTGAATTAAGTGCCTATACGGATGAAAACCATATATGGGAATTGCGTTCAGGTATTTCAAACTGTGCCGGTAATCTTGCTTTGCATTTAATTGGAAACCTTAATCATTTTATTGGTTCGCAGTTAGGAAATACAGGCTATGTGCGCGAACGTGAAAAAGAATTTGGTGACAAAGATGTTTCCAGGGATGTGTTGGTGGAAAAAATAACAGCCACAAAAAAAATGATTCAAATTGCATTTGATAACCTCCGGGAAAACGATTTGCAAAAACAGTTTCCCCTTACACACTTTGGTGAAGCAAAAACAACCCATGAAGTATTGTTAATTCTTTTAACGCATTTTAACTACCATTTAGGACAGGTAAATTACCATCGAAGGCTAATCAATTAGCTGAATATCAATGGTCAAATATGATTTTTTTCAAGTCCGTAGGGGATTATCCCATTCCAATTGTCCTATGTAGTAAATGCGTGAATCAAAGGCAACCATCTATCCAAATTCTATCTTTGTTAAAACAATGATATTGGATGGAAATACAGATGACTTTACACCCTTAAAAAACGGTGATGTAAAAGCCTATGAGGTTATTTTCAAAAAATATTACCAGCGACTGTGCAATTACGCCAGTGTTCTTTTGAAAGACAAAACCGAATCGGAAGAAGTGGTTCAACAGGTCTTCATCAATATATGGAATAAACGTGACGTTATTGAAATTGAAACTTCGTTGCAATCATACTTATACCGGGCAGTGAATAATGCCGGTTTAAACAGGCTTAAACAGTTAAAAATGCAGCGGGGTCATCATGAACATGTAAAATACGAAAGTGTTTCAACCGCTGAAAGTACCTCTCAAAGCATATCTAAAAACGAGCTTGAGAGAAGTTTATATGCAGCTGTTGAGCGCTTACCCGAACAATGCAGGCTTACTTTCCAACTCAGCCGGTTTGAAGGATTAAAATACCAGGAAATTGCTGACGAATTAAACGTATCGGTAAAAACTGTGGAAAACCAGGTTGGAAAAGCACTTAAATTTTTACGTGAGGAATTAAAAGAGTTCTTACCACTACTATTGTTATACTTACCCTCAATACTCCTATAACATGCAGCTCATACCTAATCATATTGACGAATTGATTGCAAGAAACCTTGCCAATAACGCCAGCGAGCAGGAGCAAAAAAGCCTGCACGAATGGATTGATGCTTCGCCCGAAAACGCGAAGTATTACAAAGACCTTCAGTTCATTTTTGAAACAAGTAAACATGAACAAAAAAATGAAACTGTTGATGCAAATGCGGCCTGGAATAAAATTAAACCATATATGAGCGAGGACACCATTCGGGTGGTGCCCATGCCCGTGGCAAAAAAACAGGGTTTCCCGGTTTTTTTAGTTGCCGCAGGTTTTGCGTTAATCTGCATTATTGCCTTAACGGTTTATTATTTCATGCCAGCCGGTAAAAATCAGAATGAATTATTGAGCATTTCAACCGATGACAAAAGTATTGAGCAAAAATTAGGCGATGGAACAGTAGTGACCGTAAATCCAAACAGCCATTTTGTGGCATTACACAAGAACAGGCGCGAATACAAATTAAGTGGAAATGCTTATTTTGATGTGAAACATGATGATAAAAATCCGTTTATCATTCACGTAAATAATTTATGCATTAAAGATATTGGAACAAGTTTTTCAGTTGAAGGAGACCCGAAAGACGATGTTATTCGTGTAAATGTAACTGAAGGCGAAGTTCAGTTATACACCTTGCAACAAAAAGGAATCACCATTAAAGCAGGCGAGTCAGGTGAATACTACAAATCAATGGATGTTTTTGGTAAAATTCAAGATATTGAAGATGATCATGCACAAACATTCAGCATGAATTTTGACAATGCCAGTTTGCAGGAAGTTGTATCAATGCTTGAAAAACAATTTGAAACAAAAATAGTTTTTAGTAATGAAAAATTAAAATCTTGCCGTATAAGCGTAAAATTTGAAGGTTCAAACCTTGAAGAAATACTGGAAATAGTTGGCGAAACCATGGATATTTGGACAACTGAAGAAAATGGCGTTATTACATTGGGAGGTGATGGCTGCAATAAATAAATATAACCGGGCATTTCGACTTGTTTTAGCTTTTCTTTTTGTGCTGGTTAAAGGTGCCACATTTTCTCAATCAAAAACACCACCTCTTGAACGGCTTGTTACAATTAAAGTATCAAACACTTCGGTTGGCGACATACTCAAAAAAATGTCTGAACAAGGCCATTTTTCGTTTTCATACAATACAAAAAGCATTGACACCGATCGTAAAATCAGCCTACAGCTTGAAAACAAACCGGTACGCACCATTTTACACGCTATATTCAGGGGAAGTGTGGTGTACAAAAGTAAAAGCAATTACATAATACTGAGCGCTGTTCCAAAAAAGGAGGTCGAAGTAAATACCGAACCAAAATACTTACAGGTGAGTGGCTACGCCTTTGACAAACCCAGCAGTAAAAAATTAAAACAGGTAAGTATAGTTGAAGAAAACACCTTGCTTTCAACCGTTAGTGACAACTACGGTTATTTTAATTTAGAAGTACCCAATACAACCAGCCAGGTGAAATTGAAGGTGAATAAGGAAGGTTACAGGGACACTGTTTTAGTACTTACCAAAGAGTATTTTCAGGCCATTGAAATTATTTTGTGGCCAAATCCAAAAGAAATTGAACTGGCACCCATTCCCGAGAACCTTATAGCGGCAAATGACACAACCAATGTTACCACTGCTTTAATCGCGACTCCTGAAAAAAACAAAACATTTGATTTTTTGCTGAACAGTAAAATGAAATCGAATTTACGAAACCTGCGCGATACCTTTTTCAGAAAAGCACAATTCTCCGTCATCCCACCGCTTTCAACCAACAAACTAGTGGGTACCCATGTCATGAACAATATTTCACTTAACTTACTTGCCGGGTATACAGGTGGTGTAAAATATGCGGAAATTGCAGGGTTGCTAAATGTTGATCGAGGAAATGTTAGCTATTTCCAGGTGGCAGGACTCATGAATGCTGTAGGCGGAAAAACCACAGGGTTCCAGGCAGCAGGACTATTCAATGCCTGCCGCGATGATGTTACCGGTTTCCAGGCCGCTGGTTTATGTAACATCAATAAAAAAACAACAAAAGGATTCCAGGCAGCTGGTTTGTTCAATTACTCAAAACACGTTAAAGGTGTGCAGGCAGCGGGCCTTTTTAATTACGCCAAAAAAATAAATGGCGTTCAAATTTCAGTATTTAATTTTGCCGACACATGCAATGGAGTCCAAATAGGGTTCTTTAATTTTGTAAAACACGGTTATCACAAAATTGAATTAAGTGCCGATGATGTTTTTTATGGGAACATTGCTTTCAGAACAGGAACTGAACGTTTCCACAATATTTTTACAGCCGGTATGGGTTTTGAAAAGTATACGCGCATGTGGACATTCGGCTATGGGATTGGAACCAGTTTTCATTTGCATAAAAAACTATTGCTGGATATTGACATTACCACTTCTACCATTCGCAGAGAAGGCGCCTGGCCCATGTTGTTTGATGATGGGGGAATTGAATCCCTGCCCGATGAACAACGCCTTGCCGTAACAAACCAACTGATGAACTTAAACAATAAATTATATGTTGGTTTGGACTGGCAATTTTGCAAACATGTAGGCCTCTCTGCCGGCCCTACGCTCAATGTTCACCTGACAGATACACGTAATTACAGTTTCGACACATTTAATTCACTTCACCCAAATTATTTTTTTTCCGAAATGGTTGATACCAACCTGAAGTTGAACATGTGGGTGGGCATAAAGGCCGCCATTCGTTTTCTTTAATACGTGTAGGGGTAACTTCTTTTTGAATTGTCTTGGTTAAAAACAGATTATAATGAAGACAATTTTATGCACCTTGCTGACATTTACTACGTCAACAACCTTTTCCCAAAATGCAGGAAACCAAACTTTAGCCAATAACGATACAGTTCGCAACAAAGTTCAACTATCCATATCGCCCGGCTTTGACATTGTAAAAACCACCAACAATGAAACAGTAAAAAAAGCATCTGTTAATTTACTGGTAGGTTATGCAAAAGGCATTGATGGATTCCAGGTTTCAAGTCTGGTAAATATTTGCAATGGAAATGCGCGCTTTTTCCAGGGATCAGGGCTGGTAAATGTAACCAATGGGAACTTTGACGGGTTCCAGGGGGCCGGACTTATAAATGTGGTTTCAAAAAAAACAACAGGCATGCAAGGTGCCGGCTTAATCAATGTAAGCATTGATTCTGTTACGGGCATGCAGGGTGCAGGACTTGCCAACGCTTGTATTAAGCATGTGGAAGGGGCACAAATAGCTGGTTTATTCAATTATGCAACTTCGGTGAACGGTGCACAACTTGGAGGATTATTCAATTGTGGAGGAAATGTAAAAGGATCACAAATTGCAGGATTGTTTAATGTAGCCAAAAACGTAACCGGTTCACAAATATCAGGGTTGATCAATGTTGCCGACAGTGTTTCGGGCGCTTCCATTGCTTTTTTTAGTTTCATTCGCAAAGGGTACCATAAATTGGAGTTAAGTGCCGATGAAGTTTTTTACACCAACGTAGCTTTCAGAACAGGCACAGATAAATTTCACAACATATTTTCAATAGGGGTTACACCTGAAAAGAAAAACAAACAATTATGGACTTGTGGTTATGGTATTGGAAGCAGCATTAAATTGAAAGAAAAATTATGGCTCGATATTGATGTTTCGGCCAACAATGTTTTAAAAGTAAACTCACCTCTTTGGGGAACCGAAGACTCAACTTCATTAAACAACCGCAATGGGCGTTTAAACCTGAACAATAAATTGCATGTGGGTGTTGAATGGCGCTTTGCCAAAAAAATATCCGTTTCGGGAGGCCCGGTATTCAACTTAATGCTGGCCGATGAACGAAATGCCAATTACCAGGACGTTTTTTCTAAAGTACGACCAAATTATTTAATAAATCAAAAGGTTTCCAATCACATATTTATGAATGTTTGGGTGGGCGCGCGCCTTGCTGTACGCTTTTTTTAATGGAACATAGGGGTATTTTTAATTAATATTGTCATATAGCCAAATGAAAATCTAATGCGACAACTACTTATACTTTGCTTTGGCTTTATAGCAATTCAATTGCCAGCCCAGGATCTTACACAAACCGTTCGTGGTATTGTTACTGATAAAATTTCGCAATCGCCCCTGCCCGGTGTTGTAGTTGTATTGCTTAACAGCGATCCAAAAAAAGGAATGACTACCGATGAAAACGGTGTTTTTAAGCTCACCGAAGTTCCCGTTGGCAAACACACGCTCACGTTCTCATTGATAGGATATAAAAATTACAGCTTGCCCAACGTTGTGGTCAACTCAGGAAAAGAAGTGGTATTAAACATTTCACTGGAGGAAAACATTCAACAGGGTGAAGAAGTAGTGATAACGGCAAAAGTAAACAAGAATAAACCCATCAATGACATGTCGGTGGTAAGCTCACGCACGTTCTCAGTTGAGGAAACACAAAAATTTGCTGCTGCTTTTAATGATCCTGCACGTATGGCCGCTGCTTTTCCAGGAGTAGTGCAAACCGGTGATCCTTCCAATACCATTTCCATTCGGGGCAACTCACCAAATGGCTTATTATGGCGCATGGAAGGTGTGGAAATTCCTAACCCTAACCATTTTTCAGAAGTAGGAACTGCCGGTGGAGGAATTTCAATTTTAAGTGCGCAGTTACTGGCTAATTCCGATTTCAGTACAGGTGCTTTTGCAGCAGAATATGGCAATGCGCTTTCGGGTGTATTTGATTTAAAATTGCGAAAAGGAAATAACGAAAAACGTGAATACACTATACAAACAGGTTTTTTAGGAATCGATTTGTCGGCCGAAGGCCCGTTTAAAAAAGGATATGGGGGATCATACCTGATCAATTACCGTTACTCAACATTGGGACTCATAAGCCGCCTTGGAATTGAAGTGGGCGATGCCAGTACATTGTTCCAGGATGTATCTTATAATTTTTATTTTCCCACCAAAAAAATTGGAAATTTCACGCTATTTGGATTTGGTGGATTAAGTTCACAAACTACCGATGCTGTAGAAGACACCAGTAAATGGACCGATGAATTTTTGCGTTACAATACCGACTTCAGGGCCAACACCGGTGCAACAGGAATAACGCACACGCTACTAATTGGTAAGAACAGCTTTTTAAAAACGGCATTGGTTTATTCTGGCACCAAAAACGGGTATTATGAAAACCGTTTGAATTATGATTATACAAAACAGGACCGGTATTCAGAGTCATACATCAATAAAAAATTAACCTTACAGTCGGTTTACAATTTAAAGATCAACAGCCGTCACAGTTTACGTTCGGGATTCATTTTAAATAACCTGGGTTATTCACTGGTACAACGTGCGTATTATGACTCAACCGACAGGCTGGAAGATATACTGAATGCTGAAGGGGATGCTTATTCACTACAGGCTTTTACACAATGGAAATTCCGTTTAACAGAAAAACTAACATTTAACACGGGCTTACACGCAATCTACTTTTTCCTGAACAATACACGGTCGGTTGAACCAAGGGCTTCGTTTAAATACGATATTTCTCCTATGCAATCAATTAGTTTTGGTTATGGCCTGCATAGTCAAATTCAACCACTGGGTGTTTATTTTGCCCGTGACATTACCAGTCCGGACACCTACCGCACACCCAATACCAATTTAGGTTTATCAAAAGCTCATCATTATGTGTTGGCGTATGATTTAGCTTTGTCAGAATACTGGCGGATAAAAGTTGAAACATACTACCAGTCTTTGTTCAATATTCCGCAGGGTAGTGATGGCGTTTCCAACTATTCGGTGCTGAACAAAGAAGACGGGTATGATTATATACCCATGGACAACAAAGGAACCGGGAAAAATTACGGAGTGGAATTAACCCTGGAACAATTCATGCACAATAATTTTTATATGCTAATGGCTGTTTCACTTTTTGATTCAAAATACAAAGGGAATGATGGAGAAATATACAACACACGGTTTAACACCAATTACTCATTTAGTTTAACTGCCGGAAAAGAATGGCAGTTGTCTGAAAAAAGAAAAAAACGCGTTATTGGCATAAATACAAAAACTATTTATACAGGCGGATTCAGGCAAACACCCGTTGATGTGGCAGCTACCGAAGCAAGCGGGCAATATGTACTGGAAACCAGTAAAGCGTACAGTGAAAAAATGCCTGCCTATTTCAGGCCCGATATTGGTATAAGTTTAAAACGCAATTACAAAAAACTTACGGCCACACTTAGCCTGGATATTCAAAATGTAATCAATCGCCAAAACGTGGCCGGCAGGTATTATGACATGGAGGCAAAGCAATTGAAATACTATTATGGAACGGGAATTATACCCATTCTAAGCTACAGGTTGCAATTTTAGCAGGTAAACATTTAGGCTCCAGCACCTTCATCGTGAAGGGTTTTCGTTAAAATTTGAGAAAACCGGTGATTCTGAAGCTAAAAGCGGGCCGATTTTCAATAAAACGTCTATTTTAGCGTTCCCAAGAAACCCGTGAGCGATAGCCTGGTTATCATACCGACCTATAACGAAAAAGAGAACATTGAGCGCATGTTGCACAAAGTGTTTTCGTTGCCCAAAGCATTTCATGTTTTGGTTGTTGACGATGGGTCACCTGACGGAACTGCAGATATAGTTAAAACGTTAGCCCAAACTTACACCGGAAAATTATTTATTGAGGAACGAAAAGGGAAACAAGGCCTGGGCACTGCATATATACATGGATTCAAATGGGGATTGCAACGCAGTTACGAGTATATTTTTGAAATGGATGCCGATTTTTCCCATAACCCCGATGACCTTGAACGTTTGTATAATGCATGTGCCGTTGATGGTGCCGATATGTCAATTGGCTCACGTTATTGCAAAGGAGGAAAAGTAAAAAACTGGCCGTTCATGCGTTGGCTTATGTCCTATTTTGCCTCGGTATATGTGCGCATGGTTTTATGGATTGGCATTAAAGACACCACCGCTGGATTTAAGTGTTACAGGCGAAAAGTATTGGAAACCATTGATTTTTCAGAAATCAAGTTTGTTGGATACGCTTTCCAGATTGAAATGAAATATACAGCGCACAAGTTGGGCTTTAAACTGGTTGAAGTTCCAATTACGTTTATTGACAGGCAACTTGGACAAAGCAAAATGAGCATGAAAATTTTCAAGGAAGCATTTGTTGGTGTTTTTAAAATGCGAAAAAAAAGGTTTCCGAAAAAGTAGCCGCAGATTACACAGATTTACACAGATATAATTGCGCTTAAGACTGATGGAGAAAATTCGATTAACCCAATACAGCAAAGGCGCAGGGTGCGGTTGCAAAATAGCCCCGAAAGATTTACAGGAAATTCTTGAAGGTTCATACAGTAACGTTGATACCAAAAACCTAATTGTAGGAAACCAATCACATGACGATGCGGCCGTGTATGACTTGCAAAATGGCAACTATTTAATTTCAACAACCGATTTTTTCACCCCAATTGTTGACGATGCGTTTGATTTTGGAAGAATTGCTTCGGCAAATGCTGTGAGTGATGTATATGCCATGGGCGGAAATCCCATTATGGCCATTGCTGTATTGGGTTGGCCGGTTGGAAAATTACCCAATGCTTTGGCAAAAGAAGTAATTAAAGGCGCCTCCTCCATTTGCAACGAAATTGGCATTCCGCTGGCGGGCGGACACAGCATTGATTCACCAGAGCCATTTTTTGGATTGAGTGTAAATGGACTGGTGAAAAAAGAAAACCTTAAAAAAAATAACACTGCCCAACCAGGCGATATTTTATACCTCACAAAACCAATTGGCACAGGAATTATTACTACAGCCCATAAACGCGGGTTGGTAAATGAAAATGATTATTCATCTTTAATTTCGCAATTGGTAACCTTAAATAAAGCAGGTGCCATATTTGGGGAAATGCCATACGTAAATGCCATGACTGATATAACCGGTTTTGGTTTGCTGGGCCACCTGGTGGAAATCAGCAAAGGCTCCGCACTATCGGCAGAAATAAATTATTCGGCAATTCCACTCATGCAAGGTGTTGTTGAGTTGGTAAAACAATTTGTTTACCCTGACAATACCATGCGCAATTACCAGGCTTATTTACCGTTTGCTGAAGGACTAAATGCAGCAAACATGTTTACGTTGTGTGATCCGCAAACCAATGGAGGTTTAATGGTTGCCGTTAAACCAGCAGGAGAAGAAACTTTCGAAAAAACCTGCAAATCAGCTGGCATAACCATTTATCAAGTGGGAAAAATGGTGACACAGGGGCCTAAAAACATTGTAATTGCCTAAATGTGGCAAGATTAAAAACAATATATTTGGTTTAATAAATATGCTATGAAAAATAAACTTGCCTTATTGCCCTTAATGCTGTTGTCACTGGTTTTTTACCGTTGTGGAAATGAAAAAGAAACAGGAGAAGAAACAACAACTGAAGAAAGCGGTTCACTTAATTATAAATTCAAAAAAGGCGATGTTTTTTATGTAGACCTTGATCTTTTACTGGTAATTGCCCCTTCGGACACAAACGTAAAAAAACGCGATACGGTAAAACAACTTACTACCTTCAAATATCTTGTTGACCGCGTTGAGGAAAACGGAACAGCAGATTTGACCATTACCTATGAACATTTAAAAACCAACTCCTTTGACTCATTTGACACCACGCAACGCATGAGCCGTGAGGGAATGATGTTTGCCGGTATGATGAATTACACCATTAAAACTAAAATTGATAAAAAAGGAAACGTGCTTGAAGTGAGTGGTGCCGATAATTTCCTGCACTCAGGACAAAAAGATTCATTGATTGACGACAATGCCTGTTTAAAAACCGACCTTAACCAGTTCTTCAACATTCTTCCAGCCAACGAAGCAAAGCTTCAGGAAACCTGGTCAACCAACCACGTTGTAAGCTACGGCTATCCTGCAAAATTTGACAATAAACTTACCCTCTCAAGCATTGACGGAAATACTGCAACCATTAACATTAAAAGCGTGGTTACACCAAACCCTGAAGGACTCACTTCTTTCCCGGGAATGGCAGCAACCATGCGTCATAATTTGAACGGTGACCGCCAGGGCACAGCCAGCTTTGATACAAAAAAAGGCATGATCGTGTCAGCATTGCACGTTGACAATTATGTGGGCGAAATTAAAATTGGCGATAAAATGACTATTGGAATACGGGTAATGATGCAGAAGGATTATAGAGTACGCTGGAACTGATAACCATTCCAGGAAGAAAACCTATTCGAACGCGTATTCAATAAAATTCTTTACCGAATCAAATGTGCCGTCACGGTCTTCAATAAAGCCCATGTGACCACTGTGCGCTGAAACGTAAACATTGATCAATTCATTTACAAAAAGCTGTTCTTTGTATTTGTCAAACGAAATAATGGGATCCTGCCGGCCAACTACAAAAAGCACCGGAAATTTTACTGTTTTTAAATACGCCATGCTATCAGGACGGTCACGCATTCCCAGTGTGGCAGCTACAGCGCCTTCAACAGGCATTTCTTTTGCCTCCCTAACCAGTTCAGCAATTAATTCTTTTAATTTTTCCTGGTTCTTAGGCGTGAATAAATGCGGAATTGCATCGTCAAGAAAATGATGAAAGCCCCGCTGTAAAATTTTTGCAACCTGGGTTCGTTCTGCTTTTTTTGCCGTGGTATCAGCCAGTGCCGATGAATTAAATAAACACAAACCTTTAACCATGTGACCAAATGTCTTGCAAAAGTCCAGTGCCACGTAACCACCCATTGAATGTCCTACAATCACACATTCCTGTACACCCTCGTGACGCAAAACGGTGTGCACGGCACTTGCCATGAGCGTCATTGAATGTACTGGTCCAAACACATCGGTTTTTCCGTGACCCGGCAAATCAATTTGAATCACCTTGTGATCATCGGCCAGCTCAGCCACAAAATCATCCCATATGGTAAGGTTTTCTAAAAATCCATGCAGGAAAACCACGCATGGACCTGTGCCCGCGTGTGCGTAATTTATTTTTTTTCCTTCAAGTTCTACAGTCATCCTAGGCCAAAACTTTTGATTGCATTAACTCTTCTATTTCGTCTGCTTCAATTGGTATATTCTGCATGAGGTCAACGGGCTTGCCTGTGGTAACCAAAATATCATTTTCCAAACGAATGCCCAATGATTCTTCACGAATATAAATTCCCGGTTCACAGGTGAACACCATTCCAGCCTGAATTGGCTTGTTCCATAAACCAACATCGTGCACATCCAATCCTAAGAAGTGAGAGGTACCATGCATAAAATATTTTTTGTAAGCCGGCCAATCAGGATTCTGTTTCTTCACATCGTCAGTGCTAATCAATTTTAATTTGATAAGCTCTTCGGTCATGATTTCCCCAACCTGCTTGTGATAATCGGCCAACATGGTGCCGGGCTTTAGCAATTGTGTTGCCTGGCGCATAACGCGCAATACTGCATTGTATACTTCTTTTTGACGCGGGGTAAATTTACCACTAACAGGCAAACAACGGGTTAAATCAGAGGCGTAATTGGCATATTCGGCAGCAACGTCTAATAAAATCACATCACCAGCCTTGCACTGCTTGTTGTTTTCAATATAATGCAATACACAGGCGCTGTAACCACTTGCAATTATGGGTGTGTAGGCAAATCCCTGCGAGCGGTTGCGTACAAACTCATGAATTAACTCGGCTTCAATTTCGTATTCCCAAACACCTGGTTTTACAAATGGCAATAACCTGCGAAAACCTTTTTCGGTTATGTTGCAGGCAGTTTGTATCAAATCAATTTCAATGGTGTGTTTTACCGAACGCAAGGCGTGCATAATTGGCGCGCTGCGGTGTGTTGCATGTAAAGGGTACTGTTCTTTTATCCATTTCACAAAACGTGCTTCACGCGTCTCGGTTTCAATTTTAGCGCGCAAATGTTCATTGGTATTTAAATAAACTGATTCGGCCTCGGACATTAATTTTTTGAATACAACCTCAAACTGGTTTAACCAATAAACCGTTTTTATTCCTGAAGTTTCGTATGCTGTTTTTTTGGTGTGCTTTTCACCTTCCCAAATGGCTATTTCTTCCGATGTTTCTTTTAAAAACAATACCTCACGTAAAGCGGCATCATGGCAATCAGGAAATATAACCAGTATACTTTCCTCCTGGTCAATGCCTGACAGGTAAAACAAATCACTGCTCTGCTTAAACGGCATGTGTCCGTCAGCATTGGTAGGCAACACATCGTTTGAGTTGAACACTGCCAGTGATTTTGGGGCCATTGATTGCTTGTAACGGTGCCGATTATCAATGAATAATGTGGAAGAAATGGGTTGATATTTCATAATTCAAAAGATTCTTAATAAAACTTAATGTGCTTTTTAGTTATCGTATTATGTATCTAAAAGTACTTAAAAACGTGTAAACAGGAATAAATTTTAATACTTTTATTTAATGTATGGAACTACGTAAACTCCTGTTTTACATCGCCCTTGTACAAATGTGTACAGCCGCTACCTGTGGTGGTGGCAGCGACCTTTTGCAAAACCTGTATACCGAAGCGTTTAAATCGGGGCTTCCCTTAATTAAAGATCCTGAAAAGGCACATGAACCTTTGGTTGGTTCATGGATGGTTGAAAAAGACCGCATGCTTATTGTTACAAAACGTGACGAGAAATGTCTTTTTTTCCGGTTCCTGTCACCCGGATTAAGCGGTGAAGATGTAACGTATAAAGCATATACAAACACGGTTGGGAACAAACCGTTCATTAGCCTTTTGGCTTACCAGGAACAGTTCATGTATTTTAAGGTTGAAAAAGATACAGCAAAAAACATGAAGCTGATGATGGTTAAAAACACTATACGCAAAATGAACCCCACTGGCACACTGGTCCAGTTTTTGCAAAAACCCGGAACCGACACCATGCGTATTTGGCGCAATGTTTACCTAACCAATTACAGTGATGTGCAAAAGGACAAATACATAGCACGCTATTATGGTGGCCAAATAAAAGCATTGGAAACTTTTGACAAATTCAAAGCAAAATTTCCTGAGTGCACTAAACTTGACAGCCTGCACAATACATCCATTGAGTATACACTTACCTATACACACAGCATCAAAAAACTAATGGACTACGCTGCTTTTTATCCCGAAATTACCGTTCGTGCAAAAAAAGCAGCTTTAAAAAAATGTTATAACACAACCAATTGCCTTGAATACATTTCGTATTTTCCAAAGGATGCGAACCGGGATTCGCTGGTTAGTGCTGCATTTGCCCTGTGCGATGACAAAGAAGAAAATATTGAAAAACTAATTGTGGCTTTTCCAAACGATGAGCGCTGCAAAGGATTTGATTTTAAACTTGCACAATACGAAGCCAACCGCAAACGCAGTGGGCGTTATTACAGCCCATGGGACCAGGAAGCATTTGAAAAACGCTGTGCCGCGCTTCCATCCATTAAGCCACTTTATGCCAACCTGGAAAAAATAAACAGCATTAATCTAGCAAAAAACGGATTTGTATGGTGCGGGTATGGTTTAAGCAAACAGGGGCAAAACCAGGTAGATTCATTGGTAAAATATGTGAAAGCAATTAATTCAAAAAGCGTGAACATTACCGATTTGTATTTTGTGTTGAATGCCGACACGAACACCCTGGCACAAAACGGGCAGGTTATATTTTTTAAAGTGGCCGTAAACCGTTGCATTTATTTGCGTGCACAACTACAGGAAAAATTACCGGGCATAGCCATTCATTGCATTCCTTACATTGAAAAATCGACACATGCCGAACCCTGGAAACACTCCGGACAATTTTTTACCCATGCCAGGTATGTAGGCGATGAAAAATCACGGTTTTCAGGTACACGCGGTCAAATGGGCATAAGCAAAATAAAGATTGATGAGTATGGGGCCCTGCGCAATACTGAATTTTTAGAGGAGGCCGAGTTGATTGATATGATATTGGAAATGCTACCCGAACAAATTAATTTATACCTGAAACAACAGCCTTATGCGCGCGTTATACCTGTAAATTACTGGGACGAGGCGTACCGCAACACCCAACCTGATTTCCAGGTATGCAAAGAAAAAATCATGAACAAAGCGGCTGAAAAAGGATTTGATGTGAAAAAATTGCAATACTTTGTGATGGAATGAAAAGTGGCAGGTTGCAAAAATATTTTCACATGAGAACATTCTTACTAGTATCATTTTTTGTTGCTCAAACGTGTTATGGACAGGGTACATCGGCAAAAAACCGGGAAACCATAAAGGCTGCAAAGGAAATACTTGGGAGCTACCTTGAACTAAACACCGGTAAAAATTTTTATCCATTATACGATTCTACAGGCAAGCTGCTGGACTTTACTTCAACCGGAATGCACCATTATGTTTATGCCTCTTTCAAACATGAAATGAAATCGGTTTTTGGCGACAATGCTTTCAGGTATTTTGGCTATAATGATTCGCTGGCAAACTATTTTGCTGACAGTTTAACAAACCTTGGCTATGATGTAATGGTATATAAAACAGCCGGCACATCGGGTGCAGAGTTTAACAAACGCATGTTGGAATATGATGCAGGCACTATTGCGTTTATCATGCTTCACGAGGGGTTTCACCGCCACAGACAAAATTCCAAAGCAAAATTACCGTATGTGTTTGAAGAAGCTGTTTGCGATTTGACCGGTAATGCTTTTGCGCAGCTTTGTGTGAGCAGCGAAGCTGATTTAACCCTTATCAAAAAATTCAGCAAGGTGAACGAAAAAATTTACCGCGTAATAAACCAGGCCATTGACGGAACATTAGCGCCAGATAAATGTACCAAACTAATAAAAAAAATACTGGATAAAGAAGGCGACCTTTTTCAGCATGACCGTTATGAGTACAATATAAACAATGCATATTTATTACGGTATACCTCTTATTGCAAATATTATTTTGCGGTAAAAGAGGCGTTGTTAAGGAGCCGTGATTATAAAGGCTTTTATGCCTTTATTACAGGCGTTGAAGGAACCGAGACCGAAGTGCTGCAAAAAATAGAAAATGCTTTTCGTTAACTAACCTGTTGGCCGGTTTGCGTAATTTCAATACCCGGATTGTGCTTGAGAAGGTACTGCTTTAACAGCTCAAGTTCTTTTTCAGAAACCTGTAAAACCGATATTGTTTTTTTGTCAGCTATTATGCTGGCATTTATGGATTTGTTTATTTGCGATGAAAAAACAGCAACGTGCAAAGCCGTTACATGCTGTGGTTCCAGCATAAGCAGTTTATAGATTTTTGACTCGGTAACGTTGCTAACCTTGACAAACTGGTAAATGGCAACAATGGCAATAAACATCATAATCAGACCAAATACAAGCATAAAAATATTGCCAGCCCCGGAAACCCCTTCACCGTTGGCAAATGGCACGCAAAACATGCCTACACCAAATGCCAGCAGGAAAATACCAACGATTAAATTACGCCTTCCTGTTTTTTTTATGGACCGCACAATGAAATCAAGGTTATTCATGTCCAGTTTTATTTCAGGTTTTACCGGTTCATTGGCCGCGCCTTTACGGGCCAGTAAATAACCAATACCAAAAAAGAAAATGCCCAGTACCAATAAGGCTATGGCTACTGCTCCATCAACCACAGGTAATTTATTACCGCGAATGACAAGTACATAATCAACCTGTGAAAGTATAAATCCAACAACGGCCACAAATAAAAGCATGCCGCCTATTAATTTTAAAATAGCTCCAAATTTTTTCATTTTTTATTTGCGTTGTAAACGTGCCATATAAAATCCATCCGTACCATTTTTATAAGGGGTAAGAATTTTTTCTTCAACCAGGGTAAATTCCGGATGCGTTTCCAGGAATGCGTCAACCTGGGCACGGTTTTCTTCGGTAAGAATGCTGCAGGTTGAATAAATTAACGATCCGCCTGGCTTTGTCATTTTACTGTAGTCAACCAGAATTTCTTTTTGAATGTTTTTTATTTTTTCAATAAATTCTACCGTAAGTTTCCACTTGGAATCGGGATTCCTGCGCAACACACCGGTGCCGCTACAGGGAACGTCAAGCAAAACAACATCGGCCGAGGCTTCAAGTTTTTTGATGGTTTTGTTACCTTCAATGAGACGGGGCTCAATGTTAAATGCCCCTGCCCTGCGCGCACGTTTTTTCAGCTCATCCAGTTTCCATTGCTCAACATCCATGGCAATTAATTTGCCTTTGTTGTTCATGAGTGCTGCTAGTTGCATGGATTTGCCACCTGCACCTGCACAGGCATCAATTACGCGCATACCTGGTTTTACCTGGCAAAAATCACCTATGAGTTGCGAACCTTCATCCTGCACCTCAATCATCCCGTCTTGAAAATAATCACTTGAAAAAACATTGATGCGTTTATTCAGAATTAACGCTGCGGGAGTAATTTTTGAATCTTCAAATGAAATTTCCTCTTCTTTTAAACTGTTTGCAATTTGCGCAACCGTGGTTTTTAATGTGTTGACACGAATTACAAGAGGGGCCTGCTCATTGAGTGCTTTCAACTCCTCATACCAGGTATTGCCAAACTCCTCACTACCCTTTTGGTGCAACCAGTTAGGAACTGAATACAGTACCTCAGGTTGGTTTTGGACTTTTTTAAGGTTGGTGGAAATTTTTTCGCGGTCCATGCGCGTTTGCCACTCATAATACACGTCATGCCCCTTTATGCCAAAAAGATAAACCTGCAACAGGGCATCAAAATATTTAGGGTCGGGGTTTAAAAAATCGTTACCATTAATGGTGTTTATAAGGCGCCAGTGGCGAACCATGTCATACACGGTTTCGGCAATAAACGCGCGGTCACGGCTACCCCATTTTTTATTTTCTTTAAAAATGCGCTCAATCACCTTGTCAGCATAATATTTTTTGATGAAGATATTATCAAGACAGGCCAGAACTCCGAGATAAAGTGGTTTATGTAATTTGAATGATGCGATGATTTCTAAAATTTGGACAAAGATAACAATTTTGAGTAGGCGGTGGCAGGAGTAGCAGCACTGATAATGGCAGTAAAAAAACGTAAATCATTTTTTTACCGGTTAACCCCGGCAAGGGATGGAGCCGGTACCCCGCAGTGAGCGTACCCGCGAGCGAGGAGTAAAGGCGAGAGCCCGGCCCGAAGGGTGACGCCAACAAATGAATAGCGTTTAACTAACTAAATAGTCAATTCCCCTGGTAATTAAATACCCGCCACCTACCAGCCAAACGAATAAAATAAGGGTCATGTAAATTATTTTTTTACCAGCTGAACGAAATTTTTCAATGGTAGTGTCACAACCCAATGCACACATGGCCATGGTGAGTAAAAAGGTGTCAATGGGATTTATCCAGTCAACTGTTTGTTTAGAGAGAACATTTAAGGAATTAAACCCGGCCACCAGGATGAAACCGAATACAAACCATGGAACGGGAATTTTTATTTTTTGGCCAGCGGTGCGTGTTTTACGGGCAAGAAAAAAACCAATGGCCAGCAATAATGGGGCAAGCATCATAACCCGCGTCATTTTTACTACAATGCCACTTGCCGCAGCTACGTCACCCACGGCATTGCCTGCTGCAACTACCTGCGCAACTTCGTGTATGCTACCCCCGATATAAATGCCGTACTCATTTTCATTCATGTTTAACATACCCGATTCATACATGGCCGGGAAAACAAACATGGAAATGGTACCGAATAAAACCACGGTGCCAAGTGCAATAACTGCTTTATACGATTCAGATTTTAACGTTGACTCGGTTGCCATAACGGCTGCTGCACCGCAAACAGCACTGCCAGCCGAGGCCAGTATAACCAGGTCACGGTCCATTCCAAATACTTTGCGGCCAATGATAATACCCAGTAAAAAGGTGGTTATTACCATGCATAAACTAACCAAAACGCCTTGAAGTCCTATGGCGCCAATGCTTTGAAATGTGATGCGAAAACCATAGAAAATGATGGCTGTACGAAGTATAATTTTGGCGGAAAACAGGATTCCTACCGACCAGTTTTTGGTTAAATACTGGTGAAGGGTGTTGCCGTAAACCATGCAGATGATAATGCCAATGATAAGTGGGCTAAACCCGTATTTCTTAACTGGCTCAAGCCCTGCTATAAAGGTGGCCAATGCCGCAAACGCTGCCATGAGAAGCACCCCATAAAGTGTTTTTAAACGATTGGCCTGGCTAAAATACGCGACTGACATGAGTTGTGTTAGCGTGCAAATGTAGCTTTATTCATGAATTGGAAATGAATAAAATCAGGTCAAAATCTGTATCCCACACGTAAACACTGGGAAGGAATTAGCTAAATTTGTAAGGAAATTTAAACACTTAAGGACACATAAGGTCACTTTAGAAATTCCTTACGTGTTCTTAAGTGAATTGAAGTGTTTCAAAAAAACAGGAATTATGAAAATTGAACAATTATATACCAGTTGCCTTGCAGAAGCGGCTTATTACATTGAGTCGGAAGGGGAAATTGCCATTATTGACCCGTTGCGTGAATGCGAACCTTATTTGGAAAAAGCAAAAGCAAGCGGTGGAAAAATAAAATACATTTTTGAAACACATTTTCATGCCGATTTTGTGAGTGGACACGTTGATTTGGCGGCAAAAACAGGGGCTCAAATTGTTTACGGCCCCAATGCGAGCACCAGTTTTAAATCACACATTGCAAAAGACGGTGAAGTGTTTACGCTTGGTAAAATTACCATTACCGTTTTACATACACCTGGGCATACATTGGAATCATCAACTTATTTGTTGAAAGATGAAAACGGAAAACCGCATTGTATTTTTACAGGCGATACGCTTTTTATTGGCGATGTGGGACGACCTGATTTGGCTATTAAAAGTGATTTGACAAAGGAAGATCTGGCAGGAATGATGTTTGATTCACTGCGCAACAAAATAATGACTTTGCCAGACGATGTAATTGTTTACCCGGCACACGGTGCGGGATCATCATGCGGAAAAAACATGAGCAGCGAAACGTGGAGTACACTGGGTGAACAGAAAAAAACAAACTATGCCCTTAAAGGCAACGACAAAGCTGCTTTTGTAAAAGAACTGACAACAGGCATTATGCCTGCACCGCAATATTTTGCAAAAAATGCTGCGCTGAATAAAAACGGATATGATAAAATTGACGATGTGGTAAGCAAGGGAAATACCGCGTTGAGTTTAGAGGCGTTTGATGCAGCTGTAAAAAATGGTGCGTTAATTCTGGATGTGCGTACAAAAGGCGAGTTTTCAAAAGCATTTATTCCCGGATCAATTTTTATTGGTTTGGAAGGAACATTTGCCATGTGGGTTGGTGCATTGATTACCGATTTAAAACAACCATTGGTATTGATTACTCCTGAAGGCCAGGAAAGCGAAGCTGTTTTGCGTTTGGCACGCGTTGGGTATGATAATACGGTTGGGTATTTGAAAGGCGGAATTGAAACATGGAAAAACGCGGGCCGTGCTTTAGACCATGTAGAAAATATTACTGCTGAAAAATTAGCTGAATTGAATCCTGAACACATTGTTGACGTGCGTAAGCCGGGCGAATATGAGGCAGGCCATGTTTGTGGCGCTGTAAGCTTTCCGTTGGACTACATTAACGATCATTTAAACGATTTGCACAAAGGCAATAAACATTACATACATTGCAAAAGCGGTTACCGTTCGGTAATTGCTATTTCAATTTTGAAGAAACAAGGCTACAAAGATTTGGTGGATGTGCTGGAGGGATATGGGGCCATGGAGAAGACCAACATTAAGTTGGTGGATGTTTGTACGAAGGGGGCGTAAAAAAGCGCTTACCGAATCGCGAGCGACTGGCCAGCGAATCAAGTTCACGTGTGATGTTAGGGAGCGAAGCGATCTGCCAGACCTTGGAAGGTAAACCAGTGCGCCTTTGTAACTTCGAATTAAGTTAGCGTTATAGATTTTATGGGTAAAATCAAGTTTCTTTTTCTTATACTCTTTGCTACCACTTTCTCGGAGGAAAGCTATGGGCAGGAGATTTATATTCCTTTGAAAGCGTTAAAATTGGATTGGCAAGTTTACCATGGTTTTAATGTCACAAATAAAATAGTTGTTTCAAAACTTGATACGATTTCAAGCCCTGAGGACACTAGTATTTATTCCCTGAATCGTGTAAACGATACAACGTACGATTTGAAAATAAATTGCACTTGCTGCAGCCCCTATTTCAACTTAAATATAAATTCTCATTGGAATGGAGACAATTTTCAGTGCTTTTTAAACAAAGTTAATTTTTCGTGCAAACTTGAATTGGGTTATCTTGATAGTGACACTGTAAAAAATAAATATTTTACAATCCTTACAGAAGGGGGATTAAGGGCTTCCTGCAACACGGGAATAGGTTATGATAGCGATCTTCATAAATTTTCTCAACTAGAAATTCAATCATATGAAGTTATTCTTAAAAAAGATGATGACACAATTTATTTCAAGCAAGTTGTAACAAAAAGTCAACCATTGGATTGGGAAACAATTAATAAATTAGTTTCTAAAAACTCAAAACATAAATTAACCTTACTTATAAAATCAGTATTTGTCAAAACTACTAAAGGTTCTATGGTTAGAGTTAACCCGATCAACGTTTTCATTAAACCTGATTAATCATAATTGAACGCCAAAATACTAACGAGCCTTAGCGGATCGCTTCGATCACTTAATATCTCTTTTGAACTTAATTCTGCAAAGCTCCCTCGCGATTTGGTAGCGTTCACTTCACCTCAAACACAATCCTGAAACAGGTTCCGGGATTTAATCGTTCGTATGTAAATGTACCGTTGAGTTGCTGTGTTAATCCATTTGCCAGTTTCATTCCCAGTGAACCCGGTTTTTGCGGTGTGAAATCCTCTTTGAGTCCTACCCCATCATCTTTAATTTCAATAACTATATTTTTACCATCCTGCCTTGCAAAAAGACTTATGGTCAAATAACGTGATGGATCTTTTGCGTATTTGATGGCATTGGTCAATAATTCATTTACAATTAAACCAAGCAACACTGACTGGTGCGAAGAAATAATTAAATGCCCGCTTACGGTTGTGGTCACGGTGGTGTCTTTTCCCACCAGGGTATTGGTAAGGTATGAAACCAGTTTTTCAACGTACTGTTTAAGCTCTACCTGTTCAATGGTCTCACCCTGGTAAAGCATTTCATGAACCAAACCCAAACTGTGAATGCGCGCCTCACAGGTTTTTAAAATATCCTGTACGTCTTTTGTTTTACCATGCATTTCAATTCCCAAAAAACTGTTTACAATGTGAAGGTTGTTTTTTACGCGGTGGTTTAATTCCTTAAACAGGAAATCTTTTTGCTCAACCGTTTTTTCCAGTTGTTTTTTTGTTGTATTTAATTTACGGTTGATGAATAACACATAAATAAAAAACACACATATACCGGAAATACCAATCCACAGGTACAGGTTTTGCTTTTGGCCCTGGGCTTTTAATTCCCGTTCTTTTTCCACCAGTTGGTGAGCGGTTGTGTTGCGTTGGTTTAGGGCCAGTATCAGCGCCTCTTTGTCACGCAGGTTATAACGTGCTTCTGTTTCCTGGGTAATGCGGTCCTGGCGCAATTCCTGCACTTGCTTTTCCAATTGTTGTATCTCGTTCCATTCCTGCGTGAACATATGCTGGTCACCGGCATTTACAGCAGCCAGCAACCTGTTTTTAAGCAGGTCCAGTTTTACTTCGGGCAGGTTTTCAACGTTTGCATAATTCAGACTGGTGTCATAATGCTGCACCGCTTTTTTCCAGTTTTTTTGTTTCGATTCAAAATCACCAAGGTATTTGTAATAAGCCGCCAGGTTATGCGCTTGTTTTTCTGTATGCAGTAACTGGTGAATGAGCTTAACCGATTCACGAAATTTATTGTGACGACCTGTTGCCAGGTAAATTTCCATCAGCAAAAGATGATTTTCAGGAAAAAAAACCTTGATGTTGTTTTTACTATCAAACGCCAGAGCTTGTTTGATTTCCTTTTCGGCTTCAGTGTATTTTTTTTGCTGAATGTATATACGCCCGATTCCACGATACGTATGGGTTATTTCGTGCACATCTTTTTCCTTTAAGAAAAATTCTTTTGCTTTCCCATAAAGCTCAAGGGCCTTTTGGTGATTTTCCAATAAGTAGTACAATCCGGCAAAATTGCTGTACAAATTGCCTATGGCGTTGTATCTCCTGGTTTTTTTGAGTATTTCAAGCGCCTCATAATAATTTTTAATGGCCAGGTCGTACCGCGACTGCATTTTATATATGGTGGCAATGTTGTTGTACACAGCCGCAATTCCATCGGCAAATTTGCGCGCCTTGTACGACTCAAGTGTTTTGAAATAATAAAAAAGCGATGAGTCCAGGTTTCCTTTCAAGTGGTGCAATGAACCAATGTGCACCTGGCCATATTCAACGGAGCCTGTGTCTTTGTCAAGACTGGCGTAATGGACTAACAGGCGTGCGTAATAAAGTGCCGAATCACGGTTTGATTTGCGGTAGTTTAACAGGAGGCTGTCGGCATAATAAGATTTATCATGAACCGAAACATTTTTTTGTGACATTTTCTTTTTCCAATTACCAACCTGTGTGTACCCGTTCAGGAAACACAGCAATGGAATTATTAGAAAAAGTTTTTTACGGTTCACCCCTGCTAATATACGTTTATTTTGCAACGGTTTATTGGCAATAAAAAAGCCCTTTTGCAAGGGCTTTTGATATTATTTTACTATTTTACAGTTTAGGAGGTATGGTGCACCGTAATGCATTTTATAATCCACCTCACCTTGAATGCTTACGTTTTTTTGGCTTGGTTGCAATTCTTTTGCGGCACCTTCTGCTGCAAACGAGCAACCTACCTTTTGTTCATCGCCCGGTAATTGAAGGTCAACCCGTTCTTCGAGCAATTTTTTACCATCGGCTGATTTTGACGTGGTAGTTCCCCAATAATCACCTGTTACAGTTATTACTTTTTTATCCCATGCTTTAATGCTGTTTATAATATCCTGTGTATTGTAAACCACATCACCTGAAATTGCTTTGGGATTAAACGCTGATGTTTTGGATTCACCTTCTACCGGTTTTAATTCAGCCTCTGTTACCTTTAATTCACTCCAGTAACCTATTTCGGTTATTTTTCCCTTCAAAATATACGGTTTTCCTTTGGCAATTGCCAGGTCAGGCACCGTGGTGAAGTTTATAGCCACTGCAGTCTCGCTACCATCAGGTGTTGCAGTTCCTGACATATCCTGCTTGCATTTTTCCTGGTCAACATACACCGTTGGATAAACAATCATTTGAACGGTTTTTCCGTAATACGCACTCATTGATTTAATGAGTTGCGTAGTGGTTATGGCTTTTGACAGATCATCTTTGGCTGGATCAAGAATTGAGCCATCTTCTTTCACACCCTCTTCTTTGGTTTCGGTTGCCGTACTGTCAGCACCGCCTTCTTTGTTGTTTTCCTTGTCTTTTGCGCCACAAGCCGACAACAATGCAATGGCGGCCAGGGTATACATGATTTTTTTCATCTTTATTTTTGGTTTTTTGTTAAAGTACTAATTTATGCATATGGATTTTTGTAAATCCATGCACCGTTTTCAAACGCATAATACATGCTAAGGCTCATGAAAGCATTAAGTATGGTGCGTTGTTTTACTTCATCGGTCAATTCAACGTGCATGAGTTTGCTGGGATCCATTTGATATCCCACACCACCTGCGTTTGCAGCGCTGTTGATTGCGCTACCAGCACCTGATACACCGGTTAAATTACCCAGGGCATTTGAAGCACTGCTTATGGCTACCCCTGATGCCATTGATTTGGCGGTTTCAGCTGCCACGCGTTTCATGATTTCTTCCTGGCTTGGCATAGCAAATCCCATTGTTTCCATTGGCGCTTCCTGGTTTGTTGCCTTTAATTTCAATGTTACCTGGTTACCTGTCCAGGTTTCTTCCACAATCAGTGGTTTGATTTGTTCGAATGTTGGCTCCATGCGTATTTATGATTTAAGATTTATAATTTAAGATTTAAGATTAGTTTTTCATTTTAATGATTCCCCATCGCCCATCAGATGTCACTTTAATGTGGTCTTCTAAAAAAAACATGCGTCCGAATTCAAAATCGGTGAGTATTTTTCCTTTGTCATTTACAATAGCAAACAACACATCATCGCTTATTTTCTTTCCCAGGGCACAATACCCGTTTTCAAATTCAAGAGCTGCTGCGTATTCAAACGGCACAACTGTTTCACCTTTTTTATTTATAAGCCCAAATTTTTCGTTTAAATATACCGGAGCAAGACCTCCGTCTCCAAAATCGTATGCGTAGTCATATATAGCCGGTAAAACCATTTTTCCCGCACGGTCCATAAAACCAATTTTTCCATTTGGTTTTACTTTTACCAATCCGTTACTAAAATAAAAATCTTCTTTTTGTGTTACAAAAGGTTGAATAACCATGTTAAAACTTGTGTCCACAAAACCCCATTTAGATCCTACTTTTACGGCAGCCAGGTATTCACTAAATCCCATGATTTCGCCATACGTTGGTTGAATTATAATTTTTCCGTTAAAATCCATTATGCCGTACAGGTTGTTTTTACTCAGGAATGCCAGCTTATTGCGTCCAACTACATAAATGTCCTGGTACTTTTCGGTGAGTTTTTTACCTGTCGGATCAATTATGTAATTGTAATTTCCTTCATAGGCAATGCGGTTTTTACCCAGCATAATGTATCCATCGTGGGAAAAGGTTTCTATTATTTTGCCGGTTGTATCAATGATGTATTGCTGTGGATCATCAGTAGACTTAGTAACAATAAACTGACCTTCGACATAGTATGGCGACATGGTCCAGTATTGAAAAGGCAACACAATTTCGCCCTTTGTATTCATAATTCCCCAATAAGTCATGTTGCGTACAGCAATGTATTTACCCACATGGTTTTTGGCTATTTCCCAAAATTCGGAATACGGTTTGATAATCCATGTATATGGTTTGGTGTTAACCGGGGTTTCGCACAACGGAATATTGGCCGGGGTTTCATTGGCAGCTCCAAGCCATGTTATGACTTTGTTATTTACCCGTGCTATGCCCATTCCCTTATATTCCACATTTTCCAGGTCATGTGCAAAATACTTGGCATATACATCCATTGCTTCCTGCGATGTGTTGTAGTCAAACTTAAATTCATAATTTAAAGGTGATCCAATTCCGTTGTAACCAGCCGATGTGCGCGGGTAAGCATTGGGATTGGTTCCATCAGCATTTACCTGCGCTGCTTTTGTTAGCATAGGGCTATACATAAACGCTGGTAAATTTTTGCTTTTCCTGTATTCGTTTATTTTTTCAAATAATTCTTTTTCCCATTGCGTATAACACAATGGGTCCTGGGCCATTGCCTGGAGGCAACACAACATTGTTAGCAGGAATAAAAATTTCTTTTTCATATTAATTTAATACAGCCTTTGAAGGGATTAATAAATTAAACCTGCTTCCGTTTGTGTTGAAATGTGAAAGGTGTGCATTGATTTGATTAGCCAGGCCGCGCACAAGTTTTAATCCCAGCGACTGTTTTGCCATGGCATTTCCATGTTCAAAGCCGGGCCCATTGTCGCATATAGAAACTTCGTATCCTTCGTTGTTTATTTTACCGTTGATCTCGATTACTGATTCTTGGGTTTGCGAACGCCCGTACTTAAGACTGTTTGTCACCAATTCGTTTACAATAAGTCCAAGCGGCACAAGTGTATCAATGGTAAAATCTTTTGTATCCAGATCACAGCGCAGGATTATGCCTGGTGTATGTTGTATGTATGAACCGTGCAGGTGATTTGCTACCGACTCAATATAACTTTTTATGTCAATGCTTTTAAAATTTTCGCTCTGGTAAAGCTTTTCATGAAGCAGGGCCATGCTAATGATGCGATCCTGGCTGGCACGAATAACCTCTGCAGGCGTTTTTGATGAGGCATGTTCAACCTGCAGGTTTAGCATGCTTGATATAATGTGTAAATTATTTTTTACACGGTGGTGGATTTCGCGTAGGAGAATTTCGCGCTCGGCCAGCGAATTTTCCATTTGTACATTTTTTTCCATGAGAGAATGGTTTAGTCCGTTTAATTGAAAATCCTGGCGAATCATTTTTTGCAAATTTCGCACCCGTATTATTCCACCCAGCGAGGAGAAAAGAAAAACGGAAGTCATTAAAAATCCACCCTTTTCAAAATGAACATATACAGAATGTTTATTAATGATTAATCCAAAAATCAATACTGAAATGAAAATAGAAACTGCTATAACAATCAGCTCAACTGGCGAATAAATAAGCACCATACCTGCAATTATGGCAATGAGACAAAAACCAAGGTAATAGGTAGGCAATGCCTGCTGGTCAACATAATTTACGTAAAAAGCAACAGCAAAAATGGTGAAGAGAAGCAACAGTACATTATAAACGGCTCGGTAACCGGTATACTTCTTGCTTAATACATAAAGTATAAGGCTTAACGCACTTCCTGCAATGCGGGTGGGTAAAAAAACCATCCACTGGGCAGGTGCAAAA
Source organism: Flavobacteriales bacterium (assembly GCA_035299065.1). Taxonomy (GTDB): domain Bacteria; phylum Bacteroidota; class Bacteroidia; order Flavobacteriales_D; family UBA2798; genus DASPJQ01. The sequence goes on from DATGXI010000129.1 coordinate 39,849, forward strand.
TAATAGTCAAAAAATATCCAACATAACCAAACCGGTACAGCAATAAGGCACGTTATTTCAAATATAGAGCGTTGCTGGTGCCTGAATTTTTGTTCGCCAAATACGGCAAAATCGCCCTGCAACGCTGATACCATATGAACCTCATTTTTCATTGCGCAGGGCGATTTTTTTGTTTGCTGTTTGGTGTTTAGCTTATTTCATTTTTTCCAACATGCATTTGGCAACCTTTTTATCAAATTCGGTCAATGCATCGTTATCATCTTTGTACTTTTCACGCATTTTTGCGTTTTTTTCACTGCATTCCAGGAATTTTTGGCTATCGTTAGCCCCTTCCGTATAACAGTCGCACATTTCTTTCGCGTCTTTTTCAATATCGTTTTTGCTTCCGCATGATGCCATTAAAATTCCGCTGGCCAGTATCAGTACTATACGTTTCATGTTTTTTAGTTTAAGATTAATTACATCCCAATGTTGCTTTTTCCCACAGCTTTTTGCTTTCTTCTTTGCTGTAATTCTTTTTCATTTCTTCAAATTTGGCAATGCAAGGTTGTGTATCGCCACCTTTTGCAAAGCAATCGCAAAGTGTTTTGGCATCGGCTTCCATATCATTTCCGCCACCGCATGATGCAAAAACAAATGCAGCAAGGGCAATTAGTGTTAGTTTTTTCATGATTCTTTGTTTTAAATTGTTTTTATTTTAGGATTAAATTTTGATTCATTAGGTTATTTGGCAAGGCATTCTTTACAAAAGTCTTTATAAGCAGAACGTGTATACATTACTTTGCCATAAGTTGAGCCTCCGCTGCTGGTGTTTTCCTGAGAAAACTTAATATCTTCAGTATGATACAAACCAGTAGCATTATCCTGCACAATGGCAGCACCGTTAATATATCGTCTTAATATAACGCCCACATAACTTTTTTCATATGTCCAGTCATTATCCAGTTCCACCACTTTAATAATGGTTTCCGTTGATTTTTTTTCACGATTAATCATGGTAAAACCATCTGGAACTTTTATCAATTTGTTATTGTACCATTCAATTTTAGGGCATACTTTTTTGGCTGCAATAATTTTACCCGCTTCAGTCACATTCAGGTTGAATTCCCCAGTTGCAAGCACTTTTTCAGGGCCAAATTTTGTTGTGTACAAATAACTTTCCATGTCGCCTTTTGGACTTATTTCGTCATCCGGAATATCATATACATATTCCATTTTTATTTTATGATTTCCTGCAGGCAAACTCCATAAATTTTCATAAATAGTTACATAAGGAAGATTTTTAACAAAAAAATCTTGTTTTTCAGATATACCGAAGCGGAAAGTAGTGGTGACTTCTCCGCCCGCCAATTCTGTATCATAATCACCTGAATTGGTTTGATACTGACGTTCCAGGTCTTGCTTGCTTTTCACAATGTTTAGATTGTGGCTATATTGTTTGTTTCCGTCAATGGTAACCCTTAGGTATACACTGCCCAGAAATGATCTGTCAGCAACAGTTACATTCTTTTCATTTGCCTCTGATTTTTCGAGGTAAACACGACCAATAATATCATCACCAAGATTAAAGCTGTTTGTGAGTTGTGATTCAGATGCACCAGATTTTGAAATGTTGGTTTTTGAAAACACAATTTGCTTCATGTGCGCCTGGTGCATAGGGCTTGTTATACCTTCATCTTTTACCAATGGTTTGTTGTATTTCATTGCTTCCAACTGGTCCATTTGGGTGCGTGTTCCAAGAATTTTTTTCATTTCGGCAGCGTCAGCACAGGTTGGACAAGCATCATATGCTTCCTGTAATTTATTCATTCCTTCATCCATTTTTCCTGCTTCTATCAAAGCAAGCGCCTCCTCAGCCAAAGCTTCCTGTTTTTTTTGTTCAGGAGTACCCGTTGTGCTATCATTTGCGTATTTACGGCATTCGGTCATTTTCATTTTCATCTCACCGTCTGTATAACCATTTTTTTCAGCATCTTCATAGTAAGTCAAAGCGGCTTTATAGTTTTTATTGGCGTATTCCGCATCGCCCTTGGCTGCCAGGTCAGCACCTGATTCGGTATTAGATGAGCTATTGCCAGAATTCTCTGACTTGCTGCCTTTATCTTTTTTACTGCCAACATCTTTGGCCTTATCTTTTACTTTGTTCAGGTTAAGCTGTGCATAAACACTTCCCGAACCTAAGCTCAATAACACCATTACAGCAACTGCTTTTAATGATGTGCGAAATACATTTTTATTTTTCATAGCCTTTATAAATAATTGTTTGATTTTTTCAGTCTTCAAATTTGGTTCCGAATTTCCTGGTTTTGAAAACTAAGTGGTTCATGGCACAGGTTTATGGGTGAATGGCATGATTCAAAAGGTGAATTGAAATTGCGCGTGAACGCGGTTTGTACTATCCTGCATGGTGGTGTAATGTGTCAGCCATTTATGGCAGAAAATGCAGGCCGTTGAACTGAATTTTTGGGTAAATGGTTAAAAAAGAAAGGTCAATTGATTTCGGTTTAAAACAATCAAAGTGCTGATAATGTATGTTTTAAACGCAATATAAAAATTGCCTTTCGAATATTCATGTATCTTTACCCTTAAACAACAAACCATGAATAACACTGAGTTAATTCCCGTGCCGCACAATTTTGTGGTGAATGAAAATTATGGCGAACTCACCATTGAATTTAAATGGAGCCGTACCATGGGAGCAGCGCTTCTTGTTTTTGCACTTATATGGAATGCAATGCTTGTTTTTATAGTAAGTAAAATGCCTCCTGAAATGCGGTATTTTATTGTTATACACGCAGGTGTTGGTGTTTTTGTTCTTTATTATGCACTTTGCAACCTGTTTAATAAAACACTTATTACATGCAACAATTATAACCTCATATTAAAATCAGGTCCGCTTCCGGCTTTTAATAATAAAATAATTCCCAAAGACGATATTGCCCAACTGTATTTTGTTCAAAAGGTTAAACGTGGAAAAAACGGCACTACTATCAGTTATCGTTTATACATGCTTGATAAAAACAACCGCTCAAAAAGCCTGATTAAAGTATTGCCTGACGATGAAGCTGCGCGTTTTATTGAATTAAAGCTGGAAAAATTTTATAAAATAGAAAACAAAGCTGTTGCAGGTGAATACGACAGGAAAAACTAAACGAGCTTAAGCCGGCTCATTAATTCAGCCTTGTTTGACCGGCTGATTGGCACTTCAAACTTATCAATATACGCTGTGTTTCCATCAATGCTTTGAATGTTTTTCAAATTGATTACGTAGGACCGGTGAACCTGGAAAAATTCGGAATTACCGGAAAAATTCTCAAATAATTGTGACAAATAAGCACTAACCACCGTTTTGCCTTTTGCTGTTTGAATGATTGAATAATTATCCAGGGCCTGTAAAAAAAGAATCTCCCTTGTTTCAATGCGTACTACTTTTGAACCGCTTTGCACAAATATCGCCTCATCTTCTTTTTTCTGTTGCATTAATGCGCTCACCGATAGTTTTTGCATCCACTGGGTGCGTGCTAATTCAATGGCTATAACAAGGTCTTCTATTTTATAAGGCTTCACCAGGTAACCAAACGGTTCGGTGTCAAGTGCCGCCTTTACAATTTCAGGATTGCTGTAAGCCGATAAAAAAACAAATGGCACGGCAACGATTCGCTTTAGCTTTTTGGCAATTTCAATGCCGTTGCCACCTTCACCTAAATTAATGTCCAATAAAACAACATCGGGTGTGTCATCGCCAATAATATTCATTAGCGATGCAAAATCTTTGGCAATGCCCAGCACCATGTATCCCTTTGACGTTAGTTTTAATTCTGTATCAAGTGCAATTGGATATTCGTCTTCAACAATAATAATTTTTAAGGGGTTTGCCATAGGTTACAAAGCTACACCTTTCACTTGAATGTCCAAAAGTGCCGCTCCATTTATCGCCCCAAAATGTAAAACCATCGGCAATTATCAGGATTTTGGTCGGCTAAAATCTTTAGTTTACGGGTTATAAAATTTTAACACCTTGATTATCAGATATTAATTCGCGCAGAAAATTTATTGGGTTCGTGTTAAAAGTCTGGTTGTTACATAAGTAAATGGTTACTATTTACTACCTTAGCGCCCCGCAAAAAAATGAGAATTTTTCTTTTAATCACAGCAATGCTTTTGGGCATGGTTACACACGCGCAGCAACACGACACTTCGCTTGTGAACAATGTTATTGCCGGTTTAATGCAATTCTGGAATTCCTATACACCTACACGTTTTGTTCAAAATGATTCTACCGGTATTCGTGACGTTCGCAAATTTTTAAACGAACCCGCTTTCATTGCAAGTTCAGGATCAAAAAATTTAGATGGAATAATTGAAGAAAATAATTTGCGTGCACAAATACTGCGTAAAGACTGGGGTTTAAAATTTACAACCGGTTATCTCGAAAATTTTAATCCCGCTTTTAATGACGATGACAATTTGCTTTATAACCGCAGGTTGCAGGCTGGTGTGAACTGGGATATTTTAAATTCGGGTTTTATTGAAAACCGCACGCTGGCAAAGGTAGAGGAAATGGAAAACCTGATCCTTCAAAGCAGTTTATTGCACGGCAACCGCACCGAGGACCTTACTGTTAAATGGAACCAGGTTATTTATCTTTTTAACCTCCAAAAAATTGCCATCCTTGACGAACGTCTTAAACTTATCAGGAAACAAAACGAGGCAGCACAATTGCTGTTTCTTTCACGTTACCTTACCAAAGAAATTTATCTTGAAAACGAAAAAAGGCTTGCTGAAATACAAAGCATGCTGAACGTTTACACCGAGTTCAACAAGCAAATTGAATCGCTTGGAATAAAACCATCGGCAGAAATTGATTTTCCATTGGTGGATTTAAAATACAATGTGCTGTTTGGCGACCCCTCACATTCGGATGCCACAGTAAACGATTCGCTCATGCACCTCATTCGCGAAAAAAACATGTTGAAGAACAAGTACATAAACGATTTGAGCGTTGGTACGTTTATGCGCTACAATTATTACAATCTTTTAACCACCAATCCTGCAACACGTTCATTCATGTCAGCTGGTTTAAACTTATCCATTCCACTCAACTTCAACAATAAACTACGCCAGCAATATGCCGAACAAAAATCGGTAAATGAGTACAACGCGCTTACTACCCAAACTGAATTGCAAAAAGAAAATATGCTTGACGATGCGTATGAGTACCGTTACAAACTCAAGCAATATGTAGTGTTCTACCAGAAGAAATTAGTGTTCAACGAATTGCTTCGCAAAGAAAACGCACGTAAAAGCATTGACCCGGTAAGCTTTAATCCGTATAAGGTTATTTCATTGCAGGACGATATACTTGCCATTGACGTTGAATTGACCGAACTGAAACAAAACATGTACCTCAAATTGTTAAAAATCTATTCACGCAAAAATGACATCAACCAAAAAAATGCCTTTGAAGCGTTTATACTGCCTGATAAAATTGAATACGTAAATCCAATTAAACGATCGGTTTACGCCTGGAGTTCGGCATTTACCAGCTACGACACTGCTTTTCTTGCTGAATATGTAAAATTCCACGACTTCAAATCATTTGCGGTTTCACAGGGCAACGACAAGAATCTTGCACAACAAATAAATACAACCGTGCGTTCACTCAAGCGCGCGGGAGTTGAAATTGAATTATTAATTGGCGACAACAGCTTTGTAAACAAAAAAATTGAAAATTATATTGGAGGCGTTATTGACATCAATGACCTTACATCAGTACACATCGATTATGAACCTCATACCTTAAGCGACTGGGACACTCAAAAAGCCAACTACCTGGCAAATTACATTGCTGTGCTTAAAAAAACGAAGGAGTACTGCAAGGAAAAATACCTGAAACTAAACATTGACATTCCTTTACATTACGATCCAAAAGCCGTTAACGAAATGATTGAAATATGCGACAATGTTTGTTTCATGGCTTATGAAAATGTAAAATCAACCTACATACGCGATAAGGTAGCCCAGTACGAAAATAAAAGTAAAACTTCCATCGCCTTGCGAACCAATGATTTTACAAGCCGTGCCGCATTGGAAGAAAAAATAAATGAGCTGTCACAACTAACAGGCATTACCAATTTTTACATACATGATTTAACGCGCTGCATAACCTGGGATGAAAAAGCAGTTGAAGTAGAGGAAAAGAAATGAAAACCATAAATTTTAAACGTACTGATTCGGCTTTGCGCATTTGGGACGATGATCCAAAAGCTAAAAAGCAAATTAACTGGGACCGGATTATTTACATAATCCTTTTACTTATTATTTTATTTTTTGGAGGCCGCTACCTGATCAACCGTTTCCTGTACGTAAACGCAACAGGACACATCCTGTTTGAAAAACGAAACATACGCAACGTTGACGATTCCCAGTTAATTCAATTTTTTGTGGCCGAAGGTGACTCGGTTCAGGCTGGCGACACCCTTTTTAGCTTTATTTCTGACGATGACAACGGCCGTGATGGTGGCGGTGGTGGTGGCGCATTCAGTAATTCAACACCCGTAAACGTAGCCGTTTCGCAAGGTGGTGGTGGAAACGATGACTGGAAGATCAAAGAAATTTATAACCTGAAAAAAACAATATCCAGTAACCGCATTCGCATTGCCGAAAATCAAAAATTACTGGACATGTACATTGCTCAAAAAAAACGCATAAAAGAACAGGTTATTCTTGATCTCACCCCGCGTTCAAAACTGGACGACCTGGATGAAAGCATTAAACAAACTGATTTCGAAATTCAACGCCTGAAATCAGAAACAGCAGAAGCCGCTGCCTTCATCAACACACTTAACAACATGAATAAACCGGAAGAAGTTAAAAATGTAACGAAAATCAGCAACAACAACAAAACACGCGCAATAGGCGGTTCAAGTGGCGGTGGTGGTGATGAGCCTGATTACAGGCGTTATTATTTATCACCCATTGATGGCACCATTACCAAAATAAATTTCCAGGGAATGGAAGTTGCACTGAAGTCTGAGATCATTATGTCCATTCACAAACCTGAAAATATTTATGTAAAAGGTTTCTTTGACCAGAGTGATATTGGAAACGTAGCCATTGGTGACGAAGTGCATGTGCAATTTCCCGATGGCAGCAATAGCCTTGGCCGCATAAAACGTTTTTACTATGCTACCAACGCTATTCCTGAGGAGTTCCAGAAAAAATACGAACCCATTACCCGCACATTGCTGGCCGATGTTGTTCCCATCAACAATGAAGAATTAAAAAAGTGGCGGACATTTTACCGCATGAGTGTCAAAATTTACAAATACAAATTCTGAAATGGAAGGTACTGCCGATAAAGTAGCGCTTGAAGATGATTTTCTTTTACGCGCAGGTAATTTTAACCTGTACGTGTGCTTGCATGGTAAACCACTGGAACTTGAAAAAGCCATTATTTACGATGCCATTGTTATTGAAGCGGGCGATCAACCCCATACGCTTAACCTTGTGCGTAAAGTACGCAGTCACTTGAATCCTGAATGCTATTTAAAACCAATTTTTCTTTACAAAGGTTCCGATAACCGTGATGCGCTAATACACAACCTCACCGATGGTGTGATTTTTTCACTTGACCAAACAAGTTTTTTAATACCCGTAATTGAAAAAATTTACCTGCGCATTGCCGACCTTACCTACACCACTTCCATTTCGTTTGAAGCGCAAATGATTGATAAGTGTTTAAACCTGCTGTACACACGCCAGAAAATGGACTTTCCCGCAATCATGTACGTGGGTTCATCCATTGGTTATTCTTTTCCTGAACTTTCCGTAAATTTTCATTTACGCGATGAGTGGCAGGTATTGGATATTTTGAACATTATGGAAGCCGAAGGCATTGTTCAGGGTGACTATACCGACCGTATTTACCAATGCAACCAGTGCAGCAGCGGGTACCTAATTTACCGCGAAGTTTGTCCAACCTGTAATTCAACCAACTGTTCAAGCGAAGATTTGGTTCACCATTATCCTTGCGCATTTATTGGTCCTATTTCCGATTTTAAAAATGAGCTGGACTCAACCTTGCATTGCCCCAAGTGTAATAAAAACCTAAAGCATATTGGGGTTGATTATGACAAACCATCAATTATTTATACCTGCAAAAACTGCAGCGGTAAATTCCAGGACATAAATGTAAAAGCCAAGTGTGTTTTGTGTTTGAACGATAACGAAATTGAGAAACTGGTTACCAAAGAGATCAAAAATTATCGCCTGACCAAAAAAGGAGAAACTGCTGCAACAACCGGTTACGTTTCAACTGCCAAAGACATTGAGGAGTTTATTGGCACCATTAAGATTGACACATTCCGTACCATGGTAAAATATGAAGTGGAACGTTTGAAGCAAAATGACTATAACTCTAACCTTGCCTGTATTTATTTAAAAAATGCGGGCGGGCTGTATTCCATGATTGGCGCCAATTCACAGCGCGCGCTTTTAAAAGACCTTGTTGACGTGGTAAGGCGTAACTTACGTTCATCAGATTTGATCTCGTTTATGAATGCCAATTCGTTGCTCATTCAAATGAACGAAATTCCTGTAAAAATTGCCGAACACGTATTGGCCGAGATTTGCGACATCATGAAACGGTTGATCAGTAAAAATTTCAAAAATTACGAGACCGATATCCGTTACAAAGTTGTTCCCATTACTACGCGTTTGTCGCATGAATTACAAATACAGCAATTAACCAACGAATTCCAGGCCTAATGTTTGACTTTGATGATTTCTACTCGTACATTACTTCGGTAGGCGCATGGAAACTCATCCGCATTTTTTGGTTTTACCTGCTATTTGAATTCTTCCGGTATATTTTTATTGAAGCTGTAACCATTATACTGTGGAAAATAAAAAAACGCATCAACAGGCGCAGGCTTGCGCATGCACGCAGAAGTTTCCTGAAGGAAAACCCTAAAGTTTCCATTATTGTACCTGGTAAAAACGAAGGCAAACACATTTACAAGCTGGCCGTTTCGCTTAAGGAGCAAACCTATAAAAATTATGAGATTATTATTATTGACGATGGGTCAGATGATCTTACGCCTGAAATTTGTAAAAACCTGCAAAAAAACGGGTTCATTAATTTATTTTTACGGAATGACGTAAGGGGTGGCAAAGCATCGGCAGCCAACTTAGCCCTGCGTTTTGCAACCGGCAAATACATTGTTCATTTGGACGCTGACTGTTCATATGACCGCGATGCCATTGAAAAAATAATTACACCGTTCTATTACGACAAGGAAATTGGGGCCATTGGCGGCAATGTAATGGTGCGCAATTACGATGAAAGTTTAATTACCACATTACAGGCTATTGAATACCTTGACGCCATTTCCATTGGGCGTATTGTAAGCAGCGAACTTGGTATTTACCGTGTAATTTCAGGTGCGTTTGGCGCATTCAGGCGTGACGTGATGGACCGCCTTGGCGGCTGGGACATAGGGCCCGGTTTGGATGGTGACATCACCGTAAAAATACGCAAGCTCGGTTATAAAATACATTTTGAACCATCGGCCATTTGCTTAACCAATGCACCCGACACACCACGCAAATTAATTAAACAACGTTTGCGCTGGGACAAATCACTGGTGCGTTTCAGGCTACGCAAGCACCGCGATATTTTTTATCCAACCCGTTCATTCAACTGGCCCAATTTTATTTCGTTTACCGAAAACATAACCTATAACCTTATTTTAAATGTTACCTGGTTTGTTTACATTGTTGACATGATCCTGAATTATCCCTCTGAACTGGAATACATCGTGATCATGAATTTTATTTTGTATACCGTAAGCAATTATTTCAAGTTTTTATTTTTTAGTCCGTTCAGGGAAAGGCAGCAGGCACCCGTCCATTACTTCCTGGTATACTTGCCCCTCATGGTATTTTATTTCGGTTATTTTTTACGCATTGTGCGCACCGTAGCCTACTTCCAGGAATTTGTGTTCAAAGCATCGTATAACGATCCGTGGAATCCGCAAAAGAGCTCAAGACATGCGAAAGCGCTTAAATTGTAGTTGTAAGTGACCTGTTGGAACGGCTGTAATTTGAAAAATCGTTCATTGTGTTGAAAATTAATGCTTTATTCAGGCATATTTAGGCAGTCTATTTTTGAGTTACGTGAAGAATATGCTTAATATTGATGCTAACAACAGCCCACCTAATAAAGCATCCTGTAAAAAACTATAACTTCAGCTAATTCTATAACCATGAAATGCGTTTTGTATATTGTTTTGTTTTTCTTTTCCTGGTTTTGTGCAAAAACACAAATAAAAGGATTTCCAAAACGGTATATCAACAACCTGTTCAATGACACCACATCAACATCTAAACCTCAGTTCATTTATTATCCCGTTCTTGCTTATGCGCCTGAAACCAGCTTTGAAATCGGGTTAAGTGGTTTACACGTACACTATGCCAAAAACGATACCACCAACAGGTTATCGGAAATGAATGCATTCGTTTTTTTCACGTTTGCCAAACAGTACGGTGGTTTTTTTGAACACGCCTTGTATAGTGATAAAAACAAATGGTTCTTCCTCGGAAAAATGAAATTCCAAAGCTTTCCATTGTCTTACTTTGGAATTGGAACAAACACAACTCAAAAAATAGCGCGTGTTGATGCATTCCAGATTCAGCTAAAAGAAAGAATACTGCATAAAATTGCACACGATTTTTATGGTGGTTTGGAATTTGATTTTCATAGCCTGAGCAACGTATCATTCCACGAGGTCAGATCTTCCGATTTTATTCCCCCACCGGGCAGTCACGGATCTAACAATATAGGCCTTGGTTTTGGATTATTACACGACAACCGTCACAATGTGCTAAATGTTCGAAAAGGATTTTTTGCTGAAACTGCATTGTTGCATTACAGCACCCATTTTGGCAGCGATTTTGAATTTACAACCATAATAACTGATTGGCGCTTATTTCGTCCTGTAAGAAAACGAAATGTACTGGCGTTTCAATTTTTAGGACAGGTCACCTTAGGGCATCCGCCTTTCAACCAAATGGCTTTAATGGGAGGCGAAACCATCATGCGTGGCTATTATACCGGTCGCTATCGCGATAAAAATTTAGCTGCTTTTCAAATTGAATACCGCATGCTTCCTTTCTCGTTTGTTAAACGACTGGGGGCAACCCTATTTGCCGGCACTGCCACCGTTTCAAACGAAATAGGCAATTTTCAAAGTAAAAACCTTGTTTTAGCTGGCGGGGCTGGTTTGCGTTTTTTGCTGTTTCCTAAAAAGGATGTTTGGACACGGGTAGATTTAGGATTAACAAAAGAAGGTCATGGAATTTACATTTACGTTGGCGAAGCTTTTTAACAAAGAGTGAATCTTGATCGATTAACCAAACCAGGTTGTGGTCTTTTTTTAGATATTTAATTTCAATTCGCGCTAGAATTCTACCTTCCACTCACCACCAATTTCTTGGTCACCGAAAAATCTTTGCCGGCAACCTTCACAAAATACATTCCATCACTGTCAGCAAGGTTTGAAAGGTCAATGCGTTTAAAACCGTGTTCCATGAAACCTGAATAAATACACTTGCCTGAAATATCGGTTATGGAAATACCAACATTTGGTTCAATCCGGTCACACAATATGCTTATTAAACCATTGGTTGGATTCGGGTAAATATTGAACATGATTTCCTTTTCAAGGGAATTGGCAGATGTTACCAACTGCGTACGGTAATACAAATCCTGGGTTGATGAATATACCTGGTGAGCAAAGGCCAGCTCAGTTCCGTTGTAATCAAAAAAGCGAACCGTATCCAAATTGGCTTTGTCAATAATGAACGATTGCTCGTAGCTCAGTTTATTATTATCCATATGCACGTACAAGGTATCGTTGCTTAATTCAGTATGGTATTGCAATGAGTCGCGTTGGCGCCAAAAATCACCGTAATCTTCAAAACGCACAATGGCCATGTTTGGCGGCAGGCTGTCCAGTAAATGCTGAAACGCTTCCATTTTAAACAACCGGTTGGGATGAATCAACAATGTTACAGGTGCATTGTTGGCGCTATATTTGGCTATGTCCTGTATCCATATGTTTACTTTTAATAAATGGTTGGTATCAGCAATAGGGTTGTCCTTAAACACGTCTGAAATGGTCATGGGAATTTCCAATACTGAACTGGGCTGGCTTGAAAACGCTCGGGTTTCGTATATGTAATGCGGAAATGCGGTCATTACATCGTTTGCTGACTGGGTTGAATTAAAATCATATCCCACGGTTTGCAAACCCAATCCCAACGAATCAGGAAAACACAAATGTCCTGCCCTGAAACTTCGCACAGTTACGCCATGATCGTTTTCAAGTATTTTCTTTGACACTTCCACTTCACCTAAAACCGATCCGCCTGTGGTATTTCCCCAAAAATAAGCAGGACTATACGTTGCCATGGTGTTGCCAACTGTGCCAAAATGAAATAAGCTGTCATCGGCAAAATCGGGAAAATGCCCTACTGAGTGCGATGCCAGTACATGACCATTTATTAGCAACGAATCAAATTTAACATCGTGCCCGGGAAAATAATCTGACATCCAGTGGTCATGCATGTAACGCGTAGTAACGTTGTAATGCGCACTGATTCCCAATGAATTTTCGTACGTTGAAAAAATATGCATGGTGTCAATTGACGAGCGGCTGTCAACATCATGCGTAATCAATAAAGCTGAAACAGCGTTGCCGGGAACGGTGTACGAATACACGCTATTGGGAATATGGTTACGTATAATGTTTCGTATAACAAACATAAACACATCGGCACTTACTTCAAACCCGTTTGAATACACGCGTTGCGCTTCAAGGTCCATATTTAACTGGTTGCGTAAAATTATGTCCCTGAAATCGGGGCCAAACAAATACGTTTTACCTGAACCGTAATTATTCATAACAATGGCTGTGCGCCCGTCTTCATAATGGGCCATTTGCTGGCCGGTTGTAAGAAAATAAGCACGTGTAAAAAAATTCACCTGGTTGCTGTCGCCAATGGAAACAACCGCTTCAAGTGAATCGTTCACCAGGCTAAAATACTGGGGCAGGCCGGTTGTGTCCCAGTAAACCGTGGTAAGGCCATTATCCGAATCAGATGAGTCGACCCCGAACATATTAAACAATGCGGTGTCTCTGAGTGATGATGTAATTATAACGCCACCGGCACTTACGTAATTTTGAAGTTGGGTTCGTTGTGCTGTATTTAATGCCGTATCGGTAATACGCGAGGCCGTAACTACAACCGGGTAATTTATAGCCGTGTCAATAAATGAAGTGGTGTCAAACGGAATACCTGTCAGGGTTAACATATTTACCGTTGCCTGCATCCTTGAATTGTTTGTTTCAAGGTTATAGGTGTTCATGTTGAGAACAGCCACCTTGCGCTCTGATTGTGCAAAAGTAGCCATGGCAGCCAGGATAAAAAGCGAGGTCAAAGAAAAGCGTGTGAAGGCCATAAAGCTAAATTAAGACAATTTTGTCAACCTGCAAATGACCAATAGAGCGTATTTAAGCTAAAAACAGGTAATTGGCCATGTTAATAGGTTAAAATCTCTGCCCTGGGCTCAATTTATCACCTTACTTTCCTCCAACAGCTGTTACTGTTTGGCCACAATCTTCATTCTCACCTGAAATAAGCGCACCTTTAACTGTATGATGTCCATCTTTGTCATCATGTATATAGTAAATAGCCTGGCGGCAGGGAACAGACGTTGAATTTCCTCCTCCTAAACTCGAGGTAAAGGATCCTGCCTTATAATACAAAATATCCTTTCCTGTATTTTTAAGCGTCTTTGTATCGGAACCGGCTTTCGCATTAGAGCTATTTCCACTACGGGAATTGCCTGGAGCAACAACAACCACCGGATCTGGAACTTCAACATCTACTTGAAATCTCTTTGTATCAAAATAATAAGTTCCTTTTTTGGTTACAGCATCTGCATGCATCTCCACTTGAGCCTGACCCATATAAACATCGCCAGCTTTTGAAAAAACACATTCACTTAGCACTGTTCCATCAGCCTTCACAAATCCGTATCGCGTGCCGTAATATACCCTCAAAATTATATCAGACTCTTTATTGCTTCCATTATTAGCATCGGCTCGTGGACTAAAAATATTTTCATATTTGTAATCTATCAATAACTTTCCGGCCCTATTCATAACACCAAATTTGGAATTTTTTTCTACCCTAAATAATAAACTAGTCAACGCTTTTGGCACTTTAGTAAACTCATCAGAAATTACACTATTGCCAACAGAATCTATGACACCATATTTTGCACCCATTTTTACGTAGCCTAATTTATACTCGTCAAAACTAAAAGCCCCATCATAAGAAATACTTCCAATAACTGTTCCTTTCTTGTCAATAAAACCATATTTATTATCTTTCATTACGACTGCTGCACCGTTGGAGAACTCTTCGGTTTTATCATAAACAGGCTTAATTACTTCTACCCCTTTATTATCGATGAATCCCATTTTTCCGTTTACGGTAATTTGGCAAAGGTTGTCTTTAAATGACGACATCTTATCGTAAGCAAATGGTACAACTATATTATTTTTAAAATCAATACAACCCCATTTCTCTCGCTTTTTAGCACAAACTAATTTACTGCGCATTGCACCAAAAGCACCACCATCATATTCAACGGGAATTAACAACTCACCCAATGTGTTTGTCCAACCATATTTGTCTTTCTTTTTTACTCGTATAAGATAAAAGTCTGCCGTAATTTTCTTAAGCACACGATCTATAAATATAGCTTCTTTGGAATAGCCGTTCTCACTTGCCACTATCTTCTCAACCCACTTACCATTATCACTATCATAATAGGTGAACGCAATTTCACTGTATTTATCCCATTTTTCAGTTGCAGATTGGGCATTCAGCAACAATGAGCTGCAAAAAAAATATATGAGTACAAATATCGTTTTTGAATGAATCATTAATTTAAATTTTAATAGTTAATACCTTATATTTATTTTTTTTATAATAGTTGAAAATTGGTGAAAACAACTTGTGAACTCCTTAGGAAGGATTTATTAAAAAAGAAGATCCCGATAGTTAGCTGTCGGGATCTTCTTTTCATAGGTTATTGTTTTGGTTATTCGTTCAAAAACTCATCAAACTGCGCCCATACACCTTTCAATTCAGGTTTTTTTGGATCTCCGTTAAACACTATAACCGCTTCTTCCGAATATTTTAGCTTAACCGTACCTTCTGCTAACAAATCTCCATTTTCACCATCACGGTGCGCGTATATGCGAACAATTAAATCATATGTTCCACCAACTTTAAATTTATCCTTGTTGTTATATAAGCATTGAATTGCGGCATAATCCTGAACATATGCACTTTGGTACTGGTTATACTCGCGAATGGCCCGTGTTGACGACTGATTGTATTCAAAATCCTTCGTCTCCAGAATTTTTACCATATTACTCCACGCGGCCGATTTTTTTCTACATTCTTCACGATTCACTTTCTGTCCGTTCATTTCATACTCAATATTGATCTGCTGTCCGGCGTACTTTACTTTGGGCGGATATTTGAAAAAAGCCATAAAATTCATGTTGCCAGCCATATCCAATTCTGTTTTAAAATCTTTGCCATCAACACTTAACTTATGCGGGTATCCCTGTTTCTGTAAATGGTACCACTGATTAGCAAAAACTATTTTGTTCACATTTTTTGCAAACACTTCGCTCTTCATCCATTCAGCCGTTTCCTTCTCCATTTTTTCACTGTTCAATGACGTAAGTACAACATCAACTTTAGCCTGGGCGGTTTCAATATCCCATGTTGCAAGGCTTTCTTTGTTTTTAGCGTAAACATCTTTAACCGTACGTTTTGCATCCAATGTAGCAGGGCCTCCGTTTGCACTTTCGGCAGTTTGAATTGTTTGGGCTAGAATACCGGGCTCCAACTCTATTACCTCAACATAACCGTTTGCATTTGCAGTAACCCAATTGTAAAACAATTTTACTTTATTTTTTGAATAATAACTCTCTTTCATGGACAATTCCATTTGAGGTTCCTTTCCCTTTTTTTCGAAATACTGCAATTTATTCACGATCTTACCATCTTGTTCTTTTACAAAACGTAAACCATAAGCACGTTTATCAACTAAACTATGGTATTCGCCTGTTAATCCCATTTCATCCTTTTCATTATTGAGTTCAGCGAAAGACCCCCCTCCTCCTGATTTTCCACCTGATACTTTTTCTTTCAGTTTTCCAAACTGAGCGTTAACAGGCATTGCCAGCCACATAAAGGCTGCGATAGTAATTGCTACATTTGTTTTTTTCATGATTATTGGTTTAAACTTATTTATAAAAATTTCCCTTTTTTCCATTGGATCCGTTACTTCCACTGGTATTGTTAGTGGTTTTTGCCGCGCCACCTTTTCCTCCTTTACCTCCATCATTCATGACAACTATCTGCAAAAAAGAAGCTGCAGAACCCGAAAGGTATACATCACCTCCATCACCTGCATTACCACCGCTGCCGCCATTACCGCTGTAACACGACCGGCCTTCACATCCTGAACCTCCGTTTCCTCCTGAAACATTAATGGTGATTTTAGCCAATTGATTTAATTTGGCTTCAGATAAAAGTTGACCGGTTGTAGCATCGGTTATTTTCAGATGACTTATTACAGTACCGTTTACAGTCAACTTTTCAGCATTGATACGAACGGATCTTCCGTTTTTACCGTCTTGCCCATTTTCAGAATAACCAACCGTCATTCCGCGACCTGACGCACCTGAAGCTCCCTGATACTGATAATTTATTTCGCTGTTATAATTAATGGGATGACTTAATTTACCTACAATCTTTTTATCACCGAACTTTGACCATGCCTCCACTTCAATTTTATCATTTGGTATTTCTCTTGAATCGTTTGCTACTTTTAGATCGCCACCGGAATATTGTCCACCACTTACTTTAACCTCAAAATCGGCATAGGGTGTTTTACCACCTAAATTTTTTGTTTTTAAGATAGTTCCATCAGCCAGTATAACCTCAAAACCTATTGAAACGATGGATAACATACCTATATCAGCACCTGCATTAACAAGCAAAACTTTAATGTCTTTTATCGCTTTGCCTTCAAGGGTATTTTCTCTTGCTTCTTTTTCGGCAAGCGCTTTGTTTTCCTCAATTCTTTCAGTACGCGCAGTTGTTTGCAAAATTTTTATTTTAGTACGGTAATCGTCCAATTCAGCTTTTTCGTTATTGTAGTTACCCACTTTTGATTCGGATAAAATATACTGAATGATGGAACCGCTTTTGATACTATATGTATAGTAGTAGATCTTTTTATCGATTACAGTAATTACAACATCTGTAGTTGATGATTTGTAATATGCGGGGCAACCCGGAAGATCAACCTGATATTTTTCCTCAATTATTCCTGCCCGTTTGATCGTAACTTCGGTGTATACCTCACCTTCCTTTTTGAGATCTACCGGCCAGGGTTTAGCTGCCAATTCAAACTTAAAATCATTCCCTTTACCAACCGCCTTATAAACCGAAAAATTACCCGAAGTAAGCTCCGCTATTTCGGCATTTTGGTTATTTTGTGCGTTAGCACAAACAAAAGAAATCATCATTATTAAAGAATAAAATAACTTTACCATTATTAAGTTTTGTTATGGATTAAACAAACTTAAATGAATGCCGTTAAAAAGTGAGATTTACTTCAGCAACAACCAAAATTATTCAGGAATGGACAAAATCAGCCCAGGAGGGCCATTTCAAATTCGGTCTTTTTATATTTTGACAGCTTTGCTTTTATGTTTGATGACAATTTTATTTCCAGTTCGGATTTGGAATAATTTACAATGTGTTTAATATTGATAAGCCATGATTTATGGGCCCTGAAAAAACCAGGCAATTCGCCTAAAACGGTTTCAAAGTGTTTTAAATTTTTACTGGCTGTTACTGTTTTTTCGGTACTATAAATGGTGCAATACGATTCCTGGGCTTCAATGGCAATAATGCTTTCAATGGCTATTACATTTTGCTGACCTTTGTCACTTATTATAATGTTTTTTAGCTGCTTGTTTTTTAGCGTATTGCTCAACAACGACAAACGTTCGGCCTGCAATTCTATGTTTTTTTGTTTCAACACCCGTTCAACGGCCAGTTTAAGCCGTTGTATGTCTATTGGCTTTAATAAATAATCAATTGCGGCAATTTCAAATGCACGAACAGCATACTGATCATAAGCTGTAACAAAAATTATTTCAAAATTTATTTCGTTAAAAAAACCAATGATTTCATAGCCAGCATAATTTGGCATTTCAATGTCTAAAAAAACCAGGTCAGGCTTTTCGGCTTTGATGGTATTCACAGCCTCTTCAACATGGCTACATTTGGCTACCAGTTCAACCTGGGGACAAAAACGCAAAAGAAGGTTTTGTAGCACATCGCGCGCGCTTTCTTCATCATCAACCAATATTGCCCTTATTTTATTCACTTTATACAAACTTATTCAGCGTTTCTCGTTTCAGTATTACCTGTTCATGAATGCCACTATTTAATTCAGGAACGGCTCAAAATTTACGTCTTACAGGGATTTTTAATGTTACCCTGGTTCCTGAAGGGCCATTTTTGTCAACCAGGTCCTCGTAGGCAAAACCAAACTGGCCCTCCAATACATTGTTCAGGATTTCAAAACGCTTGTGTATGGCTGCGCTTGAAAAAGATTCGTGCTCATTTTTTTGGCGATCCTTTATAGCCCTTGCCTTCTCACGCCCAACACCATTGTCTTCAATGGTACACACCAATACATCGTGTAATTCAAATTTAATGTGCAGTTTTTTTTCACCCTCCTTATGCAATAAGCCATGTACCAATGCATTTTCAATAAAAGGTTGTATCAGAAGGGGCGGCAGCATAATGTCTTCCACGTTGTTTTTTTCAATTTTATAAACCAGGTCTTTCTTAAACCTTAATTTTTCAAGTGACAAATACAATTCCAATAACTTGATCTCTTCCTCAAAGTCATTAAAATCTTTGTCCGAATAATTCAGTGTTTTTCGAACCAGGTTTGAAAACGTAGTGATGTAGGAATACGAATGCTCCACATCGCCTTTTAAGATCAGGTCCTGTATCGAGTTTAGTGAATTAAAAATAAAATGTGGATTCATTTGTGACTGAATAGCCGTAAGTTTTGAGGCGTTCAGTTCATTTATTTGCGCTGACTTTTTGCGCTGACGGTTTAATTGCCAGCGGTAAACCAACCATACAACCAACAAAAATAAAACAACAACCAATGCAATAAACCACCACTTAGCGTAAAACGGGCTTGCAATGGTAAATGCGTAGGATAATTCATTGGTGAATAAGCCGTGGCTTTCGCCCTTTAGTTTTAATGTATAACTGCCAGGTGCCAGGGCATTGTACAGTATTTTATTTGATTCAAAACTGGCCAGGTTCCATTTGGTGTCATAACCTGAAAGTTTATAATAATACTGAATATTCTCGCGATTCTTAATAGTGGGTGATGAAAAAACAAATTCGAATTTTCGTTGATCGTAAGTAAAGTCACCTTCCCTGAAATCATTCAACACTTTATCGTTTACCAATATGCGGTTAAAACGCAGGTTCTGCGGCTTACTGGTTAATTTTAAATAGTTCAGGTCTATTTCCTGTACACCGCCTGTATGACTCACCCAAAGTTTATTTTCAAAAAAAGCAAAGTCAATTACCCTTTTTGACGAAAAACCAAAAAGAGCGTGAATGGATTTTAATCTGTTTCCATTCATATCAAATTGAAAAATTTTGTTTGCCGATTTGGCAATGATCGAGTTTTTATAGATGACTATTTTCCTCAATGAAATTGGCTTCCCATCAACTTTGGGTAGAATTGAGCCTGTAATTTTATCGTTTTCAATAACCAGTATTCCATTATTAGGAGTTCCAACGTATATTTTTCCCTGATTGCAGTACAAAAAGAATGGGAAAATATCTTTTTGCTTATGCGTTATTTTTGCGCATTTTCCAACCGAATCAATACAAAAAAAACCGCTTGAAGTTGACGCGTAAAGATTTCCTGACACAGGATCAAACTCCATGGAATAAATGCGCATGCGCATGTCCTTTAAAGGCGCTAGGGAGAAATTGTTTTTACCATCGCGTAAAACCTTTAATATGCCGCGGTTGGTTCCCAGGTAAAACAAGTTGTTTGATACAATTGCTGCATCTTTCAACGAGGCTGTTACTATATTTGAAATTGTGCGGGTTCTTTTGTTGTATGCACGAATGCAGCCATCGTCAAATATCAATAAGTCCGAAAAAACTTCACCGTATATAACTTCAATTGGCCGGCTACCTTCACCGTTAATTTGATTAAACGCGCTATTGCGGTAACTTGTTAAAACACCCTTTGAAGTTCCCATAACCAGGCCAAGGTCTTTGTCACCATAAACAGCTGTTGCGGGATCCTCCCGAAAATCATTAATTACATCCGGAATTTTCAGGTCAGGAATGACTAAAATACCCTTATCAAATGTTGCCAGTAATATGTTTCCTTCATGGTCCTGAAAAACACCTGAAATGAAATAATTTTCATACCAAACCGGAACCTCCGACTGATTGATGTTTTGGTTCACCAGGCGTACACCTGGTAATGTGCTGGCCACCCACAATTTATTTTTTGTTTCATAAATACGAATGAAGGGCAGCCGGCTAAAAAAAGAATTCCCTGGCAAAGGCTTTACAACAAGGTTCTTTGTGTTATAGGAAAACAAATCTTTGGAGTCCAGTTTCATGGCAAATGTTGATGTTCCATCAGAAAAAAATTTAAACGCAAAGTCGCCTTTTGGTTTGCCGGAAATGTTCAGCTTGTGTTTTGTGAAAACACTATTTGCATATACAATTATACTATCAGTTGAGTTCAGGTGAAACTGAACAGCTTTACGGGGTGTAATGAATGAGGGGCCTAAAAAGTGACGGAATAATACTTGTTTATTAATTACTACACCTTTTTTATTCAGTACAATTATACTTGCCGCTCCTATTACCAGGCAATCGTTATCAGCAATTTCAAGACTAACATCAGGTCGGCTTTCATCTTTTTTAAGTTCATAAAACAGCTTACACTGGCCGTTTTTAAGCTCAAAAACCTGGTTGTTTAAGTTGTGGCAGTAAACTGTTCCTTCTTTATTAATAACGAAATTGAAAACCGAGTTGCCTTTGGCAGCATCACATTCAACCTTGTAATAGGCATTAAAATCGTAGTAAAACAATCCTTCATTGGTTCCGAACCAATAATTGTGATGGTGATCCTGGATTATATCATAAACCTGAACGCCCTTAAATTGTTCCTCGCCCATTATAAAAAAAGCGGGTTGTTGGGCCTTTAATGGAACGTTTATTGAAAAAAGTAAGCAAACTAAAGCATAGTTCAATAACTGTGTATGTAATTGCTTTAGCATGTTAAGCCATTCAATGAATTAAATGAATAGCACGCATTAAAGTGTAGCAATCACCTTTAGTTCAATGGCTATAGGTGTTGGCAAACAATTTATTTCAAGTGTAGTCCTGCATGGCGCATTGTCCTTAAAATACTCGGCCCACAGTTTATTGTATATTGGAAAATCGTCTTTCATGTTGGTAAGAAAAACGGTTACATCTACAATCTTATCCCAACTGCTGCCTGCATCTTCTAAAATATAGCGTACGTTCCTGAAAACGCTGTGACATTGTTCAGCTATATCGTATGAAACAATTTTGCCCATCGGGTCCAGTTCAACCCCGGGAATTTTCTTGGTTCCACGCTCCCGCGGACCAACCCCTGAAAGGAATAAAAGATTGCCAACCTTGCGTGCATGTGGGTATAAACCAACAGGTTCAGGGGCTTTACCGGATTCAATTTTTTCGCTCATAGCCTTAATAATGAGGCACTAAATTAAAATATTTTACCGGATTGTGGCACGTATTAAAAATACAATACCTTTGTTCTAAAAATGACCATTGGTCAGTAAAAATATGGGAGTCAAAGAACGCAAAGAAAAAGAAAAGCAGCAGCGCCTGGAATTAATCCTTAAAGCTGCCGAAAAGGTGTTTACCACAAAAGGGTTTGAAACAGCTACCGTGAATGATGTGGCGGCAGAAGCCGAATTGGGTAAAGGCACGCTTTATTTGTACTTCACCAATAAAGATGACATTATTCTTGCCCTGTCAACAGGCGCCATTACAGAGCTACAGGCACTTTTTAAAAAAACAACTTCCAGGCACAAAAAAGGCATCGATCAAATTCGTGCATTGGGAAAAGCTTACGTTGATTTTTGCAAAAAACATCCGCTTAAATACAAGTTGCTTAATTTTTACCGCGTTCAGCCTATACAGGCTCAATCGCACGTAGAAACACCGCACATAATGGGTTGCCACATGCATTCACAGCAACTCATGGCCTTTTTAAGCGATGTTATTTTAAAAGGAATCGAAGACGGAAGCATCAGTAAAAAAATAGATCCGTTTGTTACCTCATTTATGTTATGGGGCGTTACAACAGGTGTACACCAGTTAATGCACACCATGGGCGACCATCTGGAAGCCGATTTTGGATTAAAACAAGCCGACTTCCTTGAATATTATTTTGATTTTATGGAATCGGCATTAAAAAACTTTGGAAAAAAATAAATTAAAAAACTGAATTAAGAAGTCAAAAGTTTGATGGAGTACCCTTATTAATCAAATTTCTGAAACCAAAAATGCGAAATACTTTATTTTGAAACTAACTATTATGAAATACATTTTTTACTTTTTTCTGAGCGCCCTTTCTTTTACCGCAATGGCCCAGGAGCCTGTGCAAACAATACGCGGCACCGTTACCGAAAAATCAACCGGCACACCCATTCCCGGGGCAGGAATTAAGCTAACATCGGTTAACCCGGTAAAAATTGTGACTACCGATGAGAACGGTGAGTTTCGTATGGAAAACATTCCTGTTGGCCGACACAACCTGGTAATTATTGCGCAAATGTATAACCCCGCTTCGGCCAACAACCTTATGCTGACTTCTGCCAAAGAACTTGTACTTAATATTGGCCTTGAAGAAACTGTAACCATGACCGAAGAAGTGGTGATTACTTCCGAAAAAGGAAAACAAAATCCGCTCAACGAAATGTCAACGGTAAGTTCTCGTCAATTTTCTTTTGAAGAAAGCGCGCGTTATGCCGGAAATATAAATGATGTGGCGCGCATGGCCCAATCATTTGCAGGCGTTGGGGGCAGTGACGATTCGCGAAATGACATTATTGTGCGGGGCAATTCTCCCATTGGAGTTTTGTATCGCCTTGAAGGTGTTGATATTTCCAATCCCAACCATTTTGCCATTGCCGGCACAACCGGTGGTCCAATAAGTATGTTAAACAACAACCTGATGGCCAACAGTGATTTTATGACAAGTGCTTTTGCTGCCGAATACGGAAATGCAACCAGCGCTGTGTTTGATTTAAAAATGCGTAACGGTAACAATGAAAAACACGAATTTGTAGGGCAGTTTGGATTCAATGGAGCCGAAATTATGGCCGAGGGGCCTTTCAGCAAAAAGAGCAAAGCCTCTTACCTTTTTAGTTACCGTTACTCCACCCTCGAAATTTTTAAATTACTGGGAATTGAATTTGGTTCAACGGCCATTCCCAAATACCAGGACTTGAATTTTAAAATGAATTTTCCGCATAAAAAAGGTTCGTTAAGCGTTTTTGGCCTTGGGGGACTAAGTAAAGTAGAGTTATTGAGTAAAGACATTGATACAAGCAATAATTTATTTGCGCAACAAGGCGAAAACCTTTATTTCAATTCAAAGGTAGGCATGGTTGGTGTGTCACATAATTTACTAATCAATCCCACATCGTATTTTAAAGTTACACTGGGTGCAACAGCGCAGCTTACAAATATTATTAATGATTCCATTTCGTTCACTGACCTGGTTGCACGTCCATTGTACCGAAATAATTCCATTCGCGCCAAATATTCGCTGATTTTGCTCTACAACAAAAAATTTTCGGCCAAACATTTGTTACGTGCCGGAACCTACATTGACCAGCATTACTTCAGGTTATCGGATAGTATATACAAAGGTTCGCAAGATAAATTCATCACTTTGTCTGATTTCAACGGAAGCGCTTATTTACTTCAACCGTATACGCAATGGCAATGGCGTCCAACAAATAAATTTACTGTTAACCTGGGCGTTCATGGCATGTATTACACCATCAATCAAAAAGCAAGCGTTGAACCGCGCACCGGCTTAAAATATTCATTTGGGAACAACAATTCAATTAGCGTTGGTTACGGGTTACACAGCCAACTTGCCCCTTCAAGTGTATATTTTGAACAGGTACCACAGGCTGACGGCACCTCTGCACGTGTAAATACGAAGCTTGATTTTGGCAAGGCGCATCATTTTGTGCTTGGGTACGATAAAATACTGGGCGAAAAAGTTCGCTTGAAATCAGAAGTGTATTACCAGATGTTGTTTAATATACCCGTTGATGTACAAAAAAATTCGTATTCAATACTTAACCAGGGTGCCAATTTTGGTATAGGTTTTCCTGATTCGTTGCAAAATACGGGTACAGGAACCAATATGGGTGCTGAGCTTACACTTGAAAAATTCTTTTCGAAAGGATATTATTACCTCTTAACTGTGTCGGTTTACGATTCAAAGTACAAAGGAAATGATGGGGTAGAAAGAAATACCGCTTTTAATGGAAATTATTTGATAAATGTATTGGGTGGAAAAGAATTTGCTCTTGGCAAAAAGGACGAAGGAGGCAAGCGAAGCATGAAAAATATTCTTACGTTTGATGTACGTGGAACGGTAAATGGTGGCCAGTGGTATACACCCGCTAACCAAGAGCTAAGCAAACTTGTAGGAGAAGTAGTACTTGATGATTCAAAAGCATATTCGTTGCAGTACCCGGCCTATTTCAGGATAGATTTCAAGATTGGTTTTAAGCGCAACGGCAAAAGAACAACACAGCAATGGAGTGTTGATTTACGCAACATAACCAACCAGCAAAATGTATTCACACGTCAATTTGATCCAAAAACCGGATCGTATTATACCACCTTTCAAACAGGGTTTTTACCTGTGGCCCAGTACCGTATAGAGTTTTAAGAAATTGCAAAAAAATGTGATTTTCGGCCTGTTCTTAAGAGTTTTGAGTATATTTGCTCACCAAAAAAACGTGAAACCGGCTTTTAAGATATTGTGTTTTGTGTGGCTGAACCTGTTCAGCCTTGCATTCATTTCCTGCAGTTTTTTTGACTACAATCCAAAAATGATTTTTGTTGAGATACAGGAAGAACAAAGTGAAGATGGAATTGAAGAGGACGGTGCAGAGATTGAATTTATGAAATCAGTTAGCTGGGACCAATCGCAAATTAGTATTAACCTGGTGAATTCGGCCAGCAATGACTGTTCAACCCGCTTTTTAATATCCAATACCTGTAGGGGACATATTCTGGTTCCTGTCAAACCACCACTCGCGTGATCAATGTTGACCAATTAAATGGCGTTTCCATTACCGGAGGCTCCTTATTCATTTTTCTTATTGATCATTATGAAACAAAAAATTCGATTTGAAGATTTTCGGTCAGGTATAGTGGTGGCACTGGTTGCCCTTCCTTTATGCCTTGGTATTGCACTTGCCTCGAGTACCGAAACTATAAAAGTACCATTGATTGCCGGTTTATTTGCGGGCATTATTGGCGGTATTATTGTAGGCTCCATTAGCAACTCACGTTTATCAGTAACAGGTCCGGCCGCTGGCCTTACCCTGGTTATTGCCACAGCCCTTACCACATTGTCTAAAGACACGGGTGTTCACCCTTACAGTGCGCTCATGGTGGCTGTAATTGTTGCGGGGGTTATCCAGTTTTTACTGGGACTTTTACGGGCGGGGATTATTGCCACGTATTTTCCGTCTGCCGCAATTAAGGGAATGTTGGTCGGAATCGGAATTATTCTTATTCTAAAACAAATTCCGCATTTTTTTGGATATGACAAGGATCCCGAAGGAGACCTTAATTTTTTTCAGATTGACGGTGAAAATTCATTTTCTGAGTTAATCAATGCCATGAATTACATTTGTCCGCCATCGCTTATCATTGCTATTATAAGCCTTTCCATTTTAATTTTCTGGGAAACACGTCTTATAAAATCCAATAAAATTTTGTCGTATATACCAGCACCTTTGCTTGTTGTTTTAGTTGGAATTTTATTTAGCTGGATATTTTCGCGAATGGGCGGAGTATGGACCATAGAAGCCGAACACATGGTAAACTTTCCCACTGTAATGGAAGCAAAAAGTATACACGAAGTTTTTTATTTTCCCGACTTTAGCGCCATTTATAACCCTGACGTATATAAAATTGCCGTGGTAATTGCAGCTGTAGCAAGTGTTGAAACGCTTTTATGCATTGAAGCCATTGATAAATTAGACCCTGACCGCAACACTACGAACACAAACCGTGAATTAATGGCCCAGGGAACAGGCAACATTGTTTCCGGACTTATTGGCGGTTTACCCGTTACGTCTGTAATTGTGCGTTCATCGGCCAACCTGAATGCTGGTGCAAAAAGTAAAATGTCAACCATCTTTCACGGATTGCTGCTTGCCGTTGCGGTTCTTTTTATGCCAAATGTGCTAAAAATGATCCCCATGTCGGCTCTTGCTGCCATCCTGATTTATACAGGCTATAAACTGGCACGAATTTCAATTTTCAGGGATGTATACAGCCAGGGATGGAAATATTTTTTACCATTTATCATAACCGTTGGCGTTATGTTACCTACCGATCTTTTAAAAGGAGTTGGATGCGGAATCGTTGTATCGTTCATTTTTATCCTGATTGAAAACATGCGCATTCCTTTCAAAGTAGGACATCAAAAATTCAACGGCAAAACACATGTGCTTGTACAGGTATCGCAACATGTAACATTTTTACACAAGGGAAGTTTTGTGAAATTGCTCAACAACCTTCCGGAAGGGTCGGTACTTACCATTGACGCACGCAAAACCACTTACATGGACCGTGATGTCACTGAATTATTGAACGAATTCAAGTACCGTGCTAAACTAAAAAACATAGAAACCGAATATTTAAACATTAGAGAAGTCAAAATCTTAGGACATTAATTGTATGGAAGAAAGTTATAAAAAGCTCATTGAAGGAAACCGCAGGTATTCTATGGGTAAAAAATTTGAAGATCCTGAATATTTCAAAAACCTTGGCAAAGGACAAAGTCCAAGTTATTTATGGATTGGTTGCAGTGACAGCCGCGTGCCTGCCAATGAAATTACCGATACCGAGAGTGGTGAAATTTTTGTACACCGCAACATTGCCAACCTGGTTGTTGCCACTGACCTTAACCTGATGAGTGTTGTTGAATACGCTGTAAAAGTATTGCACGTTAAACACATTATTGTTTGTGGTCATTATGGTTGCGGTGGGGTTAAAGCTGCTATGTCAAACCAAACTTTTGGTTTTATTGACAACTGGCTACGTGGTATTAAAGAAGTTTACTACAAACACAGCAAGGAACTGGAAGCCATTGCCGACCTGGATAAACGCCAGGACCGGCTTACTGAATTAAATGTAATTGAGCAGGTAAACAACCTTGCAAAAACCCGCATTGTACAACGTGCATGGCAACGCAGGGAATTGCAAATACACGGTTGGGTATACGGTATAAACAGCGGTATGATCAATGAACTGGATGCGTCACACGATGCTGTAAGTGGCATTGATCACATTTTCAGGTACGAATTTGATAAACCCTGATAAAATCAGGTTGATTTAACTTTAATCATTTTAGCGGTGTGAATTGCCTTTTCCTTTACGGCATTCACATCGCTAAGTGGTTTGTCCCAAGCAACAACAACACCCATACGCCTGTACGGACGCATAGTGGGTTTTCCAAATAATTTAATGTCGGTTTGCGAAACTTCTGCCGCTTTTTCCAAGCCATCAAATTGCGGGTTATTTCCATTGGCACCAGCAAGAATTACAGCACTTGCGCCAGCACGTTCAAGCGTAATTTCAGGAATAGGTAAACCAAGCACTGCACGCGCGTGCAATTCAAACTCATTGAAATTCTGCGTGCCGGCCAGCGTTACCATACCGGTATCATGCGGCCGCGGAGAAAGCTCCGAAAAATATACACCATTCTTTTCTGAAATAAAAAATTCAACGCCCCAGATTCCTGAACCCGTTAATGCTTTTGTAACGGCATGGGCTATACGTTGTGCCTCCTTAACATGCTCTTCTTTCATGGGCATCGGTTGCCAACTTTCCTGGAAATCGCCACGTTCCTGGCGGTGACCGATTGGCGGGCAAAAAAGCGTATTTCCATTGTTTTGGGTGACGGTAAGCAAGGTTATTTCATAATCAAAGTCTATAAATTCTTCTACAATTACCTCCACAATATCGCCACGTGATCCTTCAACGGCATATTCCCATGACTTCTTAATGTCGTTTTTGGTTTTAATAACCGACTGGCCTTTGCCGGATGATGACATGAGGGGTTTAACCACAACCGGAGTTCCAAGTTTTTCAACAGCAGCTGCCAGTTCCTTTTCGGAAGTTGCGTACAGGTAACTGGCTGTTTTCATGCCCAATTCCTTTGCAGCCAGGTCGCGTATAGCTTTGCGGTTCATGGTAAAATTTGCTGCCTTCGCGCTCGGCACAACGTGAATTCCCTTTTTTTCATATTCATAAAACCGTTCAGTGCGTATGGCTTCAATTTCAGGAACAATAATTGCGGGCTTATGCCTTTCAACAATTGCATCCAGGGCTTTTCCATCCAGCATATTAATTATCTCACGCTGATCGGCTACCTGCATGGCTGGTGCGTTGTTATAACTGTCAACCGCAATTACGTATTGGCCAAGGCGCTTAAGAGCTATAACAAACTCTTTTCCAAGCTCTCCCGATCCAAGCAACATGATTTTTTGCATACTGTTTTTTTTGATTAAAATTAGGTTTTTTACCATAACTTCGACCACCTTGGAAAAAAACCTCAAGTATATATTTTTTCTTTTTCTTGCTGTAGTTATTCTACCCTTAAAGGGCCAGGATAAAACAGGCGACATTGACAGTATAAACTTTTTTTACAACCAAAAAAATTTCAATTTTGAAAAAAAGTTCGACAATATTTATGAATACATGTTGCGCACTGTTGAAGAAAGCACAAAAAGCCTGCCGGTTTTAAGAAAACTTTTGGTTAAAGCCGAAAAACTGGGTGACTCGTTGCGTATAGCTAAAGCAAATTACCTGATTGGTGTAGTGTATGCCAATAAAGAAAATTATTTACTGGCACTTGATTTTTATTACAAGGCTTTACCATATGCACAAAATCATCAGGATACAGCATTTCTTATAAAATGCAACAACAGCATTGGTATTGCATTTTCCTGCCGCAGGCAGCATAAAAAAGCCGCAGAATATTTTTTGAAAAACGTTGCTCTTCACAAAGCAAAGAAAAACGAGTTTGGAGTTGGTATATCCTACAATAACGTGGCCATTGAGTACATAGAGCTGAAAAAATTCACCGAAGCCGAAAAATACCTGCGGGAATGCTACCGTACCCTGGTTAAATTTAAACAAATGTATTACGTGTCCACAGTAGTCATGAACCTTGGGGTTGTACGTTTTGAGCGCGCCCAATATGACTCGGCATTGTATTACTACCGCCTTTCACGCGACCTGGAAAAAAAACATGCAAGCCCTGTTATTTCCGACAATACCTCCAACAACCTGGGACACGCATTCTGCAAATTAAAGCAATACGATTCTGCGCTCTATTACTGTAAATATACACTTGCACACATTGACACATTGAATTCACGTTACACCGTTAAGGAAACCTACAAGATCATGTCAGAAGTGTATCATAATTTGGGTGATGATAAACGCGCTTTCTACTACCTGCAAAAATACCACCGCATATCTGACCTTATTTTTGATGACGAAAGCATTAAAAAAACTGTAGAGGATGAGAGCAATTACAATTATTTGAAAGTTGAGAACCAACTGAAACTTTCGCAGCAGCAACGCCTTAACGAAGAAAAAAGTAACCGCATGAAACTTATTTTTTTCTCGGCCGGAGGCTTACTTTTGCTCATTGCTTTGGCTGTAGTGTTTTACCGCTTCAGGGAAAAGAAAAAAGCCAATGCCATACTTACAAACCAAAAAAATAGAATTGAATTCCAGCAAAAAGAAATTACAGACAGTATTAGTTATGCCAAACGCATACAGGACTCCATTCTTCCTTCCCACAGCGCCATGCAAAAATCATTGGGCGAACATGTGTTGTTTTATTTACCCAAGGACATTGTAGGTGGCGATTTTTATTTCGTAGAACGGGTACACAACAAAAAGTATTTTGCAGTCATTGATTGTACGGGTCACGGGGTTCCTGGCGGGTTCATGAGCATGCTTGGTTACAATGCCATCAACAATGCGTTACTTGATTTAAAAATTGAAGAGCCCGGCAAAATACTTGATTGCCTTTCAAAAAACCTTGTTGAGCACTTTACACAAGAGGGGAAAGCAACCCTGCGTGATGGCATGGATATGGCCCTGTGTTGCTTGTTCGAGAAAGACGGAAAACATATACTTGAATATGCCGGTGCACACAATCCGTGCTGGATTATTAAACATACCAGTTTTGAGCTGATTGAACTGAAAGCAACCAAACAGCCAATTGGTTATTTTGAGAATTTTAAACCGTTTACTACCCAAACTGTTGAAGTGGAAAAAGGCGATATGATTTATTTATTTTCAGACGGGTATCCCGACCAGTTTGGCGGCCCACGCGGAAAAAAATTCAAATATTCGCAATTGAAGACGGTTCTTCAGCAGTACGCGCCAACAGCTATCGAAAAACAGGAGATTATTGCCAAAGCATTCGAAGAATGGAAAGGTAACCAGGAACAAATGGATGATGTTTGTATACTGGGTGTAAGAGTCTGAGAAAAATCAACAATTAAAATCAGAGATCAGAACGTTTTACGGTTTTCTGATCTCTGATTTTTCTGTTTCCTGTTTCAACACTGGTTTATTATTTCAATAAGGTAACATGTCCTTCTTTTGACAATACCTGCGTGCTGTTTTCTTCGGTTTTGTACCTGATTTTGTATACGTACACATCTTCTTTTGCCATTTCACCTTTAACGGTTCCATCCCAACCGGCATCCAGACTTTTTGATGTAAATATCAATTCACCCCAGCGGTCAAATATCATCATTTCGTATTCTGAAATATGTGTACCCTGCGCAAAGAAAATTTCATTGTTACCATTACCATTGGGCGTAAAGGCATTTGGAACGTACAAAGTGTGTTCCGGATGAATGTTTACCTCCATTTGGGCCGTATCAGCACACCCGTACTGGTTATTTGCAATCAGGGTTACGGTATACGTACCTTCACCGCTATATGTATGGTGTGGTTGGGTTGCAGTTGAAACCGACCCATCGCCAAATGACCAGTTATAAGTGTCGGCAAACAACGATGCATTGATGAATTGAATGACAGGTGAAAATTCACCCGCTGTGTGGCTTACTGCATCAATAATGGCATCGGCTTGTGGAAAAATCTGGATAGTGGCCGTTGCATTTGCAGTAGACTTACAACCATTCGCATCTGTAACAGTTAATTCATAATTATAAACACCTGTTTCCGAAAAATTATGCGAAGGTTCAGGTTCACTTGAAGCAATACCACCAATGTTCCATTCATAAATATCACCCGGGTTAGCCGGACTTCCGTTGGCAAATTCAATGCTAACTGATCCACATCCATTTGTCACAATATTTGGCAATGTCACAATGGGTAAAGGATTTACTACAACCGGTACAGGTACTGAAGCACTGTTACCACACACATCGGTAGTAGTTACCGTATACGTTGTGTTTGAAACCGGTGAAAATGTATGGGGGCCTGGTCCAATTTGCGCACCACCATTCCATGAAAATGAATACGCGTCAATTCCCCCGCTTACGTTTGCACTTAAACTTACCGACTCGCCAACACAAATATCATGATTACCGGTAACGTTTAAGGTTATGTTGTTGATGTCATTTACAGTTACCACCGTTGTTCCCATATTGGACGAACACCCGTTATTGTCATCAACCGTTACCGTATAGGTTGTTGTTGAGGCAGGGCTTACCACGTGGGTTACATTATTACCTAAACCAGTACTCCAGTTATATGCATATGTACCCGAACCACCGCTTGCATATGCATAAATGGTTACATTGTCACCCGGACAAATTACCAGGTTAGGCGATACAATGATTGAAACGGGTGAAGGTTCTGTTAAGGTAACAACCTGCGAAGTTGAACATCCATGACCATCCGTAATAATAACTGTATAACTACCATTATCCAAAGCGGTAAGCGTTGAACCATTTGCAACACCTGCTGCATTTACTGTAATTATATATGGCACTGTTCCGCCTGTTGCGTTTACCTGCAAGGTTCCGTCATTTAATCCATAACAGGTGGGATTTGTTGAATTAACTGCAAGGTTTAATGGAGCAGGCTCAAGAATATTTATGTTGTTTGAAATAGCACAACCATTTGCATCGGTAACCGTGTAGGTATACGTTCCCATTGACAAACCACTCACACTTGTTCCTGTTTGAACGGGTGTAGTTGACCAGCTAACCGATAGCGCGCCTGAGCCACCTGTTAAACCAAGTACACAACTTCCGTTTGAAAGTCCGGTACAGGTTACATCATTTATAGTAGTGGATGTTACGGTGATTGCTGCAGGTTCATTTATTGTAACACTTGATGTAGCCGAACAGCCATTTGCATCGGTAACTGTACATGTATACGTTCCGGCTGCCAATGCAGTAACGGTGTTTGTAGCGGCACCTGTTGACCAGTTAAGGTTGTACGGTGCAGTACCGCCCGAAGGTGTGGCAGTTGCCGAACCATTGCCCATACCGTTGCATGTAATGTCACTTTTCACCACATTGAGGGCTACGGCCGAAGCAGGTTGTGTAATGGTAACAACTGTATTGGTTACGCATCCGCCCGCATTAGTTGCTGTTAATGCATATGTACCGGCTGTTAAACCGGTAAGTGCCGATGTGGTTGCACCGTTAGACCATGCGTATGACACAATGGGTCCACCGCTTGCAACTGTAGTTGTTACAGCACCAGTGGCCGAACCAAAACAGTCTACATAAGTAGGTGTATAATTAATTACAGCCGGAACTGATCCAGGTCCTACATTGAAATTACTGGTATTTGTACATCCTGCTGCATCGCTAACCGTAAGCGTATATGCTCCGGCTGCAAGTCCGCCTACAGTTGTACCGGTTGCACCGGTTGACCATGCATATGTATAGGGTGCTGTTCCACCCGAAACGGCTGATGTGGCACTTCCGGTTGACATACCACAATTGGCATCAACAGGTGTTACATTTAACGTTAAGCCGGTAACCGTTATACAGAAAGCAAATGTTTGCGAGCCGTTAAAAGGGCAGGCATCATCTGTAACTGTAACCGTGAAACACCAGGGTGTTGTGCTAATATCAGCTGCTGTTGGTGTCCATGTAAAGGTTCCTGTTGGGTTTGCTGCGGTAGTGGTTGTAAACGTTGCACCGGTAATGGCGTTGTTCCAGGTAAGTGTTAATATTTGTCCTGCATCTTCATCTGACGAGAACACATTAAATGTTAATGTTGAACCTGCACATACACTGGTGCTAAAACTGCTTGTTCCATTAATACCGGTAATTTCCGGAACTGTATTTGTGCAGTTAATTACGCGTACCTGTATGTCGCGAATTACGCTTCCAATTAATACACCTGCACGCCACTCTTCAACAAGCACAGCCATAACCGTAACTTCAAGAATTTGCGGTGTCATGCAAATGTCACCGGTTAACGGGTCAATTGTCATGGCAGGAACTGAATTAAGTGGTTGCGTGGCGCTGTACGGAGGAAGGTAAGTAACGGTAGTGGCCGGACCCGTCATTGGTGTAATTAATGAATACGCCAAAGAATCACCGTCAGCATCAGTTGCTCCGTGATTAAAGCAATAAGTTTGTGTTGCACAAACAAAAGGTACAGGCGGGTTGGAAAATACGGGTGAGTTGTTGCACGGATAATTTAGATTATCCAGGTTTGCTTCCACATAAATGTTTTCACTGCCGGGCGCATTAATGGTGTTGATGGCGGCATTGCGGCAACATAACGTAAAACTGAAAACCCAGTCGGTGCAATTGGCTGGTAAATTTGTTGTGCCTGAATATTTCCACTCCTGCACCCCGGGGTAAGATCCACCCGTACAGGTTGTGTTCATGGCGGCACAAATAGGTGTTACTTCTGCTCCTGTTCCTGCTACTGGAAAAAGAGTTACGGTGTAGTTCTGTGCGCATGAAGCCGATGAAACGTCAACAGTTACGCTGCCTGGTGCGGCAACCCCTGCGCAGTCACGGTAAAATGAAACCATGAGCTGGTAATTGTTTCCACCTAAACATTGATAACTAATGTCGGCTCCTTGTGCGTGTGTTGCGAAGAGTTGGCTGGTTTTAAATTGAGCTGCTAATGTCATGCATACTCCCAGGACGCATGTTTTGTAAAAATTTTTCATGACCCACCTCGCTTTTCTTTAAAAGGTTAAAAATTGAAAGAACTTAGAACGTTAGAACTTCGGGTAGAACGTATGCAAGCATACCATTTGTTACAAAAATCGACCGCAAAAAATATATATTTCAGGGAGTTAATAAAAAAGCAGGGTTTTAACTAACCTTTGAAATAAGGCTTACGTATACCCGCGATAAATGAAAAATTTTTACGTCACTAAAGGCTTTTAGTGAGTGTGTTTTCAGAATTCTTTCAGCCGCTTTAAAAAATCAGCCGTCCTGCTTCTTGCTACCACAAGCTTCGTGCCATTTTTAAGTATTGCAAAGCTTCCATCCTCACTTAAATAATCGGTCAGGTAGTCCAGGTTAAGAATTGTTGATTTATGGATCCGGAAAAAATGTTCGGGATTGAGCATTTCTTCATAAACGGCAAGTGTACGGGTATCAAGGTATTTTGAACCATCGGCAAAAAATAAATGCGTGCAGTTACCATCTGCTTCAAGGTACATAATGTCCTTATCATTCACAATCTTAATCCCCTTTTGGTGGTTAATGGTGATGCGTGAACTGTATTTATTTGACTTTATTGATTCTGACAGTTCTTTTATGGTTTCAAAATAATCGTCAATGCGGGGTTTACCAGAGACCAGTTGCTCTTTAACTTTATCCACAGCAATTTTAAGGTCATCAATATCAATTGGCTTTAATACATAATAAACTGCATTGGCGTTAAAAGCCCTTATGGCATAATCTTTAAATGCTGTAACAAACACAACAAAAAAGTCTTTGGTTTTAAGCGATTCAAGCAGGTCAAATCCTTCAGTTGCACTGGGCATGCGAATATCCAGGAAAACCAGTTTGGGTTTTAGGGTTTCAATTTTTTCTTTTGCATCGGTAATATTGCTGCACTTGGCAACAACATTTACCTCGGGACAAAATTCTTCAAGCAACATGAAAAGATTTTCCCTTGCAGGTAATTCATCGTCAACAATTACAGCATCAATTTTCATATGTCTGTTGCATGTGCATTTCGCCTGTTTCCACTATCAATTTGGTATGCCCACCTGTATTGTTATGCCTTTTTTACAAACAGGGGTATATCATCAAGGGCTAAGATAACAGGAATTTTGGCAGATCCATGGTTTTTAGATTTTTTAATCGGGCGATTTTTAAACGTTGATCGAAGCAATTACACATCTCGTGCGTTAAAATCGTTAAACGTTCAGGAGGACAAAGCGAACCAAAACAGTTTTTATAGCGTATATACGCTCACGCAGTTGGCCAGTTTACTTTTTTTTCTAACTTAACGCTAAGAAATGAAGGCATCACCTTTTTTGGCACACATTACAACTGAACTTCAAAAGAGGTTTGGAGAAAGTTTTGTAGTTAAGGAGGTAAGTCCTGAGTTTGGCGGAAGCATAAACGAATCGTTCAGGTTGGGCACATCACAAGGTCATTTTTTTCTCAAACGAAACGATGCAAAAAAATATCCCGACATGTTCAGGCACGAAGCTGCCGGCCTTAGCCTTTTAAAAGCTTCCACTGCATTTAAAATTCCTGAAGTTATTTTATGGGGCGAAACCGATGAGCACGCTTTTATTGTGATTGAATACATTCGAAAAGAAAACAATACAACGGCTTTCTGGAAAAAATTTGGTTATGACCTGGCCAATATGCACAAACAAACAAATGAAACGTTTGGTTTGCATCACTCTAATTATATTGGAAGCCTGCAGCAATCCAATACAAAAAAACAAAGCTGGCCTGATTTTTTTGTGAGCGAACGGTTGGTGCCACTGGTTTCGATGGCCAACCAGGCCGGAAAACTGGATATTGATACAGTGAAAAAATTTGAACGCCTTTGTTTTAAAATGAATGAATTGTTCCCGGCCGAAATACCTGCCCTGCTGCATGGAGATTTATGGAGCGGAAATTATATGTGTACCCAGGGCGATGTGCCCGCAATATTTGATCCTGCCGTTTATTACGGCCACCGCGAAATGGATTTGGCCATGATGCACTTGTTTGGTGGTTTTCATGCCGACACGTATAAAGCATACCAGGAAATTTATCCGCTGGAAAGTGGATGGAAACAACGCGTTGATCTTTGCAACCTGTACCCTTTACTTGTTCACGTTAATTTATTTGGCGGGAATTACGTAAAACAGGTCAAACAGGTAGTTGGTCAATATTCCTGAGTATTTTTTTTATCAGTCTGTATTGTTTAGCCTACTTTGGTTTTTATCTTTAATGCATGAGTATACTTGACCAGGACATTAGCGTAAACCAGTCGTCAAAAAAAAGCGCTGAAAATGCGTACATGAATCCTTTAAAACTTGCTTCGGCTTTGCTTTTTACGTTTGGGTATCATTATTTATTTTCAACGCATGATGCCAGGACTTTCCAGAGCAATGCAATTCTTACTTATTTACCCTACATAGTTGGATTTCTTTTTGGGGCCTTTGTTGCATCCATTCCCGGCCAGCTAAAAAATGCTTCGGTTACAGGCTTGCTTGTTTTACTGTTTGCTACTTATTTACCACTTGTTACTACGGCCTTAAACGGTTGGCCGCTAAGCCTGCTGTTTAACATTGGTTTTGGAATGAGTGCCTGCGCTTTAATCACGCGGTTGGTTATAAATACAGCTTATCTTGGCCGCAAACAACAACTTGTTTTGCTTACCACAACAGGTGTCGGTTACCTGTCAAGTATATTTTCTGCCATTGTTTCCAGCGGAAGTGTTTACA
Organism: Flavobacteriales bacterium; assembly: GCA_035299065.1. Taxonomy (GTDB): domain Bacteria; phylum Bacteroidota; class Bacteroidia; order Flavobacteriales_D; family UBA2798; genus DASPJQ01. Next base: position 77,299 of record DATGXI010000129.1, read on the forward strand.
ACGAAACCGGTTACCTCATTATTGGAGGATTGTTTATTATGGCTACTTTGGTTTGTGTTGCGGTTGATACCGAACCTGAACTTACACCTATGCGATTCTCCGATTATTTCAGTGAAAAACCGCAATTTGTGCTTACTGTCCTGTTGCCCTTTGTGCTGGTAGGCATTGTAGCCTCCTGGCTGGATGCACAGTGTGATCATTTCTACGGGCGCTACCTGGTTTTTCATGACAATGGAAGGGTTATAGCTACATTTTTAATAAGTGCGGCTGCAATGGGATTGTTTGTTTTGCTCATTAAACAAACCAATAACCTGAATCACTTTGTGGTAATAGGAATTGGGGCAGGAATCAAGCTGCTTATTTTCCTGTTTTGTTTAACCAAACCTGAGGCGGGTGATTACGAATGGGCCATTGGCAGCTTAAACTGGCTATCATCAAGCGTGCTGTGGTTTGGTTTTGATTTATGGATATACCGTTATGCATCTTTTCCGGGTTTGGCCTTTCTATTTGCCGCGTATTACATTGTTCACTACATGGCTTCTATCATTGATCATTATGTAAATATAGGTAACAGGTTTGAATACTATAATTTTTAATACCGGGGGTTAGAATTACCCGGTATCAACTTATTCTTTCTTATCTTTAGGTCCTTACCGATTTTTACCATACTATAATTTATTTATGCAGGAACTTGATTCTGTATTTAAAGCTGAAAACGAAGATCAAATCGATGTAAAAAAAATTCTTTTGATGTTCATTTGCTTTTCAGTATTGGACATGTACGTTGATTCATTTGCAGATGTGTCTTATATAAACAACCGGCCCATTGCTGCCACCCATGGACACTTTACATTAACAGCTCTTGCGTACTTATTAGGTGCCTTTACATTCGATTTATTTAAGCGAAAAAAAATAATCTTAACTGTTTCGTTGGCGCTATATTTCATTTTACTGATTTCTCCTTTAATAGATACTATTACACAAACCAAACATGAGATTTTACCATTTTTTGGTCCCATTGCAAGCGCTCTGCAGTCATTTATAGCGGCTTGTTTGACGGGATTGGTCCTAACCCACAAAGACAAGTTTGACTTTAATTTAAAAATTTTCTTAATTATATCAACCGTATCAACCATGTTTCCTGAAATAAACAGTTTATTTTACGGGTACATAAACAATTTAAATGGGCTCTTAATGTCGTTGTTCATTATAATTGGAGGTGTTTTTATATTCAACTCACTTGAATTTAAAATTCCCTTTTCAAAAAACATTACCCATCCTCCACACGAAAATTTAAGTTACCCTTTAGTTGTTGCGGCTACTTGTGGAATCTTAATAATGAGCATTATTTTGATCTTTCGAACAGAAATTGACACCTTTAATAATGTATTCTTTAAGGGTGGGGAACGTACGGTGCTTCTTCAATTAATCTTGTTTCCTGTGATAATGATACCCTTGATTTTTAACATCATATTGTTTTTTTTACCTGGAAAAATAAATTCAATGCTATTCCTTGTTCCGGGGGGCATGGGACTGGTGCTCTCTCTGACACTTATTCTTTTAAACACATTTCAGGCAGGAAACGAACTCTTTATTGTAAACCCGTTTATTTGTAATCTTTTTTTTATTATATCATGTATTCTTGTAAGTCAGGGAACTTTTATTGTCATTATGAATGCAACACCGCGAAAATATGTTACCATTTTTTCAGGGTGCATGTCTCTTTCATACCTGCTTCATAAACTGTTTTTGCTGGTTTTTCCAGGTTTTCTCAGATACAGGTTTGGTGCCTTGACATACATTGCTCTTCTTCTCGCCATAAGCTTTCTCCTTGTGATAATAATTATTATTTATTGGAGAAGTACAAAAAAAATCAGTTCCTAAAAATCAATTTTATAATAAAACAACGGCAGGAATCCCAATTGGTAATTTTTGATAATTGGGTCGGCTGTTGGATCGGTTGGATCAGGCGCATACGATAATCCAAGAATGTTTTTCGTGTTCAGTACATTCAATAAATCCAGGGCAATTTCGTGTGTAACGCGTTTCGCATTAAATTTATAATTGATCTTAAAGTCTAAACGAAAATAGGGATCAAACTGGCGTGTGTTGTAGTCCTCGTCCTTATAAATTAATTCATTGTAATAATTGCTGGCAACCGTGTCAACATACCCATACCAACGGCCTCCTGCGGTTGTGATTTTTGTTCCCAGTGACATGGTTGATTTTTTTCCTGTTTTGAATTCATATCCGCCCAATAAATTCAATGCGTATTTGCCGTTAAAATCGGTGTTGCGTTCAATGCCATCACTGCCTTTGTATTTTGAATCAAACAGCGAAGCCGTAAATAATAAAAAGAATTTTTTGTTGAAGAATTTTTCCAGGGTGAATTCAATTCCCTTGTTTTGAGCTGTGCCTGTATTTTGTAAAGTATCAGGAAAAAAACGTGCAAAGCCCGATCCCATGTTGGTAAGCGAAAACGGTGAGGAGTTCACTTCAACCGGAATATTGTACAAACGCTGGTAATATACTTCGGTTTTAATCCGGAAAGCACTCCCAACAGCCCAGTCATGGCCCGCAACCACATGTATGCTTTTGGTGAAATCCATGTTGCGGTTATGAATTATGGCTTTTCCTGTTGTGTCGTGAATCTGGTAAAAATACGTATACTGCGGTTGTGTTTGACTGTGTAAACCTGCACCCAATGACAAGGTGTGCTTATCACTAGCCTTGTATTTCAAACCAAAACGTGGTTCAACAGGCGATACGCTTTTGCTAACCGAAAAATAATTACTGTGCAAGCCAAGCATCATGGAAAAATTATCGGTTGGTTTCCATTTATACGAAACATAGGGTTGCAACTGTATGCCATTACCAATAAAATCCCATCGCCTTACCCAATTGGTATGCGTATCGTCAAGGGCGCTGTCAAGCATATTGTACATGAAAAAATCAGCATTCACACCGAATTTAATGGTGTGGTTGCGCGATATTTTGTGATTGGCCGAGATTGATGTAGAAATACGGTTTATGTCATACTGGTAACGCATGTAAGGATAAATACTATCAAGCACCCAGGTATTGTCACTTGTATTTACATGGCGTATAATATAGTCATGTTGTGATTCTGATCGCTCATGGTTTCCTGAAACGGTCCATTTAAAAAATGTTTTTTCTTTGATTGTTTTGGCGTAACTTACTCCGGCCACTGCCATTCGGGTTGAAAAATACTGGTCGCGGTCATCGTCACCATAAAATTCGGTGGCGGGTTCTTTCTGATCACTTATTTTTATATCAATGCCGCTCATACCACCCAATGAGTAAAAGCTCCACAACCCACCTTTTTTAGTTGGAAAACGAAAATTAAAGCAATAGTCCTGGTAACGGGGTACAGCACTTGTACCAATTGAAATTCCCATTGCTTTAAAGATTGACAGTGTTGAATAACGATACACCATCATATACGATGAATGTGTTTTTTTATTCAGGGGACCTTCAGCCATTAATTCAGTTCCCAAAAATCCAAACTGGCCGGTGAATTCATGTTTCTCGGTATTTCCGGGACGCAATTTCAAATCAAATACCGCGGCATTTGAATTCCCGTACTCTGCCGGAAAAGCCGAAGTAAAAAAATCAGAATTGCCAAGTGTTTTGTTATTCAGGATGCTTACCGGGCCACCCATACTGCCTGCAATGGCAAAGTGGTTGGGGTTGGGTATATCAACTCCTTCGAGGCGATAAATAACACCAAGAGGCGAATTGCCACGCACCACAATGTCGTTGCGCGAATCGTCAGCACCTTGAACACCTGCAAAATTACTGGCCATACGTGCGGGGTCTCCGCGGCTTCCTGCATACCGGTTGGTTTCCTCAACATTAAATGTTCTGGCTGAAACCATGGCCATGTCGTTATTTACTTCGCCACGTTGTACAGCAACAATTTCAACTTCTGTCATTTCTTTGGCCGACTCTTCCATTTCAATTTTAAGCACCACTTCTTTTCCGGAAGTTACTTCCACGTCAACCATTTTATCAGGAAACCCAAAGGCTGATATTTTCAGTGTTTTTTTACCTATGGTTACGTTGGTTAATTTGAAATTTCCATCAAAGTCGGTTAACGTGCGCGATTCTTTTGTTGAGTCGCCAACAATCACAACTTTTGCTTCGGGAATACTTGCCTGTGTTTCCAGTTCAAGCACAGTACCGCGTATGGTTTGCGTACCTTGTGCGTATACGCGCATGCCTACAAAGAGGAAGACCAGCAGCATAACTGCTTTTTTTCCTGTAAAGATGTGGCTTATGATTGAATTCATTTATTTGGTTTTTAAAGTTATGAAAATTCATTAATCAATGAACAAATATGAACTCAAAAACCGAAACAGGGAAAACAAGCTCTTAAAAACTGATTTCAGAAATACAAATAAACTACATAATGCTCTTTATAACAGAGCATTAATAGCATAATAAACTGATTTTATTTAATCAGCTCTTTCCAGTTTACCAGAGTAAAAAATACCTTTTTCTTTTGCCTTTTCCACCAATGTTGTGTGCAACAGGGGTAGGTCTTTATCTTCTACAATGTATTCGGGTATGGTAAGTGTTTCACCGGAATTGTAAATGAAGAAATACTCATCGTATTTGTACTCGATGCTTTTTAAACCGTGAAATGGCAATACCGATGTTCCACGGGCATTGTGCACCATAGCGTTTTCATTGAATGCCACTTTAAATTTTCCTTTTGCTGTATTCACCATCATGAAATAAACGCTTTCAAGTCCGTTGATAAATAAAACCAATGCAAAAGGCCATGTAAGCATATCGAAATAAATATAGATTAACGGAAATATAAGCGAAACCAGAATTTCAATGCCGTAAAAAAGCCAGGTCCATCGCATGAATTTTTTACTGAGTGGAATGTGATGTACCAGATTGTATTTTGATGAATTGGCATTGAGCGTGCGAATACCGGTCCACTTGTTTTTCCATTTCAACAAAACAATAAGGGCAAGTATACCCGCCCCTACCTGGAAAATCAACCGTGAATGCCAGGTTTCAAATCCATTCAGGTAATTGGCACAGCTAAATTGAAAAACAATAAAGTTCAGGAGGTAAAAAAATATATTTCGTACTAACCACATATCAAAATGTTATTTTATAATTCATAAAAAGAAATTCAACAAAAAAACCAAGCAATAAACCGGTATAGATCTCAATAGACCGGTGTGCATTGAGGCTTAACCGGGCAGTTGATATTACCCCGGCTAAAATAACCAGTAAAGCCAGTATACCGGTACCATGCATAATCCAGCCATGTTTGATCATAACGGCATAAATGGCCACAACACCCCCTATGCCTGCTGCGTGTGAACTGATTTTGAACCATGCGTTAATTATCATAACCAAAGCCACCACTGCAACAGTTCCAAGGGTAGCTGTTTTAAAAACAACGGGGAAACGGTTACTGTACAACAAGTAATATAAAATAGCGTAATACACAACTGTTGTGAGATAAGGAAAAAAACGCTCGTTTTTATGGGGCATTGAAAACGAAGAAACCAGTTTATTGCGTTTGAGAATATAAAAACTGATTGCCGGCATTAACACTGTTGTAATAAAAAAAACGAGGTAAATACGCGAACGTTGGTCCTCACCCGTATATGGCGAACGGCCGGCAAAATAATGATTGATAATACCATCTGAATTAAAAATTAAAAACAGGGTAAAAATCGGCATGAAAATAGGGTGAAAAACAATGGACACTACTTTGGACAGGAATACCGACATGGGACCAAAATTAGCAATAAAAACGCATATAGCACCGAGGTGAGCGCCTGTGTTTTAAGCCCTTTTCGAACTTAAAACCGACCTTTATTACCTTGAATAGTTAAAACGTAGAAGGTTAGGCTTTTTGTCCTTTCCTTCGTTTGAAATAAACATATCGCCATTGGTGAAAAACGTAAGTCCTTCGGGTTTGGGAAATAAGGCTTCATCAAACTTAACCATATCTTTTATTTCACCTTTATCATCAACGGCAATCATAAGAAAATCAACTGCAGATATAATATAATAATACCCATTTACCGGGTGTACGGCAATGCTGGATGGCATAAACTTTAAACGCTTGTCTATTGATTCGCCTGTTTTCTTTTGCCTTTCGCCCAATGAAATGTTGCGTTTGCTCATTTCAACTTCAATATCATTCACATCCAATACCAGGAAGGGCTCATCCATGGTTTTGTTTGTTTTTATGTCAAACTCATAAATATACCTTTTGTCTTTTTGCTCAGGCTGGCGGTTAATGCGGCTTTTGCTTGCAATCAACAGGGTTTTTCGTTTTGCATGGTAACAAAGCCCTTCGTTGTTGATGTTTTGAATGTTTGTTTGAAAGGAATCTACCTTTTGTGTATCACCAAAAAAATTGCGAATGCAAAACAGGGTACCGTTGCTGCGCAAAACATACATATCGTCTTTTACAAGGGTAATGCCTTCGTAATCTCCGTCCAGATAAAAGGTGTGCCTGCTCTCGATGCGTGATTGGTACAAATTATAAACGAACACCATTCCTTTTTCATCCTGCACACAGCCAATGCGTCCATCGTCAATGTCCGTGAGGCCAGAAATTTCGTGAAGCGTATCGGGTAAAATATAATAGGAATCGGGTTTGGAGAAATTGTAATTTTTCTCTTGCGGGATAAACGAGAACAAAAATATTGTTGCGAAAGGAAGAAAAAATTTCATTTTATTTTTTTGCTGCCTTATACACTGGCACCGTACTGCACGGCTCGCCAAACATGAGGCTTTTTACTCTTGGTAGCAAAATGTTTGCCAATTCGGTAAAAGCAGCCTCGGGAACAGGAATTGTGCTACAACCTTTAACAACCACGCGGGCATCGTTGAACGTATTGTTATCCAATTGCTTTAGCGATTCGACCCATAAAACCGTATTTAGTGTATCAAGATTGCCGAAAATTACTTTTTTGGCAAATGGTTTTAAGGCTGTAAGCAACAACATATACGCCCAGGTTGGTACAATGGCATCGGTTGAACAAGTGAGCGCAACATATTGGTCCTTATAAACACTCCAGTCATTGGATTTAATAAAACTGCGAAACTCTTCTTCTTTCAGAACAAGTTCCTGCCAAAGATTTTGCTTAATGTCATACAAAACACGCTGACCCCGGGGAGCAATTTCCTCAAGGTCCAGCTGGATGATGCCACTCGAAGCAACTTTATTTATGATTTCATCACTCATTTTTTGAAACACCTAAGTTCACTTAAGCCCACTTCAGGTCATTTGAATTTATTTTTACGTGTCCTAAAGTGCTCTAAAGTGTTTAAAATTTACTTTGCGCCACATTCCTTCATTTTTTCCTCAGCAATTTTCATGAAAGCTGGTCCTTTAGCCGTATCCTGGGCATATTTTTTTTCCATTTCAAGCGAAAATTTATCAAATTCTTTCATCAGATCGTCCACTTTCTTTTTCTCTTCAGCTGTCAGTTCACGTTCAACCTGTGCTTTCAGCAATGAGTTGTTATAATTAAAAAATTCGCAGTATTTCGCAGCATATTGGTTAGCCTCGTCCTCCATGGTTGGGGCTTGCACTTTTTCTTCTCCAGCCGTAGTTTCTCCTTCGGTTTTGTCTTTTGAACCCCCGCACGATGCTGCCAGTGTTCCTAAAATAAATGAAAAGATAATTAAATTTTTACCCATACCACTTTTTGCTTTCATGTTGAATTTCTGAATCTTTGATTTCATAATTTTGTTTTTTTTAATGTTTACTGTTTTACTAATTCAGGCACAAAATACACTGAAATAAATAAACTGTGTAACTGATCAAAAAACGTCCTTGTTTTAGTCATTTTCGTAGCTTTTCAGGTAAAAAACGTAAAACTCTTTACAAAAAAACTTTGCTTCTTTATTTACTTTTTTGAAACACTTAAGTGCACTTAAGAGCACTTAAGTTAGTCAGGTAATAATCTATAATATTCATTAACAAAGCTTTTATACCCTTCCTCTACAATATTTTCACATGTAAAATTTATCAGTAATCCTTTAGGCTTTTCCTGTAAACGCATGTAAGTTAAAAGAATCGTTTGGTGAATCGGTGCAAACGCTTCAATTGCCTTTAGTTCAACGACAATTGCCTTTTCAACAAGCAGATCACATCTTAATACTTCATCCTCAAATACCTCGTCTTTATACCTTACATTAATCCTAACTTCTGACTCAAATTTGATTCCCCGCTTTGTGAGCTCAGATTTCATACACCTATGGTATACGCTTTCGAGCAGTCCGGCACCCATGTGCTTATGAACTTCAATAGCAGCTCCAATTATTTCATATTGTAATTTGTTCAATTCCTTTGTAGTCATTCTTATGTGTTCTAAAGTGCACTTAAGTGTTTCAAACTAAAGAAATCCCAATTCCAATTTCGCCTCCTCGCTCATCATGTCTTTGTCCCATGGCGGATCAAAGGTTAAGTTGATCTTAGCCGATTTTACGCCTTCGGTTTCTGCCGCCTTGGATTCAATTTCACCCGGCAACCGTTCAGCCTCAGGACAACTTGGCGATGTAAGCGTCATATCAATCAATACGTTTGCCTCATCATCAATGTGAATGGCGTAAATAAGGCCCAGCTCAAACACGTCAACCGGAATTTCCGGATCGTACACCGTTTTTAGCTGTGCAATTATTTTGTCTTCTAATTCTTTTTTGTCAAGTGACATAGTACTTATTTTGCATTCTGATACGCAAGCGCATCCATTTTCATTTGTTTAACCATGCTCACCA
>DATGXI010000130.1:0-26103 GCA_035299065.1 Flavobacteriales bacterium
ATTGGTAAATAAAAACCGCCTATGGTTGATCCTGCTTGTAAAAAAAGCACCTGTACTTCGGCCAAATCAGTTCCTGACATTACGTATTTATATTGACCTGAAAAATTGGCCGGCTCGGCTGCGTAGGGTATGGTACTTATACCAGCCATTGGATCAATAATACCATTGGTTAAAACCCCGGGAATGGTATCGCCCCAGGTTGGAATGTAATATGTGCTTAGTTGTGCTGCATACGTTCCTGCTGCCGCATCGGTAGTTTGCTCAACATTAATTGTACCGGTTGATACCATAAGGGTATTGTAAGTGTCCCAGTTGTCGGGATCGTTTATGCTCACATCGGTCCAGGTTTCAAAACTTGGATTGGGCAATGCGGCAGGAGTTGGTCCTGTGTTGGTGAATGAAACATTGTCAAACATAGCCCATGTGTTGGGATTGAAATTGCTTCCGTCAAACGGGTTTGATGAAACAAAACCAACAAAAACCGAATCGCATGGTCCGGTTGGAACAGGAAATGTAAAAGCTGTCCATGAACTAACATTTCCATATATTGCACCAAATACAGGCGGGTAGGGAACACCTCCAAATGATTTGGAAACAATTACAAAGGCGGTATCGTTCCCAACAGTGTTGCACTTGTAAAATCCGGTAACGGCATCAAACGCGCTTGTATACGGAAAACCGGTTAAGTCAGCTTCTGAAGGCATCCCCAGAAAAGCATACCCAAAAAGTGAATCGCCACTCAACACTTCATTTTCCAGGAGTATTGAATGTGATAAGTGCTGTGCATCGTTTGATTTTGTACACAAAGCTGTACCATACCATTCATTTTGGTTTGAGCTGGTCCATGTAGCAGGCGTGTTATAAATAACCGAATTGGTCCAGCTTTCAAAGCCTCCATTGGTTAAAACGCCCAATTGAGCATGGCCGGCAGTAGCAATCAATGCCAATGAGAGTGGAAGTAAAATTCTTTTCATAGATGTAAGGTTTAGTTTATACCAAAGTTACAATTTTTAAATCATAATAAACAATGCGTTACTTTTGTAACGTTTTACAATCGGTTACGTTATGTATTGAAGCCTTAAAATCATGAAATTAGCCTTGCTTTTTGCCCTTAGTACATTGCTGTACAGTACTTCGCCCGAAATGGTGCGCGGTTATGATTCAAACGGGAAATTATCCTACAAGTTTGAAATGAATTATGGAATGATGAACGGTGTTTTTGCAAAGTACGATCCTGCAACGGGAAATGTTGTGGCCGAGGGAAATTTCAAAAACAACCTGCGTCATGGTACCTGGAAAATTTATAAAGACAACAAACTGGTTGCCCATCGTGAATATAAAAATGGCTTTGAATTTGAAATAACCTATGTCCCAAAAGAAGGCCAGCCCGCAAAACCAAATGTGACAAAAAAAGCTAATCTTAAAAAGAACTCCAGGAATTTTATTGAATATTCGGCTATTGCTGAAAAGGATGTAATGTGGACAAAACGCATTTGGCGTACCATTGATAATAATGAAACCAATGCTTTTTTGTTTGGCAACAATAAATTTTTCGGACACTTGTTTAAGCAAATGCACGCAGGAAAAATAAAAATGTACAGTGGTGCAGATGATGAATTCAAGGTTGAATTAACCAAAGACTCCCTTAAAACCATTTTGCCAGAAGGTGGGTTTGAAATTGTTGAGTGGAAATTAAAAGAAGACTGGGTTTACCTGAATGAAAAAATGATATTTGAGCCGCGTATTGTTGGAATTTGCCCGGTTATAAAAGATAAAAAATCGGGTAAAACAACCGATTTATGCTGGATGTATTATCCCGATATGCGTGAATCGCTTACGGGATTTAAGGTGGTGAAAAAAGATGAGCCACGCATACAACATGCCGATGATGCTTTTTATTTCCGATACTTTTCAAGTACAATTTACAAGGAAAGCAATGTAAATAACCGGCAAATTTCTGATTATGCAACCGGACAGGCCGCCATTGCAGTTTCACACATGATTGAAGTTGATTTGGTTTGTGTTGCCCATGGTTTTTGGGTGAAGTGATTTGGAATAAAACAGTTCTCTTTAACCGCAGAGGGTGAAGACATAAGACTGTTTATTTAACAGCAGAGATTACCCAGAGTTCGCAGAGGTCAAGCATAAATTTTTTTAAACGCAAAGGGCGCAGCGATTGCACAAAGTTCGCAGAGGACGATGATATAAAAGATCTCTGTTTTCTCTGTTAAACCTCTGCTATCTCTGTGGTTCAATCCATTTATGATTAATAGGGATGTCACTCCAAAAAAAAGCCCCGAAATCTTTCGATCCCGGGGCTTGTCTTATAAAATAATGTATTAGTTAATCACCAATTTCTTCGTCAGAATTTTATCGCCAGCGTTTACCTTCACAAAGTACACGCCACGACTCAAGTTCTCAACGTTTACGTTCATGTTTTTTGCAGGTGCTTCTTTGGCACTCCACACCTGTTGACCAATACCATTTGTTATGGCAATTGAAACAGTACTTGTTTGCGCGTTGTTAATGGTAATTGTAATGTTATTTGAAGCCGGGTTAGGGAAAATACTGAATCCAAAATCGGCATCCAGGTCACCCACACTTGTACAATTTCCTACAACTACCGGTTGTGTATCAAAACTTCCACAAGGACCTGCAATTGTATAGGTCACTGTCCATGTTCCTGCACCTGCAGCTGTTGGGTCAAATGCACCTGTTGTTGAATTGATACAAGTACCACATGTAGCAGTCCAGGTTCCGCCAGCATCAGCAGCTGTCATGGTAAAGGCAGCATCATCGTTACAAATACCACTGCTAACAGGTCCAATAGTAGGATTTAAAGTAGTTACAACTACTATGTCTTCCATGTCAGTATCGCCACAGGCACCAGTAATGGTATAGGTTATTGTATATGTTCCTGCACCAACTGACGGATCAAATTCTCCTGTTGTTGCATTGGTAATTCCTGTTCCACTCCATGTACCGCCACCGTCAACAGCCGTAAGCGTAATTGGCCCACCACCTGTACAAACAGTTGCAGGTGTAATGGTTGCATCAAACGCATCGGTTACTGTAATGTTTGCCGTTCCAACATCTCCGCAGGTTCCTGTAATGGTATAGGTTACTGTATAGGTTCCCGCACCAATTGAAGGATCAAATGTACCAAGCGTACCGTCTGTAATTCCTGTACCTGTCCATGTACCGCCTGCATCAACCGCTGTTAAATTGATTGGCGCATCGGCACTGCAAAGTGGAGCAGTTGAAGTAATGGTAGCATCTGATTCGGTATTCACTGTTCCTGTAACCAGTGTGCGAGCGGTTGCACAGCCAGGAGTTGTAATTTCCCAATCATAATAAGCGTAATAGTAACCGGCAGTTCCGGCACTTGAGTTGGTTATGCTCACGTAACCCGGAATGGTATACGGATACGTTGCGCTTGCATTATTGCGGTATAAGTCAGGTGAACTACCAGGAGCCCAACCCAATTCAAAGTCAGTTCCACTTGTTAATGGGAAATCGAGTGTAATGCGGCTTTCACCTGCAGGTACGTTTACAACAATACTACTTATAACGGTTCCTGTATTGTCACGCAATTCAACGGTACGGTTTCCTGCGCTTCCGGCATAAACTTTTACCGAGTGCAATGTACACGCTGTTGTTACATCAAAAATTAAATGTTGGTCACCACTAAAATAGCCACCTGTTCCAAATGTATTGTCAACCGGGCCACCATAGGTTGAAATTGGCGGCATTTGCTCTTCTACATAGTAATTGGTAGTTGAACTGATGGTTGGGCTGTACGTAGTACCTGAATTTACCGATGTTCCACCGGTTGGTACAGTATACCACTCAAGTGTACCAACACCGCTTAAACCAGTTGCCGAAAGGTTAACCACACCAGCACCACAACGCGCGTCACCAATGGTAGAAGGTGCCACTGTTGCAACAGCTGCAGTAACCGGTACGCGGTCACTGGTACACGATGCAACTACACATTCCCAGTTATAACAATAGTAGTATACCGTTGGGCCAGCATCGCTTCCGGTTATGGAAACTACGCCAGGTACGGTGTACGGATAAGATACGCCTCCTGTATTCCTGTAAAGGTTGGGCACTATTGAACCGTCAGTACCTAACTCTAAATCTGTTCCCACAGGAACGCTAAAATTAAGGGTAATTGTACTGGGTCCATTAGGACAATTTATGGTTGCGCTTTGCAACACTGTTCCACTGCTGTTGCGCAATTCAAATGTGCGGTTTCCTGCTCCATTTGCTGTTACGTCAACAGTTGTAAGCGTAAAAGGTTGATAAGCTGTAAAAATCAGCCAATGATCGGTTGCGCCTGAATAACCACCGCCTCCAATTGTGTTGTCGGCTGGTCCTGCGTTGTATGTTCCTCCTGTATTTGCTTCAACATAATAGGTGGTTGTTGAACTTATTGATGGGGTTGTATAAGTTGAGCCTGTTGCAACGGGAGAACCTCCTGATGGTACAGTATACCATGAAAGTGTTCCTGTAGCTGTTGCAGCCAAATCAACTGTACCGGCATCACAGCGACCACCGTTTGTAACAACGGGATCCGGTGCCTGTCCAACAAAAATCTGGTCGGTAATAATAGTGGTGTCAATACCACACAAACCTCCATCGGCAATAAGGGTAACAGTATAAATACCGTCAACTGTATATACGTGCGAAGGGTTTGTTGATGTGCTTGTTCCACCATCACCAAAGTCCCATGTATACGTAATACCATTCATACTGGTATTGCTAAAATTTACAGTAAGTGGGTTAACACAACCACCTGTATTATCGGGTAAAAATGAAGCCTCAACTTCAGCAACGTATTCAGGTCCTACACCTACAGCATACCAGGCATTGGTTACAGCTTCTACTTCTGGTGTACAACCACCAAATAAATCGGTGGCCGATACAATTGCATAAAAACGTGCATCATCAAAACCTGAGGTGTTGGTTAAATAAACGGTAAGGTTACGGTAAGCCACTGCAGCAGCATTGGTCATGCCAATTGAATTTACCACATAGGCATCACCGTTATCATTCGTGCCGCTTCCGCCCTGGCATAACAGGTAATACCAATAGTTGGGAACACCACTGTTTGTGTGTACACCGCCATTGTCACCACCGGTCAAACTAGCCCAATAGGTTCCAAAATAAGTATCAGGTTGAAATTCGGCATTAGGGAACGACATGTCGCGTATAACGGTTCCAATGTCTTCGCCCATTAACCAGTCGGCAACAGCTGGTGTTGACAACCACTCAATGGTAACGCCAAAAATATCGGCAAACGATTCGTTCAATGCACCTGACTCAGCGTTGTAGTCAAGGTTAGCCGTAAACGTCACAAGTCCGTGTGTGATTTCGTGACCCGCAATGTCAAGTGCTGTAAATGGATTGTATCCTGCACCATCACCATCACCATAGGTCATAACCGATCCGTCCCAAAATGCATTTACATAATCTACATCGTAATGAACATAACTTTCAAGAGCAAAACCAGCATTATCAATACTGTTACGCCCGTGTTCATTCATATAGTAATCATAGGTTGCTTCGGCACCAAAATGTGCATCAGTAGCAACTTCATCCATGGCAGGGTTTACGTTGTTCCAGGTATTGTCAGCATCGGTAAAGTCAACTGAGGCACCATAATCAGTTCCTGTTAACATGTTATAGGTGAAAATTCCATTTCCACGGCCTGATTCACGCAGGCGGAAACCGCCACCAAAACTGTCAGTGGTTATTGGTTGTGTTCCGCTATAAGCAGTAATGGCTGTTCCAACTACATCCGCTTCATGAATCTGTTCGTTTTCATAAATAACTTCTCCTGTTATGGCATCAACAAAAACTTCGGCACGTGAAAGCGGTGCTGAGGCGTAAATGTTGAATTTCCATGCAAGGCGGTTGTTTTCCTGTTTAAAGCTTGTGCCTTTTGTACAGTATACCAATTCACCTTTTGGGTACCAGGTAGCGTTTGCATCACCTGTTTTGCGTTTAATAAATTCTTCTTCAATGGGACGTTGCCAGCGGTATGTTGCAGCTCCAACATGGGTTAATGCATGGTTTAACGCGGTGGCTTCGGCCATGGCAGTTCCTGCAGTTGGAATATTGCTGTATAAAAGTCCGTTCATGGAATATACCTTACCGGCTTTTGTATGCACCAGCCAAACACCATTGGTAACCGGCACACCGTTATAGGTTTGCTGGTAGCGGTAATGTTTATGGCCAAGCTTATCTGTCTCGGTGCGCAGCAGTGTAAAACTGTGCTGGCGCCCAAGGTTTAGTTTTGAACCAATCCAGGCTGTCCATTCACCCTGGTTAATTTCGTTACCCGCACTAAAGCGAATGTACGAGGGGAGGTTTGAGAACTGGCTTGAGCGAATCATATCGGTGCCAGGTAAAATTTTGCCGGCAGCTGCGCCTACAGTTACGGTGGTTTGTGCGTTGGCGGTTGTGCCAAGCAACATAGCACCAAACAGGGCGGCTACGGTCAATAGTCTAGGTGTTTGCATATGGGTTTCCTGTTAAAAGTGGGTCCAAGATATGTATTTGGGATCATTTAAACAATGGCAAATTGGCAATATTGGACGAACGGTTAAAAATGGGAGGTGAATAGAGAGGTGAGTAATGAGAGATGAGTGGGTGTGGGAGTGGATTTTGGGTGTGCCGGTGGGTTATTAACAATTGTTTTACTGAGGATCAGGTAAAAGGGTTTAGGCTGTGGAAAACTGTGTGTATTTCAGGTATTTCTACGGTTGAGAAATTCCAATGATTTTGGTAGCTTTAATTTTTTAGAAAACCGATTGTTTCCATGGATGACGCTAAAACCTACTTTGCAAAAGATGTGTTTACTCCCTCTACTCAAGCTAAATTAACGTTTGTTGAAAGAGATAAAAACTCACTCAATGATGAATTAGTAGATGCTATTAATACTCCAGGAAAACAAATTGTACTTTATGGGCACTCTGGTACCGGGAAATCGACCTTGTTATTCAATGTAATTAACAGAATTTATAGTGATAGCGTTGTTACGAGATGTACTTCAGATATGAATTATGAAAAACTAGTCTTAAATGCTTTTGATAGTTTAAATATTTATTTTCAATCTTCTTCTTCCTCAAAAACAGTTAATGATAAGACACTGTCGCTATCTGGAGAATATTTGAGTTTGAAAGGTAGTATAGGAGTTAAATCCCAATCAGAAAACTCGGTGTCTTCACAAAGAATAATTCCCCCGCAATTAACAGCTCAACGACTGGCAGAATTTATGGGGGCTGTTGACTGTTGTTGGATTATAGAAGATTTTCATAAAATTAAACCGGAAGAGAAAGTAAAATTATCCCAACAATTAAAAGTATTTGTTGATTCTTCAGAACAATATCCTTTAGTGAAGACCATTTTAATTGGGGCAGTAAATACGGCCCGTGAAGTGATTGAATATGATTTAGAGATGGACAGAAGAGTCTCTGAACTTTTAGTACCATTAATGGAATCCGAAGAATTGCATAAAATCTTAGAAATTGGTGAAAATTTAATGAATGTTAGGTTTTCACAAAAACAAAAAAATGATATTGTTAAGTTTTCTTCTGGATTAGCGTCAATAACGCATCAAATAGCCTTGAACATGTGCGTTGGAAACGGTATTGACAAAACAAGTGCTGAATGCTTTCGATTTACAGATGACCATTTCAATTCGGCAATTAAAAAGTATATTACCCATAGTTCAGATACACTTAGAAAGCGCTATGATTTAGCAACAAAAGTTGGAAAAGTCAGGAAGTATGATAATGGCAAAATAATAATAGAAGCACTAGCCGAATTTGATTTGGACGAAGTTCAACAAAATGATTTGTTACTACAAATCAGAAAAACAATTCTTAATTACCCCGCATCTAATCTTTCTGCATACCTAGTTCAATTGCAGTCGGATGAAAAAGGAGGGATCATCAGAATAAATCCTGAAAATGGCAAATATAGTTTTTCCGATCCTTTTATGGGGGCTTATGTGAAGTGCCTTAAAGAGATTGAATTAGATAAAATAAAGGACCCTAATATGAAGCAAAGAAAAATAAAAGAGGCATTTGAGGTCTTGTTAAGTGCATTCATAAAGAAATTCGATAAATAGCTTTTTTAATCTTCATACAAGGCACTTGTTTTATTT
Source organism: Flavobacteriales bacterium (assembly GCA_035299065.1). GTDB lineage: Bacteria > Bacteroidota > Bacteroidia > Flavobacteriales_D > UBA2798 > DASPJQ01. The sequence continues at coordinate 8,180 of DATGXI010000130.1, forward strand.
CCTTAATTTTAAACCACTTGAAAAAATAAATGGCAAAGTTTCTACAAGGTAATGAATTAAACTTAGAAATCGAAAAGCTTTTCGATTGTGCAGAAGAGCAAATCATTCTCATTTCACCCTATATACGGCTTCATGAACGCTATGCTTCTGTGTTAAAGACTAAAATCGCCAGGGATAAAGTAAAAATAATACTTGTTTTCGGTAAAAATGAAGAGGATCTTTCCAAAAGCATGAAGGAAGTTGATTTTAATTTTTTTAAAGAATTCCCAAACATTGAAATTCGCTATGAGAAAAGACTTCATGCCAAATATTATTCAAATGAAAATTCGGCCATTCTTACTTCTATGAATTTATACAATTACTCCCAAGATCACAATATTGAGGCAGGTGTAATGACAAAATCAAGTATTCTAGGGAAATTATGGGAAGGTGAGGAGGGCCTGGATACGCAAGCATTAAAATATTTTAATAGAGTAATAGAACAATCAGAATTACTGTTTGAAAAGACCCCTGAATACAAAAAGGGTTTAATGGGCCTTACTCAAACTTATATTAATTCTGTTATAAAAACAGATAAACTGACTGAATTTTTTGGCGGAAAACTAAAAACAGGTCCTAAAACAGAAACAAACCTTGAAATTAAATCAAATAATTCCATTGGCATAGAAAAGGGATTTGGTTTTTGTATTCGAACAGGTGTAAAAATCCCCTTTGACCATAAAATGCCATTTTGTAAGAAATCTTTTTTAGAATGGAATTGGTATAAAAACAAAGATTACAAGGAGAAATATTGTCATTTTTCAGGAGAAGAATCAAGTGGCGAAACTACATATGCAATGCCGATTTTATCTAAGAATTGGAAAAAAGCTATGGAGTTTCATGATTATCTATAGGTTAAGTTGAATCTCGAAATCCGAAAAACCATGAGCAGATTTTTACTTTCGATAAAAACGGCTAACCTTGAACAATTTCAATAAAAAACTCAGGCACATTTATTTTCCGTTTTTAGGAATAAGTATTGCTTTTTTGCTGGTGTATTCATTTTTAAACTGGGTATTTGTTATTCAGCTTAAATCCATTTCAGTTCACGAGGACATTGTGAATATATGGGTACCCTTGTTTTTACCGCTGATTCCCGTTCTTATTTGGGTACGCCCCAGGTTGCGCCTTTTACAATTAAAAACAGGCTCACGCGATTTTTTATTTTTTTACACGTTTGCGGCATCAATCGTAATGGGTACACCTGTGTCGGTAGCGCAACATTACCTGTTAACGGCAACCGGTAAAATGACGCATTTGAAAAATATTGGTGAAATTGATAAACATGAAGAAACAAAATATTACACCTTAAAATCCTGTTTTATTGATAAAGCACACGGAAGCGCATACGCCTCATTTGATGTAAGCGGCAAGCACAGCCAGGACTTTAACATGCATCTTTACGTGGTTTATCCCATGCTTGAAAATGCAGGCCATGTAATGGACTCAACCTGTAAGGCTGCCATTGGATTTACCTGGCGAAAAACCATTAAAAACAGTTTGAGCGATGCCGCTAAAGACCAGGAGTATGGGCAGTTTGCAAGGGAATGCCAGGCAGAAATTGATTCACGCCAGCTTGATGTGTTTGAATACCTTGATCGGGTAGGAAACAGTGCTGATGGTGATGGTTTAGCGGAAGCATTCAGAAGAAATGAAAAATACCGGAACAGCCAGGTGAGTATTTTTTATGCAGTTTGTGAGCCGTTTGAAAATCATAATGGCCATAAACTGCCGTGGATATTTTACAGTTTCTTAATTGTACACGCAGTATGGCTCATTATGCTTGTGGCTGTAAAACTCAGTAAATACCAGCTTTCATTTTTTGAGTCGGGCAAGGGTACTGAGGACAGGGATCTCAAAGAGTTTATTGGCTATTTTAAACCTGTTAAAGATTATACCATAACGCCAATATTGATTTTCATAAACCTGTTGTTTGCACTGTTGGTTTGTTTTTCGGGAGGGGGATTTATGTATACAGACAATGAAATGCTTATTAAATGGGGGGCAAATTATGAGCCGCTGGTAGAGCAGGGACAGTATTGGCGTTTGCTTACTGCGGCCTTTCTTCATGGCGGACTTTTGCACTTGTTTATGAATATGGCTTTTTTAATAGTTGCTGGTACGGTACTGGAGCCCTTGTTAGGGAAATTTAAATTTTTGATGGTGTATTTGCTTTTGGCTTTGCTTGCATCGTGTTGTTCATTGTGGTGGTATGACCCTGTATTGAGTGTTGGCGCCTCGGGTGCTGTTTTTGGGTTGTTTGGCGTATTAGTTGTTTTTGCGATGGCAGGTATAACGGGCCCTGAAAACTCCTGGGAGATATTATTTGGCACAGTACTTTTTATTGCCTATAACCTGCTGTTGGGATTGGCCACAAAAGGTGTTGATAACGCTGGTCACATAGGAGGTCTTTCGGCAGGCATTTTTATTGGTGTTATACTGGCCATACCCAAAACTCCCTTAACAGTAAAATACAGGAAAGCTGATTGGGAAGATTAATTTTTATGCGGTTATTTTTATTTACATCCTTTTTCATTTGGCAGTTTTCGGCATGGGCGCAATTGCCCGGGGCCCGATGTGGACGCACGGTTTAACCAATATGAAAAACAAGGTGTGAATATGAACCAAAAACCGGAATATTCATTTTTCTTTTACGGCAATAACCTGGAGTCATTAAATACCTTTTATAAAAATCAAATTAAAAAACAGTTATGCCTTGGTTAAAATTCAATACAAGTCAGGTGATGGTTTTTTATTGGAAGTAAAAATGAAAGAAAAACGGAGCTCTCTAAAAATGAGAATTGGTATGCTTGCCGAGCAAGCCGAGAAAACAAAATCAATAGCATTTAATACGTGCCATGCAACCGGTATTCGCGGTAAATCATTGTTTAAGGATTAGCATGTAAATATGTTTTTCGTGATTTTCTCAAATAGAGGAATAAAGTGTAACCACATTTCAAAAAAATACCTTAGCTTTAGTTAATCGATAATGCAGTAGCAAGCTTTATTGATGATGGAGTTTTTCAACTGAAAAAGATTTTGAACATGTTTATGTACTTTACGTGAGTTTAATGCTTAATGAAGTATAATTGATAAATGCTTTTTGTATTAAAGCGAGCATTGCATTATACGAAGTATGCCTGCCAACTTGTACCAATTGTGGTACCTTTCTCTACCCAAGTTATTACCCGTCTTTTTTAAAACCAGAATACCCAGTTTAATGACCAAAACTTTACTATCTACCCAACAAAAACTTACCTCTTATCTTGATCAAGCCATGGAATTGGAGCGTGCCGACATGGGCTTAATCCGTTCATTTGACTTTTTAAGCAATACCTTAAAAGTAATTCTTGAAAGAGGAATTGATATTGACTTTCCGGAACAATTCAAAGTGGCCAGGCCCTTTGACAGTACAGCTTGCGGACGCGCTGCAGGTTTGTGTAAAACAGTAGTGATTGAGGATGTGGAGCAGGATATAGGTTTAATGCCTTACAGGGAGTTTTTACGCAGTGCCGGGTTCAGGTCTATAAAATCGGTGCCGCTAATTCACCATGACGGTACACTGCGCGGGGTGCTGTGTATGATTTGCCGCCATCCACGCTGGGGCTGGCAGGTTAATATTCTGGATGAACTGGTAGGTGAAATAACAGCCTGCATAGCATAATATAAAGTCATTTTTTAATTTTTCAAGTATCTGATATACAGTAACTAAATATAGCATTTTGTTTCTTTAAGTTGTCAGTTATTGATTGTGTGTTTTAGCCCACACGTTCAAACCTTTTACATTTGATTCATAAAATTACACGTTATGAAATCAATATTATTCTTTTTGTTGGTTATGCCTTTGCTGGTAAATGCGCAGTTTATAACACAGGAGGGCGATAAAAAAGGATTGATTGACAAATCAGGAAAAACCATTCTTGAAACAGTTTACGACAATGTTTATTTGCTTGATCGAAAAGCAGCTATTTATGTTTACTGTTCAGGCGACAAAAAGGGCCTGTTTAATTTTGCCGATTTACACCTGTACCCATGCACGTATGATGATGTAAGCATTTCGCCAAATGGCAACGGCTACGTTATACAATCAGGCAATTTATATGGTTATATTGCTTACAACTATCACGGCAATGATATATATACATTTACCATTGTTGAGCCTGTTTACACGTATGTAAATTTTGTTGGTTGTTGCCATATTTCGGTGGCCAGGGACTCGCTTTACGGGTTAATTTTTGACGGGGTGGTAACCAAAGAACTTTTACCCTGTGTTTTTGACGAGCCCGTATACAGTGACCTTGATCTTGGTTTTTACCATAAAACCGATGAAAAAATAAGCCTTGCCCGAAAGGATACGGTTAACGGTAACTGGTTTAAAATTCCATTATACAGCAAAAAACCAAAAACAGCAGGTGACATTGTAGTTGACGAAAACAAGTACAACCGCGAAATAATTACCTATCACAGGAAAAGCGGAAAAAAACTGGTAACATTTGCGGGACAAACAGAAACAACCCGTATTTACTACAATGACCGTGCAGCATGTGTTGTTAAAATTGACTATCAAAACAAGCGCAGAGTTGTTTCATGGTTAAGCCCTGTTACAGGTGAAACGCTTTTAACTGTTGAACTGAAAAACAACCAGGAATTGGATGTAGATGCGAGTTACAGCGGCCGTAACCTGAATGAAACCGAAGCGGTTTTTGTGAGAGAATACCGTGCTTTTGGCGTAATAGCAAAAACATTTATGGGCGAATTAAAGGGGTATGAATACAAAGCATACAAAAGTACGCGTACCGAATTGATACAATCATCAGGCCACAGCAGCGGCAGGAAGCCCTTTTTTATGCCGGGTAAGAATTAGTAGGATTTACTTGTTTGTTCTTAAACTTCTCGAAGGTAAGATGAAGTACTTGTTAACGAGGAGGATTGGGGCGTTCCGAGATTAATTAACTAAATCAATAAAATGCGTTATAAAAAAGTTTTGAAGATGTTGAGTTTTTATTAAGTTTAATTTTGACAAATAAAATCAAAAACAAATGAAAAAAATATTATTCTTTGGCTTTATTGTCGGTATTGCTTTAGCTTTTTCCCCAGGAAACTTTGATAAGTATGATTATAATGCTCCTAATGGATATTATAAGACGGAAGAAGATTTTAAAAATCGAAATCTAAGTACTGACATTAAATTATCGCACTTTGGAACCAATACGATTTTTGATAGTAAAAAAAAGAGGAGGTTTTGTAAAAGTCTTGGATGGTATGGTTTTGCTTTTGATAACCAGGATTTTTTTATAGTAAACAATAATATTAATATTGTTATGAATAATGAAGGTAAAATTAAGGTAATTGGAAGTGGTCCTGAAAAGATGCTTAACGGGAATGGAGAATATGCCTGGATGTGTACAGATTTGATGTTAAAAAAAGAAGGTGTTAATAACGGTGAGTGGGATGGTAAATTTGACCTGACAGAATACTTTTCCGATTATCCCGAATTGCTTGAAGATTGGAAAAAAAACAGAATTAAAATTGGACAGGTTTCGGCAGTGCTTCCTCAGAAAATTGAATACATAAATAAATACAATGCATACTTTGCTAAAAAAAAATAGGCTAATCTTATCTTGTAATTCTTTTGCTTAATTACTTTGGTTTTAAGCCTGAATAAGGCCCGGTAAACAACCCAAATCCTACAAGCTAAGTAAGTGTGCGCGCAGTGTGCCATTTGTTCCATGTCAACCGTAAATCTTCCCAGTTGACAGGACGGTTTAAAGCTCCATGCTTTTAGTTGATGGGCACGTCAATAGTAACAATGCGTATCATAAAATAAGTACACCTAAGGCCAGGTAAGAACTCATGCCGCGTTGCCGATACCACCAACAGCTAAACAGCATTAAAAGTAAACATAGTGGCATAATTATACGGATTGGCCAGGCTACTGCGTCCCGTAACAAATCAGGTAACGCAGAAAAGTCTTTTCATTAAAAACAAAAGGAACGGGGCCAAAAAGATAGCATTTTGGGAACTCATGGGTTAAAATTATATTTAAATGAATATTGATTGGTTCAATAACCATTTACCCACCCAATGAGGCGTTGAAATTTAAGGTTGAATTGTAGGAATGTTCATGCAGCCTGTTTTTTTTTGTTAATTTAGGTAATGCGACTTTCCCGTTTTTTGTTCCTCATGAGTGCATTCGTTTCAACGGCCTTAGCACAAATTCTATTAGCTCAACATAATTGTTTTATACAGACTCGCTGAACGCTCAAGCTTTCGCGTTTCACCGTTTTTCAAACGTTGGATCTTGCTTTCATCCAGTTCTGCCAGGGATTGAAGAGGAAAGCCCGCAGCCATTGGAAATTTAAGATTTAAAATTCAAAATTTAAGAGGGCGAGGACTTGGAACGAAAAGCCCGGCCCTGAGGCATTGAACGCTTATAAATTATGATTTTAACAGGTTGCCGAAGGGAGGCAGCCAAAAATTACCCTGATTCTTTACATGGCTTGTTTTTTGCTATTTTTAGACACATGCGCGCTTACCTTGTTTTATTCTTTTTTATGTCAACATTTGGAATAAAAGCCCAACAAGTGACCATTACCATGTGGAAAGACAGTGCCATTGGCGCTTTGTACAACCGCGCAACACATACAGTGACCTATAACAAACCCGACAAAAAAGGCTATTATAAAATTTATTTAAGTGACTCATTGGGAAATAATGTAAAACCTTTGCGGTATAATGGCTGGAGAGATGACAGGCACCAGTGGGCCGAAGAATGGCACCCTTCAGGTAAATACATTTTTTGTTATGTGGAAAAAGCAGAGTATGTGAAAGAAAAAGGCCATAAACGAAAACCAATTGATGCTGTGCCCGGTTATGGAGCCTATACCGATTTATGGTTGTTAAGTGTTGACGGGAAACAAGCCTGGCAATTGACCAATGTACCTAATGCGTATAGCAGCGGTATTATTCACAGTGCAATTTCACATGACGGTACCCTGTTTGGATGGAGCGAGCGTGTAAAAGCGCCTAAATTTCTGGATAAAAACCTTGGTGCTGGTGTATACGAATTAAAAATTGCCGATTTTGTTTTTGACAGCATACCACATTTTACCAATATACGCAGCTTTAAACCGGGTGGTGTAGACGCCCTGAATGAGATGGACGCCATTTCAAACGACAAAACAACCATTGCATTTTACAGTACCTATAAATGCAAAAACATTATTGCAACCCCCATTTATTCACTTAATATGGTTACCGGTGAAATACAAGAGCTTACCAATAAAAGTTTTGCCCAGGCACCAACCTATACTCCTGATGGAAAACACATTGTTTATATGACAGGCGACCAATGCGATATTTTTTTGGGGCAATTGCAGGGAGCTGATTGGTGGATTATGGAAACTGACGGCTCAAATAAAAAACGACTTACATACATGAACAAACGCAACCACGAACATTCCGTTAACCGGTTCAGGTTATGCGGAAGCCTTAGTTTTATAAATAACCATGCTTTTTTGGGAGGCGTTATGACTAAAAGCCTGGGACTTGTAGGCTATACTGTTAAAGTAACATTCACGCCTTGAACAATAGCGCCTTAAATAAAAAAATTAGTATCTTGTGGTTGTTAAAATCAAACCTATGAAACTGGTATTACTTGCAGCAGGATTTTTGGCCATGGCATGTTTTGCAAATGCCCAGGAAAAAGAAAAAGCCGTGGAAATGGTAAACGAAGGCGTTTCCTACCACGAAAAAGGCGACTACGAAGGAGCCTTAAAGCGTTATGATAAGGCGCTTGAACTGGATAAAGATAATTTGGATGCGCTTGCCGAAAAAGCCCTTACCCTTTTAACCATGGGCAAGACTGAAGAGGCCATTGTGAATTGTAAACTGGCTATTCAAAAACATCCCACCCACGAGGAACTTAAAACAGTGTATGTTACCTATGGCAATGCGTTGGATGCGTTGAAGAAAACAGACGAATCATTGCAGGTGTATGAAGACGGCTTGAACTTATTCCCCGAATTTTACCAATTGCATTTTAACAAGGGAATTGCCCTTGCAAGTGTAAAAAAATATGAAGAGGCCTTGTTGTGCTTTAACAAAAGCGTAAAGTACAACCCTAAACACCCGGGCAGCCATAACGCCATAGCCCGTATTCAGGATGGAAACGCTTCAAAACGCATTCCTGCATTAATGGCTTACATGCGCTTTTTGGTTCTGGAACCTGAAAGCAAACGAGCCACCGATAATCATAAATTAATGCTTGCCTTACTGAACGGGAATATTGAGAAAAAAGGTAAAAAAGAAATTACCATCAACATAAACTCAACCATGTTTGCCGATACAACGGAAGATGGATCGAATAAGGAGAATAACTTTGCCACTACAGATCTTATTTTGTCTATGGACGCAGCACTTGACTATGATAAAAAACATAAAAAAGATACTGAAGTTGAGAAATTCATACGCAAAGTAAATACCATGTGCGCATCATTGTCAGAGTCACGCAAAGATAATTTTGGTTTTTATTGGGATTATTATGCCCCGTATTTTGTTGAGATGAAAGAAAAAGGACAAATTGAAACATTTGGATATATTGCCTTTGCCGCATCAGGCGATGAGAAAGTTATATCCTGGATCAAGTCACACAAAAAAGAACTCACTGCGTTTTACGAATGGTCAGCCAGGTTCCAATGGCCTAAGTAAAATATGAAAATAACGTTCATCTTATTGGTTGTTTTGTTTTTTGGTTTCCAAACCAGGGCACAAAATATTCACGGCAACGTGCCAACCTATAAATGTAAGGTATTCACCTACGATACAGTTTCGCAAAAAATAACCTACAAACGCGACTATGCGTATTGGGTGTATGACACAAACATGGTTGTTCTTAAAAAGGGATTTGGGAAAATAACCGATGTTAACGCATTGAAAAAGCAATTGTATTATTTGTTTGTTAAGGGCGTGACCATCCAGGGTAACCCGTCAGAAGCTGAAGTAAAAAAGTATGCATACATCATTCAACGATGAGGCAATTGGCTTAAATAAAGCCCTGGCAATTTTCAAAAAGAGAGAGTAAAATCATTTTTTTTTTAAAAAGAGAATATGGTTAGCGGTGCAATACTGTTAGCGTGCCCTTGTTTGAGTTGGTTTAAAACCACATAGCAAAAAAAAACAGATCGGTATATTAATTGTTTGTAAAGCGACCTGGGTTAGTAGAGCCCTTGCTTATGGAGATTGAAGAAATGAGGGTGATGGCCGGGCCAAACATGTGGGCCGAGCCTCATAAACTGGTAGTTGTTAAAACAACCGCTACAGAAATTACAGAAACAGATTTAGAATGGTATTTTGAAAAAGCAGAGATATACCTGAACAAGGATATCAATGTTGTTGGCATTCCTGATGATGATCCTCAACTTGCTTTTGCAACCCTTCTTGCTATAATGGCAGCCTCGCTACAGGATTGTTCAAGCCACCTGTATTGCAAAGGAATAAGGCATGGACGTTATGTTTATACGGTTTTTGAATATGAGGAAGAAGAAATGGGTATTCTGGCAGCGCATAAAACAATTGAGATAATCAATCAGCTAATAGAAGGACATTCCTGTTCGTTTAAAGAAGCCCGGCAGGAATTTAAGTTGTTAAAAGAACAGTTTTATCCTGGTCCCAGCACCTTTTCCATTATTGAAGCTGCTCAAAGGCGTAACATCCCAATACGAAACATAGCTGGAGGCAAGTTTGTAATGATGGGACATGGTAAATATCAAAAACGCATTGAGGCTTCAATTTGTGAAACAACGAGTAATATTTCAGTTGAAATTGCCGGCAATAAAGACACTACAAAACATATACTTTCAGAAGCCATGGTTCCTGTGCCCACAGGCATGTGCGTACAAAACCTGGAAGAGTTGATGAATGTGGTTGAAAAAATAAAATATCCCCTGGTTACAAAACCACTTGACGGAAATCAGGGAAAAGGCATTACAACAAACATTACCAATTACGAGTTGCTTGTAAAAGGGTTTAACCATGCACAAATGTATTCGCGTAAGGTAGTGGTTGAAAAATTTGTGGAGGGCAATGACTACAGGTTCCTGGTAATTGGTTACAAACTGATTGCGGCAGCGCAGCGCATACCGGCCTGTGTAAAGGGCAATGGAATTTACACAATAGGTGAACTTATACACCAAATAAACGATGATCCGCGTAGGGGCCAGGGCCATGAAAATATGCTGACAAAAATAAAGGTTGACGTAGCCATGATTGAATTCCTGGCCAGTTCAGGGCTTACGCTTGAGTCAATACCTGCGCTGGGCCAACGTGTGTATTTGAAACCTACAGCCAATTTAAGCACGGGGGGTACCGCTATTGATGTTACCGATGAAGTGCATGACGAAAACAGGTTGCTGGCCGAGCGTGTAGCCAAATTAATAGGCTTAAACATTTGCGGCATTGATATTATGGCACCCGTTGTAAAAACACCCTTGACCGAAAACGGAGGCGTTGTACTGGAAGTAAACGCTGCCCCCGGTTTGCGTATGCACATAGCTCCTTCGCAAGGCAAACCACGCAACGTAGGTGATCCAATACTGGAGCTCATGTTTCCTGAAGGTTCACAGGCGCGAATTCCAATTGTTGCAGTAACGGGTACCAATGGCAAAACAACTTCCACTCGCTTAATGGCACACATTACAGCACAACAGGGATACCATGTTGGGTTTACCTGTACCGATGGAATTTATGTGAATAATATACAGATTTATAAAGGTGACTGCTCAGGCGCAAAAAGCGCTGCTGTTGTATTAAATGATCCCACAGTTGATTTTGCCGTGCTTGAATGCGCAAGGGGTGGTTTAATTCGTTCAGGACTTGCATTTGATTTTTGCGATGTGGCCATTGTTACAAATGTAGCCAGCGATCATTTGGGATTAAAAGATATTGATACCCTTGAAGACCTTGCCCGAGTAAAAGCTGTTGTACCTAAGTCAGTACACGCGGATGGATACGCCATTTTGAATGCCAGTGACGAACTTGTTTATAAAATGAAAGATGAGTTGCACTGCAAGGTGGCTTTATTTGACTTGCATTATACTGAACGCCTGGCGCGGCATTGTGCAGCAGGAGGCATTGCAGCCTACCTTGATGATTTAAAGTCAATTGTTATTGCTGACGGAGAGCAAAAAACACGTGTGGAAAATGTCATGAATATACCGCTAACCATGGGCGGTAAAGCTGAATTCATGATTGAAAATATTCTTGGAGTTGTATTGGCTACCTATGTAAAAGGGTTTGACATGAAAAAAGTGGTAGCTTCACTTTGCGAATTTTTACCTGAGCAGGTACCTGGCCGTATCAATTTGTTTAAGGTGAACGATGTCAACATCATGATTGATTACGTTCACAATCCGCATGGTTTTATGGCATTGGGCAAAATGCTTGACACCATTCAGGCCATAAAAACTGGTATTATAACTGGTGTTGGTGACCGAAGGGATGATGATATAATAGAAGTAGGACGTATAGCAGCGCGTATTTATGATAAAATCATTATTCGTATGGACAATGAAGAACGCGATAAAACACCTGAGCAAATTGCCGGGTTAATTGTACAAGGATTGCAGGAAGTTAAACCAAAGGTAACCTATCACATTATACCTGACAGCAATATTGCCTTGCGTTTTGCCATTGACCAGGCATTGCCGGGAGAGTACGTTGTGTTTTCGGCTGAAAAGCCTGAAGAGACCATTGCTTATATTCAGGAATTGCGCAACCATTACAACCAGGCATTTATTTCGCGCACCGGGTAACAGTGTTAGCTATAAAACATTGGTAAATCGGGAATCACTGGCTGGAATTAAGCCGTAATTTTTGCTGCATGAATAAAGGCCGTGGTGGTGAGTAAGTGCTCCTGTGTAGTGTAGGCATCAACTTCTGATGCAATTAGCATGTGCAGCACCGCATTTTGAGTATACGAATGAAGAAAAAATGAGAAGAGTTTACGCCTTATATAAAAGGCAAGAATGATGTCCTCGGCAACTACTTCTGTATTGTCAATCAATTTTTCCTCATTTCTGCCCGTAATTTTGTTGGTGACAAAATTTTCAATGTTCTTTTTAATAAAAGGCACAATGTCATTTTTTGAAAGTTGGGTAAGAATTTCACTGTATGAGTCTTTGCTTAGTTCAATCAAATCGGTTTCGGGTATTTTTGCCAACGGGCGCATCATGGGCAAATCAAGTTCCCTGCAAAAGCGAATGCCTACCTGCACAAATTCATCAAGCTTGTTTTCAAGCAGGAACCTGGCATAATCAGGCAGGTATTGGAACTTAAATTTAGATGAATCAATTTTTATATTCACGTGTTGTGTATATGTTAGGCATTTTGGCTTACAAGCCTTGATAACAATTCTTTTTTAAACTGCTCCAGGGAGTGATTGTACCTTTTAGCCTGGTCAAGTAAAGCAGCTTTAGCCTTTTCATCACCAATCTCTTTAATGATCTCATGAAGCGTATTCAGTCGATCAGTAAACGAAATTATTTTTCGTTCAATTTCCATGCTTGTTAGTTTAGTTGAATCCATGCTTAAATTGATTAAAGCAGGGAGTGATGATCCGAACCATAAGCAGAGTGAAGATAGGCAAAAAAATGATGTCAGAAACATTTTGCATTCAAGTGAACAATAAAATAAGCGTCCCTAAAATGAGTTGAAGAATCAACATTCACTTACTCTTTAAAAAAAGTTGTAATTACAATCATCTCATTCAAATTTAATTTTGTTTCCCAAAATTGAAATTGGCTTTCTTGTTTTGATAACTACCGTTTAATCAGGCTTTAAAATGTGAATCTTGTAAGGTTTTTACGTTAACCTGTAAGCAAAAAGTCGTTTGATTTAAAAACTTTGTAATCCAAAAATGAATGAAGTTGAACCCTGTTGATGTATGACATCATTTCAAACATAAAACCAAATAAAAATTTCTAACTAAAAAATTATGGCTAAGTATTCAAAAAAAGCACAGGACAAAGTAGGCGAGGTAATGCGCGAATATAAGGAAGGGAAATTAAAAAGCGGTAAGGATGGAAAAGGAGGAAAAGTAAAAAATCGCAAGCAGGCAGTGGCTATTGCGCTTAGTGAAGCAAGGGATTCAGGGGCAAAAGTTCCATCAAAAAAAAGCTCCACATCAAAAAAGAAAGCTTCAGGAACAAAAAAAACAACATCTGGTAAGCCGTTAACTAAATCAAAAAAGAGCGGTGCCAAATCAACTTCAAAAAAAGCACCCGGTAAAAAAAGCAACAGCAAACTGGCTCCTGAAACAGGTCCGTCAAAAGGAAAATCAATAGCAAGGGCTAAATCAAAAAATAAAAAGTAAATCCATATGCGTTCAATCTGGAAAGGTGCAATAGGTTTTGGGCTGGTAAATATTCCAGTCAAATTATACAGTGCTACACAATCAAGTACACTTGACCTTGATATGGTTGATAAACGCAATATGGGAAAAATACGTTTCCACCGTGTAAACGAATCAACAGGCAGGGAGGTAAAATGGGAAAACATTGGCAAAGCGTACATGCTTGATGACAGGTATGTGATGGTTGAAGACGAAGATTTTGAAAAAGCAGCTCCTGAAAAAAGTAAAATAATTGAAGTAAATCATTTTGTGGATGAAACCGAAATTGAAAGTATTTACTACGAAAATGCCTACTATTTGGAACCCGAAAAAGCAGGGGCAAAAGCGTATGCTTTGTTGCGTGAGGCGTTAACCAAATCAAGCAAGGTTGGTATAGCGCAATTTGTTATGCGAACGGCCGAAGCCCTGGCTGTCATAAAGCCTATGGGAAATGTACTGGTATTAAACAAAATTCGGTTTGCTGAAGAGGTGAGGAGTGCTGATGAGTTTAACCTTCCGCCAAAAACAGCCGTTAAACCAACCGAGCTTAAAATGGCCTTGTCGCTAATAAAACAATACTCAGGTAAATTTAATATTGAAAAATTTAAGGACCAGTACTCGGCAGCACTGTTAAAATTAATTAAAGCAAAGGGTAAAGGCAAAAAAATAGTCACTCCAAAAATGAAAGTAGTGTACAGCAAACAAGACGATTTAATGTCACAGTTAAAAGCCAGTTTAAGTAAACGTAAAGCATCATGAGCCTTGTTGTGTATAAACAAAAGCGAAATTTTGGCAACACGCCTGAACCTGCCGGTGCAAAGGCAACCCGCAGCAACAAATTGCGTTTTGTTATACAACGGCATGCCGCAAGTCATTTGCATTATGATTTCAGGCTTGAAATAGAAGGCGTTTTAAAAAGCTGGGCTGTTCCAAAAGGCCCTTCCATGAAAGCAGGTGAAAGAAGACTGGCTGTAATGGTTGAGGATCATCCCATGGAATATGGTAAATTTTTTGGCGTTATTCCAAAAGGAAATTACGGTGCCGGAGTTGTTGATATTTGGGACGAAGGCACCTATGAGCCCCTGGAAGAAACCAAAAAAGGCCAGGAGGAAAAATCGCTCTTAATGCAGCTTAAAAAAGGGGATCTTAAAATTGTTCTTCATGGCAAACATTTAAAAGGTGCATTTGCACTTGTCAGAATGAACGATGGGCAGGATAAAAACTGGCTACTTATCAAGAAAAAAGACGCATTTACCGAAATACATTATAACATTGAAAAAGTAAAACCATTAAGCCTTGGATCATCTGCAAAAAATACCTGGACAAGCAACGGCTCGGGATATGAAGAAAAGGTAACATTGACCCGTAAAACAGCAGGAATAAAAGAAAAGAAACCAGCCGGAGTGAGCATTGAATTGGCCTGGAAAAAGCTTCAAAAACCCATGCTTGCCAAGCTTAGCGATGAAGTGGTTGACAATGCCGGATGGATTTATGAAATGAAATACGATGGGTATCGTGCGCTGGCCAAAATAAGCAAAGGAAAAGCTGAATTGTTTTCGCGCAATGGCAACAGTTTTAACAAGGCCTATCCTTCATTAATCAAAGAACTTCAGAAGATAAAAAAAGACGTTATACTGGATGGCGAAATTGTTATTGAGGACAAAAAGGGAATTAGTAATTTTCAGCTCCTGCAAAATTACAGCACAACCAAAAAAGGTATTTTAAAGTTTTATGTATTTGATATCTTGTTTTTTGACGGGTACAACATAACCAGTATGCCGCTTATTCAGCGCAAAGAACTCTTGCAGGCTTTTTTTGAAAAATACACCTTTGCCAATATTCATGAGTCGCCCTATGTTGCAGAAAAGGGTACAGCATTATTTAAAAAATATTCGGTAAAAGGTTACGAAGGAATTATTGCAAAAGATGGTTCGTCAACGTATATGGTTGGTAAACGAACCGATGCCTGGTTAAAAATAAAAACAACACACGTGCAGGAGGCGGTAATTTGCGGGTATACACAACCACAAAACAGCCGCCAGCATTTTGGGTCATTGATTTTGGGTTTACATGAAAAAGGTAAGTTGCGCTACATTGGTAACTGCGGAACGGGTTTTACCGATGCCTCACTAAAAGAACTTCATGCGAAATTGGCAAAACTTGAAACGGTTAAAAGCCCGTTTGCAGGTAAAATTTCCAGGAATGCACAAAGGGGTAAACCAGTATGGTTAAAGCCAACATTGGTTTGTAATGTTAAATTCCAGGAATGGACCAATGAAGGTCATATGCGTATTCCGGTGTTTATGGGACTCAGGACCGACAAAAAAGCAAAAGGAATTGTAAGAGAAGAAAAAATTAAAGGAATGAGCGCTGGCGGCAGCAAAAAGCAGCACACCGTAAAAGCTGAAAACAAAGAAACCGGTAAAGTAAAAAGCAGAAAGAAAAAAACCGTTACAAAACCCTTTAAAACAGCAGCGGCCGGTAGCAATAAACAAACCAGGTCTGCCGGTAATGAAGAATCCCAATTCCTGAAAATTGGAAAACATGAAGTTAAAATTACCAATACAGCAAAATTGTACTGGCCAAAGGAGGGCGTTACAAAAGGTGATTTAATAGGCTATTATGCGCGAATGGCTAAATACATGTTGCCATATTTAAAAGATCGTCCGCAAAGTTTGAACCGTCATCCAAATGGTATTGCAGGTCCGGGTTTTTATCAAAAAGACATGGATGTAAAGCAAGTGCCTTCGTGGATACATACCCAAAAAATGTATTCAAAACACAATAAAGGTTATATTGATTATTTGATTTGTAACGATGCCGAAACACTGGTTTATATGGCCAACCTTGGCTGCATCGAGATAAATCCATGGCATAGCAGGTACACTAAACCCGATCATCCTGATTATATGATGCTGGATCTTGATCCTGGTAACATTGGCTTTGTTGACGTGGTAAACACGGCATTAATAATTAAAGAAATTTGCGATGAAATAAACGTGCCCTGCTATTGCAAAACAAGTGGAGCTACCGGTCTGCACATTTACATTCCGCTGGGGGCAAAGTATACCTACGATGAAGTAAAATTGTTTGCGCAATGGATGGCAAACAGAGCGCATGAACGTTTACCGGATACAACCAGTGTTGAACGCATGACCTCAAAACGCAGGAATAAAATTTACCTTGATTTCCTGCAAAACAGCAAAGGACAAACCATTGCCTCGGTTTACAGTGTAAGGCCACGCGATGGCGCTACTGTATCAACACCATTGGAGTGGAAGGAAGTTAACCATAAACTGGATCCTAAACAATTTACCATACACAACATTGAAAAACGAATTACCAAAAAGGGCGATTTATGGAAAGGTGTTTTGGGAAAACCAATTGATTTAAATAAAGTGCTCAACGAAATTGATCAACTATAGAAACACATGGCAAAGAAGAGGAAGAATGAACTTCAGGGCCTTCACAACGAAACAGGTGAATTAAGGCCATTGCAGCCCGGTGAGTTGCATGAAGTAAAAGCCGATTACGTGATGAAAGAAAAACACACACGCACGCTCCATGAAACAGCCGGCCGGCCGTCTTACAGTGCTGCTTACGGTTATTTTCAATTGTACGATTCGGTTGGTAAGTTTACTACCGTTAAATTTTTAAACGACACATCCATTACAACCCCGGTTTTTGTACGCTTTAGTACGGTTTTAGGTGCTCCTGGTTTACACTTTACAAACCGCGAGGCCAGCGAGTTTTCGGTTAAATTTTATACCGAAGAAGGCATTGTGGATCTGCCAGGTTTTAACATACCGGTGTCGTATACAAAAGATGCCATGCGCTTCAGGGAAATGGCTTTTGATTTATGCGATCAAATGGACAAACCTGATTTTTCGTTGAACGATGCTTATTGGGAAATTGTTGGTGCCATGCCGCAAAGCATTCACCGTATTTTATGGAACATGAGTGATCGTACATTGCCGCGTAGTTTTCGTATGATGGACGGTTTTGGCAAGTATCCCTTTGTATTTGTGAATATTCTGCATGAAATATTCTTCATAAAATTCCATTGGAAACCCATGTTAGGCGTACACGCCATAACAGGTGATGAGGCGCGTAAGATTAGTGAAATGGACCCTGAATTTTACAGGCGTGATTTGTGGGAAAGTATTGACAGTGGTTTTTTTCCTGAATGGGAACTTGGTATACAGGTTATCCCTTTTAACATGGCAGCTGCGTTTAAGAATGAGTTAACTGACAGTACACGCCTTATTCCCGAAGAACTGGTACCTGTTGAAATTATTGGCAAATTGGTTTTAGACCGAAATCCCGATAATTTTCTGACCGAAGCAATGCAAATTGAATTTAATCATGAAAATGTGATTCCTGGAATTGACTCCATGCCCTTGTCAAAAAGCGAAAACTATTTTGTAAAAGACGGAAAAGAAATTCTGGAAAACGAGAATGGGTTTAGTGTTCAAAATGGCTTGAAGGGACCTTTGTT
>DATGXI010000131.1:0-15803 GCA_035299065.1 Flavobacteriales bacterium
GCAAATCAAGTTGCGCGAGCTGGAAGAGCAATGGCACTTCAGTTCACTGGAGCGCGTGTTCATTGAAAACCGCATCTACCGCAAAATTGAGACCGAGGAAACATGGGAAGGCGTATTGTCAGCCATTGACAAAGGCTTGAAACCATTCAAGGCCATGTTTAAACGCGAGATCACGCAGGAAGACATTGTGAAGCTGACCGAGATCAAAATCAAGCGCATATCTAAATTTGACGCACACAAAGCCGATGAGCACATCAAAGGGTTGGAAAAAGAGATAAAAGGTGTAAAAGCCGATTTGAAAAACCTGGTTGAGTATGCCATTGAGTATTTCAGGAACCTGAAGAAAAAATACGGAGCAGGAAAAGAGCGCAAAACCGAAAGCCGCGTATTTGACGTGATACAGGCAGCCGCAGTGGTGATCAACAACACCAAGGTATACGTAAACCGCGAAGAAGGTTTTATGGGTACCAGCTTGCGTAAAGACGAGTTTATTGCTGACTGTAATGACATGGACGATGTGATTGCGTTCAGGCGTGACGGGGTAATGATGGTAAGCCGTGTGACCGATAAAAAGTTCATGGGTAAAGACATTATTCACATAGCTATATGGCGAAAAACCGATAACGACACCGTTTACAACATGGTTTACCAGGACGGTACAAAAGGTCCTTACTATGCCAAGCGTTTCAATGTAAAAAGCATTATTCGCGATAAAGAGTACAATTTGACACGCGGTAATCCGGGTTCAAGTGTGGCTTACTTTACGGTAATGCCAAATGGCGAAAGTGAAACTATTACGGTTACACTGCGTCCGCGCCCGGGCATGAAAAAACCAGGCTTTGATTTTGACTTTGCGCAACTGGGTGTTAAAGCCATGGGTGTGCAGGGCAATATACTGAGTAAATTCATGATTGGTAAAATCACCCAGAAATACGTTGGTCCGGCTGTTGAGCGCAGCACCGAGGTACATTATGATGGGTTGACACACCGGTTAAACTTTGACGGCAAAGGCGAGCCGTTGGGTGCCTTTACAGGCGATGACATGATATTGATTATTACCCAAACAGGTCATTACCGTTTGGTGCACCATAAAAACAATGCCCGTTTGGAAGAGGACATTGTGCTGATTGAGAAATTTAATCCGCGCAAACCCATTACAGCCGTGTATTTTGACGGGGCCAAAAAAGTTTATTTTGCCAAGCGTTTCTTAATTGAGAACCCGAGTGAGAAAAAGGTATTGTTTATTACTGACAGCAAGGGAAGTCATTTGGAAATAGCTTCAACCAAAATGGTATCACGTATTGTGGTACAGTTTGATAAGCGTGGCGGTGAACGTAAAGATTTAAAAGTAAACCTGGCCGATTTTGTGGAAGTGAGGAATGAGAAAGCAGTCGGTAACAAGTTAACCGAACATACGGTCAAGACCATAAGCCTGATGCCTCCAATGCCTGGCGATCACTTTTTAGATGCGCAGCTGGATGATAAGAAAAACAATCATTTGGAAGATGAATTTGAAGATGCTCCAATCAAGGAGTTCATCTCAAAAAAAAAATCCGGAGGACGAGGAGGAGTGGGAAAGCCTAAGCCAAAAGGAAAAGCAAAAAGCGTTGTTAAAGCCAAAAAGTCAAAACCCGTTCCTAAAAGAGGAGGATCAAAAGGATCCAAGCGCAGACGATGACGGGCAAACGTTGCTTTTTGACTAGGGTTGAATTGCGAATCTCGAATTGCGAATTTCGAATTCTGAATTTCGAATTCCGAGTTCCGGGTTGGTGTGGCTTTTGACATTTGAGAAACATATACGAAAGGGCAGGATTAATTTCCGGCCCTTTTTTTTGCGGTCAACGTTTGCTACTTAAAGATTACGTTGAAAAAGAAACTGGCGGCTTAGGAATAATCGATACAAGGTAGTGAGAAGGCCTGCAAAAACTCCGCAAGGCCTGGTGGATCGCCACGCTCAACAGGAATTCAATTTTAAAATTAATTACAAATTTCGCTCGCGATTTTTTAGCAGGCCTGGTTTCCCGCAAACAATCAGCTGAATAGTTTATATTTGTATATGACCGACAAACCATCCATTGACAAAGTCATTGCCGATTTTTACAGCGTTTTTACCAATGTTAACGGTGCCAAACCCGATTTTGAATTGCTGAGGCGTATTTGTTCTCCGCAGCTTTACTTCAGGAGTGTTGGATTGCTGACAAACGTTTCAAGCCTTGAAATGTTTATTTTACCCCGCCAAAAAATGCTTGAGAACGGTACCCTGGTTGATTTTAAGGAATGGGAGATACACGAGGAAACAAAAATAGTGCAACACATGGCGCAGCGCTATTCGGTTTATAAAAAGAGTGGGGTGAGGGAAGGCAATGAGTTTTATGAAACCGGACATAAATTTTTTCAACTGATTAAAATAGAATCTGCCTGGAAAATTGTATCAGTGATTTGGGAAGATGATAAAACGCCATAACTTTTAAACTCTTTAACTAACTAACTTCCTAACTAACCCAACTGTAAACTGAGAACTAATAATTGTAAACCGTAAACTAACCAACTTAATATGTTCACACTTGACCAAATAAAATCAGCGCATGCCAAAGTAAAAACCGGTGCCGATTTTCCAGCCTACGTGCAGGACCTGATCAAACTGGGTGTAATTGGCTATGAAACCTGGGTTGCCGATGGGCATACCGTTTATGCCGGTAAAAATGATTTTACCATTACATCACCTGCCCGGTATGATGTAAAAGATGTCATGCACACCAGCAATGCCAAACAATTTATTGCTGATCTAAAACACCATCAGCAAGGCGGAAGTGATTTTGCTACCTTCAGTGACCAATGTGCAGCCAATGGCGTGGAACGTTGGGTACTTGATTTCAGTAAAATGACCTGTACTTATTATGATGAGGAAGGTGAAGTGCTGTTGGAGGAGAAAATACCCACATAATTTAACCACAGAGGTAGCAGAGATTAAACAAAGTTCACTGAGAATTTCTCTGGTTCCTCCGGGCAAACTTTGTGATCTTGTGGTTAGGTCTTTTTTCATAAATTCACCCCATGTTCAGCTCCTCTGACAACTCTTACAAACAAGCCCGTTCCATTAAAAAAGGGGAGCTCAAACTCCATGTAAAATACCAGGAACTGGTTGACTGGGTTTCGAAGGAATTCAATGTAAACGCCCTTGATTTTACGTGTGAAACAAAAGAAACCTCCATGGGCTATAAACAACAGGTTATTCGCATACAGGTTGAAACCATTGAGGAAGCAAGAAAGCTGGACACTAATCGTTCACACGAGTCAAAAATCATTGACAAATTCATGAATTTTTTATTGTTGGGACATAAGCAGGTGAGCACGCCCGATAAGCTTAAAACCGATATATGGACGGTGTCACCCTTTCCTGAAATCATAGTCGGTTATTATGCCCTGGAGGAAATTGAACGCAGCATTGCCATGACCAAAGCCTGGCCGGCACACAAGGCCTTAAGTGATAAATATGCTTCATTTATCTGGTGTGTAAGTTGTCCTACCCAGGGATCGCAATACCTGGATGTATTTTTGCACACAGATAAACAACGTGAGGAATTTGATATGACCGGAACGGCAAAAGCCTTTGAGAACGATTTGCTGGAGGAACTAAAAAAATACGATGACTTTGGATATTTTGGCAGGCATTCCATTCATATCCGGTATGACAATAAGGAATCTTTTGACAAGGATTACGGTGGTAACTGGTATTATTATTATAAGTGATTTAACCGCAGCGTACGCAAAGGTATTTCGCAAAAGAACACAAAGAAAAAGAAGCGTTTAAATATTCTTAGCGGGCATTGCGCCTTCTTTGCGCCCTTTGCGGTAAAAAAAAAAGATTTGCTCTACGCTATCTGTGGTTGTAAAATATATAAAATGAAAATATACTTCATATCGGGTCTTGGTGCCGATGAGCGCATATTCCAAAAACTGGAAATTCCTTCGGAATATGAAGTTGTTCATTTATCGTGGATCGTCCCACTTAAAGGAGAAAAAGTGGAAGCATACGTAAAACGGCTTTCAGCACAAATCAATTCTTCTGAACCTTTTGTCCTCATTGGATTGTCTTTTGGCGGCATGCTGGTAAGTGAATTATTGAAATTTCTTAAACCCGAAAGAGCTATAGTTATTTCAAGTTTTAAGTCTGAGTGGTTACCATGGTATTTCAGGTTTGCAAGGTTTACCCGTTTGTATAAAATTTTACCTTACAGTTTATTTAAAATGGGTAACCGGTTTATTTACTGGCTAATGGGTATGAAAACGAAAGAAGAAAAAATCCTCCTTAAACAAATTTTAAAAGACAGCGATAAACGATTTATTAAATGGGCCGTTCACACCTTGTTGCATTGGCAAAATAAAGAACCTGATGATTTCATATTTCACATTCATGGAAACAATGATAAACTAGTGCCTTTAAAATATGTGAAACCTGATGCGGTAGTCAATAAAGGTGGGCATTTAATGGTGTACACCCATGCATGGGAGGTTTCAAGCATTATTGCAGATGGATTGCGTTAATTGGTGAAAACTTGTGCATTACAGGCATTCCATTCATATCCGCTATGACAATAAGGAATCTTTTGACAAGGACTACGGTGGTAACTGGTATTATTATTATAAGTGATTTAACCGCAGAGTACGCAAAGGTATTTCGCAAAGAACACAAAGAAAAAGAAGCGTTTAAATATTCTTAGCGGGCATAGCGCCTTCTTTGCGCCCTTTGCGGTAAAACAAAAGATTTCTCTACCTGCTATGTGGTAAACAATTAAATCTTCGAGATCAACTTAACTTCAACACCGTTTGCCGAAACAATTTTTGCAAAATAAGAACCGGTTTCAAGGGTTGAAATATCCATTGAATTGGTGCCATTCATTTGTTTTGACATAATTGTTTTGCCGGTTGCATCTGCAAGAATTACCTCACTAATATTTTCACCGCTAAAATTGATGATGCCTGATGTTGGATTTGGATAAGCCGTAACCTTGCTTTTAGGCGTTGCGTTTGCAATGCCTGTTGTTACACCAGCGCTTACACTGCGAAAACTGAACGCCTCAAGCATTACACCCGTATCAAAAATACCGTCAGCCACATCGCTAATGGCAACTTTAAAGTGGTAAGACGAACCGGGAATTACAACGGCAAATGCTTTAAGGTTGGTTGTAAACCCGTCAAAAGACACATAAGCGCCAGCACTGTTGTCAACGTAATAGGTAGGATTTGTCCATGCATTTACACTGTCAACACATACAATTTCTCCGCCCGGTAATGTTGCAACATTGGGTGAGCCGGTAAAGCCCGGGCCGGTAATGTATATACCAAAAGCATCGTTTACACCTGCGCCAACCCATTCAAGGTATTCTTCAGAACCAAATGCAAAATTAAATTCAAGTGTATCTTCGCTGGGAACACAATCAAAATCAACTGAACATCCATCATAGGTAGCAATAACACCGCCTAATTCATAATAAATAGTTGAATCGCCAGGGGTACCCATATCGGCTTGGGCAAGAAACGAAGCACTGTTGGCAAAGTCTTCTGCCTTGCCGGTGGACAATAAAATTCCATTGGTAATTGGCACTTCGGTTATGCCGCTGAATTGTGCCAGCGATTGTGAATGGCAATTAACCGTTACACCCGTAATGGTTACACCAAGGCCTGTTAAAAGCGTTTCAACCTGTGCAGTTGTTAAACTGTCAGTAACTGTTAACTGCGCGTTTGCCTGTGAATATGCAAAAACAGCAAGGGCAAGTAACGTTTTCTTCATTTTGAGGATGTTTGGTTAAAAGACGGAGTAGTTTCAAAAGGGTTGTCTCAGTTCTTGTTCCTGATGTATTTAAAATAATACCATATTCCCAGGCCAATGGCCAGCAATGTGCCAACGCCCATGCCAATTTGATAGCCGCGCTCAAAAGGGGATAATAGCAACGTGGAAAGTATTGTTTTCATGTCTTCAAATATAGGAATTATTTTTCCCGAAGCAGCATGTGTCAATTGCCCTCATAAAAACCATAAACAAACTCCACCACGGTTACCCGTTTATCTGCTGTTTCGGTAGTAATGGTCTTTACCACATTGCCATTTTCATCGTATTCGTATTCTTCCATATAATCGGCCTCGGTTTTGTAAAACTGGCCCGGAAATTTAAACCATTCCTGTTTTTTTAACAGTTCACCTTTGGCCGACCAGGTAAACACCTGCCTGGATTCGGTTATGGCATCGGCTGTTGTGATTTCGCTTAGGTTTCCCTGCGTATCGTATTTCGCAAAACAATACGAAGTATCAGGCTGCCCGATACGAAACCATTTTTGCCCGGTCATTTGTGAGGCTGTATTGTAATCAAAAACACTTATCCATTCAGCACCTTCAAACTCCGAATTGGTTTCAGTGGTCTTTATACGTTTTCCTTCAGCATCATATTCGTATGTAAATGTTTGTGCAAACAGGTAAACATCCCGTATTTCCTTCACCGGCTTTCTTTTTTCATTGTAAAACCATTGTACTTTTTGTTCGGGTTCGTTGGCTGGTGAGGTTATTTCGCTCACAGTATTTTCATGTTCATCATAGGTACAGGTTACAACCATTGTTGGTATGCCTGAGGCATTCTCCATTCGTTTTTCAATAGCGTTGCCCTTGTTGTCATAGGTATAACCGGTTGTAATAAGCGGTTGATCTTTAAAATACACAACAGCGTGTAAGGGTTTGCCGTTACGGTCAAATTCACGGTGCGTACGGCTTACACGTGTAATTTCCTCAACCGACTTTACCCGGTTTTGCTTGCGTTTTGCCAATTCATTTTGGGCCAGTACAGTTTGCAAATGCAATTCCATGGCGTGTTGCTGTGCGCAAACGCGTGTGCCACCCCAAAGGGCGATGAACAAAAAGAAAATAACTGTTTTCAATGCAACCGTAAGTTACCATAATTTTTAACAGGAACGAAACGGGATTTGTTAAAGAAGACGAATGAATAAAAACAGGAGACAGAAAACAGCTTTTAGGTTTTCAGTTCACTGTTTGCAGCAAGTAATAACGTTAAATACAATTCGCTAATCAACAATTACCAGCTTTTGAATAGCATAACCAACATGGTTATTTTCGCTTATGATCACAGTGTATATACCTGCCGGCAGGTGATTGCGCTCAATGAGGATGGCCGAACCTTGCTGGTTTTTCAATGCGTTCACCATTTGCCCGAATTGATTTTGAATGGTTATTGTGGCATTTTGAAGCGGTACATTTAATTGCAGGGTGGTTTGTTGGGTAAAAGGATTGGGATAAATATGCACCTGGTTCTCCTTTATATTTTCGGCAATTGCATCAGGTTGTTTACAATTGGCAACGGGTACAACAGGAGATGTAAATGTATTGTGAAAGCCGGGTAAACCAAGCATGGTTGGACGGTGGTCCAGGTAAAGGGCATTGCGCTGAAAATTACAGGCAAATCCCACTGAATCGGGATCATTGATGACATCAATGCTGTCAAGTGAATAGTAGGTTAGCGGGTTGACAACATATGGATAATCCTGGTTCCAGCGTGAAACATATATTTTTTGATCGGGACCAAGCCTTAACTCGCCAATGAAACCGTACCCGTTTGGGCTGCCAAGGGCAAAATAAACACTGTCAAGGTCAACACGGCTTGTGTTAATGTCAGGCGCGGTTAAATCATATTGCGAAATATAACAATGCCCTGCGCTGCCTGTTGTCCACCGTGAGAGGTACAGTTTGGTTGCCTTGCCTGAAAAGGCATTGGCATATACCAGTTCGTTTGTAAGTGCAAAAATGGTATCGGTAGGCGTAAGTGTACCGGCTTCGTTATCAAAATCAAAAAGAATTGTATTGGCATGCGAATCATTGAAGCAAAGTTTATCGCCTTTTTGTGAAAAGGTGAGTGAGCCAACCTGCGCAGGCCAGGCTCCCGTCCAAGTATAAGTAGATATGACCGGGCTACCAACACCAGCACCTGTTAACGGGTAGGCAAGAAAATCAATACTGCCGCCTGAATGTCGTGTGGTCATTATCCAATGGTCCTGGGCATTGCATTGGTAGGTAGCTGCCATCATTTCCGTTGCATTTGTGTTTAACAACATGTTTTTTGTAGCTGTTACATCTCCATTCCCACCATTCAACGTCATGTCAACAATTGAGTACCTGAAATGATTGACTGGGCATGTTGTAAAAATATAGAAACGTGAACTGCTTCCGGGTTCCGGAATAATGAGGGAGGATTGTACGCTTGATTGATTTCCCAGCATACCATTTCCATTGGGCATAAGAACATGGTTTTTGTCCCAAACTTTTTCACCACTTGAATAAAAAAGAAGGTTGCCGGCAAGATCAGAAATGGATGCTGACCCCTCAATGGACTCAAGCATACCTGTTGTATCAACCACAGCCGTACCGGAGGTGAAATCAAGTCCGCACCTGAAACCAAAATACCAATGCGCACTGCGCTGTTGCTGGGCGAATGCTGTTGGTGAAATAAATAGGAAGATCAGAACCAGTTTTTTCATAAGTAAATATAGGTAATGTTACCTAAAGATTACAACCGTTAAATATTGTTTATGCCACGTTGGCTTAGCGCGCTTGCGGGTGGTGAATAACGAAACTTAAAACATTCCGTTCTCATTCACCATGTTTTCAGGTACTTCTTGCCCAAAATCCCATAGCTCTGCAATTTTATTGCCTTCAAAACGGGCTATGTGCATAATGGCATACTCAGGGCCGTCTTCCTTTATTTTAACTTTTGCATGTGAGGCAACCATATCTCCGTCCTCCATTTGCCTGAGCACCTGAAAATTTTTACCGGGGTTTTCAATGGCATTTTCTTCCATGGCAACCATTAACGTATTGGCATCGCCTTTATAATAGGCATTGTGGTGTTTGAAGTTTGAACTTACATATGATTTAAATGCTTCGCGTGAATGGCCACTGGCGCATTTGGTCAAAAAATCGGTGAAGATTTGCTTTTTTGTCATGATATAAATATACATAAAAAGAAAGCCACAGATAGCAAAGATTTTCACAGATGATGTTAAGGGTATAGTTAAACTATTTGTGTGAAAATGAAAAGAACAGAGCGGTAAAAAATTACCGGTAAAAGCTGTGTTTATTTGTGAAATCTGTGGATGGAACTACTTAGTATAAATCATTCTCATAAAGCTCAAAATCCTGCAGCTTTGGAAGGGGAGTGATCTTGTGCTTTTGTTTTTTATGGACTACCACTTTGTCATTGGAATACTCTTCTTCCTTGTGTACGTATTCACCCGTTGATAAGTTGAAGTCGTTTGTATACATTAGGCCTACACCGTTAGATTCCACAAAACTGTAGCCTATCAATTCAAAATTTCCATTTTGATAACGCCATTTGTGTTCAAAATGACCGCGTAACAATTCATGATTAATCCACAGCACCCCTTTTTTAATTACGGGATCAACCAGGTAGGGACCGTTGCGGGGTGATGTGTTTTCACCTTCTATAAATTGTGGTTCAAGGGCTTTTGTGGTTGAAACAATTAATTTTTTTGTGCCGTTTGGCTGAATAAAGTATACTTCAAGTTTATACGGGCGCCTTTGTTGAAGGGTATCCTGTGTTATAATTACCAGGTCGGCAATTTTGTCTTTATTCAAATCGCCTTTAACGGTGGCAAAAGGTACTGTGTAATTGTGTTTTTTTATCACTGCGCCTGTAAGCGACAAGGTTAAAATGGATAGTAACACGATTCTCATACATGCATAAAGTTCGCGCAAAAGACTGTTTTAAATTACCGTACAGGTAAAGTAAAACCAACAAAATCATGTTAACTGGCTATAAGCTGTTCGTATAAACATGAAAAAGTGGACTGAGGTTGATCCTCCACATCGGCCATGCGGTAACCACGTTTAAAGGGAATGATTTCTACCATGGTTTCGGTGGTGCTTATTTCTACATAAAACCCAAATATCCAGTAAATAATAACCAGTTTTTTGTTTTCGGTATATGAGTCCACAAACACACCGGCCTTTTTGAGCAGTGCCGTTTGTTCGGGCGTTGTTAATTTTGCGTAATCAGCTATAGTCATAATGTTAATTTTTACAGTACAAAAGTGCAGCGATTTAGTGGTGCGCACTACGGGAATTTAAAATGGCTGTTACGCGTGTAAGGTTGTGCGTATTTTTGTAGGCATTTTGAGTTGAAGGCTACGACCGGCAGGGGATTTGGGAATTAAGATTTAAGCGGCTAATTAACTTTTGCTTGTTGATTCCTTGTACGCAACAATGAAACTTTTAACAATTACCCGCGTTAAATTGTTTTCGAAATAAAAAATAACCGTGAACATGAAAACAAGAAAGTACGTAGGGGTGGTGGCGTTAGGCTGTTTTTTTGCATCGTGTAATTTACATAACCGCGAGGCTCGCGAAGGCCAGCGTAACTGGAACACCGAAACCATTGAAGTGGTGGTTGATGAAAGCGATGGAAAAGAAAAACCAAAGCCAACTGAAACGTATACCAATGCCAATGCCACCGAAATCATGAACAAGTACGCTACCCAGCTTAAGGTTAGCACCAGCAAATTATACAATGAGCAATTGTACCTGGCCATTGACGGGTGGATTGGGGTCAAATACAAATGGGGTGGTAATGACAAAAACGGGGTTGACTGCAGCGGATTTGCCTGCGCCATTTATAAATCAGTTTACGATTTCCAGTTAAAACGATCGGGGTACGACATTGCCAAAGACTGCAAGGAAGTTTCGAAAAGTGAATTGATGGAAGGCGATTTGGTGTTTTTTGATATTTCGAGCAAAAACTCGCATGTTGGGGTTTACCTGGCCAACAATAAATTTGTACACGCATCAAGCTCAAAAGGCGTAATGATATCAGACCTTACCGAAAGCTACTGGGTGAAGTACTGGGGCAGGGGAGCGAGGATACCTTAGTTTTTTTGAAACACGTTAGAGCACTTAAGAACACGTAAGGAGTAATATATGCTTTTTCGCTACTATTTTATTCGAATACAATATATTCTAAAGTGTCCTAATGTGTTCTTAAGTGTTTCAATTTTCTTAAATTTGACAAAACCTAAACCATGAGCGAATCAACCACAAAACCATCAAACGCTTTGTACTGGATTTTTCTTTTACTTGGACTTGGCGGAGCGGCCACCATATTTGGTGTTTTTTTTGACAGTGTTAGCGAAACCGACATGATTAATTATTCCTATCCGCTTGCCTTTTTTACCATAGGCGGTATTGCAGGCCTTGCTACGGGCGATGGAAGTAAAAAACTAAGGAACGCACTTATTTGGGGCGGAATTGGTTTGTTGCTGACATTTGTCTTTTTTGTACAGATATTTCCCGGTTTGTAATGAGCCTTGTACAGCAACCATGGTGAAAACCTATGGTGGTAGCTGAAAATTAAAAGTCCTATATTCGCATATGTTTAAACTAATTGCTGCAGCCTGTATACTGTTCCT
Source organism: Flavobacteriales bacterium (assembly GCA_035299065.1). GTDB lineage: Bacteria > Bacteroidota > Bacteroidia > Flavobacteriales_D > UBA2798 > DASPJQ01. The sequence continues at coordinate 11,481 of DATGXI010000131.1, forward strand.
TTTTTCAATTACAGGTAATGCCCAACCTTACCTTCATACACAGCAATTACTTAAAGAGAAGAAAGTAAAATCCTTTACACGCACATCAACCTGGAAAGATCATAACAAGCCGGTAACGCAAATTCAAATTTTTGATTTTGATGAGCAGGGACGTAAAAGTAAAATTACACAAAATGAAGGTGAAGGGTATACCGAATACCAATACGATGAGCATGGCAACCAAACAAGATGGGCATCAATAACCCCAAACGGCCTGGATGAGTACCTGAACAAATTTACCTATGATGAAAAAGGGCGAAAAATTTCTGATACTGACCTGAAAAGTACAAGTCACCAAACAACCCATTTTGAGTACGATGAAAAGGGGAATATGGTTCATTCATGGGTGGCGGATGACAGCGGTTATAAATACGTGTACGATCAAAACAACAGGCTTATTGAATCATTCATGTACTACAAGGATAAAAAAACGGACCGTACTGTTTATGCTTATCAGCCCAACGGTGATACGATCCATAAAATTCTTTACCACAAATGGGGCATGCCAGATACCGTTGTAACCACATGGGAATACCTTCCCGGTGGAGAAATTAAAAAAGTGGAAAAGTCCAGAAAAAAAACAACCACCGAAGTTCACCGTAAAAACTATGCTGAATATGTTTCTATAACCCAGGAGGAGTCCGGCAAAGCAGAAAAAATATTACAGTGTGTGTACGATAAAAATGGACTATTGATTGAATCCATTCGCAATGAAAGGTATAAAGCCGTTTTTACATACAATGAAAAAGGACTGGTTGTGAATGAGCAGGTTTCAGATCTGAAAAAAGGTGATCCTGACTACCGGCATACAACGTACACGTATACGTATTTTGAATAGCTTTTTTCCTGAACAATAAAAATCCGGTTTTTCACTCCAAAAAAATCAGTTTACCGGCTTGTACAATTCCAACAATTTGATTACCGGTATCCAATTACGGGTGAATGGTAAACACATTTTTCAATCGTGTGAAATGCATGTTAAACTTGATTAAATGTATGCACGCATACGCAAATTAAAGTTAAAGGCTGATGGGTATAATGCCTTGCGATTTCATTGGACTGTTACTTAAGTTGCTGACTTGCAGATAACTGAGCATATGCCAACTGGGTTTCATACAATCCACTACCATACATGGTAGGTAGGTTTTTTTTCAAATCCTGCGTTAATATATGCAGAAAGCGCCCGATAAAACATGACGATGATTTAAACGGCCACCCAAACAAGTTAAACAGTATAATAAACAGAACTCATGGAAAAGTCAGTAATCATTATAGCCGTAATAGCAACCCTGGTTCTTTGCGCATGTTCACGTAAAACCCGTAACGATGTAAAACAATTTGTTTTTGAAGAAGAGGAATTCGAATACGATTCAAACGGAAATAAATCAACCCTCGATAAAAAAGATGTAACCGTTTATATTGGCCGTGCCCAGGCACGTAAAGAAAGTGTAAACCGTGACCGCGGACAGAGTTTTCATGAAACGAAAATAGTTGGACTTTCAGGTAACAACAATGTTTGCGCCATGCACATACGTGATTACAATGCCTTAAACTATAAGTATTGTGTAAAACAATACCATGATAAAAACAGTACAGGTATATTAAAAGCCTACCGCAGCATTAACAGGGTTGAAGGCAGTTTTACCATAAACGGTTACCCGTGTCAAAAATTGGCAGTGTCGTACTATGGTGAAAATGGTTTAGCCCAACAGTTCCATATTTACATGACCGATAAGATTCGTGTAAAGGACCGCAGTAACAGTAAATTTTTATATCCCGGATTTTTTGAGCAGTACTGGAAAAACGACAAAGGACTGGAAAGCGCCATTGATGATTTTATTGTACGCGTTGATTATTTTCAGTCACCAGGAAGGATTGCAAAACGATTCCAGTTCAAAAGCCTGAACCAGTCAGTTAAAGACAATGGATTTTTTAGTGTGCCGCAGGATTGCCCGGTTTACGCCAATGAAAAAGTACCGCAAAAGATTTTATTGGAAAAAACCGAAGAGTGTGGCGACAGTGTATTGGCAAAATTATAAGAATACGTTTGAGTTGATGAAATAACGGGTGGAGCACTGGTCAGGTTTGGTACGCATTGGTTTCAATTGTTCCCCCGTTATTTTTCTGAAAAGCTTTTGTTTGTTTATATTTTAGGTATGCAGCTTTGTTGAGCCCCTTATGTGGAAAGGTTTGGTCAAATTGGCAATAAAGCAAGGTTTGCAGAAGAAACGCGGTGAAAGCCGCGTTTTTTTATGTCCACATATTTATGAATGCATCAATTCAAAAGGCATTTTCGTATCGGCATACACCTGCCACAATTTGATCTTGTTATTTTCTACAATCACCTTCCAGGCTGCCGGTAGTCGCCATGACTTTCCTTTTATGCCTTTGTATGTGCCACCGGCAAAACCAAAAGCGGCAAACATGTTACCGTTTTCAAAAACATCAACAAGTTCAATGTGGTAGTCAGGGAACATTTCAAAATATCCGGCCCAACCGGTTTTCATGACCTCGGCACTGCTTATTTCGTTTCCAAGCGCATCAATAAACGTATGGTCTGATGTCATAAGCCTGTAAATAGCGGCAACATTCTGAGAACTTATGGCTTTGGCGAAATCGTGTACAAGGGTTTTGCTCATGGGGGAGCTAATATAGATAAAATAGTTATAGGGTAAGAGTATTCATTACAGGCATACATAGTCATTAAATTTCATTCGTATGACATTAACAAGAGAACATTCTGCTACGTTTTCTTCTTCTCTTTAGTATTTACCTGCTTTGCTTTCTTTTTACTCAGCACGCTAAGCTTTTTACCTTTTAGTTTCTCCTTTGTACTATTCTCAGCCACCCTGAATTTCACAATGTGTTCAATTAATTTTAGTGGCATGGGATCTTCAATGGGAAACTGTACCGATCCTTTTCCCTGTTTGTACACCGACAATTCCTTCTTAAACTCTTTGTGGCCAGTTGGCATGGCATAAAATCCAATGTGTTTTGCATAACCTGCAAAGTATACCAGGTGTGTGCCATGAATTTTGTACCCCGGCATGCCGTAACTTATGATTTCTTCAGCCTTGGGAGCCGCTTTTTTAATGGTTGCACGAACCTGTTTCAACAGTTTTTGGGTAGGTGCAGGAAACGATGCTATATACGCATCTACGTTCTCAGGCTTGTTCATTTTAAGCAATTTGAAATCGGTATAAATATACGAAAAAACTGGTTTTATGATAGCCTTTTTGTGTATTTTGGGTGAACAGAATTTTACCCGTTTACTTTTTGAAAAACCTTTGGAATACCATATCGCTTATTGGAAGTAAAAAACTCAAAAGTCCTGAAGACCTTCGTGAGCTTTCGCTGTTAAACCGCATCATTTTTATTGCGGTTATTAATTTAACCAGTTTTATTCCCATTATTATTTATTTTCAGCAATACCCTTCGGTAATTGCCATCAGCATTGGCATTTTATTATGCTTATTGGTGTTGTACATGAACCATATAGGATATTTTGGTTTTGCGCGAACTGCTTTTTTATTTATAGCTGTACTTTTTGTGTCAGGCATACTTGTTTTTATGAGTGGGGCCCATGCAGGCAGCCAGGTTGTATTTGTGATGCTTACCACACTTCATTTGGTGTTGTTCCGAAGGCCAAAATACATTTTCATGGTTTTTTTACTCATCATGGCTGTTTTGGGCATTGTCAGTTACTGGGCCGAAAACCATACGGCTTTGCTTGACAATGCTGACCCTTTTATACGGGTTTTTTCGTTTTACATGAATGTTGTAAGTTGTTCGGTATTGGTTTTTGCAATTGTTTTGTATTTCAGGAATACAACCTATGAACACGAAAAAACAATTGTGGAGCAAAACCAGAAAATACTGGAAAAAAACAAAGACATTACCGATAGTATAAATTATGCCAGGCGTTTGCAAAATGCTATTTTGCCACCCGTAAACGCATTCAAACACCATTTCAGCGATTCGTTTGTATTGTATTTACCAAAAGACATTGTTGCGGGCGATTTTTACTGGCTTGAAGAAGTAGAAAACGATAATGGGAAAATGGTTTTTGTAGCTGCTGCTGATTGTACCGGCCATGGTGTACCCGGAGCCATTGTAAGCGTGGTTTGTAACAATGCCCTTAACCGCAGCCTTCGCGAATTTAAACTGCATGAACCGGGCGAATTACTGGACCGCACACGCCAGCTGGTGATTTCAGAATTTGAAAAGAGCGATGATGAAGTAAAAGCCCTGCTCGACAATCTGGCCCGCCTGCATCACAGCAAT
>DATGXI010000132.1:0-7902 GCA_035299065.1 Flavobacteriales bacterium
GGTTCAGTAATTTCATACCGTACTACGCCATCAAAATCGCCCTCGGTGTCAATTTGAACGCCAACATGCATGGTTGGTGACGAACCTTCAGCACACATTTCAGTAATGTCTGAAAGGCCCTCGTTACTAAGGTCATTGTCACCGGCAATATAGGCAAGCAAACTCCAGTGCCGCTTGCGGGCAGGTTTGATTTTTGACATAAAAATTTAATCTACTTTTAAATTATATCCTAAAACAATGGTTGGTTTTTATCACCATTGCCAACAATTTCTCCTCTTGTAAATACATTTATACTTACATTTTTTTCAACGGGAAATACTGAATTAAAAGGTTGCTTTGGTTATTGTATTAACTCAAATATATTGTTATTTAGTATCAAATACACGTTACCGTTTCTACATTAAACATATCCAGAAAAAAATAAAAAAATGGTTGTCAAACGTTTAATCATTATATTTGACACTGCAACCTATGTAAACACCTAGGCATTTTCCGTAGAAATACACGTCAAGTGAAAGGTAAAAAAATTAAAATAGTTCTGGCCGAAGACCATGAACTCATGCGCAGGGCTCTTATTTCGCTGCTTGAAGAGGACAACTCTATACAAGTTGTTGGCGAAGCAGGAAACGGAAAAGAGCTGCTTGTCCTTTTAAAAACTGTTAAGCCTGATATTGTTTTGCTTGACATTGAAATGCCTGTTATGAATGGACGTGAAGCTCTTTTACTCATTAAAAAAAAGCATCCTGAAGTAAATGTTATTATACTGAGCATGTATGATGAAACAAGCCTGGTTTCTGATTTTATTGCCAATGGCGCCAATGCCTTTCTTTCTAAAAGCGCCAGTACCGATACGCTTTTCAAAGCAATTAAAGCCGTAAAAAACAGCGGTTCGTATTTTGACAACAGTATTTCAAAATCGGTATTAAAAACACTCTTGCGCAAAAACGGTGTTAATCCGCATTTTGGCGAACAGGCACTAAGTGAACGCGAAGTTGATGTATTAAAACAACTTTGCAACGGTAAAACCAACAAGGAAATTGCCACGCTTTTTTCAGTTTCAGCAAGTACAATCGATTTTCACCGCACAAATATTTACCGGAAAACAAAATCATGCAACGTTACTGACCTTGTTAAATACGCAATCAAAAATGCGTTTATCAATCTTGATTGATTGAGTCACTTATTACTGCCAAACATACCTTTGATCAAGCACGTTTTTACCTTAAATTGATTATGATTTTTGCTTAAGTGTTTTGAACAGTTCAACAGCCGCTTCATACACTGAGGCATTGTTTTTTAAGGACGTTTCCTTTAAACTATTCAGTGTTGAATCATTGATATTGCCAAGTAATTCATTTTTCATCAAATCGAATAAATATTTGTCAAGCCATATTTTTTCCTGGTCATTTCGCTTCTTCATAAAACCTCCGCTGGTTTTGCTGAAGTGTATATAGCTATTTACCGTTTCAAACAACACATCAATGCCTTTATTTTCAAGTGCCGAAATGGTTAGTACTTTTGTTGACCAGTCGCCTTGTGCCACAGGATATAAGTGCAATGCATTTTTCAATTGGGTGGCAGCCTGTTTTGCTTTTGTAATGTTATCGCCATCGGCTTTATTTATGGCTATAATGTTAGCCATTTCCATTATGCCGCGTTTTATACCTTGCAACTCATCACCCGTACCCGGAACGGCCAGCAGTAAAAAAACATCGGTTAACTCATTCACCAGTGTTTCACTTTGACCTACCCCAACGGTTTCAACAATTACATGATCAAACCCTGCCGTTTCGCACACCATAATTACCTCGCGCGTAAAATGCGCTGTACCGCCTAAATTTCCACCTGAAGCGGTTGGCCTGATAAATGCTGAAGGGTTTGACGAAAGGTGCTGCATGCGTGTTTTATCACCCAAAATACTGCCCTTTGTTTTGGTGCTGCTGGGATCAATGGCCAACACAGCCAGTTTATGTCCTTTATCAATAATGTATTTACCAAAACTTTCAATCAAGGTACTTTTTCCTGCACCGGGAACACCAGTAACACCAATACGCACCGAACTGGTTTTTAATTGACCGCATGCATGAATAAATTCTGATTTTACCTGTTGATGTGCTGGTGCTGTACTTTCAACCAGCGTAATGGCCTGTGCCAATGCAACCCGGTTTCCATTCCTGACCTGGGCCAGTAATGTTGCCGCATTAATTACCGATGCAGGCTCATACACATAACCGGGATTTATAGCATCACTCACGTTTAACGGATGTTTTTATAATTTTCAATCCATGTTGAATCCTGCACATCCTTCAACAACTGGTATAATTTTTCACCGTAAATAAAGCTGTCAAGCCCATCAGAACCATATGTTTTTTTAAGGTATTCAATTTGCGGAACAGACGGGAAATAGGAATCAACAGCCCAACCCCTGAACTCAGGCCCCAGTGTTTTTTTATACATGTAATTTTTTACACGAATGTCGTTCCTGTAACGCAATTTCCATAGTTCTGACAAAATCTGGCATTCCACTTTTTTATTGTCAACTATATATTCGTGCTTATAGTCGCCTTGTTTTCGTTGATTATTCCAACGGGCTGTGTCACTTTGGCGATATTTATACTTAATGGTATCACGGTAACGTGAACACGAATAAATGCCGTTCTTAAAAAACAAATCGTCAGGAGCCGGATTTGCTTTTGAATGCACCGTTCCCGAAAGTTCATTCACAAACTGTAATTCGGAAATAACTTCAACACGTACTACTTTTTTTTCGCTTATGGTTAGCACTGCCGTTGTAATAAGGGAACTGCCGTTTGGATAAAGTTTTATGCCAAATTCATACGAGTAGGTTTGCTTTTTATGAAATGAGAAAGCAAAGGCGCATGCAATAAGAAGTGTAAGTGATATGTTTTTTATCCAGTTCAACGTTATTCAAAATTACATTTTTTTATGCGCATGGGTAAGGCCTTGGTATTTAAATTTATCCTGCAAAACACTGTCATTCAATATTTTAAATTTTATTCTTTTTAAAAAACAGGAACCCACACACAAGTACCATAGCCACAATCACTGTTATGGTAAGCCAAAAACTTTGCACAACAAACCCGCTAACCAGCACTGCCGGTATGAAAATGATTGAAACAAGGTGAAACAAACCCTGTTTATTACGGTGCATTGTCAAAATAAAATGTTTTATCGGGTGTTATCAGTGTATTTATTCTAACATCGTGTGAGGCCACATCTTCAATCTCACTCACAGGTTCAAAAAAACAAATTCCCAATTTGAGTGCATTGGGTTGGTATTTTAGAAAAGCATCGTAAAATCCTTTTCCATAACCTACCCTGTTACCCCTTATATCACAACACAACAACGGCACAAGTATTATATCAAACTGGGTGTTTTCCTTCGCGAAAACAGGATTAACTGGCACAGGAATTCCCCAGGAGTCGGTTTGAAATTTTGTATCCAGATCAATTTTAACGTTGTTGAATTTCATGTTCTCTTTTTCTATCACCGAAGTGTATACAAAGTGGCCATGTGTCATTAATTGTTTTGCCAGGAAAGAGGTATCGGGTTCATTGAATTTTTGAATGGTTGAAAATATATGAACATGTTGGGTTGCACCGCTAATTTCATTGAGTACGCGTTGGGCAATTACCATGCTTAGCTCTTCAACATCGGTTTGAGAGAGTGCGGTGCGCTTTTTCTTGTAAACTGCCCTAAGGTCGCTTTTTGTCATAAACATACTAAACCTGCATACAAACAAAATGCCGCAACGTGGGTAGCGGCATGTATTTAAACAGGATTTTTTTTCATTTAAAAACTTAGTCCCGGCATGAACATGCGGGCCGAATTTTGCATTTCCAATTCATGTACACGCTCAGCTTTTTCAAGCGCACGGTTAAATGCAATTGTCAAAAGGTCTTCAATTTCCTCTTTGTCGGTTTCAAAAAGCATGGGATCAATGCTAATGTTTTTTACAAGACGGTTTGCAGTTACCTGCACTTTTACGGCACCACTGCCCGACTCGCCCTCAATTATTACACTATCAAGTCGTGTTTTAGCCGCATCCATTTTTTCTTTCATGGAGTTAAGCTGTTCCATCATATCATTCATCATGGGGATACTTTTCAGTTTACTGACCATATTACGAACCCCCATTGAAAGAGTTGTGATATTTGTGGAAATTAAGTGTTGCAGAAATGAAACCTTTATTCAAACAATTGATTTTCAGATCAAATAAGATGTAAAAATCAATCTTTTTTACGGGCAAAACGCAGGGCTTTTAACATAAATCGCGGCAAGGGTTTATCATCAGCGCGCTTTTTTAAATTCAAGTACCACCCAATTTTTTTCATAATGGGTATTTTATGCGTCTCAACAAATTCTATTAATGTACCATCAGGATCTTCAATGTAACTAAAATGACCACCAGCCTCGCCCATATCAAAGGTATTGCCGCTGTCAACTGTAAATTTGAATCCTTTTGCTTCACATGTCTTGCGCAATTCGCTCATACGCCTTATATCAAAACACAAATGAATAAAACCCCAGTCACCCCAAAAACGGTTTTCAAATATTTTACGTGGTGTGCGATCCATGGCTTGCACCAATTCAATTTTACTATCGCCCAAAAGGGGTGAAAAAGGCCCCTGGTGAGGTTTTGAGTTGGTCAATAACACCCTGCGGTATTTTAAATTTCCCGATGGCAAACCATTTAAGTCTTCAAAATTTCCCGTTTTGTCATAAACAACCTTATCATACCCCAAAATTTCGCTGTATACGATGCGCGCTTTATCAATGTCGCTTACACCAACCATGGCTCCCGCAACACCACCACAGGCATGCCCCGACTCCATAAACCAGTCGTTACCCTCAACCACGTTAAATATATTTCCATTGGGATCCTGCACAAAAAAATGTTTCGATCCGTCAGGTGCCGTGTTTAACGCGCCTATTATTTTTTCACCGGCATTTTTCATGGCATTGAAATGCGCTTCAACCGTGCGGCATTTCATGCGGCAGGCATAAAGGCCCAGGTCGCCCAACTGGATTTCAAAATTTGCTTTTTCGGTATTGCGGCTGGTATACTGCCATATTTCAAACCCGCCACCACCGTTCATATTTATGGCCAGCGTGGCCGTACGTGCGTGCACCTTATTTCCTGTATAATCAATCATTAATGGCGCTTCGGCAGCCTCTTCAAATATCTTTACATCGTTACCAAACCATTTGCGGTACCATTTCCATATTGCTTCAACGTTTGGAACTCCAACGCCCATTTGCTGTATACCACTGATTATATAAGACATATTAATTAAGATGTTTAGGTTGCGAAAATAAACATTATTTTAGCCGCCCGAATCGTAAAAAAACATGAATAAACTTCTTATACCCGGTATTATTGGAGTGACCCTTGGCTTTACTGCCTGTGGCGGAAAAAAAGGTGCTTCAGGTGAAAATGCAGTTATTAAAACTGAAAGAGATTCAGCCAGCTATGCAGCAGGTTTAAGTGAAGGTGAACGTATGCAGGCCATGCTTGAGCAAAGCCATGCCGACACCCTGCTTAACAAGGACCTGTTTTTGGCTGGGTTCAATGATTTTATGAAAGGAAAAGGCAATACACGTATGAATAAAGAGGCTGCTGACCGTGTATTGAGAAGTTTTTTTGGCAAAATTCAGCAATCGGCATCGGCACAACACGATGCTGAGTTGGAAAGATTCAAAAAACAACATGCTGCCGAAAAAGAAGCATCAGAAAAATGGATGGCCGATAATAAATCAAAACCCGGTGTAACAACAACCCTATCGGGCTTGCAATACAAAGTTGACAAAAAAGGATCAGGACCTGTTGCAAAACTTGGCGATGTGGTGAAGGTACATTACACCGGTACATTGACCGATGGTACATTGGTGGATTCAAGCCGTGATAAAGATGCGTTTGAATTTGAGTTACAGCCTCAGGGATTGATACAGGGTTGGATTGAAGCCCTTCAGTTAATGAATAAAGGTAGCCGCATTACACTGTATGTACCGTATGATTTAGGGTATGGCGAAATGGGCAAGGCTCCAAAAGTTCCGCCTTATTCTGTACTCATATTTGACCTTGAACTGGTTGATTTGAAAGCGCAGTAATTTTTTCAATTTCGAATTCCGAATTTCGAATTCCGAATTCCGAATTCCGAATTTCGGTTTCAGGGTTCGAAATTCGAAATTGAATTACTCCTGTTTCTGAAGTGTCCACATTGATCTTTTGGTATACTCCACCTCACGAATGAGCATGATGCGTTGCTTGAGGTAACCGTCTTTCACTAAAATTAAATACCGAACATCATCAAGCACAGCAAACCATGAAACGTTTCCGTTGCGCTCATCGGTTTCACTTTCCAGTTTCCATTTACCTTTTGAATCGGCTGTCTCATACGTCATGTCACTGTTCAGGTTCAACCATTCATGTTTCGCCTGGAAGGGATCTTTTTCATTGGCTGTTTTGGCCTTATCAGCCATTTTTGGACGAATATTTTCTTTGTACGTACCTTTCAACACCGACCATTTACCGGTAAGTAAATTTGCATCGGGCTTTGATTGCGCAGCAACCAAAAAGCAAAAACAAATAAGTAAAACACTCAGTATTGATTTCATGTGCGTTTTATTTTTTAAACATAGCGGAATATTACTTCACCAGGCCAAACACATTGTATGCACCCAAATCAACTTCGTAAATATCCCTTGCTCCGGTTCCGTCTTTACGCACTGATGAGAAATACGCTTTTTTACCATCAGGTGACAATTTGAAATGTGTATCGTCATCAACTGTGTTGATAGGGTAACCCAGGTTTACCGGAGTTGACCAGTTTCCTTCAACAAATTTTGAAATAAAAATATCATACCCGCCCATTGAACCATGTCCTTCAGAACTAAAGAACATATACAACCCATCGCCACTCATACATGGTGTAGTTTCGTTATAAGGCGTATTCAAGCGCGAAATGTTTATTGGCTCACCAATAGCGGCACCGTTGTTCATGGCAATTTTCCAAAGATCAGAACCACCTGCACCTCCGGGGCGCTCGGTAATAAACACCATTTGGTCCATGGCATCGGGCAAAGTAGGACAAGCATCAAAATACGTAGTGTTCACTGTTTTTGATTTAATGAGCTTACCCAAATTCCATTTGCCTGACTTGCTCATTTTGGAAATAGCTATGTCACTGCTTTTGGTGAATTTTTCAACGTTATAGGTAACGTACATAATGGTACCATCTTTTGAAATGTAATTACAATTATCAAATTCATCGGTATTTACTTTTCCATCAAGTGACTCGGCTTTTTGCCAGCTGCCATTTTCGTCAACCGTACTTGTATAAATATCTTCGTAATACTTATTGTCTCCGGCAAGGTTTGAACCTGTTGAACTTGGCCTGCGTGAACACAAATAAAATGTTTTTCCGTCAGGACTCATCATAGGCGAATAATCATCCTGGTGGCTGTTAATGTTCTCACCCATTTCAACAGGTTTTGCATTAACCGGATTCTTCATCAACTCCATGGCGGTTTTAATTTGTTGTTCATTCAAATCAACCTCGTATTGCTTAATTTCTTTTTCGTTCAAGGTAGCTTTATACCGGGTAATGGCTTCAAGGGCCTGGTCAAGTTTACCAGCTTTGTGTGATAATTTAGCCAATAAAAAGTCAGCATCCTTGTTCACTTTTGGATCGGCAGCAAGGGCTTTGGCATGTGCATCAAGTCCTAAATCATATTCAAAAATTTCAAGGTAACATTCGGCCATGCGGTAGTGTGCCAGGGCGTTGTCCTTGTCCTCGGTTAAAATTTCACGGCACATTTGCAGGGCTCCGCGGTAATCACGCAGGTCAATTTTATCTTTTACCTGTATGAGTTTATTC
>DATGXI010000133.1:0-7519 GCA_035299065.1 Flavobacteriales bacterium
TCTTTCAGTATTTTATTCAGCTCTTCGGTATTTACAAATTTGTCGCGCGCAACACGGTCTTCAATGCGTTGTATGATTTTTAAGGTTGTGTCAACACCCACATCGCTGCTCACCAATACTTCTTCCAGGTTGTCCAGCACCTCGGCATCAACTTTTGATTTACCGGCAATGGCGCGTGTAATTTTGGCAAAAAAACCCTGCTTTGTTTTTTCCAGTCCTTTGTCAAGACTTTCTTTTTTATCGCGGCTAAAAAAACTGAATATTCCCATTTTTAATACCTTACCCGCCTTAGCGGTGCTTTTTATCTTTTTTAAGTTCCTGTTGTAAATATACCACCCGGGGGCGTGCTGCCCCAACCGTCAATGTAATTTCATGAACCATTTCAGTGCATTTGATTGAATCGATTGGGCAAAAAAAAAGCTCCGGGCCTTTTGGGCAAGGAGCTTTCATATAATTCGTTAAACCTTATTTCTTAGCGAACCAGGTTTTGATTTCATCGTTGTGGATTACTTCTTCTTTGAATGCATAAAAGCCTGTTTTTTCAGACTTCACCATTTTAATCACTTTCGTGTAATTTTTGGTTCCCGTTTGCAGGGTTGCAACTACTTTCTTTGCCATGACTCAACTATCTTTTTTAATTACTTAATTTCTTTGTGAACGGTCATTTTCTTCAGGATCGGGTTGAATTTCTTCAACTCTAAACGATCTGGTGTGTTCTTACGGTTCTTCTTCGTAATGTAACGTGATGTACCCGGCATGCCCGATTCCTTGTGTTCGGTACACTCCATGATCACTTGTATTCTATTGCCTTTCTTAGCCATTTTTCGTAAAAATTGGGATGCAAAGGTAGCATTTAGGTTTTATCCTGCAATAGTTTTCTCATTTATTCGGGTAAAATTCTTCCAATGTGCCTTTCTCGGCCATTATCTTCTCAATTTCATCGGCATTCCTTGGAATACATTCACTCAGGTTCTCATACCCGGTTGTGGTTATAAGTATATCATCCTCAATCCTTACCCCAATATTCCACCATTTTTTATCGCACCTTGAGCCCTCGGGTATATATATGCCCGGCTCAACGGTAATTACCTGGCCAGCTGCCAGATCACCGTATAAACCGGCATCGTGCACGTCCAAACCAAGGTAATGGGAGGTCCCGTGCGGGAAATATAGCTTCACATCGCCCGGCTTGGTAATTATGCCCAAAGCAATCAACCCTTTTGTAATGATTTCGTTGGCTTTGTTGTGTGGATCGCTGAATTTGGCCCCCGGCTTACACAGGGCTATGGCCTGGGTTTGGGCATCAAGCACCAAATTGTAAATGGCCTTTTCTTCAACCGAAAATTTACCGTCAACCGGCAAGGTACGCGTTACATCGGCCGTGTAACCATGGTATTCGGCTCCTACATCGCATACAATCATTTCATTGCTTTTTACCGTTTTACGGTTGGTTTCATAATGGAGTACACAACCGTTTTCACCCGAACCAAGAATGCTTGGATAACCTGAATGCTCGGCACCATGGTTATGGAAAACAAATTCAACTATGGCCTCACCCTGGTATTCTTTCATACCCGGCTTTAAGGTGCGCATTAAAGTATTTATGCCATCACAGGTAATTTCAACGGCTGTGCGCATCAAATACACTTCTTCGTTTGTTTTTTTCTCCCTTAGCTCGGCCATGTAAATGCCCAGCTGGAATTTATTCAGTTTCTTGCCAAGGCTGTCCACATCGCGTTTAAAATAGCGTATCATGCTCGCCAGGTCACCCCGGTCACGGGCATCGTCTTTTACATCTTCAAACAATGATCCGGCATATACTTTATCAAACTTTTCATAATGCATTTCAAAATCGGCAAAGGCGGTGTTGTCAAAGGCGGTTTCAATGCCCATTTTTTCCCTGGCACCTTTTGACCCCAGGCGTTTGCCTGTCCATTTTTCATCACTGGTATCACGCGGCTGCACAAATATGATTTCATTGGTAATTATTTCGCCATAGGCATTCTGGTTTTTAAAAATAACCAGGGCAGCATCAGGTTCGGTAATACCGGTTAAATAATAAAAATCAGGATCCTGGTGGTACTCATAGTTCACATCGTTTGAGCGGTTGCGAACGGGGCTGCTGAAAAATACAGCTATACTATTATTGGGCATGAGCTTGCGCAGCTCTTCGCGCCTTTTCTTATGAAACTCGGGGGTTAAAAGATCATTGTCATAATCGCCAGTTGTACCACCTAAATCAAGTATGATTGGTTTGTCGCCCTGTGCATTGCTTATTGCGCTTAAACCGGTAAAGGCTGTAAGTAACAATAATCCCTTAATTGATTTTACCATGGTATAAAAAAACAAAACGTTGCGATATCATATACCGCAACGTTCATACCAAAACAAACAATTACTTGTTTAAACGCTATTATTTAGTTAAAAAACCTTTTTGACGAGCTTCCTGTACGCATGCGTACACACCATTTTTGTTGATGTTGCGAAGGCCCGCAGCCGAAAGTTTAAGTGTAATCCATGCATTCTCTTCAGCAATGAAGAACTTCTTGGTCATTAAATTCGGTTGGAATTTACGTTTGGTCTTAACGTTTGAGTGAGATACGTTATTTCCAGTGATTACGCGTTTTCCGGTTATTTGACAAGTACGGGCCATGACTTCTAATTTTTAATAATGGGCTGCAAAGGTAATATTTTTTTGAAATGAGCCAAAACAGTCTTAAAAAATTAAGAACAAGGCCCTTAACAGGCTACATCTTAGAAACCAGTAAGATACATCCAAAGCACACAAACAGGCTGGCCAACACGTACACAGCTCCGGTAGTGTACAATTGCCTGTTAAATAGGTCAATGGTCTCGTAAGAAAAGGTGCTGAAGGTGCTTAAACCGCCACAAAACCCTGTGGTAAGCAATAAAACTGAATTGTTGCCCAGTTTGTCTTTCAAAAAATAAACAACCACTGCAAAAATTAAACAGGCCACCACGTTTGCGCATAAAGTTGCCCACGGAAAAACACTGGCAAATCCCATACGTTTTACCATTTCGCCCAATGCAAACCGGCCAACACTGCCCAATCCTCCCCCTGTAAAAACCAATAATACCTTAACCATTTTGTTATTTTTTCTACCTTTCGGCATTATAAAATTAATCTTTTCAGCTACTCCATGAAAAATATTCTCATTATAGGCGCAGGTCGTTCATCCTCTTCACTCATTAAATATTTACTGGACAACAGTGATGCTGAACAATGGAAAGTTCACGTGGGCGATACCGATTTAAAACTGGCACAACAAAAAACAAATAACCATAAAAATGCCCGTGCGTTTGAATTCAACGCCATGGATAAAGAAACACGCAGGAAAGAAATTTCGGCAGCTGATATTGTTATTTCCATGTTACCCGCCATGATGCATTTTGAAGTGGTAAAGGATTGCGTGGAGCTCAAAAAAAATGTACTTACACCCAGTTACGTGAGTGAGCAAATAAAAGGGCTGAATGACGAAGCTGTGAAACAAGGCGTAATTATTTTAAATGAACTGGGTGTTGACCCGGGCATTGACCACATGAGCGCCAAACGCGTGCTTGACCATATACATGAAATGGGTGGACAAATGCTCATTTTTGAATCTTTCACGGGTGGTCTTGTAGCCCCTGAGAGTGACAACAACCCCTGGAATTATAAATTTACCTGGAACCCGCGTAACGTGGTTATTGCCGGGCAAGGCGGGGCCGCAAAATTCATTCATGCCGGCCAGTATAAGTACATACCCTATTACAAATTATTTCGCAGAACCGAGATTATAAAAATTGATGGGTATGGAAAATTTGAAGGTTACGCCAACCGCGACTCACTTTATTACCGCGATTTGTATGATTTGCATGACATTCCAACTTTTTACCGCGGTACCCTTAGGCGTGTTGGTTTTTGCCGTGCCTGGGACGTGTTTGTTCAATTGGGATGTACCGATGACAGTTATGTGATTGAAAACAGCGAGAACATGACTTACCGCGAGTTTATCAATACCTTTTTGGCTTACCACCCGCATGACAGTGTTGAATTAAAACTACGTCATTACTTAAAAATTGACCAGGACGATGAGATCATGGAAAAATTTGAATGGCTGGGAATATTTGAACACAAAAAAATTGGCCTGAAACGTGCAACACCGGCACAAATATTACAGCATATATTGGAGCAAAAATGGAAACTTGATCCCGAGGACAAGGACATGATTGTGATGTGGCATAAACTTACCTTTAAGTTAAAAGACGAAGTGCGCGAAATAAGTTCGAGCATGGTGGTAAAAGGCATTGATCAAACCTACACCGCCATGTCAAACACCGTTGGTTTGCCTTTGGGAATAGCCGCAAAAATGGTGTTGAATGGAAAAATCAACCTGAAAGGTGTGCAATGGCCCATTCAAAAAGAAATTTATAATCCCATACTGGACGAATTGGAAAAATTCGGCATTGTATTTACTGAAAAAGAAGTTCAACCTAAATTGTACTGATAAACATGAAAAACTTTGTTTTGTTTTTAGGAATCACGTTGGCAGCATTGAGCATGGGCAGCTGCGGCAAAAAAAACAGCGAACTTATAAAAGGGCGATGGAAAATAAATGACCTTACCGTACCGGGGCCTGATGTAAGTAAAATGACGCCTGAAGATGCCGAGTACTATAAAAAAGCCATGGAAGACCAAACCGAAAAAATGTTGTCGACCGCGTATTATGATTTTAAAGACAAAGGTGTGTGCTTTTATGAGTTGGAGGGAAATAAATACGAAGGCGTTTGGCGCATGAGCGAGGACGAGAAAAAACTATTTACAAAAGATAAAAAAAGCACCCAGGAAGAAGAATTTACAATTGCCGAACTTTCAGAAGGTGTTTTGATCATTGAAAAAGGTGAAGGCAAACAGCTGGTACGAATTACCATGAAAAAGGAATCAAAGTGATGAATTTTCGAATTCTGAATTTCGAAATTCGAGATTCGAAATTCAGAATTCGAAAATTCAAGATTATTCCTCAATGCATTCTTTAAGCGCCTTCTTCATTGCTGCTACCTGACCAATATCCCAGTCCATAGATGCTGTATGAGCATTGTACGAAGCGGTTGACGTAATCATTTTTTCCATTTCGTTTATCCTGTTTCCGCAATTTTCCATTTTTTGAAGAGCTATCATTGACATTTCAACAGGCATGTCCATACCTTTGGCGTAACGGTCATCAGCCGGGTAATTTCGCGTATCAATCACAACACTTCGTTTTAACATACCACTGGCCTCAAACCTTATTTCGTAAAGTCCATTATAATCCAACATGATTTTGGGTGCTTTTCCTACGCTATCGGTTTTGTATACATAATTTACCGCGTGGTAATTCAATACTGTAACGGTAATCGGTATTTTTATTTTTGCACCCGTAAAATAGTCGCTTGTTTTTACCTCAAGGCGTATTGAACCAGTTGCGCCTTGTGCAAAACCATTGGCCGAAAAAACTAAAAAGAGTAAAACGTACAGGAAAATATTTTTGTTCATGTACCAAATCTACATAAATCACTTGCATGGAAAATACGCATTTTCACCTATTTTCATGAACCGTAACTATGAACTGCGAACTATGAATTCTGAACTGCAGAACTACCTCACCAATTGCACGGTTCCCTGATAAAAAACGCCTTCTTTGCTGCTGTTGCAACGCATTGTATATTTTAGCAAAACAAAATACACACCAGGTACAGCCGGTTGTCCATTTTGATCATTTCCGTTCCATCCCAAATCAGGATTATCACCTTTAAACATTAATTGTCCCCACCGGTTATATATCTCAACATGGTAACTTAAAAACAAATCAAAAACCGTATCGGATGCAGTAACCTGGACAAAGCTCCTTGCATAAAACGTCTCATTATACCCGTCACCGTTTGGTGTAAATATGTTTGGAATGATTGCTTGAGCCTGGCTTGCTTCAATTATTGTAAATGCGGTGGTTGTTTCATTTCCGCTGCACGAAGAATCACTTATGGTGACAGAATAATTGCCCGCAGAAAGCTCACTTATACTTAAACCCGTTGTTGCAGGCACGGTGTTCCAGGTTACAGTATAGGGTGGTTGACCACCGGCAGGATTAACCGAGGCCGTGCCTCCACCCAGGCATGTGGCATACGTAGTATTCAGGTTGGCTTTTATATTCGAACAATCACCCAAGCCTGAAGGAATAAATGTTTTTACAAAGTTTTTTCCCGTTACATACAGCATACCTGACGGGGAAATTCTTAAATCATAAATTGTATCAGGCATGGTATACATTCCTGTTTCGTTTAATAAACTATCAAACTGCATTACAACTGTGGGTTTACCTAAAAAAACATTCTGGCAATCATCAGTGCTCAATCCACCCCAGTACTTGAATTTAATACTTGAGGCCCCAAACGTTTCAATGCTTTTTGTATTGAGCAAGGTCCCGCTTACACCATCAAATTTCAACAAATCATACCCATCATAGGCATATACTGATTTATTGGAAACAGCCAACCCGTTAAACCCATTCCCGCCTTCAGAAATATACGCAATGCTTGTTACTTCTACAAAATCAAAACTGGTTGGAACAGCATAAACAACGGGTAAAAATCCAGGTATGGGACACTTTACAAGCTTGTTTGGCATGGGCCCTGGATTCGAATGCAAATAATAGCAATATCCATAATTATCTGCAGCAAGTAAAGCTATATCTACCCGGCTGCCGGTTGCTCCTGCTGCATTAACGGGAGTGGATGTTATAAGATTTGTATCAAGGGTACACATTTGATGAACGTCAAGTATACCTCCACCGCCAATTATGGCCTGATTGGTACAACTGCTGAAAACAATACGCCACATTTCATTCATAACAGGTCCTCCGTAATGATCGGCCAAAAGAATGCCTGAAGGTGACAACTTAATTGCATCCGGAACAGAACCATTTGAAAAGCCGTTAACCAAATAAATGCTTCCTGAATTATGATCAACTGCAAAATCACCATAGTTTGGAAATCCTCCCATCATAGGAGCTTCAATAAATACAGTAGTTGTGTAAGACCAAACCAGTGCACCAGTAACATCATATTTCAACAGTTCAAAAGGGAAAAGCCCCCCATAAACATATGTATTGCCAGCCTTATCATAATCTACATCAAAAGCCTTGTCACCAACCGAAAACGAAGGCGTAATAACCCAGGGATCAATTATGATTATTTCGTTTGGACTTGCTTCAAGCTCATAGGTCACAACATCGCCCTTCAGGATATAAAAGTTGGGAATATTTTTTTTATTTTTCTGCAAATACGTTAAAGGGGTTCCCAGCGTAAATTTTCCGAATTCTGAATCAATAATAAGTTCACCACTGGGAACAACCGAAATTGACTTTTGTCCAATCCATTTTTCACAAATTACTGAAGGGTTGGCACCAGGCTGTAATTCATAATAGTATTTTATGCCACTGCTGTCTGCCGGAAAAAGGAAATGCGCGTTCACTCCTTCGTATAA
>DATGXI010000134.1:0-14812 GCA_035299065.1 Flavobacteriales bacterium
GGCCGAGGTTTCAACCGTGATTGTACGCAGCTGGATAGCCGATATGATTGAGCAGGGCATGGAACCCAAATCGGTTTCGCGCAAAGTTTCAACCCTTCGTACTTTTTACAAATATTTATTGCGCAACAATGAATTAAAAATCAATCCACTCTCAAAAATTGTTGTGCCAAAAATAAAAAAACGCTTACCTGTTTTTGTGGACGAAACACGCATGGATAATTTATTCATGCACATGGAGGAACCAAAAACCTATAACCAATTTTTGGAGCAGGCCATAATCGAAATGTTTTATGCAACCGGCATGCGCTTGAGCGAGCTGGTTGATTTGAAAATAAAAAACGTTGATGGAAATACTGTAAAAGTACTTGGTAAACGCAGCAAAGAGCGCATTATTCCCCTTACCGAAACAGCCAGGGAGGCTTTAAATGCTTATTTGCGCCAACGTAACGTGTTGGAAAAAGTTGTGGATGGAGACCATGTTTTTTTGCTTGAAACCGGAAAAAAACTGTACCAAAAATTTGTTTACCGCATTGTGAATACTTACCTTGCAAGGGTAACGACTGAGAAAAAGAGAAGTCCGCATGTATTACGCCACACCTTTGCAACGCACTTATTAAACAATGGAGCACAGTTAAACGCAATAAAAGAATTATTAGGGCATGCAAGCCTGGCTGCAACGCAGGTTTACACGCACAACACAATAAGTAAATTAATTAATATTCACCAAAATGCTCATCCGCTTGAACAAAAGCGTAAAGCAGGTTAAAAACAAACAAGGAGGTATCTTATGAACGTACAATTCCAGTCGGTGCACTTTAATGCCGACAAAAAACTGGTAACATTTACCACAGAAAAAGTTACAAAATTGAACACCCTTCATGACAAAATCACTTCGTCAGAAGTTATTTTACGCCTGGAGAATTCAGATGCCAAGGATAATAAAGTAGCAGAAATTAAATTGAATATACCCGGCAAAGAATTATTTGCCAAGCGCCAGTGTAATACGTTTGAGGAAGCAGTGGATTTATCGGTTGACGCGCTAAAAAATCAAATAGCCAAATACAAAGGTAAATTAGCAAGGTAGAATCAATAACCAAAAAAAGAAAGGGAGTGTTTGAAAAAATACTCCCTTTCTTTTTTTAGTAGTGAGAGGTGAGTACTGAGATGTGAGATACGGTACTTCTGGAGAAACGTTTTTGACCAGGCGGGGTATACATGCCACGGGCCTGGTACCATCGCTAACGGGGAACAAACAGCTACTAACAAAAGCTAATGTTGGCGGGCTGTCTCCCAACAAACTACTTTTCCTGCTTGAGCAAAGATTCTCGTTTTGTTAGGAGCCACCGGGCTATACGCTTCAAGTCCTCACCCTAAAAAAGAGCGAGATCCTTCGTGCCTCAGAAACGTACGCTCTTTTTTAGGATTCCGGGCTTTTCGCTTCTATCCCTGCCCGAATGAGATGAAAGCCTGGGCCAGCGTTTGTAAAACGATGAATAAAATTTGCGTAGTCGATCAATGAAAATAAGTTTCAATTGGGCGACAAGTAAATTTTATTCAGCTTGTCTGGTTCAGGCTTTCTCAAAATCATGTTATAAGGATCATGCTGCTATAATCCCTGCCCGAACAAAATGAAATTATGCAAAACCGTTTGCACATAAAATTGATCACGAAAGTAAATCTGTAAGTATAGCAAGTCACAGAAATAGAACAAAATTAACTTGTAAAAAATCTGTGTTGTACGCGTTAGCTTTTAAAACTGTGAACTAAAAAACTGTAAACTTCTATTCCACACCCACATCTCACATCTCAATATAAACTACATTGTAAACCCAATCACACAAACGTCATCAACCTGTTCATGTTCTTCATTTTCCCCATCCGGGTATTTTTTCCAGTCTTCAATAAACGCATCCAGCACCTGGCTTTGTTTTACCTGCGGTGCCACATGGTTTTGCATAAGAATGTCTTTAAATGTTTTCACCATTATTTTTTTGCCCTTAGGGCCGCCAAACTGGTCGGCATACCCATCCGTACTCATGTAAAACTGGTCTTTGTCCTCGTATGGTATTTCGTGCAGGTGGTAAATTTTTTCTTCAGGTGTAAATCCACCAACCGCGCATTTATCGGGTTTAAATTCTTCAATTTCCCCGTTGCGTATACGCCACAACGTGCGGTTAGCCCCTGAGTAATAAAGTATTTTCTTTTCCCTGTCAACGGTAACAACAGCGCAATCCATCCCGTCTTTCATTTTTAAGTTCTGCTCATCACTTTGCCCCAATGATTTTTTAATGCCGCGGTTGGCTGCTTCCAATATTTTATCGGGCATTAAAATGCGTTTTTCGGGAATAATCTGGTTGAGTTTGTCAATGCACAACATGCTCATAAAGGCACCCGGTACACCGTGGCCGGTACAGTCGGCACAAATAATAACCATTTTGCCTTCGTATTTTCCATACCAGTAAAAATCGCCACTTACAATGTCCTTTGGCTTAAACAACACAAACGAGTCCGGGAAATCAAGCACCATTTCTTTGGCAAATGGCAACATGGCTTCCTGTATTTTTTGTGCATAGTTAATGCTGTCGGTAATTTCCTGTTTCTGGTGTTTTAATTCAACGTTGGCACGTTCAATTTCCTGGGTACGTTTTTTTACAATTTCTTCTAGTTGTATGTTTTTTTGTTTGAGTCGGTGTGATAAAATGCGGTTGACTGCAATGAATAAAACTATGGCAAAAAGCCCATAGCATATGTATGCCCAAACGGTTCGGTACCATGGCGGCAGTATGGTAAAACTAAATTTTAAAACGTTGCTTGTTTGTCCAAAAACATTTTTTGCTTTAATGCAAAGGGTATAATTGCCTTCGCGCAGGTTCGAGTATTTTATTTTATTTTCATTTGACCATGAGCTCCATGACTCATCATGGCCTTCCAGCATATGTGAATAAAGCACTTTATCGGCCTCTTCAAAATATAGTGCACTTATGGTAAATTCATATGAATTGAACTTATAGGCCAGTTCAAATTTGCTGTTGTCTGGCTGGCTATTGATGAATTTTCCGTTTTTAAACCAATTTCCATGAAAAAGAGTAGAATCGTTATTGACAACAACTTTTCTTAATACAACATCAAATTTTTCGGAATAATTTTTAGTGTAATTTTCCTGGTACCTGATTAACCCGTCAGCTGCCGCAATCCAACAATTTTCTTCGTTTTCGGCAAACAAATAATTGATTCGTCCCATGTCAATGGGCAGAAACGGTATTTTAACCGGTTTTTTATCGGAATCAAAATGAAATATGCGATTGTCAGAACAAACCCAAATGCGTTCACCTGATTGTTTTATGTGTGTAACCTGGCTGCCATCCAGTGTGGGAAGAATGCCTGACAAGTCAAAAAACGGCTTGTCGTCATCGCCTTTGGTCATTTTACGTAAACCACCATTGGTGCAGAAATAGATCTTATTGTCAATAACACAGGGACGTATTAAATGCAATGAGTGTTCATCAAGGTTGTCAAATTTTTCGATACCGAGTTTGTCACTGATAACTGAAATTTTAAAAATTCCCTGGCCTATTGAGCCCATCCATACAACAGTGTTTTCTGCTGTTGAAGAAGGATCAACTGTTAGGGAAAGCCCCCTGGTTATAGGTGTTTCAAAATAATCTTCAAAAAGAATTTTATTGTTTTTTAAATTAATGAGTACAACGCTTTCAGGACCTGCTATTAATAATTGGTCTTTCAAGGGCAATACAGCAACAGTATGTGCCAGGCCTTTGTATATTTCTTTGAAATTTGTTTTGTTTCCTAAAAACACTCCACGGTTGGTAGCCACAACAATACTTTCGCCATATGTACTAAAATCGGCAACTTCTCCTGTTAAATTATTTACCTGTTCAAAATGTTTCAGGGGATCGGTTTCGCTTTCAACAAAAAGGCCTTCTGATGTTCCAACATAAATGGATTTATCCAGCTTGGTTATGCATTCAACTCCACCAAGTAAACCAGTTTCATCTGTATAATAATGCAGGAGTGAACCATAATTTACCAATGCAATACCATTGCTCATGGCCATCCACAAGTTGCGGTGTTTGTCCTCAAGAATGTCTCTTATATAATTAACCCGCAAGCCTGTTAATTTGCTTATGCTGTTTTTTACTTTACCGTTGGTGTCAATAATCAGTACGCCTGAATTGGTGGTGTTAAGTGCAAATTCACCGCTTGAAAGCCTTCTTGCGCCAATTATATTATGCTTTTTAAGTTCTACGCTATCACTGTTGAAACAAAGTGACTGTTGGTTTTTTGTGTTATATAACCACAGTCCTTTTTCCTGCGTAACAACCATAAGGTTATTGTCATCG
This sequence comes from Flavobacteriales bacterium, assembly GCA_035299065.1. Taxonomy (GTDB): domain Bacteria; phylum Bacteroidota; class Bacteroidia; order Flavobacteriales_D; family UBA2798; genus DASPJQ01. Next base: position 4,359 of record DATGXI010000134.1, read on the forward strand.
TACTTAACAACACCCAGTAAACCGTATTCCCTGAATTCATAAATGCCAGAAAGTGTTTTTTTTGTTGTGTTGTTAATTTCAATAAGACCAATTCCACGTTCACGTGCATACAACCGATTCTCACACTTGAACATCATTTGAAAACTTGATTCGGTTGGTACAACCGAAACCTTTTTATCATTTACTATAAAAAGGTTTTGAGGTGTATGTACATAAATATCTTGGTTAATGCAAAACAAACGGGTAATGGTGCCGGTTTCAAACTTGTTTTTCTCAAAAACATCCATGAGCGAAACAAACTTCATTTTGCCGTTTTTTCCCGGGGCTAATTTTCCAAATACCCCGTTGCTGGTTCCTACGTAAACAGTGCCTTTTTCATCCTGGTCAATGGTAAAAACATAGGCCCCTGTTTCAACTTTTACAAAATCCCATTTTAACCCGTCATAAATCAAAACACCGCCTGCATTTCCGGCATATATATATCCCCTGTTGTCTTGTAAAACACAATAGTTATCGGGTGTTTGACTGGTGCCGTAATCTTTGGGCGTAAAATTTGTAACCGGAGGCCTTAACTGTTGTGAAAAACCAAACCCGTTAACAAATAAAAAACAAATGACAAGTAACCTGTTCATGATATTTGCTAATATAGCCGAAATTAATGTGTGTGATAGGAGATTTTTTTGAAAAATAAAAAAAAGCAAATTACACTGACAATACATCTTGCTTTTCCCGTTAGTTAAGTATAGTAACATGTATGTCAGTGTAATACCTCCAATGGATAAAACAAAAAAACATGAAGGTATTACCTGATATTAAAGACCTGCTGGAGGAAAAAACCGTGCAGTACAACAACCGCAGTTTTATTCCCGATGATCCCATATGTGTGCCGCATATGTTCTCCAAAAAGCAAGACATTGAAATTGCGGGTTTTTTTGCTGCCATGATTGCCTGGGGAAACCGTAAAAGCATCGTAAAAAATGCAAAACGCATTGTTGAGCTCATGGACGAAACTCCCTATGAATTTATAAAAGAAGCATCGCCAAAAGAAATTAAGCGCCTTTCGGTTTTTGTGCATCGTACGTTTAATGGTGACGACATGATGGAGTATGTCAAAGCCTTGCGAAAATTATATACAAAACACAATTCGCTTGAACATTATTTTTTGAAGGACAGTCCCGAAATTGATCGCATAACCCTTTTCAGAAAGGAATTTGTAAAAGGAATAAAATCGGTGCACGCCATTCGGCACATTTCAAACCCTGAAACAGGTTCGGCAGCCAAACGCATAAACATGTACCTGCGCTGGATGGTGCGCAATGATAAGGCCGGTGTTGATTTTGGGATCTGGAAAAATATTTCGCCCTCTACACTGCGGTTGCCGCTTGACGTGCACACGGGTAATACAGCCCGTAAACTTGGGCTTTTAACACGTAAGCAGGACGATGCCAAAGCTGTTGCCGAAGTTATGCAGGTGTTAAGAACCTTTGATCCCCTTGATCCTGTGAAATATGACTTTGCCCTATTCGGATTGGGCGTGTTCGAAAAGTTCACATAAAAATGACAAAGAAATAGCTTTCTGTGACTGGAATTAACTAAATTAGGGGTTCGTGTTTAGTCGTGTTTCCATATTGCTTATCCTAATGCTTGCCGGTTTTACTTTACAGGCGCAATATGCCGTTAATGATTACGGTAGCGCTGGATCTGGAACCTGGGGAACTGTTGCTATCTGGAACAGGTGGAATGGAAGCGCGTGGGTTGCGGCAGGATCTGTTCCCGCTATAACCGATAATGTATGGATTTTGAACGGTCATACAATTAGTCTTGAAGCCAGTCCAAAAAACTGCAAAGACCTAAATGTTGAAGCAGGCGGAAAAGTGTATACCAATGTTACGGTAAACCGTTACATAAATGTATATGGAAATATTACCTGCAATGGTATAATTGGTAATGGGGCAACATTTGACGGTATTGCTTTTAACATTGAAGGTGTAAGTTGCCTTGTAAGTGGTACAGGTTCTTTTGATGCTTCGCGCATTCGAAAATCGGTTGCAACCAATCCTACCACAACACTTACTTTGGCCATGAACGTAAACCTTCGTTTTGGTACGTCCAGTGGTACACAAATTTATAATGCAGTTGGATCAGCATCGTATTTCCATGTAATCGTTAATAGTGGTGTTACATTAAATCTTACCGGTGGCGCATTTTTGGGTAATGCTGCTATTGATGGAACAAATGGAAATACGGCCGGTAGTGCAGCGGGTAGCTATACGGTAAATGGTACAATGATTGTTTCAGGCATTTTTTATATGCGTACAAGTAATCCGGCACCGTATGCTGTTTCATGCTCTATTGGAGCAACAGGGCTAATAAGGGCCGGTGAGGTAAGTATGAATTTTAGTGGAGCAGGTGCACATACACTTAATATAGCTTCAGGAGGAAAACTGGAAATAACAGGAACCAACTCAATATCTACTTTTTCTACCGTCAATAATTTTTATAACCTAACTGCAGGAAGTACGGTTGAATATTCAGCAGCTGGTGCACAAACGGTACGATCAGGACTTACGTATTCAAATGTGATTTTTTCAGGCTCAGGAGCAAAATCTACCGATGGGAATATGACAGTTGGGAGGGACCTTACCATTAGCGGATCAGCGGTATTAACACCTGCTACAAATTCAATAACCATTGGAGGTAACTGGTCAAATTACGGCACAGGTGGATTTAACGAAGCAACATCAACCGTTATATGGAATGGAAGTAATGCCCAAAGCCTGACAACAACAGGGGGTGAAGATTTTTACCGCATGACAATGAATAATTCTTCTGCTACGGGTCTTACACCAAACAATCCGCTCTCGGTTAGCAACTTGTTGACCATGACTGACGGGTTATTGTATACAACCAGCGTAAATCTTTTAACACTGAATGTGAATGCAAGTACAAGCGGTGCAAGCAATGCAAGTTTTGTAACCGGCCCCGTTCGTTATTTGGGTCATAACGCTATGGTTTTTCCAGTTGGAAAAAATTCCGACTATCAGCCACTGGGAATTTCTGCAGGTGCCGCAGCAGGCGGTCCTTTTTGGACTGAGAATTTTAATAATGGATGTACTTCATTGTGTCTTGGCAGTGCCTATTCAGGTGTCAACGGAGCTTGGACCATGAGCAATAGCAGCCCTGCTATAGCATGCGGGGTTCCGACAACACCAAATGAATGGTATGTAAGCTGTGCTGAAAATGGAAATGCAGCTGGGGCTTGTGGTACAGGATGTGGAGCAAATGCAACCTTGCATGTTGGGAATATATCAACATCGCCAAGTGCCGGATTTTTTTGTCCCACAGGTGATTGCGGTGCGGCTTATGATGCAGGAGGGTTATGTGGTGGGTTTGGCGTATCCACTTCAACTATGACAGATAAACGAATGGAATCGCCAGTTATTAATTGTACAGGATACAGTTCTATCACATTAAGCTTTAATTACATTGAAGGAGGTGAAACCACAAATGACAATGCCACAGTATGGTATTTTGATGGAAGCGTATGGTCACAACTCGCTGATATGGCTAAAACCCCAACAGGAACTTGTGGAACACAAGGAACCTGGACAAATTATTTAATCACGTTACCGGCATCTGCAGATGGAAATCCGAATGTGAAAATTGGTTTCAGGTGGGTTAATGATGACCTGAGTGCTTCATCAGATCCTTCTTTTGCAGTGGATGATGTCGTATTATCTGTTTCCGGGCCGGCCACATCTTTCACCTGCGAATATTTTTATGCCGATCCACACGTTTTTGGTTCAACACTGGCACCAACACTCGCGCAAATTGAAAGTTGTGAGTATTGGATACTTGACCGTGATGCCGGAACAGAAAATAAAAATGTAACACTCAATTGGGACGCCAACAGTTGTTTGGCTGGCGCAACTGTTGATCAACGGGTGGCACGATTTGACGGAAGCGTTTGGCAGGATGAAGGAAATACCGGAACAACAGGAACCATGGCCGCAGGCAGTGTCACCAGTAATGTTGTTACTTCGTTTAGTCCATTTACCATTGGAAGTGTTCCAAGTACCCTGCCCGTTCAGTTATTGACGTTTGTTGTAAAGCCAATTGACAATTCACGCGCCCTCTTAAATTGGGAAACCGCAGCCGAAATAAATAATGACCGGTTTGAAATTGAGCGCTCAAAAAACGGAATCGATTTTGAATACATTGGGTCTGTAAAAGGTTGTGGAAATTGTAATTCGCAAAAACAGTATGCATATACCGACATCTATCCTTACGAGGATGTTTCCTATTACAGGTTAAAGCAGGTTGATTACGATGGCGAATATGAATATTCACCAACGCGTGCAATTGAAATAGCCAATGCGCCAACAGTACAGTTGTTTCCAAATCCAACCAACGGTTCAGAATTGTTTGTAAACGTTGATAAATTTGAAACAAATGATGTGTCGATATACGTTACCGACATTGCCGGTAAATTAGTTGTAACAGAAACTGTCGAACTCAAAAACAGTTCAGGTAAATACCGCCTGATTTTTGACAGTAAACCTGAGGCAGGTGTATACCTTGTAACTGTAAAATCGGCTCAAAAAACGGTTTCAAGCCGTTTAATTGTCAACTAGAAAGGTATTTTTTATACATTTGGTTCTCCTATGAGCCAACACACAATTCTTCTTACATTTATTTTTGTTTACCTCGCATTAAATATTTATATCGGGTATTGGGCATCAAAGCGTGTTAACGATTCCAATGACTTTATACAGGCCGGGCGAAGCCTTCCCATGTTTTTTAACGCAACTGCTTTGTTTGCCCTTTGGTTTGGTAGTGAAACCGTTTTTGGCGCTTCATCTGAATTCATGAAACATGGTTTGTCGGGTGTAATTGAAGATCCTTTTGGAGGTGTGCTGGCTTTGCTTTTATTCGGGTTCTTCTTCGTCAGAAAATTATATCGCCTCAATATTTTAACCCTTAGCGATTTGCTGCGCGACAAATATGGAAAGACCGTAGAGTTATTATCAGCCGTTTTCATGGTGTTTTCTTTTTTTGGCTACATAGCGGCACAAATGCTTGCGATGGGCATTATTTTAAAAAATGTAATACCGGGAATGGAGTTGTACAATGCTATATTAATTTGTTCGGTACTTGTTACCATTTACACATTCATTGGTGGCATGTGGGCCGTTACTGTAACCGATTTAATTCACAACATTGTAATTGTTATTGGCTTAATTGCGCTGGCCATATTTTTTACCAATCAGGCTGGCGGATTTGGTTCGTTAATGGAAAAATACCATGCCAATCCGGGAAGGACTTTTGAATTTTTTCCGGAGGATGGTGCGCTTAACTGGACCAACTGGATGAGCGCATGGATGGTGCTAGGTTTTGGCTCGTTGTGTTCCCAGGATATTTTTCAGCGGGCAAATTCGGCAAAAAATGAACGTGCAGCTGTAAATTCTACCTACTGGGGAGCCGTTTTGTATTTGATAATGGCAGCTCTTCCATTGTATATTGGCTTCGTGGTAAAGTATCACTATTATGGCGGAACGGTGAGCGAAGAAATGGATATGCAGCAGTCATTTCCTCAAATTGTACTGGCAGAAGCCCCCTTGGTATTACAGATTTTATTTTTTGGTTCGGTGCTTTCAGCTGTGTTGAGCGTATGCAGCGGAGCCTTGCTGGCACCAGCCAGTATTATTTCTGAAAACATTGTAAAACCCTTGTCCAAAAACAAAATGGAGGATAAAAAATTCCTTTGGATATTGCGGTTGTCAGTTGTGTTCATGGCAATTATTTCAACCATTACAGCCTTTGTTGGGGAGGATATTTATGAATTGGTAGCCATGTCCTCAATAGTGGGAATGGTGTCGTTACTGGCACCGGTTACAGCGGCCCTTTACTGGAAAAAGGCTTCACGTATGGGGGCTTTGCTCTCAATGACCTTGGGTTTCACCTGTTGGGCCATATTTGAGTATGTTATTAAACCCGAGTATTATTCATTCCTGCCAGCCTTATTTTTAAGTATTTTGGCGCTGGTAGCAGGAAGCTACCTGTTTAAGGATAAAGTGGCTGTTGAAATAGAAAAAATGGATAGCCAAACAAACGGTTAAAAAAAAGCAAATGGAAAACCTTGATTCAAACTCGCTTGAAAAGCAGCCAATACTTGAGATTAAAACAAAATGGAACCTGTTGGCTATATTTGTTATATTAACACTTCTCAGTCAGGTGGTAGTTATACTTAGGTCGGTTGATATTTTAAAACTTGTTGATCGTGTAAACAATGGAGACCAGGGTGCAGCCTATATACTGGACCGAACTGAGAGGGAAATAACACCACTTATGGGCATATCTGGTCTTGTAGGTATAGCCGCAATTGTTTTTGTTTGCATGTGGTTTTACCGGGCTCATTTAAATAATCACTATGCCGGTATCAATTATCTGAAATATTCACCAGGATGGTGCGTGGGATGGTTCTTTATACCATTTGTTCAATTGGTTATGCCGTTTTTAACAACACGTGAAATTTGGAAAGCAAGTGCCTCTATTAATTCACCACAAGAACATACTTCTTGGTTAGGCAATAAGGTTTCTCCATGGATTAGTGTTTGGTATTTTAGTTTTTTGACATCACTGGTTGTTTCAATCGGAATTGGTTTTTCAGACTTTGATGCCGCGCTGCGCTATACCACAGATGCAGATGCCGCATTGCGTTATTACAGGTTGCAAGCGTATAGTCAGCTGGCACAAATTCCCTTTCATACCCTTTCCGGTATTGCTTTAATCATTTTTTCAAAAAAAATAACCGATACACAAGAACAATACAGAGCAAGTTAAAATTATGCAGTATTACAACAATATTCTCGAAACAATAGGAAACACCCCATTGGTTAAATTAAACAAGGTGGTGAAGGACATTGACGCCATGGTATTGGCAAAAATTGAAACCGGTAATCCTGGTAACAGCATCAAAGACCGTATGGCGCTTAAGATGGTTGAAGATGCCGAAAAAGCAGGATTGCTTAAGCCCGGTTACACCATTATTGAAGGTACCAGCGGAAATACAGGAATGGGTCTGGCTATAGCAGCCATTATTAAAGGCTACAAATGTATTTTCACCACTACCGATAAACAATCAAAAGAAAAAGTAGATGTGCTGCGCGCTTTTGGTGCCGAGGTAATTGTTTGCCCAACCGATGTTGATCCTGAAGATCCGCGTTCATACTATTCAGTTTCATCGCGCCTCGTTAAAGAAGTTCCCAATTCATGGAAGGCAAATCAATACGATAATCCTTCAAACGCCCAGGCGCATTATGAGCAAACTGGTCCTGAAATATGGAACCAAACCGATGGAAAAATAACACACCTGGTGGTGGGGGTAGGCACAGGCGGTACCATTTGCGGAACCGGAAAATATTTGAAAGAAAAAAATCCCAATATTCAAATTTTGGGAATTGATACATACGGATCGGTTTTCAAAAAGTATAAAGAAACAGGTATTTTTGACAAGAATGAAATTTACCCATACGTTACCGAAGGTATTGGTGAAGATTTCCTTCCGCAAAACGTAGACTTTAGTGTGATTGATCATTTTGAAAAAGTAACCGATAAGGATGCTGCCATTTACACCCGCGAAATTGTAAAGAACGAAGGGATTTTTGTAGGTAACAGTGCAGGAGCTGCTATTGGTGGTTTGTTGCAAATGAAAGATCGTTTCAAAAAAGGCGATGTGGTTGTGGTTATATTTCACGATCATGGCTCACGCTACCTGGCAAAAATGTTTAACGATGACTGGATGCGTGAAAAGGGATACATTGATAAAAAAGGATTGATTGCAAGGGATATTGTAAAAAATTCGAAAATCAAAGAGCTCATCACCATTGAATCTTCTAAAAAAGTGAACGATGCAATTAAATTAATGGGCTCAACCGATATTTCACAAATTCCCGTTACAACTGATAAACGCATTGTAGGTTCGGTAAGCATTTCAAACCTGTTCACCAAAGCCACAAAAAATCCGGAAGTATTGCATGCCACCATTGAAACCATTATGCAGCCTGCATTTCCTTTTGTAGACATTACAACACCGGTTGATTCCCTTTCAGGAATGATCAACAGTGAAAACCCTGCAGTGCTTGTAAAAGATTTTAAAACTGATCAGACCTATATTATTACGCGTTTTGACATCATAAATGCATTGGCATAATCATGTTTAAGAAGATTCTTTCGAACGGAGTTTATCCCGATAATCCTGAAGTGTTAAACAGGAAAATCCGTACGAGCAATCTTATCGCATTTTCAACCATTGCAATCCTTACCTCATTTTCACCCCTGTTTTTTTATTTCCTGCACCCGTTTGACATGTTTATGTTCATCCTGTTTTATGGCACTGCGGTTATTAATTTTCCGTTACTAAAACGCAGGAAATACATGCTGGGATTTACCATGAACATAGTAATGGCTTACCTGTATTTTATTTGGGCCATACTTGCCTATGGTTGGGAAGCCAACCTTCAATTTTACCTGGTGGTGATGTGTTTGGTAGTGGTTATTTTTTACGACAATAAACTTGTTATTAAAGGTTTTTGGCTGGCAACCATTGGTATTTTCTTTGGCACCTTGTTTTATATGCGTGGCCGAACAGGTATTCTGGACCTTGGGCCGGAATATGATGAATTGAAACACAATGTTGGTTATGCTAACCTGTTTACCGTATTTGTGCTTGTGTGTATTTTAATGTTGTTTTTTAAAAATGAAAATCTCAAGTATCAGAAAGTAGTTACCGAAAAAAGCGCCATCATTGAAGAGAAAAACAAGGAAATGCTGGACAGCATTAATTACGCGCAGCGCATTCAGTCAGGTTTGCTTCCTTCAAAAGATGAACTCAATGATTTTTATCCGGGATCATTCTTATATTTTAATCCGAAAGATATTGTAAGCGGTGATTTTTATTGGTTTCATAAAAAAGATAACGTAACCTGGATAGCATGTGGCGATTGTACAGGCCATGGCGTTCCAGGCGCATTAATGAGTGTACTTGGAATTAATTTGCTGAACGATATTGTGGAAAGCAGCAAAGCTCATGAACCGGCACAAATTCTGGAAAGCCTGCGCGCAGCTATAATAAAATCACTAAATAAAGACCATAAGGAAGAGTATAAGGATGGGATGGATATTTCCTTGTTGAAAATTGAGGAGGGAAAAACTACGCTAACCTATGCCGGTGCCAATAATCCCATTTATAAAATATCAAGTAACAACCTTGAAGAATTTAAAGCAACAAAACAACCTGTTGGATTAAGTCATGAAATGAAACCCTTTAACCAGGTTGAGGTTGGTTATACCAAAGGTGACCACATTATTTTGTTTACCGATGGCTTTGCCGACCAGTTTGGGGGGAACTCAAATAAAAAATACATGTACAAGCCATTCAAAGAATTCCTTGTTAAAATTATTGCTGAGAGCGGTAATGCCGAGCAAAGCCTTCACAGGGAATTTACCAGTTGGCGTGCAAGTGTTGAGCAAATTGACGATGTTTGCGTCATTGGTCTGAAATTATAGGTTCAGATACATGGTTTAGACCTGGCTTAAAGCGTCTAATGTCCAGGTTCTTGCGTCATACATTAATTTTATCTATCTTTGCTTTAAGATCCGGTTCATTCTATCGCTTTATTCACCGCGGGATGGGTCCATTTGGTACATGTTTCGGTGAATAAGGAGGAAAGTCCGCGCAGTACAGGGCAACCTGCCACCTAACGGGTGGGCATATACGTTGTAAAGCGTGTATGACGGAAAGTGCCACAGAAAATAGGTAGCCTTCGGGTAATAGTGAAAACGCGGGGTAAGAGCCCACGATATGTCCTGGTAACAGGCGTAATGGTAAACCACAGGTACTGAAAGGCCATGTAAGTTAAGGGTTAAGGGCTGCCCGCCCTTAGGTTCCGCAAGGTTCCACCTTAACGGGTAGGCTGCTATATCCGGTTGGTGACAACCGGAACAGATAAATGATAGAACTCGACAGAACGCGGCTTACAGGCCGGATCTTTTTTTTCTTCCTGGTTGCCACGGCTTGGTATTCACCATATATAAAAACGAATTGGTAGAATATTTAAAAAGCCATGTAAAACTTCCTCCTTTTTTTACTAAATTTTATGCGCCAATTTTTTATATGAAAACACATCTACTTTTCACATGCACACTATTCCTGTTCGGGATAAACCTGGAAGCACAACAGGCACAAAAATCAGCCTACGCCCGCTTTGAAGAAAATAAAGGACAATGGCCTGCAACGGTTAAATATATGTCCAAACTAAATGGCGGACAGCTTTGGGTTGACCAGGACGGAATCACATTTAATTTCATGAGTCCCGAAGATTTTTCGAAAATTGAAGAGTCGAGGCATGGTCATTCAACAATTGGTGAAGATGATAAACTGCACCAGCATGCGT
>DATGXI010000135.1:0-70087 GCA_035299065.1 Flavobacteriales bacterium
GCCGAGGAAAGAAATTATGAAGAGTGGAATAAATTCAGGCTGGATTATGAAGAGCGCATGGCCGAATATGACAAGGAAATTGAGGAACACCGTGCTGAAATCAAAAATCTACGCGATAAACGTAAACAAGAGCGTCTTGAGGCCATTGAAGAGCAAAGGCGTGACCTTGATGAACGCATGGAAAATTATGAAAACGATGGTGATCCAAGTCGTTGGGAAAACTTTAAAGCAGAGTTTAACCATGATATGAATCAGCTGGGCCGTTCCATCAAAGACCTGTTCAAAAACAACGAAAAATAAATCAATTATTAATTAATATAAAGTCAAACGCTTATGAAAACAACCACCTCGAAAGAAAAAATAACTGCACTAAAGGAACTTATTATTATCAATAACGACCGTTACGAAGGATATACAAAGGCTTCTGAATTGGTAAAAGATGCAGATCTTAAAACGTTATTTACAAAATTTGCCAGTGAAAGCAAAGGTTTTAGTGAAGAATTGAAAACGCACATTCCGTACAGCGATGAAAAGCCAGGTGATGAAACAACTCTTTCGGGGAAGGTATTCAGGGCGTGGATGGATATTAAAAAAGCACTTAGTTCCGATGACCGTAAAGCAGTTCTTGCTTCGTGCGAATTTGGTGAAGATGCAGCAAAAAAAACGTATGATTCAGTTCTTGACGATCCTGAAGGTGTTTCAGGTGAGTTGCTGCAAATCATTCGCACACAACGTTCGTCAATTCAACACGGACACGATACCGTAAAACAATTACGCGACAGTTACAAAGAAAAGTAAAATAAACTCCCGGGGGAGTAGGACTCTCAATGCAAAAACCAAAACCGAAGAAAAAAATCCACCCGGCCTTGAAGCAACGAAGGCCGGGTTTGGAATTTAAAATGGAGGCTGATCCTCCTGTTTTTGATACACCTGAAACCGGTCCCGGTAGAAAGCTGGAAGGAAAAACAGCATTAATAACCGGTGGCGACAGCGGAATAGGTCGCGCGGTGGCTATTTTGTTTGCCAAACACGGGGCCAATATTGTCATAGGGTTTTTACCAGAGGAAAGAAAAGACGCTGAAATTACAGCAGAACACGTACAACAGCAGGGGCAACAATGTTTGTTGATTGCAACAGATATTTCAAAAGAAAAAAAATGCATATCACTGGTACAAAAGACCGTGAAGAAATTCAACCGGATTGACGTACTTGTAAACAATGCAGCCTTGCATTTTTCAAAAAGCAGTATTGGCGATATTTCAAAGGACCAGCTTATAAAAACATTCAGCGTGAATATTTTTTCGATGTTTTATCTTACAAAAGAAGCGGTAAAGCACATGCAAAAAGGAGCATGTATAATTAACACCACCAGTGTTACGGCTTATCGTGGAAGTGCACATTTAATTGATTATGCCTCAACCAAAGGCGCCATTGTTTCATTTACACGCTCCCTGGCAACGGCCCTGGTTGATAAAAAAATCCGGGTGAACGCTGTGGCTCCCGGACCCGTTTGGACACCCCTGGTTGTTTCAAGTTTTGATGCAAAAAAAACAGCAACATTTGGTAGTGATTCGCCCATGGGACGCTCAGGTCAACCGGTTGAAATAGCGCCATCTTATTTATTCCTGGCCTGTGACGATTCTTCATTTATGACTGGACAGGTACTTCACCCCAATGGAGGTGAGATTGTGAACGGTTAAGTTACATGCCTGCAGCCTAAGCAGAATTGTTGTTTTTTGAATTATGGCTTGTCATTAATTTCTTCCTGTTTATCTCCTTCTTTATCTTCTTTTGTCATTACTTTTTCTTCCATGCTGCCTGCATTAAAGGAAGGAAACCGCAATCGTCCCCAATTATACGTTTGGGGTGAATCATCACCCATAACATATCCCCATGGCTTAAGATGCTCCACATTGTCAAAAACAACTTTTAATATTGCGGTCATGGGAATTGATAAGAACATACCTGCAACACCTCCTATTATTCCACCCGCAATAACCGCTGTCATGGAAACAAATGCATTGATGCGTACCTTATTTCCAACAATTCTTGGCACTAAAAAATTATTATCAATTAATTGCACCAACACATTTACCAGTATACTGCCCAATACCACCGAGGCTTCGGTTGACGTAAGCAGTGCGGTCATAAATGTTATAATTCCTGCAATGAGCAATCCCACATAGGGCACAAGGTTTAAAATGGCGGTTATTGTTCCCAAAAGCAATGCATATTCAACACCCACAATCATAAGGCCTGCTGTTGTTAGCGTTATGACAATGCTCATTTCAATGAGCAATCCAACAATATAGCTTTGTATGACGTCTTTTATTTCTGACAGTATTTTGCCAAAGGTTTCCCTTCCTTTTTCTTTAAGCTGAAGGCAAATGAACCTGATGAATAAATTTCTGTACAGGAGAATAAGAAAAATGTAAATGGGTACCAATACAGCGCTTGCCAGTACACCGGTAAAACTAATGAGTGATTTTCCAATCAACCCTGAGTTTCCTTTAATGGATTCATTTTTAACTTTTTTCAGGTATTCCTCCTGCACATTGTAGCTAATATTAAAATGGTCACGGATCCAATGCCGCAAGTGTTCATAGTGAACAAGGAAATTGTGCCGCAGTTTGTTCCAATCGTCCATAACCCCGCTTACTTGCCAAAACACAAAGAAAAACAAAGCGGTTACCAGCAGGCTGAACAAGACCACGGTTACAAGCACGGCTATTACATGTGGAAATTTCAATTTTTCATTTAGCAAAGAAACTACGGGTCGCAAAAGAATGGCAAACAGCAGCGCAAAAGCGATGGGTATAATAAGGGTATGGGCATACGTTATTATGCCTGCCAATAAAATTATGCAAATAAGGATAATTGTAAATTTTACATATCCGGGGTAATTCAATGTTTGGTTATCTTCCATTTTAGTTGTTTTTTGATTTCCGCTTTTCCCTGCGTTCTTCTCGTTTCTTTTTTCTTTCCTCGCGCTTGTCTTTCTTATTTCCAAACACTTTCTCCAATAAAGTCTTTTTTGAATCGTCTTTTAGCTTATGAATGTTAATTGAATTGTCAATGGCTGGCTTTAATGCGCGTACAAATGCGTTACGCAATAAAAAGCTTACCGCTTTCCATGTATTTACATCAGGATCGTCAAAACGGCCATTAATGTCAACTTTTGTTGCCAGTACACCGGTGCGTTGGTTTTGTAAAACTTCGGCAACGGCTCCTACAAGCGATTCCCATAAAATTTGCTTCAAATCTCCTTCTTCCTTATTCCATTGCACTACATCTAAATTCGTAATAAGTGGTTTTACATATCCTCCAAATTGGCCTTCTTTTGCTGCAAACTCGGTATAAAAACCAAAATTTCCTTTTTTCACATCAAAATTCCCGTAAGCGCGCCACATATCGTTTAACATAGGCATTTGTATATTTTTAAAACCTGCATTCATATCAAATGTTGGTACTTTTGCAAGGGCATTAAGCTTCATGGTCATGGTAAAGTTTCCCTTATAAGCCTCACCGGTTGCGTCTACTTTTGCAGGTAATTTTTCTTCGCTTCTATTTACGTTACTTAAATTTGTGGCAAGTACATGTACATTGGTCATGGCAACATCCAACCGCGGTTGCGCATATAAGTCTATGTAATGAATCTGGCCTCGGTTTATCTCAAATTTGTTTATGGTAATGGGCGTTAAATCATCAATCAATTGCCTGAAATCGGCCGTGTCCTGTTTTACATTTTCTCCTTTATGTGCGCCCTTTACAAAATTTAATTCAGGATCTTCCACGTAAATTTCTCCTACAATGCGTCCTTTAAATATGGAACTCCATTCAACTGAAAGGTCAATTTCAGGACAAGTAAAAAAAGGAATGGTATCTTTTTTATTCGCTTTTTTATCAATTTTCACGATGTGTATGTCTTTTATTACATAGGCTCCCCTGTAAAGATGTATATCAATGTCATCAACATGACCGTAATATTCACTTAAACCGGCCAGTTTTTTATTTACATAGTGCAAAACAATGTATGGTAATGCAATCCTGAAGCCTACCAGAAAAATTAAAATTGAAAGCAATATTTTCCGCTTACGGCTCCATCTTTTTTTCTTCGGTTTTTCATTTTCCATTTGTTATGGTCATTTGTTATTACTCTTTATTGTACAACAAAAAACGCACAATGTTTACAGTGAACAAGCATAATTCGGCAATAACGGCTTATGCATAGCCAAAACTGGGTGGTAATTGTGTAATTAAAGAACGTTTAAATAAAAGGAATTGTTTTTGGCTGGTTTTTGGCTATACAAAACACCTTGTTACCGAAAATTAAAACCTGGAAGTTTACTTGTGAGTTAACTTTGATCTCAGGAAAGCGATAAAAAGATTTTCTGAAATCGTTTGTAATGCTTTCGAAAGTAAATAAAGTTAATGATAAAAATTGACGATTATGAAGGGAAGAATAGTGTTGACAGGAATAATTGGATTGTTCTTTGTATTTAGTGTAAGGGCACAAAATGAAAATGATTTTGGAAAAAACATTCATTTTGGCCTTAAAGCCGGTGTAAATTCAAGCAATGTTTATGATGAGCAAGGCAATGATTTTGTAGCCGATGCCAAACTTGGCTATGTTGCAGGTGCTTTTATAACCATTCCAATGGGTAAGTTTTTGGGTATACAACCTGAATTTTTATTCATCACCAAAGGTTTTAAGGCAACCCAGCGTTACCTGGATAATATTTACGGTTTTAAACGTACAACCTCGCATTTTGACATACCTGTTCAATTGCAAATAAAACCGTTGGATATGATCACAATAGTGGCAGGTCCAAATTTTAGTTTTTTGCTTGCCCGCGAGGATGAGTTTAGTGATGAAAGTTCTTCAACATATACATTGCGTGAAGAGTTTGCCAACGACAATATCCGTAAAAATACGGTGGGGTTTCTTGGTGGCCTTGACCTCAATTTTAACCACTGGCTGGTAGGCGGTAGGGCAGGCTGGGACCTTCAAACCAACAGGGGTGATGGAACTTCATTTTCACCGCGTTACAAAAATACTTGGTTGCAAATAGCAGCCGGTTACAGGTTTTAATGTAACATTTTGAAGATAAAATGTAAGGCTTAAGCGGGTGGTTTTTTGAACTTTGAATCACCAATAACACAAGAAAGAACTTTTAAAAAAATTAGAATAAAAAATTTAAAAACGAGAAAGATTGAAACAGTTTACCTACAGTACAATTTGAACGTTTTTATTGTTTGTTTATATTAGGTTTTCTCCCAACAATGCGTGCCTGACTTCTCATTCAGGTAAATTCAAGCCATCCGTCTTAGGATGGCTTTTCTTTTTTTAAGTAGTATTATACGCAAATCAAATCACTTTAGTCGCAGTTGCCATCTGTAGTACAGGTGTTACCGTCCACTTTAAAGTCCTTTAATTGGCTTTTTTCGTGATAAACCTGGGTCAGTGCCTGCAAAAATATGGTGCTGTCCTGCGCGCCCGAAATAACGTATTTATTTTCCAGTAAAAAGAAAGGAACTCCGCGTACACCAATTTCTCTTGACCGCTGCTCATCCTGTTTCACTTCTTCACTAAATGCATTTCCCTCCAACATTTTTTGCACTTCCTTTTCATTCAGGCCGGCAGCAACACCCAATTTAACCAAAACAGCCTTGTCCCCGGTATTTTTTCCTTCACAAAAATAGGCTCTGAACAATTCTTCTTCTACTTTATCACCCAAACCTTTTGTTTTTGCCAATTGCAATAAACGGTGTGCATCAAAGGAGTTGGCTATAACGGCTTTGTCAAAATTATACTTCAATCCAACACTTGCAGCCATATCTGTAACCTGTTGGTGCATTTGTACACTTTGTTCGCGATTTATGTTTTTTCGTTTGGCAAGATAATCATACACACTCACGCCTGGTTGTGGTTTTAAGTCGGCATCCAGCTGAAAACTGTGCCATTCAACCTCTACCTGGTCTTTGTGTTCAAATTTATCAAGTGCCATTTCAAACTTGCGTTTGCCTATATAGCAAAACGGGCACATTACATCTGACCAGATATCTATTTTTAACTTCATTATAGCCTAATTTAAGATTTAAGAAGTCAGAAGTTTGATTGGTTTGAAAATGGTACCAACCCAACTTCTGAAATCAAAAATCAGATTTATTTTCTACTGTTTTATATACTGCACATGCATGTTCAATTTCACTTCATCACCTACCACAATTCCGCCAGTTTCGGTAACCATGCCAAAACTAATACCAAAATCCTTACGGTTTATTTTTCCGGCCAATGAAAATCCTGCACGGGTGTTACCGTAAGCGTCTTTTGCAATTCCGCCAAATTCAACATCGAGCACAATTGGTTTGGTTACACCGCGCAGGCTCAGGTTGCCATGTAATTTATATTCTTCGTCAGTTTTCTTTTCCATTTTGGTGCTGGTGAAAGTAAGTTTAGGATGGTTTTCTGCATCAAAAAAATCACCGGCTTTTAAGTGCCCGTCACGCTGCTCATTGTTGGTTGAAATCGAATTCACGTCAGCGCTAAAATCAATCCTGGCGGTTGTAAAATCATCGCCAGTTGTTTCAACAGCCGAATCAAATTTGGTAAAATTTCCGCTTACGCTTGAAATCATCATGTGTTTTACCTTAAAGGTAACTTCTGAATGCATTGGGTCAATACCCCATTTAGTTGTGCTCATATTTGTTTTTTTAAATTATTTAATTGTATATACAACAAATGTATGTACTTTTGCTATATATCCTATAGTTCTATACTTTTGTATAGTGCTATACTTTAGGATAGTAACTGATTAACATATGGTAACAAGAAAAAAGACAGTTGTAAAAGACAAAGAAACCTGCACGGGAGCCATTTTACCCGTGCGCGATGCCCTTGATATATTGAGTGGAAAATGGAAACTACCCATTATTATAGCCCTTTCGTTTGGCAACAAGCGGTTTGGTCAACTGAAAAAGGAGGTGCCGGGTATAACAGATAAAATGTTGTCAAAAGAGTTGCGTGACCTGGAAGTAAACCAGCTTGTGAAGCGAACGGTATACGATTCGGTTCCCGTTATTATTGAGTATTCAATGACGCCTTATGGAAAAACACTGGATGATGTAATTGAAGCCTTAAGGGAGTGGGGAAGCTTGCACCGCAAAAAGATTAAAGGGAAGTGATGAAATTAATTATGTATTAATATTATTTCTTCTTCGGAATTGACAATGAATTCCATTCTCCACTCTTGAGCTGTTTTGCATAAAATACAATTTGCCCAACATGGTATGCGTAATGCGCCAGTTGCCTTAACACCGCATCCATCAACGACAAACCTTCGTTGCGTATGTAAATTGTTTCGGTTAATTCCTCAGGCTTTATGCTGTCCAATGCATCAAACAAACATTGCCAGCCCTCGTTCCATTTTTGCATAATGGCGGCTTTATCTTTTGGCGGGCTTACAAATTCCTCGTCACGTTTGCGCCATTTTTTTTCACCGTCTTCTTTCATGAAATTTGTCCAACGGCTTAACATATTGCCGTGCATATGCTGTATAATAATGGCAATGCTGTTTACGCTCTCATCGTTCATAGGCACAAACAACTGGTTTGGGATTAGCTGTTCAATGGCCTTTTCGGCAAGTGCTTTGTAATTTTGAAATCTTTTTTTGGCGGTTGCAACAAATTGTTCTTCTACTTTCATGTTTTTAGTTTTGCATTGGTTCAAATACAATTACCATACTGGTGTTTTTTGAAGGGCGTTTGAATTTTCTCCAGTTTTTTTGAATATACACTGAATTTTCACGTTGCCGAACATGGCCTTTATCGTATTGTAAACTTTTTATTTTGCGTTCAGAATTTATTTCCAAATACGATGTCCAGCAGGCATGTACCTGACCATAACGAAAACCACGACCTTGCTCACTATAAAAAAGCGTATCGCCCCGTAGCCTGAATTGCATAAACCCTGAATTTAACCTGTAAAAAACATAGTTTCCCAAAGAGTCAATGGGCGCTACACGGTAATTTACCTGGCTGTCGGGCGAATAAGAAAAATCGCTGATTAAA
Source organism: Flavobacteriales bacterium (assembly GCA_035299065.1). Taxonomy (GTDB): domain Bacteria; phylum Bacteroidota; class Bacteroidia; order Flavobacteriales_D; family UBA2798; genus DASPJQ01. Next base: position 8,071 of record DATGXI010000135.1, read on the forward strand.
GGCTTTTTATAAAAGTCTTTTTTGTAAAACGTTTGGTCAAAGTTTGTGCTGACCTGTGCTTTTCCTTCTTTGCTCAGGGTAATTGTAACATTGCTGGCGCATGCCTGTATACACAGTAAGCCAATCAGCCACCATCTATAAGTATAAAACCATTTCATGTTATGGTGTAAAGAAAAGCGTTTTATGGTTGCCTGCATTTACCGTTAGCATCTAAAAGCGATTGATTTTTCATAAAAGATGTAAATTTTAAAAGTATCTTTTAACATACCAATAAAGCAACCTATTTTCGATAGGTGCCAATTACTTTAGGAGCTTCAACTTCGTAATCCTGTTTATTTTCTTTCCATGAAAGAATTTTGAACTCGGGTATTTTATACAGCCATTCTTCAGGCTCCCCATCCTCGTTACGCATATCCTGCTCAACTATTTTGCCCGTAAAATACCCGGTTACAATTAAACTATGGCCAAGCGAGTCGTTTTGTGGAAATTTTTTTGGTTCAATGGGCATTACCCAGGGGCCGTCATTGGTACCTGCACTTACGCCAATGTAATGAATAGGGCACAGGCAACCCCAGCCGGTTGAACGTACCACAAAAGGCATTTGCACTTTTTCCTTTTTTCCTTTTTTTGCGTTTTCAACCCGCTCGTTCAACCATGTTTTTACGCTGTCGCCCATGTCGGCATACGTTTGGATTTGGCCTATGCATTGTATGCTCACAAATACAAAAGCAAATGTGCTTAAAAATTGACGAACCATTTTAGTTATTTGTCCAAATATAGAAAAAAACACTTCGTGTAGCCTGCCTTTTAGAATCATAATTCATTCAATTTCCTATATTTGATGTATCAATGACCAGGCTATTTTTTATAAGTGTTTTTTTTCTGGCCATGGCCACATTGCGCGCACAAAACAACAATGGCCTGTTTTTAACATGGCAAAATGCGGCTTTGGCTGACACGGTAAGGCTGCAGGCCTTGTCAGATCTCATTTGGCAGGATTACATAACCAGTAAACCCGATTCAGCCTTTGTGCTGGCAAAGCAGTTACATGATTTTGCAGTTTCAAAAAAGCATACCAGGTACATAATTGATGGTTTGAACCTGATGGGAAATGCCATGTACACTACGGGTGCGTATAAAGAAGCATTGTTTTACCAGGAAAAAAACCTGGCCCTGTCCAAAAGGCACAAGAATAAATCGGCTATGTCAGCCGCATATAGCAATTTGTCAAGTGTGGTTTACGAAACAGGTAATTATGCAAGAGCCCTGGAATACCAATACCAAAGCATGAAGCTTGATGAAGAGCTAAAGGATACACTTGGTATTGCAACTTCACACAGTATTCTTGGTGTTATTTACCAGGCGCAAAAGCAATACAATAAAGCGCTTGTTCATTTCGAGAAGGCACTTGTGCTTGCTGAAAAAATTAAAAATGATTATACCATGGCCAGTGTGTTCACCAACATGGGTGCCGTATATGATATTTTGGGAGATAAGGAAAAAGCACATATTTATTATGATAAAAGCATTGTGCTGTTTAAAAAACTTCAGGATGTAAGAGGTATTTTGGTTACCCAAAACAACATAGCACAGCTATATGCCTATAACCGTAATTTTGATGCTGCAATTAAACTTTTGCATGAATGCCTGGAACTTGGGGCTGAAGCGAACGACCAGGAAGGAATTTCCAACAGTGCCTATGTGATGGCTGATATTTACCTGGATATGGAGCAATATGAGAAGGCCACTGAGTATGGAAATGCATCGTTGAAAATAGGAAAACAAATTGGGTCAATTCACCGGATTGCCGAAGCCGCCAAAGTATTGCATAAGTCATATAAGGCACTGAACAGGTATAAAGAGGCCCTTGAAATGCATGCTCTTTATATGAAAATGAATGATAGTTTATTTAGTATTGATGCCAAACGAAATGGTTTGCGGCAGGAGTTCAAGTACCTGTATGAAAAAAAGGCAGTTGCTGATAGTACAAGAGCGGCTGGTGAAGATCGCATTGCGCAGGCTAATTTGGGTCGAAAAAAAACGTTGCGTTATGCCCTATACTGGGCGGTTGGTTTGTTGTTTGTTTTCGGATTATTTATGTTTAATCGTTTAACCACCGCACGTAAGCAACGTGATATTATAAAAAAACAAAAGGAGGAATCGGAACGTCAAAAACAAATCATTGAACAAAAGCAAAAGGAGGTTATTGATAGTATATACTATGCAAGCCGTATTCAAAAGGCATTGATGACAAATGAAAAAACAATTGCAAAAGGCATTGAAAGGTTAATGAAATGAAAAAGGCTATTGTATACCTGCTTGCTGTTTTTTTGCTTTGCCTGCAAAATGTGCATGCTCAATCAGGTGCAGGTGATGTCCGTAAAATTGATTCATTGAAGTTACTGGTTAAGCATTCAAAAACGGATTCAGTAAAAATAAAGGCGCTGGTTGAATGGGACAACCTGATTTACATTTCCGAACCGGAAACCGACAAAAACCTATGCCTCCAAATAAAGAAAATATGTGAATACAATATTTCAAAAAATCCGGCTCCACGCATGTTTAAATTTTATTCATTAAACCTGGCATCAGCCTTGAATGGTTTGGGATTGTATTTTTTCAATAAAGGCGAATTGACCAGGGCCAGGCACCATCATGACAAGGCGCTTAGGTTGTTCAGTAACCTGAAAGATTCGCTTGGAATAGCCAAAACAATAAACAATATTGGAAACATTTATTATGAAACCGGAAACTACAGAGAGGCCATAAAGTTTCACAAAAAAAGTTATGCTATATTCAAGTCCAAAAACGAAAAGACAATTTCAGCTATTGTACTCAATAACATTGCCAATGGCTATCAAAAAATGGGTAACCTTAAATTGGCTATAAAATACCACCACGAAAGTTTAAAACGGGCGGAATTAGATCGGGACCTTTCAGGTATGGCAACCTCTTACATTAGTATAGGAAGTGCTTATAAGGATGCAGGGATGCCGGGCAAAGCATTGGATTGCTTCAGTAAATCCCGGAAATTTGCGGTTAAAGCTCAAGACAAAGTAATGGAAGCAATGGCACTTAATTTTTTAGGAGGCCTGGCCCTTGATCAAAACGAAATTGAAAAAGCAATTTCTTATTATGATACTTGCCTGGTACTTTGGAAAAAATCGGGCAATGAAATGCGTGTAGCTTCAATTCTTGACAACATAGCTGCAGTTTACATCCTGAAAAGGGATTTTGCGTTGGCTCAGGAATTTTGCAACAGGGCAGTTCAAATTCAGGAAAAGCATAACAATTGGTATGGGGCTTCTCAAGCTTATGCTCGCCTGGCACAAATTTTTCTTGAGACAAAAAATTTAAAGGAAGCGCAGCGAAATGCTGAAAAAGCATTTGAACTTACCCAATTAACCCATGAAAAGTACCAATTACTGGTTTGTTCTGAATTATTAATGGAAATTTATAAGCGGCAAAGCAACTATAAAAAGGCGCTTGAAATGCAGGAGTTGTTTGCCACCACCTCTGATAGTTTGCATGCCCGGGAATCACATGACGAAATAGTAAAACAGGAATTTAAGTATTACTATGATAAAAAAGCCACTACTGATAGTGTAAAAAGAGTTCAACGGATTTCCATTTTAAAGGCACAACTTAAGGCGGAAGAAACCCATCGTTACCTGTTGTATGGGGGAATTGCATTTGTTTTACTATTGGCTATTTTTATCATTCACCGATTTAGGATCACCCAAAAGCAACGCATGTTAATCAGCCAGCAAAAAAGTGAAGTGGATGAGCAGAAGAAAATAATTGAAGAAAAGAACCGCGAAGTAATGGATAGTATTCATTATGCCAAACGTATTCAGGAGGCCCTACTTGCATCGCCAAGGTATATTGAACGTAACCTGGATCGTTTAAATAATTAGTGTTTTTTTTTAAGCACAGCCCGATATCCGTAGGGTAATGCAGCGCAAACAATTACCGAAATAAGTAAGTGTTCAATGAAGCTGCCTAAAGACTTAATGGCAGGAATAATGGTAAACAAATCGTCTATTTCCACAAGAATTGTTTTCGGAATGCTTAGCAACACCAGGCAAAACATGAGCACAGCGGTTGTATAACCAACCTGTGACCAGTAATAATGTACAGTGGGCCATTGCATACGTGTGTACATATGACACAATACTGCAATTGCACCATATAAAAAATAGCAAATAAAGGTCATTATAATTCCCTGTGTAATAATGGTCATTGAAAAAGGATTGTCAAAAGGGAATAGTATCCAGCATAAATACAGGGTAGAAAAAACGGTAATGACCAGGCTTATGAGAGCTGAAAGCTTTAAAATTTCCCTGGTGCCAAATCCGGTTATCCGTGTTTTATCTGGTTGGCTAAACATAATTGGCTAAATTAAATGCATGAATCGTGTAAACTGCAAAAAAGTCGCAGTTTCCTGCGACTTTCTCAATACTCATGTCTCAATACTCAATACTAGTAATAAACCAAACGGCTCACTTTTGTAATGTATTTTGCCAAACGTAGTACTTGTTTGGTATAGCCAAACTCATTATCGTACCATACATACAATACGCAGTTTTTACCGTCAACTGATACAATGGTTGCATTGCTGTCAAACACACTGCAGCATGAATTTCCTACAATGTCAGAACTTACCAGCTCGGGGTCAATAGAATAGTTTATTTGATTTACCAGTTCGCTGTTTAATGCAGCGTCTTTTATCAGGTCATTTATTTCATCACGGGTAACCGTTTTGTTCAATGTCAATGAAAGCACAGCCAATGATCCGTTTGGAATGGGAACACGCACAGCATTTGCTGTTAATTTGTCTTTCAGTGAAGGAATACATTTAGTAACCGCTTTACCGGCTCCAGTTTCGGTAATTACCATGTTAATGGCAGCACTACGTCCCCTGCGTGAACTTTTGTGCATGTTGTCCAACAGGTTTTGGTCATTGCTATACGCGTGTACTGTTTCAACATGTCCTTTTTCAACGCCCAATTTTTGTTCAATTACCGAAAGCACGGTAGCAATGGCGTTGGTTGTACATGAAGCAGCGCTGTAAATGGTTTCGTTTTCTATGTCAAGTGTTTTGTGGTTTACACCGTAAACAATGTTTGGCACTTCTTTTCCTGGTGCGGTAAGCAATACTTTACTGATGCCTTTTGCCTGTAAATGTGCCTGCAGTGTTGCACGCTCTTTATATACACCTGTATTGTCAATCAATAAGGCATCGTTTATTCCGTATTGTGTATAATCAACATCTTGCGGATTTGACGCTTCAATCATTTTCACGGTTTGCCCGTTAATGATAAGAGCTTTGTTTGCCAAATCTTCCACAATGGTTCCAGGGAATGTACCGTGAACCGAATCTCTGCGCATTAATGCAGCACGTTTAACAATGTCCTTATCACTTACTCCGCGGCTAACAATGGCACGCAAGCGCAACTGTTGTCCTTTACCCGCCTGTTTTACCAATTCACGCGCAGCAATACGTCCAATACGTCCAAAACCAAATAATACCACATCGCGCGGTATTAGTTTACTTTCAGGCTTACCAATATAGTTTGCCAGTTTATTTTTTAAAAAGTCATCTTTTGATTTGAAATTGGCTTTTTCTGTTACCCATTCACGGGTAAGGCGGCCAATGTCAATTTTGCTTGGTGCCAAATCAGGAATGTTCATTAACGCACGGGCCAATTCAGCGGTGTCTTTTAAATCAATTGGTTTTTTTACCACATCCTGTGCGTAACGGTGTAGATTTAAAATATGCGACACGGTTACGTCAACCAGTGGATTGCGGAATAAAACCAGCTCAACTGATTTTTCAAACATTAGGTGGCCCACTGCGCTGATGATGTCAACCGCTGCTTTCTCCTGGGCAATGTAATCTTTTAAGAGAGATTCGTACTGTTGTGTTGTAGCTACTGTGCTCATGAAAATTTAAAGTTCAAAAACGTTTGTTATTTAATGATTTAAGATTTACTATTTAAAATTTGAGATCAAAAAAAAGCCACGATTTCTCATGGCTTCTTTTTTTATTGTCCTAAATATGCTTTTAAAAGTTTGCTTCTCGAGGTATGACGTAACCTGCGGATGGCTTTTTCTTTTATTTGACGCACGCGTTCACGTGTTAAATCAAACTTTGCTCCAATCTCTTCAAGTGTTAAGCCGTGGTTCATGCCAATACCAAAAAATAATTTAATCACATCGCGCTCACGTTCGGTTAATGTGCTTAATGAACGTTCAATTTCACGTTGTAAACTTTCGCTTAACAACATTTGATCGGCACGTGGACTGTCGCTATTCACCAATACATCAAGCAGTGAATTATCTTCGCCCTCAACAAATGGGGCATCAACACTCACGTGGCGGCCTGATACGCGCAAGGTGTCGGTAATTTTATCTTCAGGAATATCAAGTACTGAAGCAAGTTCGCCTGCATTTGGCGGACGCTCGTACTCTTGTTCCAGTTTTGAGAATGCTTTATTGATTTTGTTCAATGATCCTACCTGGTTCAATGGCAAACGCACAATACGCGACTGCTCGGCCAACGCCTGCAGAATTGATTGGCGAATCCACCAAACAGCATAAGAGATAAATTTAAATCCGCGTGTTTCATCAAAACGTTGTGCCGCTTTGATCAAACCCAAATTTCCCTCGTTAATTAAGTCAGGCAGGGTCAATCCCTGGTTTTGGTATTGTTTTGCAACCGATACCACGAAGCGTAAATTGGCTTTGGTCAGCTTTTCAAGCGCAACCTGGTCGCCAGCTTTTATCCTTCTTGCTAATTCAACTTCAATTTCTGCTGTGATTAATTCTTCTTTCCCGATTTCCTGTAAGTACTTGTCAAGTGACTGACTTTCGCGGTTTGTGATCGACTTCGTAATTTTTAGCTGCCTCATGTATATGATCTGTTAAGTGAATGCTACCTCCCAAAAAAGGAAAGTTGGCAAAATTAAGCCATTTGGCAGGACTTACCAAAAGAATTATAAAGTTTATGTAAGTAAAAGGGTGGACATTTATCCACCCCTAATCACTTGAATTTTAATAGTCAATGAATTTTATAAACCGCTATACACCTGGTACTATGGTTGTGAACAGCTTTTACTGTGCTTTTGCACCTGTGCCGGTTTACATGCCAAACCCATAATAGGCCTTGGTTCCATTGGGATAAACACCCTCCAATAAAACCCCGCCTTTTTTGCTTTCTAGTATATCAATCAGCTCATCAGGAGTTGATACCGGCTCATCGTCCACCTTGGTGATGATGAATCCTTTTTTCACGCCCAGTTGTGCCAGTTTACCGTTTGAAATACTGGTAATTTTTACACCGCTTTCCACATCCAGCTTTTTTAACTCTTCGGCCGTAGCGGTTGTAAATGTTGCGCCAAGACTAGATTTTACATCTATTTTCGATTTCTCAACCTTTGCGGTATTGCCCTCAGCATTGCGTAATGTAACCGGAACGATCAATTGTTCGGCTCCACGTTTTACACGAATGTCAATGGCCTGGCCTGGTTTGTATTTTCCAACCTGCTCTTGTAATTCAGGGGCATTGTTTACATCAACACTACCAACGCTCATAATGATGTCGCCTTTTTTCAAACCTGAGTTTTCAGCAGCACCACCTTCAACCATACCTGCAACATACACTCCGTTGTTATCTTCAAGTTTTAACTCGTCAGCAAGGGTTTGATCAATGTCCTGAATGTTCACGCCAAGGAATGCACGTTGTACCACCCCGGTTTCAATAAGGTCGGTTGACACTTTTTTAACAATGTTAACCGGAACAGCAAATGAATAACCCGAGTATGAGCCTGTGTTGGAAGCTATGGCAGTATTGATTCCCACCAACTGCCCTTGTGTATTTACCAGGGCTCCACCACTGTTGCCCGGGTTTACCGCAGCGTCAGTTTGAATAAACGACTCAATAGGAAACACATTTTTGGCTTTATCGCCTTTAAGAATATTGATGTTACGTCCTTTTGCGCTTACAATACCGGCTGTAACGGTTGATGTAAGGTTAAACGGATTACCTACGGCCAATACCCATTCACCAATGCGCACTTCGTCTGAGTTGCCAAACTCCACGTAAGGCAAGCCGCTTGATTCAATTTTAAGAACGGCAATATCGGTTGAAGGGTCGGTACCAATCAATTTAGCCTCGTACGATTTTTTGTTATTAAGCGTAACCGAAATTTTTGAAGCGTTGTCAATTACATGGTTGTTGGTTACAATGTATCCATCGCCACGAATAATTACGCCAGAACCCGAAGCTTCGGCCATGCCGCTGTTTCCACCACCGTGGGGTCCAAAAAAGTATTCATAAAAAGGATCACGGCCATAACCGGTTTCCACTTTTACCTGAGTCTTGATATGCACTACCGCGTTCAGGCTTTTTTCGGCCGCCATGGTAAAGTCAATACTGGCAGGAGCTGGTCCTGAGTAAGACGCAAATTGTGCAGGAGTTGATGATTTAACGTTCTCAACCACGTATGCTTTTGGAGCCGGCTTAAAGTAGTCGTATGCTCCTACGGCAACCGCCCCGCCCAGCAAGGCAATTGCGAAACTTTTTATTGTTTGTTTGATCATAATAAATGTTTGTTGTATATTTTTTAGTTATCCACAGTTTTAATTAAAACTCCGGTTGAAAAAAAACGTATAAGGCTATTAAATGTTACTCAAAGCCGGGTTAAAATACGTTAATTTTATTTCCGGTTAAATGCGTTCCAAAGTTTAAAAATGGCACATAAAAAAACAAGTTCTGAATGTTAAAAACTTCAAAAATTTTGGTCATTACATTGGGTATTTCCACTGTAGCAATGGGGTCCTATATTGTGTATACCAAATTTTTTGCCAGCACAAAAAAAGTACAAAAACCAAGGATTGTTCACCGAAATTTTGACACAGTTCCTGAAAAAGATTCATCGCTTGACAAGCTAAACCGCATCCTGGCTGACAATAATGCAGCCAAATACGAGGTTAAAATTTCAAGAGCTCCTGAAATTGAAACCTACCAGAACATTGACCGTAATTCAAAACTGTACGATAGCCTGGTAAAAGCCGGTGCCGTGGTTGATCCTAACGCCAATGTTACGGTTGAAAAAAATGTGTTCAGGGAAAATACCGTTATTAAGGAGGATAAGTTTATACTGAAAAAGCTGTTCCCCATTTTTGGATATGTTCCCGCAAAAAACAATACCGATTCGCTGCTGAATGCCATGATTGATGTGAAAACGCCCGGCAAAGGAAAAATTACCCTTGAGTTTTGGGAAAGCCCGGTAAACTATAAAGGTTACCGCATGGGGCGTGACCGTATGATCGTTTTTGGCATACTGCCCGATGGGTTGAAAATGGTAAAGCACGGTCCGGACCTGTATATGGTAACTCTTAATAATATTTACCTGGTAAAACCCTGCACCGATTTTTGCGATTTAAAACCAATTAAAGATAAATCGGTTTGTGCCGATGTGATGAGCCATGTCAATTGAATTTTTCAAATACCAGGGAACAGGGAACGATTTTATTCTCATTAACGGTTTTCAACCCGGGTTTAACCACGGTAATCCTTTGCTCATTCAAAAAATGTGTGACCGTAAATTTGGCATTGGTGCTGACGGATTAATGGTGGTGGAAAAAAGTGATAAAGCTGATTTTCTCCTTTGGTTTTACAATCCTGACGGTAGCCAAAGCTTTTGTGGAAATGGCAGCCGTTGTGCCATACGTTTTGTTCTTGATCAGCAATTATTTGATAAAACTGAACTGACCTTTGAAGCTTTTGACGGTTTGCACAATGCCCGCGTTGAAGGGAGCGATATTTCTATTTCCATGCGTAATGTAAATGAAATAAAGCGTGACAAAAACGGTGTGTTTATCAATACCGGTGCGCCACATTTGGTTTTGGAAAAAAATTCAATTGCCGACCTGGATGTTGTGGAAATTGGAAAAAAATTGCGCTACGATCCGGCATATGGCCCGATAGGTGTAAACGTTAATTTTTTTGAGGCCATTCCCGGAGGAATAAAAATTCGAACCTACGAAAAGGGCGTAGAGAATGAAACATTGAGTTGTGGAACCGGTGTAACGGCATGTGCACTGGCCTTTGCGGCATCTTATACAACAGTGCCAGTTGTAAAAGTGGAAACACCTGGAGGAAATCTGGAAGTGAGCTTTGAGCAGCATTTTTCGGTTTTTGAAAACGTGCGATTAAAAGGGCCAGCAGTTTTTGTGTTTAAGGGAGTGTATCATGAATAACATAAACCGCAAAGAGTGCAAGGATTTTGCACAAAGAATGCGAATAAAAATTCAAATAAGCCAGAGTGGCTATACAGCCCTCTGCAAAAACCTTGGCGTCCACTGCGGTTAAAGAAAATGGAAAATTACCTACTGGAAAACGTCATTGAATTTAAGCCTTCCCTTTGCGGAAATAAAACGTTTTTGATTGTCCATAAACTGCACCGTACACCGTATCATATTGGATTAATAAGTGGAGAAAACTATTATGCGTTAACCATTAATGGTAAAGAAGTTATGGCGCGAGCCGCCATGCTTGAAAACCTTGCCAACAAAGCCTACAACAATTTATTGATTGAAATAAAACGCAACGATGCTGTTGAATTCGATCCAGCGCCTTATTTTGAAAATACCGAATTGAACCATACTGATTTTGTTTCCTGCCTTTATCCCGTACGTGCTTTTTTAAGTGCACTTACTTCAAATAATAAAACAGCCGAAGCAAATAATCTTTTTGAGTTATTGGATACCTTGCAGGATGCTAATTTAGCGGGTATAAAAATGGCAACACGCATGAATCCCATTATGGAAGGCAAGATTGTGTTGCAGCGCTATGAAACAGCTGATATAGCCAAATACATTAAAAAGCTAAATGAAAATAAACCCACTTAAAAAACTAAAAGCGCTTTATAAAGTGCGTTGGTTTAGGTGGAGTGTTTGGATAGCCGGTTTTCTCATCATGTTTGTGCTCATTTCAACTATATGGATCAACGCGTATACCCGTAAATTTCTTTACGATGATGTAAAACGCGTGCCAACAACAAATGTGGCCATGGTGTTGGGAACATCAAAAATTTTGCCGGATGGACGAAGGAATTTATTTTTCGAATACAGGATCAGAGCAACTGTTGAATTGTACAATGCCGGCAAAATCAATTTAATTGTGGTGAGTGGCGATAATTCACGCGAAAACTATGATGAGCCTGGTATGATGAAGGAGGAATTGGTGAAACGCGGAATTCCGGCATGTAAAATAACCTGTGACTTTGCAGGTTTCAGGACATTTGACAGCGTATTGCGCATGAAAAAAGTATTTAAGCAAAACAAATTCATTGTCGTTTCCCAAAAGTTCCATAACCAGCGTGCAGTATTTATTGGCCGAAAGCACGGCATGGAAATTATTGGTTTTAATGCAAAAGATGTAAAAGGCAGCAACGGATTAAAGACACATATACGGGAATATTTTGCAAGAGCAAAAGCCGTTATTGATTTATACATATGGCCGGCTAAGGTTAAGTTTTTAGGGAAGGCAGAAGTGTTGAGTGATTGTTGATTTTTTAGCAAAAAAAAGACGGGCCACTCAATAAGCCCGCCTTTTCAAAGCAAAAAATAAAGATTTTACAGGTCTGTAACCTTGTATGTTTTTCCAGCCATGTCGCTGCTTACTTCAAACCATTGCTTGCCACAATTGCTTCCTTCAATGTAATAAAAATCCTGGCCAACCGAGTAACTGAATGATTTGGTTGAGCCCGCGTTGATGTAATTATGTCCACCATTTACGCAATACTTAAACTCGGCACCGGTATTGTTTTCAATTTTAAAATCAATGTTGCCACGAACATGCACTTTTTTTATAAGTGTAAATGAGCTGCCAACATAAACAGTTGTAGCCAATATGGCACAGCAAAGGGTTGATAGGATTAGTTTTTTCATGTTAATTGTTTAAATGGTTTAATAAGGCTAATTTAAAGGCTTTGGTGGTGTGAACCACCTGCCTGGATAAGTTTTTAGCACGCATAATGGCCGTATGGTCTACTGCAGGTATTCGTGCGAATCAGCGTTGTTGGAAATTTCGGGTAATTAATCAAAGAACCCAAAAAAGAACACCACGGCAGCATATTCTTTTTTCACGCCTTTGGCCGAACCAATCAAACTTCCGTTTTTGCGTACATCGCCATTGGTTTCAATTTTTCCAACCAGGCTTCCGTTCATGCGCACATCACCATTCGATTCAATTTTGCCCACCAATGATCCGTTTTTACGGATATCACCGTTGGATTCAACTTTGCCTTTTAAGCTACCGTTTACGCGGATGTCGCCATTGGATTCAAATTTACCTTTCAGGCTTCCGTTAATACGCACATCACCGTTTGATTCAACTTTGCCAAATAAAGATCCGTTTTTGCGAAGGTCCTGAGCTGTTGCGGCAGTTACAAATAAGCAAACAAATGCTGCGAGAAATAATTTTTTAAAATTCATGGTTGTTTAAATTTTGGTTAATGGCAACTAATATACACATTAATGGGATATTTTGAATGGAATAAATCAGGGAAGATTACAACCATTGAGTGCCTTCTGTTTGCCTGGTTCGTTCCATGCCATTTCTTATGGCGTTTTTAATCAAATTGCCATAGCCATCATTACTCAAATGCGCTGTAAATGCGTTGGCCAATTCATAATTTTTTAAAGCATTCGGAAAATCCTGCAGGTCTTCAAAGCATTTCGCTACGTTCAAATAAAGTGAGGGATATGTAGCTTTAATGTTGTCGTCAGTTAATTTAAGTGCAAGTTCCAACGCGGTTGTGTCCCAGTTTAATTTATCCTGTACTGAAGGTTGATGCCTGGCTACGTAATGAGCAGCAGTAACCTTTTCAAAATCGTTGGTAGCTTTATTCCAGGCTTGCATAAACATGTCCAGGGCCTCATTTGGTTTTCCTGCCCCCTCAAGTTTCATGCCTTTTGCACACAGCTTTACCACATGATTTTCGGGATCGTAAAGCATTTATTTTTTTGCATACGTTAAAACAAGTATGCTGTCCTTTTTAAACACCTTGCTGGATGTTAATTTTAGTTCCAGGTTGTTTTTTATTCCGTCAAAAATGGACGCACCTTTTCCAATAGCAACAGGGTCAAGCATAATGGAGTATTGATCAATAAGTCCGGCATCGGTTAGCTGGGTAATGAGGCTTCCGCTTCCAAGAATGGTGATTTCCGTTTTCCTGCGTTTAAGTTTTTTTATTTCAGTAACAATATCGCCTTTAAGAATGGTGGTATTGTTCCAGTCGGCTTTTTTTAATTTTTTGGAGCAAACTATTTTTTGCGCCTTATTCATGTTTGCAGCAACAACAGGAAACAATTTTGCTGCCATTTCGGTTGGCCAGAATGCAGCCATCATTTCATATGTTTTACGGCCAAACAGTAAAATGCTGGCAGATTGCGATGCCTTGTTGGCAAATTTACCTGCGGCATTGCTGTGGTTGTGCCAGCTTGTGTCCTCACCCGGACCTTTGAAATGACCATTCAGTGTAATGAACGTAAATGACGATAATTTTCCCATATAATTTTTTACAAAGTAAAAGATATTGAATTAGAAAAACATTGACCTACATCAATAAATTAAGCAGACTTTAAACGGCTCAGGGTTTCTTGAGTTATATCCAGGTAGGAAGCAAGCATTTTATTTGAAAGGCGTTTGACCAATTTAGGATTCTCCTTATAAAGCAGGTCATAGCGTTGTTTTGCCGTTAAGGTAACCAGGGTTTCAATTTTGGTGTTTTGGAACGAGTAAGCCATTTCCAGTATTTTTATGTAGAAATCTTTCCACTGCGGAATTTCCTTTGCAAGCCTGTAAAAATCGGTGTGTTTTATAACCAGGAGTTCGGTTTTCTCAATGGCATCAACGTATTCGAACGAAGGTTTTTGGGAAATAAAACTGGTGAAGGCGGTTCCAATGGAGGGATCCAAAATAATGTAACGTGTTTTTTCGTGGCCTTGTTTTGTGATAAAATAGGTGCGTAAACAACCCTTATTTACAAAGTAGAATTCGTTACACACTTCGCCAGCCGAAAGGAGCACCTGGTTTTTTTTGACAACGCGTGGATGAAATGCGGCAATTATCCGTTCAACGTTTTTCGGGTCAAAAGGAGACACAGCTTTTAAAAGGTATTCAAGGTTCTTTTTCAAAAAGTGTTCACCATACATATAAATATGGTGGCCTAAATGTAAAAATTATAGGTTTCATGGAATGCATGAACCAGTCCGTTTCAGTAGTTATTCCTGAAAATAAAAACACTATCGAAAATTAATTTATTAATAATCAGGCATTTGTTTGGTTTTAACAAATATTTAGTACCTTGTGATGCAAAGTACCTGAAAATATATATATCTTTGTTATGCCCTATTGAATTTGACTTGTGTGATGTGTGACCAGTGTATGAAAATAAGCGGGTTGACCATGCGAGAAGGAAACGACAGGCAATGTAAAATGAGCATTAAGGCAAAAGCGGGTGGGGTGTGTGTGGTTTAGTTCTTACCTGTTTAGTACACACAAAAACATGCAGCAACGTGGATTTTTTTCAACCCCACCTGCTTTTGGCTTAATGAATTGTAAAATGATATAAAAAAAATAGTGATTTGAAATGAACATAGAGAACGCAAAACAGCAAATGAAAAAGGGAGTGATTGAACTCTGCGTGCTTTCCATTATAAAGAACAATGAGTCGTATCCCTCTGACATTATAAACGAATTGCAGGCGGCTAAGATTATTGTAGTGGAAGGAACACTTTATCCTTTGCTTACCCGCTTAAAAAATAATGGACTACTGTCTTACAGGTGGGTAGAATCAGAAAGTGGACCTCCACGCAAGTACTATTCGCTAACGGCTGATGGAGAAACCTATTTTGCCGGGCTGTTGGAAGCCTGGCAGGAACTAACCAAGGTGGTAAACAAGGCTACCAAAAAGTAGGCAGGAATTGCAATGGATAAAGCCAAACGCATTTGTTTAGTGCACAATGCTAAAAAATAAAAAAACAGAAACAAACTAAATATACAACTAACAAACAACAGGATACGGCTTGCCGGGTACTGGATAATATAACAACAGAAAATGAAAAAAATCGTAAACGTAAACGTAGGTGGGTTTGCATTCGTGATAGAAGAGCAGGCGTATGAAAAATTAAACGCTTACTTAAGCAGTGTAAAACGCAACCTTGGCACCGATGTGGATGCCGATGAGGTAATGGCCGATATTGAATTGCGCATTGCCGAATTGTTCAAAGAGGATTTGAAATCGGGTGGTAAAGAAGTGGTAGAGGAAATTCTTATTGCCAAAGTAATTACCATAATGGGGAAACCCGAAGATTATGGAACAGGTGAACCCGTAAACGAACAGCAGGAGCAAAACTGGACCTATGCCGAAAACAACAATACACAACAGCGCAGGTTGTTCAGAGACCCGGATCAAAAAACACTTGGCGGTGTTGCATCAGGACTTGCCAATTACTTTGGCTGGGATCCACTTGCGGTACGCATTATTTTTGTATTGCTTGTTCTTGGATTTGGTATTGGTATTCCGTTGTACATTATACTTTGGATATTAGTGCCCGAAGCCAAAACAACCAACGATCGTTTGCGCATGCAGGGAAAACCAATTACGGTTGACAGCATTAAACAAGGATTCAACGATTTTAAAAATGATGTAAGAAATATTGCCGGAAAAGATGGACAAAAACGTGTGCGTACTGCAGCATCATCGTTCGGTAACAGGGTAGAAGGGGCTTTCTCGGATTTTGGAAGGGCCGTAGGTAAAATCATTGGCGTTATTTTCCTTGTTATCGGCCTTGTAATTTTCGCCAGCCTTATAAAATATTTACTTACAGGTACATTTTCATTCCCTGAAAACGCATCAGAAGAGTTGTTTTTTGGAAATACCAACCTGTTTTTTGACAACCCTTACGACTATTACCTGCTGTTTGGTGGAGCTTGTGTTTTGGCACTTATGATCCTTTGGGGTTTATTATCTGCCGGCATTGAACTATTATTTAAAGTGAAACTTGTAAATAAACCCATTAAATTTATAACCGGTGGAATTTCAGTTGTGGCGCTGGTTTGTGTGATTTTTGCGGGAATAAACCTGGGTAAAAATTTCACGTATGAAGAGTCAGTTGAAAAGCAATACGACATTCCTTCAAAGGACAGTTTGTTAACCGTAAATATATTGAAAGACGAATATTTCAGCAACCGTGCAAGTGCCATGTGGACAGATGAGGATGAATTGATAAAAGTATCGGCCACCAAAATAACTTTTGGGTACCCAAGATTGGCCATTAAATTGTCAGAAAGCGGGCGCACCTATTTGGAAGTACGCAGGAGCGCAGCAGGGCCACGCGGACTTACTGCGATTGAAAATGCTGAAGCCATTGAATATCCCGTGCAGGTTGACACAGGTTCAATTACTTTGCCATCGGTATTCTCTACCTCGGTAAAAAATAAATTCAGGCACCAAAATGTAGTGGGCGTGTTGTATGTACCCGCAGGAACCATCATTCAAAACAAACACAACATGAAACGTATTTTTGACAAGTATGATTCATACACGGCTTATGATGAATTGAACGATGCCGGAGCATACAGAATGACAAAAGAGGGACTTGTTGAATTAAAGTAAGTTTAGCCTTGAAGCACGTGGTTGAAAAATAGATAAATGACAACATTAAAATTATATTTTACCGGTTTATTGGTGGCAGCGGTTTTTATAAGCGCGCAGGTTGGCTGTAACCTTGAAACAGGTGGGGCAGGTTTTACAGGTATTGAAACCAACAAAACCGGTTCAACCATTATGGAAAGGTATAAGCTGAACAACAACCATGAACGCCTGGCTGTTGCTCCAAATAGTTTTGGTGAGTATTTGCGCAACCTGAAATTAAAGCCTTACGGATCGGTAGTGAAATATTACAATGGCGAAGAAAAAAACAAAGAGAATGTATATGATGCAGTAGTAGATATGGAAATAGGTACAAAAAATTTACAGCAATGTGCCGATGCTGTTATGCGCCTGCGTGGAGAGTATTTGTTTGCCCGGAAAGCCTATGAAAAGCTCCATTTTAATTTTACCAACGGGTTTAATTGCGAGTATAAAAAATGGAAGGAAGGTTACCGCGTAAAAGTTGAGGGCAATAAAACCACCTGGGTGAAAAATGCAAAACCCTCAAACACGTACGAAACCTTCAGGAAATACATGGACATGGTTTTTAATTACGCAGGCACATTATCACTTTCAAAAGAGCTTAAATCAAAATCAATTGCCGATATGCAAATTGGCGATGTATTTATACAGGGAGGTTCACCCGGGCATGCCGTGCTTGTAGTTGACATGATGAAGGATAAAAAATCGGGCCAGAAATATTTTATGCTGGCCCAAAGTTATATGCCTGCCCAGGAAACCCAGGTGTTGTTAAATCCCAACGCTGATGAAAAAACTGTTTGGTATAAACTGGATTCATCAAAAAACGATGTAACTACCCCCGAGTGGAATTTTACCAATAAAGATTTAAAGAGCTTTTGAATTAGTGTAAATCCCAACGGTTATTTGTCAAAAAAAATGACTTTACCACTTTCCACTTCGTATAATGCACCAATTATAAGTAGTTTTCCTTCGCTTTCCAGTTCGGCAATAATTGGACTTTCGCGCCTTATGCGCTCAATGGTAAGGTGAACATTGTGGTTGGTCACATTTTTTACAAATTGCTCGTTTGTACCTGTACGATTTTCCTTGGTCTCTTTTTCATGGTAAATGGCCGGTTGAATCTTGTTCAGCAAAGTAGTAAGATTGCCCATTTCAACATGGTTGCACGCACCAACAATGGCTCCGCACTTGGTATGGCCCAATACAACAATGATTTTTGTGCCTGATACCTTAGTGGCAAATTCCATGCTTCCTAAAATATCTTCGTTTAAAATATTTCCGGCTATACGTATGCTGAAAATATCGCCAAGGCCCTGGTCAAATATCAACTCGGCTGAGGTGCGGCTGTCAATACAACTCAAAATGGTGGCAAAGGGAAATTGACCGGTTGATGTTTCATTTACCTGTTGTAAAAGGTTGCGGTTTGCTTTTAGGTTATTTATAAACCGCTGGTTGCCTTCTTTTAAAATTTCAAGAGCTCGTTGAGGCGTTAGGCTCATTTGGATTTCTTTGGTTTGTGTGCGCATTTTTTTTGGGGGTTTTAATGGTTGTTATAAGGCGTAAAATTTTTCAGGCTCAACAGGCTCGGGTACATCTTTTTGACCAAGTAGCTGCCTGATATTTATTTCAATATTGCGTGAAATGGTTGTCATGGCTGTATCAGTTGGCAAATTATTAAAAGGATCCTGCAGGTGTGTTGCTGAACGTTCAAGCAGGAAAAACGCAGTTGAAATGGCCAGTAGTAACGGTAGTTCAAAATAGCTTTCAATGTCACGCAGTGAAATGGAAAGGGTAATGGTGAAAAGATAAATAATCCAGTGAAGAAATTTACGGTAAGTGACCGGGAATACGGTTGTTTTTATGCGCTCACACATGCCCATTTGGTTTGAAAAATTGACCAGTGTATTGTTTATTTGTACAAATGAAAATGTATCAATTTGGCCTTGCTCCTTAAGTCGCATAAGGTGCAATGTGTTTTGCTGTAAAATTGCCAGTGGTTTGTTGGTGTGGTGTTGCAGCTGGGCCAGGTCTTCTTTGGAAAGGTATTGATCAAGGCCCTTAAGCGGATCAAAACCGCGCAACGACTGGCCAAGGCTGTAAAGCCAGGCTACATGGCGCATGGATATTATTTTAATATCCTCTTCGTTCCCGGGTTTTATGAATGATTGTAGCTGGAGCACAAATGAGCGACTGTCATTTACAATAGAACCCCAAACTTTACGGGCTTCCCACCAGCGGTCATACGATTGGTTGAGCTTAAAGGACAAGATAACCGAAATAGCAGTACCAATAAATGCCGGAATGGTGGGTGGCATTGTGGGTATAATATCCTCAAACCTGTGCGTCAAGTAAAAGGTAATAAGGCCAATGACAATGATGTATAACATTTCTAATTTAACCTTATGGAAAATGTAAGTTAGTGGTATGCGCTTGTTCAGTAACATAATGCCGTGTATGTAATGTAAAGGTACTAATACTATTTTATATGATAGTAATACTATTGTTAAGGATTGTTAAACTTTTTGTATCAATAGCATTATTAATAAGGAAGATAGCTTTAATTTTGTGGTAATTAAAACGGTATATGGACTTCCAGGTAAATTTCAGGGTTAACCCCAGCATTTATTTAAAAGATCCCGAAAGCAGCGAAATCGGGAAACACATTATTAAGTCATCCATTGACCTTATTTATGAATTGGGATTTGAACAATTTACGTTCAAAAAACTTGCACAGGAAATTAACACTACCGAGGCTACTATTTACCGGTATTTTGAAAACAAGCATAGGGTACTGCTGTACATACTGAACTGGTATTGGTGTTACATGGAATTTTTAGTGGTATTTAAAGTGCAAAACCTATCATCGTCAGAAGAAAAATTAAAAATTATTGTTGATTTGCTTACAAGTGAATTGCCTGAAAGTTCAGGTTTGAATGAATACAATAAAAAATCGCTCAACCAGATTGTGATATCAGAAAGCAGCAAGGTATACCTGACCAAGGAAGTTTCAGAAATCAATAAAAATGAGGTGTTCAAACCATACAAGGATTTGTGCGCCAAAATTTCAGAAGCCATTAAGGAATACAACCCCCGCTACAAATACCCAAAATCATTGAGCTCAACCATTATTGAAACAGCTCACCAGCAACAGTTTTTTAGCATTAACCTGCCGCGCCTAACCGACAATTCAGGCAAACAAAACCCGCGGTTTACCAACCAGTTTATTCAGGATTTTTTATTTAAAGTACTTGAAAATTGATAGAGCAGTTAACCTTATTTTAAATAAACAAGGCTATTGCTTTGTCCAACCAAATTTTTGCATTTTGTAATGATTGCCGCATTTTACGCCCACAACCAAAACCTGGTTTTGGAAATTATTTAGACTTATTTCATGCGTGCGTCCAACATTTTCTTTTGAAGAAAAAATGGTGCGTCCCTGCATGTCGGTAATAAAAATTTCATGCATGTTTTTTGAGCTGGCAATAGAAATACCAGTTGGTGTGGTTGCCAAATTTAATTCAACGGTTTGGCTGTTTTCCGCTATGCCAATCATTGACGGAGCCGGATGCGTTTTGCCGTAAAAAAAGCGCCATATTTCACTGGTAACATCAATGTCATTGGCAGGGGTATACAACCAAACATGGTCAGCATTGTTTTCACGCCATAGCTGAACAGGTTCACTGCACATGTTGTAATCAATCCTTTCAACGGTTACGGTGTCACCAGGAACAAGATCAGGTAAATTGGTTACCGTACTGTCAGTACAACCGTTGTTGTCTTGCCAAAACGCTACTGTTGCTGTGGGCAATGTAAGTGTTGGAAGCGGAGAACCTGAATAGGCTATTGTACCGTCCAACGTACCGTGTACATGCATAACCGGAACTGCGCGGCCGGGATTGCAGCTGCTAAAGTCAGGTGTGCTCATTGGGCCGGCAACCGATGCAATGGCGGCAATGCGCTCGGGCATGGCGCACAGTGTATGATACGTCATAATACCGCCCATTGAAAAACCACATACATATACTTTTGCAAGGTCAATGTTGTGACGTGTATACATGGTGTCAATGATGCGAGACAAAAAAGTATAATCATCAGAAGTGGAACTTAAGAGTGTACCATTGTTCCAGCTGTTTTGGCCCCAACTATTGAGTGTGCCGTTTGGATACACAAGAATGAAACGCGCTGTGTCAGCCACCGATTGAAAGTCGACTGCTGAAAAGCCAATATACGTGTCGCCCAAACCGTGCATAGCAATTACCAGTGGTAAACCGGGTTCAGTTGACGAGTCAAAACCGGTTGGTATATACTGGCGGTACTGACGGGTTGCTGCACCAACTGTCATTGTTTCATTGGTCATTTGTGCGCTAAGGGTTTGGGTAAAACCGCATGCAATGCCTGCAAGGAGTATAATTTTTTTCATAAATGAGATTAATGCGTTGAGGCAAATATAACGAAAGAAAAGTTTAACCTGCGGGCATATGGTTGAAATTGTGGTGAGCGGCAATACCTTATTTTTACGGGGAGATTTCTGCAAGGGATGGAAGCGGCACCCCGCACACTAAAGTGAGCGTGCGCATGATTTAAGTTTGACCAGTAAGTTGATGCGCGCTACTTTAGGGGAGGAGTACAGCGTACAGCCCGGCCCCAATGGAATTTAAGATTTTAAATTTAAGATTTAAGAGGGGTGCAGCCAAAAAAACATCAGTAAGCCGGCACAGACACGGATGGCCCTGCGTTTTCACCGGTAAAAGGGATGTTGATAAAAGTACCATCAGTTATTTTAATGGTTTGATTTTTTAACCGCGCATTTTGTATTGTCAATTGAAATGTGCCAGAGGCTATTTTTGTGGAAGGATCCCATTTCGTTATAGTTATATACGAATTATTTAATGGAACCTGGTGCCAACCCTCATTGGAGTAGGAAGACCAAAGGCAAATTGCATAATCAATGTTATTGGGATCAGCTTTTGATTTGTCGGCAAATTTAAAGGTAATTGGAAATTGCATGTTGGAAGACAGCGGTGGAAAAAGAATATCGAGCGATTGTTTAAAATCATTTTGTACCAGGTAAAGACGTTGCACCTTGCGGCCCGATCCATCGCGTATTTCACGTTCACCTGCAATAAACATTGAATTCATTAAGAATGACTGCCCGTCAACTTTAAAATTAATGCGTTTGTGTGGTTTGTCGTTTTCAATTTCAACCAACGATTTGAAATTTACACCTGCCAGTGCTTCTTTTTTTTCGGAATTAGTGCAGGCAAAAAGCGCACAAAAAAATATCGCTATAAATGGTTTTTTCATGAATTCTGGGTTTAAAAAAAATCCCCGCTCAATTAAGCAGGGATTCTCTTATATCTTATTTATCTAAACTTAGAAAAGTATCAACTTTCTTTTATTTGAACATTTAGCTTTAGCCATGAATGCAAAATCCAAATTGGCTTCCATTACCAACATTAATGTTAGTGGATGTGTTGCCGTATATGAATCAAATTTTTGGAAGGCCGGAAAATTGGTTACACCATCATCTTTAACAGCATCGCCCAGGGCATAATTTGCACGAAAGCCCATGGTGATACCAAAATTTTGTGTGCCTATGAAATAACCGCCAAACCCAAATGTTATGCCCATGTGTGATTTCATGAAGTTGACGTAATCGTCCTGTGCTGGGGTTAATGGCAAATCATCAGTAACGCTTGCTTTGCTTACAGTGGTTAAGGATGGCCCAAATTCAACATAATGCCCGTCTTTATTATTGCGGTACATTAAAAAGATTTGCATACCGGAAAATGAAATATTGCGTGTGTACTGCGGACTACCTGTGCTGCTTGAGTCAGTTTGATTGTATTTGAATGTTTGGTTAAACTGGTAGTACATAATGTCAGCCGTTACTTCATGGCTCTCGTTAAAATTCCAGCCCAATTTACCACCTACAGTAAAACCGCTTGAAAATTTTGCTGTATAATCATTGTCCAGCATATTTTTATTGTACAGGAAATTTAGTCCCCAACCTCCTTTTACCCCGATGTCCATCCAGCTTTGGCCATAAGATTTAAGGCTTATAACTGTAATTAACGAAAGTGTCAATAGTTTTCTCATTATATTTAGGCCGTTTTAGTGCGTTTTAGTAATGCAAAATAAAGAATTAAATTTGAATTAAATCTTATAATGTTGGTAAAATGAAACTTTTAGAGGGTAAAATAACATTGATTACGGGTGCAACGCGCGGCATAGGACGTGGAATGGCCCTGAAATTTGCCGAACATGGTGCAACGGTATGCTTTACCTACGCATCAAGCGAGGACAAAGCCAAGGCCCTAGAGGCCGAGCTACAGGCTAAAGGCGTGAAAGCCAAAGCTATTAAGTCAGATGCGGCCAATTTTGGCGAGGCGCAAAAACTGATTGATGATATTGCTGCCGAGTTTGGGACCATTGATGTGGTGGTAAACAATGCGGGTATTACCAAGGATGGTTTGCTTATGCGCATGACTGAACAAAACTGGGACGATGTTATCAATACCAATTTGAAATCGGTATTCAACATTACCAAAGCGGTTCAAAAAGTTATGTTGAAAGCGCGCAGTGGCAGCATTATCAATATATCATCAGTTGTGGGTGTTAAGGGCAATGCCGGCCAGGCTAATTATGCCGCATCAAAAGCGGGTATGATTGGTTTTACAAAATCAATTGCACTGGAATTGGGCTCACGCAACATTCGCTGCAATGCCATTGCACCCGGGTTTATTGAAACTGAAATGACAGCTGTACTGGATGAAAAAGTGGTGCAAGGATGGCGTGACGGTATTCCTTTGAAACGCGGAGGAACACCTGAAGATGTTGCCAACCTGACTGTGTTTTTGGCAAGTGATATGTCAAGCTACATAACAGGTCAAACCATCAATATTTGTGGAGGAATGTTAACCTGATTTTTTTTACGTGTCAATAATTCTCACTTCCCCGGGATGGCTGGTGCTTGTTTGCTTATTGCTTTCAATTGTACCCGCATGGTTTTTATACCGGAAATCGTTTTACCATAAAGAAAACAAACGCCTGGCTATAACGCTGGGTGTTTTGCGTGGTGTTGCATTTTTCTTTTTAGCGTTTTTATTGCTTGAACCGTTAATGCGCATAACGCAAAACAGGGTTGAAAAACCCATTGTGGTTGTGGTGGCCGATAACAGTCTGAGCGTGGTTTCCATTAAAGACTCGGCCAATATTAAAAAGCAATTACCGGCCGAAATTAAAAAACTGAATGCAGCGCTTGGTGAAAAATTTGAAACAGCCGCTTTTAGTTTTGGCGATGAGGTGCATGATGGTGTTGATACATTAAAGTTTGATAAAAAACTCACTGATATATCACACGCCATTGACGAGGTGTATACGCGTTTTTATAACCGTAACCTGGGCGCTGTTGTTTTGCTAAGCGATGGTATTTACAACAAAGGGGTAAATCCATTGGGCACCGTGCGTAAATTCAAAAACGTTTCATTTTACACCGTTGGCCTTGGCGACACGGTAATTACCAAAGATTTGATACTTGCCGATATTTTGTACAACAAAACCGCCTTTTTAGGAAATGATTACCCGGTTGAGGTGTTGGTGCAGGCAAAAAAAATGCAGGGCACCCGTGCGCAATTGGTGCTGAAAGAAAATGGTGCAGAACTGGCCAGGCGTGATTTATTGGTGCAAACAACCAACCAGACCTTGCGTACCTCGTTTTTAATTCCCGCAAAAAAAGAAGGTGTTGCAAAAATAACGGCCGAGATCATTCCGGTTGCGGGTGAGTTTTCAGAAAAAAACAACGCGTTGAGTGTATACGTAAATGTAGTCAAGAATAAACAAAAGGTATTGATACTTGGCGCATCACCTCACCCTGATATTGCAGCCATAAAATATTCGCTGGAGGCTTCGCAAAATTACCAGGTGACCTCTGGTGTGTACCAGGCGGGAGTGAATTACGGTTTTAATGATTATAACCTGGTTGTGCTGCATTCATTGCCTACGAATGCGGGCGATGAAGATTTGGTAACAAAAATTCGCACTGCAGGAACGCCCATTTTATTCATCATTGGCCAGCAAACCACACTTGGTAATTTCTCAAAAGTGGTTCCCATGTTAAGTGTGCCCGGTAGTTCAAAAAATCCAAGCAATGCAGTGCCTACTTTAAACTCAAATTTTACCAGTTTTACGCTAAGTGAGAAAGTAAGGCAGATTTTGCCAAAGATGCCGCCAGTGGCAGCCCCCTTTGGGGAATACCGCCTGTCACCTGGTGCAAACGTATTAATGTACCAGCGCATAGGAAGTGTGCAAACGCAAAATCCACTTATTGTATTTAACAAAGACAATACGCAAAGCAAAACCGGAATTATTTGTGGTGAAGGTATCTGGATGTGGAAGATGCATGATTTTGAAGTGAACGGCAATAACGATGTTTTTAACGAGATCATTCAAAAAAGTGTGCAGTACTTAAGTGTTGCTGAAAATAAAACCAATTTTCGCATCAACCATAAAAATGAGTTTACAGAAAATGAACCAGTGATATTTGACGGGGAGTTGTACAATGAAAATTACGAGCCCATTAATACACCCGATGTTGAAATGAAAATTGTCAACAGTGAAAAGAAAGTGTACCCGTATACATTTTCAAAACCCGGCAATATGTACCGCCTGAATGCAGGTATGTTGCCACCTGGTGAATATTCATACACGGCAAGTGCCAGCTATGGTAAAAAAGAGTATAAGAAGAGCGGAAGGTTCATTGTGTCGGCTGTGAACACCGAGCTGTTGCGTACCGAAGCCGATCACCGATTGCTTTATCAGATGGCAACAACTACCGGTGGTAAATTTTACACGCAAAGCAATATGCAGAATTTGGTAGCCGATTTGGACAAGAATGAAAATGTTGCTTCGGTTACATATGAAGAAACCACGATGGATGATTTGATCAATAAACGGTGGTTGATTATATTGCCTGTACTTCTTCTTGCAATCGAGTGGTTTTTGCGGAAAAGGGCAGGAGGTTATTGATTTAATTTCAATTGTCAATTATCAATGGCAAATTGATAAAAATTGTCATTCATGAGGTTTTGAACGAAAGTAAGCAGGACAGTAATACTTTCCTATGGTGGCCGCTGAGCAAAACTGAAATTGAATGTGTAAGTATGACTGATCAGGCTTCATAAAATTCAATGGGAAGGCCATCCGGGTCGGCAATGAATGTAAATTTTTTCCCTGTAAATTCATCGGTTCGCACAGGTTCGGCAAACACTCCTTTTTGGGCAAGCCCTTCCACTGTTTCTGCCAAATTACTTACTTCAAATGCCAAATGGCGCAAACCTGCAGC
Organism: Flavobacteriales bacterium; assembly: GCA_035299065.1. Taxonomy (GTDB): domain Bacteria; phylum Bacteroidota; class Bacteroidia; order Flavobacteriales_D; family UBA2798; genus DASPJQ01. The sequence continues at coordinate 34,123 of DATGXI010000135.1, forward strand.
TTCGGGTTGTGAAACGCGTTTGGGTGGATGGGGAAAAGAAAACAATTCAATGACATATTCTCCCTTAAGTCCAAGGTCCAGTTTCCATGAGTCCCGTTCACTGCGGTACGTTTCGCGCACAATGTCAAGGCCCAGGATCCCGGTATAAAATTTTTTTGAGCGATGGTAATCGGAGCAAATAATGGCTATGTGGTGAATGCGTTTTATCATAGACTTTAGCTAAGCCAAAGGTAGTATTCAATGAAAGACTGTTTATGTGTTAAAAGCAAAAAAAACAAAAGCCTTGATATGATTCAAGGCCTTTACAAAGTGCCCGGAGCGGGAGTCGAACCCGCAAGGAAATTACTCCAACGGCTTCTGAGACCGCAACGTTTGCCAGTTTCGCCATCCGGGCAGGGACACAAATGTATAAAATAAACCGTTTTTGGCTATTCAAATCAATAAAGAGCTTGTAAGCAACCAGTATTGGGCTCATTGTCAGTAACCCGAAATTATTTCGATTATCCATTAAACTTATGGGCTACTTTTGTGTCAATACAACGAATGAATAGCGAACTGTGTTTTAAACGTTTTTTTTCAGTCCTTTTCCTGGTCCTGGCAGCGTTTTCAGTGAGCTCTCAAAACACCTGTTACATTTCCGGTAAAATAACCGATTCCAAAGATTCAGTTATTCCGTTTGCATCGGTAAAATTACGCAGCATAACCGACTCAACCATTCGCAAAGGTGTTATGAGTGATGAAAAGGGATTTTTTCAATTTGTTCCCGTTCCCAAAGGCGAGTATCGCTTAAGTATTTCGGCACAGGGTTATAAGAACGCAGTACTTTTACTGGATGCGCGCAGCAAAGACACCATTGAATTGAATGTTAAACCGGGTGACGATGCAAGCGTGCTTGACCAGGTAAACATTGTGCACCGGCAGGAACGCGCCAGCCAAAAAGGCGACACTTCTGAATACAATGCAAATGCCTACAAAGTAAATCCCGATGCCACCGTTGAAGACCTGGTAAAAAAAATGCCGGGCATAACCATTGAAAATGGTACTGTAAAAGCACACGGTGAAGAAGTAAAAAAAGTAACCATTGACGGAAAAGAATTTTTTGGCGATGATGCCATGACGGCCTTGAAAAATCTTCCGGCTGAAATTGTAGACAAAGTACAGGTGTTTGACAAAGGGAGTGAGCAATCAGAGTTTACAGGTTTTAACGATGGAAATACCGAAAAAGCAATCAACATCAAAACACGTGGCGGAAAAATAAACGGTGTATTTGGAAAAGTCTATGGCGGATATGGTACCGATGAACGGTATACTGCCGGTGGAAATTTTAATTTCTTCAAAGAAAACAGGCGTATCTCCATCCTGGGCATGTCCAACAACATTAACCAGCAAAATTTTACTTCGCAGGATTTATTGGGCGTTAGCCAGTCGGCAAGTGGTGGCTCACGCGGGCAAATGGGCGGTAGTGGACGTGAAGGACGCCAGGGTGGTGGAAACAATCCAACCTCCAATTTTACAACGGGTAGCCAAAGCGGTATCAACAACACGCATGCATTCGGTATAAACTACAGCGATCAATGGAATAAAAAATGGAAAATAAGCGGGAGCTATTTTTTCAATGCCACCAGTAATGCAACAAACAGCAAAACTTCGCGCAATTATTTTTTACCGGGCAGTACCAACCAATTGTATACCGAGGAACAGGATAAAGGTTCTGATAATTTTAACCACCGTGCCAACCTTCGCCTTGAATGGAACATTGATTCGCTCAACAGTATAATCATTACACCAAAATTCAGTTTGCAGGATAACCGTTCAGGTTCGGCCCTGCAAAGCATAACCACTTCGTCTGAAAATGCGGTATTGTCAACCATGAATACGTCAAGCAGTGCAAAAAATAGTGGATACACGTTAAGTTCAGGTTTACTGTACCGCCACCGATTTCACAAAAGAGGACGCAGTTTCAGTGCTGATTTTAACGGTAGCCTGGGTGATAAAGAAGGTGAATCATTTTTGTATTCATCCAACAGTTTTTTCACCCAGGTGGACACTACCCTTGTAACCGATCAGCGTACCATAACCACCTCGGGTACCAAAGATTCATGGGTGACGTTGAATTACACCGAGCCAATGGGTAAAAATGCCCAGTTGATGATGACGTATTCACCTGCTTATACCTTGAACACATCAACAAAATTAAATGAATTGTTTAGTGATGCGAGTGACAGTTACAGTTTAACCGATTCGGTTTTATCCAATGACTTTAACAATGCCATTGCAGCCCACAAAGGCGGACTTAGTTACCGGTATAACATACCAAAAATGAATTTCAACGTTGGCGTTGACTACTTAAACCGGTTTTTCAGGAACGAACAGTTTTTTCCGGCAGAAAGTGTGACTGCAAAAACATTTGAAAGTGTTTTACCACAGTTTATGTTGCAGTATAAATTTTCGAGCCGAACCAATTTCAGGATCAACTACCGCACCAATGCGCAGGCACCTTCCATCAGTCAACTGCAAAATGTAATCAATAACAGCAATCCGTTGTTGCTGTCATCGGGTAACCCGGCATTGAACCAGCAATACAACCATTCGTTAACCGGGCGTTTTTCAACCGTTGATTCAACCAAAACAAAACCCCTGTTTTTTCTTTTGTCGGGAACGTATTCTGACAGCTACATTGGCAATTCAAGCATTGTGGCGTCACAGGATACTGTTTTGGCCGATGGGATTGTTTTGTTCAGCGGGTCGCAGTTTACGCAACCGGTAAACATTAGCGGTTATTATAACATGCGTACATTTTTAACGTATGGCACACCTGTACCTTTTTTAAAAAGCAACCTGAATTTAAATGCAGGGTTTACACACAGCCGCACACCATCGCTCATCAACAACCAGGTAAATTATTCGCGCACGTACAATGTAAATGGGGGTTTGATTCTTGGCAGTAACATCAGCGAAAAAATTGATTTTACGGTTTCTTATTCGGCCAATTACAACATTGTGCGCAATTCGGTTCAGCCTTCATTGGACAATAATTATTATACCGGTGTTGCAGGAGCAAAAATCAACCTGCTCATTAAAAACCATTTTGTGATCTCTACCGATGGAAATTACAATCACTATCAAGGTTTGGGCGATGGATATAACCTGGGCATATTTTTATGGAACGGTGCCCTTGCCTATAAATTCCTGAAAGGGAATGCGGGCGAGTTTCGTGTAATTGTTTACGATATTTTAAAGCAAAATAACAGCATAGCCCGTAACGTAACTGAAACCTATGTGGAAGATGTGCAAACAAACATTTTACAACGTTACGGACTGTTGCAATTTACCTATACATTCAGGAACATCAAAGGAAAAATGCCGGAAGGCGCACAAAGGGGTGATGGGCCTCCACCCGGAGGTGGTGGCCATGGAAGGGATCATTGATTTTTATCTCCCAAAATGTTCCAAAAACCCATAGTCAAATTTGTCCATGTTCATGGTTGAAAACAGGATGATGTACACATTGCTTTTTTCAATGAGCTCATTTGTTTTTACATCCTTAATTGCCTGCACGTTTTTATTGCGCGGGTCGCTAACTTCCCTGTTATAATACCAGAATGTACTTTGGGGCGAAAATGTTTTGGCATAAAAGCCCGGCCAGGCAATGGCATGAAAATAACTGTCGGCACAAACAATGGCCGTTGTTACACATTGGGTAGTATCGGTAACAATGGTAGGATAGGTAAATAAATCTTCTTTTGGTTTAATAAATAAATTACAGGCTTTGAAAATATCAACATCAGGTCCCCATGGATTTTTTTCTTTCTTTAAACCCGTTACGTTAATTTTTGGGATCGTAAAACTTGTTTTGGTTCGAATATAGTTCACCATGCTGTCATAGGCAATGCTTGCACCGTATTGCGTCCAGTGAAAACCGCCTTTGCTGTAAAGGGTGTGTGCTGTTTTACTTTTTAATTGCAAAAACCATTGGTTCATGTCAATAAAATCACAACCGTATTTTTTGAGCAGTCTCTTGTAGTATGTATAGGTATACATGCTTTTCTTATTAAGCACATCGCGCTGTGGTAAAAACTCTTTCCAGTAATACAATTTGTCAGGCGCAATAACATACAGCATAAATTTTCCTTTTGCTTTCAGGCTATCCTGCACTGCTTTTAAGCGTTTTACCTGTTCAACCATAAAATTTTCAGGTTTATTGGTAGCGCCTTTTACATAATAATCTTCATAACGGAACAAATGGCCGTTTTTACCTTTTACCACGCTTACTGAATGAGCAATGTCAAACAAACTAAAATCAACCTGGTTGCGTGTGCGCACAAAATCGGTGCGAAAACCAATAACATAATTTGATTTTTTTTCAGCAGCTTTCTGAAAGTTCGCGCCAAACCAATTTTTAGCAGTTAACCGTTTGTAGGCAGGTTCTTTAAACGCGCCTTCCAGGGGAACTTCTTTAAATATTCCCAAAAACTGCTGCAATGCCGGGAACATAAATGCCAGGAACAATAACCCAAATAATATGTAATGCAGTTTTTTCATTAAAATCGCCAGTATATAAAGGGGTTAAAATCGCCCGCCACAATGTATGCGGCCGAAAGAAAGAATAAAATAAGCCCCGCAAATGTTAACGCTATGCTGCGTGTTGAATTGCCGCTGTAAAAAGCAAGGTCATCTTGTGTAAGCTTATACCATTTACCAATAAGGCCGCTCATGGATGCTATGAATGCGATACACAAAACGGTGAAGAATTTTTTATCGGGGAAATAGGCCGATTGTTCAAACAGGTTAAACGAGTACATTTTGGCAAGAATGGTTTTTATTTTGTCAAGGTCTTTTATGTTAAACAAAATCCAACCTGTATTTACAATGAACAGGACAAATAAAGCTGAAAACAGTTTGGGGATTTTTTTAAGGTATTCAAGCAGAAACCAGCGTTCAATAACCAGGAAAAAGCCATGGAACATTCCCCACAAAATAAAATTCCACGAAGCACCGTGCCAGAAACCCGAAATTAAAAACACAATGCATAAATTCAAATACCCTTTTTGTTTTGAAATTTTATTTCCACCCAACGGAATGTATATGTAGTTTTTCATCCATGCTCCCAGGGTAATGTGCCACCTGCGCCAGAATTCGGTAATGCTGCCCGATATGTAAGGGAAATTAAAATTTTCGGGTAAATGAAAGCCCATCATACGTGCCAGTCCAAGTGCCATATCAGAATACCCGGCAAAGTCAAAATAGATCTGGAATGTATAGGCAAATGAGCCCAGCCACAACAGGGCAGGGGTTTGGGCTTCGGGTGGCAGGGTATAAAAAATATAATGGGCTGTTTCGCCCATTGTGTTTGCAATGAGCACTTTTTTGGCAAGGCCTGTAATGAAACGCAAAATACCGCTCAACCTGTGCTCAATGGTTTCCTGTTTGCTGCGATCTCTTATTTGGTCTTCAATTTGCCCGTAGCGCACAATGGGACCGGCCAGCAATTTTGGAAAAAAGATAATGTACAACTGGTAATCCCAAAAATTATCAAGTGGTTTGTGTTGCTTGCGGTATACATCAACAATGTAAGTAATGGACTCAAACGTATAAAAGCTCAGGCCAAGGGGTAAAATAATTTTGTATAAATGAATTTGCCCGGCACCAACCCAAGAAAGCAGTGTATTGGTATTCTCTACAAAAAACATGAGGTATTTGAAGTAGAATAAAAGGCCCAGGTTGACGCTTAGCGACAAAACAAGGAATACCCAGCGTTTGCTTTTGGCCCTGTCCATATAACGTACAAGAAAAAAGTCAAGCAGGGTGGTGGTAAGAATGGCAAAAATAAAAAGTGGTCCGCCCCAGCTGTAAAAGGCAATGCTGCAAATGAGCACCAGGGGGTTCTTGATTTTTTTAGGGCAGGCAAAATACAGCAGAAAAAACAGCGGGAAGAAGTAAAAAAGAAAAATGGTTGAGCTGAATACCATCCCGGTTTACTTTTTTATGGTTGTTTCAGAAACGATTCGCAAAGGCAACGGCATTGATCCAACGTTTAAAATGCCTGCAAGGTCTTGAGCTTCCTGTAAAGTGAAATTTCCTGATATTACTGTATTTCCATTTGGAATTTCACTTTCAACAAAGGGAGCCATTAAAACACTCTTATCGAGCACTACAAGAATTGACTTGCCAATGTTTTCTCGTGTGAGTTGAGCCCATTTATCAGCCGCCTCAACGTTAAATTGAAGATTTATTGTTGGACTGCCTGAACTTTCATTTTTGGACAGATGGGCACTGGTAACACTTTCCTGGTCTATTTCCGGGGAATTAATACCGTGTCCTTTTATGCAATAAAGCCCCATACCTTGTTCTTCGGTTTTATACGCAAATGCAAAGTGCAGGTCACGTGGCAAAAGTAAACGTACGGGATCACTTTTTAAAAGATGAAGAAAAACGCTTGTGTCTTTGGATTGTACCCAGCCAATAAGGGCGCCTGATCCAAATGATTTTCGGCCACGTTCGCCAATTTGTAAATTTGGGTAAAGGTATTTTAAAATTGGGTGATTTGCGTCACGGCTTTCATCAAGCGTTGAATCGCGTTGAATTATTGTGTCATTTGATGAAGCAAGTTCGGCCAAGATTTTGTCGGCTTGTATAAGGTATTTTTCATATACAACAAGAGGATCATGCGTCATATAAAAACCAAAATTGGCGTATGCCTGTACAACTCCCCGAATTCGTTGAAGGTCATATTCACCACCGAGCTCAATTCTAAAAGCATTCCCAAGATTGATTACATTAAATTGCTCAAGACCAAATTTCTCAAACCTGGCCTTAAGAACTACTTCAGCACGATCCATTTCTAATGAAAATGCTTCAATTAATTTTTTTTCCAGCTCCGTATTTGACATCTTATAATCATACTTGCTTTTATTCGTTGTGGCAAAATAGGAAGCAAGGTGCCTGCCTGGTTTAAGTTCCTGGAGTTTGGCTAGGAATAATTTTATGAATTCAGGGCCTTTGACTGTTTGATGTGAGTTTAGCTGATTCAACGCTTCTTTAAATGTTGGTTCATTTGTAAAGCCCGCTTGCTTTTGTAAAAAATAACTCACATTGGGTTCAACAATGATTTCAGTTCCACCTTCGTCCTGTATGTTGAATGAATGGTCACCTTTGCCGCAACCAGTCAGTAAAATAATTGCGAGATATAATAATGATTGAAAATTCATGTTTGTTCGGGTTTTCTTGCTTCAATAAAAGTATCAATAATCCCGAATTATTTTCACATGCGGATATTTTTCCTGCATGCCCCTGATGTATTTCTCACTAAATCCGTTTGCAGTTAAATCAATGCTTTCCAGTTTGGGACATCGGCCAATAAAGTCGGTGTAGGGGAATGTTTTTACATTATTTAATCGTAAGACACATTTTTTCAGGTTAGGGAATCCAATTTTTTCAACTTCAGGTACGTTGACGTTAACCAAATACATCCATAACTCTTCAATAGGCGCATCTTTAAGTACGTTCATGCTTGCAACCAGGTCAAGGCCTGCATCCATTTTGGCAAGATCCAGAAGTTTCAATTTTTTGAGCGATCCAATAATAGTCGAAATATCTTTTACCGGGCTAAGAGAGATATGTAACGAGGTAATTTGATCAAATGCTGGCGGTTTTGTTAAAGTAGAATCAGGAATGAATACGGTTAGATGAAGGCGTTTTAACTCTTTTATTTTGGAAGCGTCCTCCAGGAACAAATGCGTTTGCCCTCCCAATTCAAGTGTGTCAACATGCAATTTGTCAAGTCCTGAGCAATAAAATTTTTGAGGTTTCCTAATATGAAAACGCATATAACATATGTTTAGCCTGGAAAGGGCCTCAAAGTGTTCAGGTTTTAATGTTGAGTCGCAATCAAAATAAACATGCAGTGGTTTTTTGGAATCACCAAAAAGCTTTACCATTTCATTCACATGTTTTGGTTCAGCATGCATCATATAGGCAAATTTCCAGTCATGGTAGGCTAATTTTTGCGACAAGCCTTGCATACCTGCACTTAAAAACACCAGTATACCAATAAAAATCTTCATGAAGATGTTTACGTATTATCGTCTCCTGCCAGTTGATTGGCCAACCACACTGCGCCTGTTCACATTTATCAATTCCGTCACGCTGTGTTGGTCAAACAATTCAAGCAAGGCGTCATTTCCCTCCTGCAATTTAAAATTCATTTCATCTTCAAACAAAGGAATGAGCGCATAAAATAAAATGCGTTTATCTTCCAATTGCAAAAGCGGAAATTCCTTTCCGGTTGTAACAGGTACATCCAGCAGTACACCACAAAATCCAACGTTATCGGCCAATGGGTTAGGCGGATTTCCATTTGGTATGGTATGGCCGAATGAAACCCATGAGTTATATTCGTGCGGAAAACGCGCAATAAACTTTAACATGCGTATGGGCCAGTAATTTTTTTCATCCTTTAACGCTTCTTCGTCAATTTTCCATTCGGGAGGCAGGCATAGCATAACCTCACCATATTCCCAGTCTTTGACTTCAGGCGAAGGAATGTTCATGGGCCTGTCGCTCATTCCGCTTGTAACAAGGGTATAAAAATTACGTGCCGGGGTTGGATAAACAATGTGAACATCAATATGTACAAGTGCTGAAATGAGTTCATGAAAAACAAAATCAACTTTACCAATGTGCTTTTCAATGTGTGCACTAATGGCTTCAAGGTGAATTTCGTTTCCTCCCGCCAAACTTTCAGTTCCTATAACTTTGTCGGTGGTTTTATACTCATACATGGTTGAGCCCCCTTTTGAAACCCCGGTTTTTTGTCGTTTTTTAAATAGTCCGAACATATGTGTTGATTTTATACCACGAAATATAAGCAGTTAATGATGGAATTTGGCAACAAACACTGCCAAAAGTGCTTTTATTTATCCATTGGTTTAACATGTAAGTTGGTAATTGGCCTTAGTGACCTGCCGAAAAAGAATTTGTGTTTTGTAAAAAATCCTATATTTGCAGCCCTTTACGGGTTATGCGGGCGTGGCGAAATTGGCAGACGCACTAGACTTAGGATCTAGCGGGCAACCATGGGGGTTCGAGTCCCTCCGCCCGCACTAACTGAAAAGCAGTCTTTTACGACTGCTTTTTTTATTTTGCATCAACGTTAAATTCCGGCACAAACCCAAAAACATCCATCCAAACCTGTTTGTTTAACCCAAAACTTACCACGGTCCAGTTACCGGTATCCACAAAAAAACGCCATTTTTCAAGCAATTCTTCCATTTCAGCTTTTGAGGGCCTGTGCTCAAATTTCTCCACATGCCAGTCCCAGCCACCTACGTAACCTGCGTTTACTGACTCCCTGTAGTCCATCTCATAATGCATACCGGTGGTTGTCCATTTTTTAAATTCACTGTCATTGGCATAAATATGTTTGATTAAATATTCCATATTGCCAATGGAGTCAAATGATGTGCTAATGGTAATACAGCTGCGCACTTCAAACGGACGCGGATCTTTTTTGTCAAGCCAAATCAATACATCGGCTGTGCCAACCTCTTCTAAAAATTCCATGTTTTGCCATGAACGCGCCAATACCGTGTCAGGTTCATAACCTCTCACAAGGCTTTGTGACACGCCTGTGAAAGCAAACAATACCAGTGTAATTGCTAAACCAATTTTCATACGTATTTCAGAACATGTAATTTATGCCATAAATTCCAAAAAACATTGCATTTAAAACTTTGTTTTTTATACACTCACACACCGCTACTGGTACTGCCTACTGTCACTGCTACTGCCACTTGCCTCCCGCTACTGCAGCTCCTTTAATGATCTTTATCAACCCCTGGCCACAATCACAAACTTTCCGTTATTTTTACCCTAAATAGTTCAAGTATGTTAACCATTGACCCAAAATCGGCCACCATTCCACAAGTACACAGTTATTTGCTGGGCGCTGTTGGTCCGCGTCCCATAGCATTTGCCAGTACTGTTGACAAGGATGGTAATCCCAACCTGGCACCGTTCAGTTTTTTCAATGTATTTAGTGCAGCCCCTCCCATAGCGGTTTTTTCACCGGCACGCAGCGGGCGCACAGGTGCAACCAAGCATACGTATGACAACATTAAGGAAAATCCCGAGGTAGTCATCAACATTGTAAATTATAACATGGTGCACCAAACTTCATTGGCAAGTACCGAGTATCCAAAAGGTGTAAATGAATTTGTAAAAGCAGGGTTTACCCCAATTCCGTCTGAAAAAATAAAGCCGTTCAGGGTAAAAGAAAGCCCCGTGCAACTTGAGTGCAAGGTTAACCAGGTTATTGAACTCGGTCAAAACGGTGGTGCAGGTAATCTGGTTATTTGCGAAATTTTGCTCATACACGTGAGTGAAGATGTGCTTGATGAAAACAAATTAATTGACCAGAAAAAAATTGACCTGGTAGCACGTATGGGTGGCAACTGGTATTGCCGTGCCCATGGCGATGCGCTTTTTGAAATACAAAAACCACTTACCAGCATTGGCATTGGTGTTGACAGTTTGCCCGATTCCATTCGCAAAAGCACATTTTTAACCGGCAATCATTTAGGCCAGCTTGGCAATGCCGAGGCGCTGCCAAATGAGACCGATGTGAATGAATTTAAGCTAACCGAGCTGGCCGATGTTTTCATTAAGTTTGAAAAAGACCCAGCTATGCTTGAAAACGAGCTGCATAAGCACGCAGCCGACCTCTTAAACCAGGGCAAAGTGAACGAGGCGTGGATGACCCTGCTTTCCTTTAATGGTTAATAATTTCTTTAAAATCTTATTAAGCCGGGGTTTATTTGTGTAGGTCTGTTTTTTAAATTTGGCAATCATTAAAAAATAAGTCTATGCTAAGTTTCAAAGGAACCATCAAACTAATTAACGACACCGCCCAGGTAAGCGAAAAATTCAAGAAGCGCGAATTTGTGATCACCGAAACCAACTCGCCTTACCCACAGGAAGTAATTTTCCAGTTAACCCAGGAAAAAGTTGATTTGATCAATGATTTTAAAGTGGGTGAAGAGGTTGAAGTTAATTTCAATCTGCGTGGTCGTGCATGGTTAGATCCAAAAACAAACGTTACAAAATATTTCAACTCGCTTGATGCCTGGAAAATTGCCCGTGTAGGCGCTGCACAACCGGTACAAAACGGTACAGCAAACAACTCAACACAGGAGTTTGCCCCGCAAATGAATGCAGTGGTTGATGATGATTTGCCGTTCTAAGAAATTTTGAATTTTGAATTTTGAATTTCGAATTTCGAATTTCGAATTTCGAATCCCGAATTGAAAATCCCTGTCGCAATTGATGGGGATTTTTTTTTGTGCTGCCTTCACATGAAGCGTAAAACGCAAGGCATAACCCGTAAACATATTTATTTTGTGCGTTTACCCTTCATGTGAACCGCGCTGTACGCTTTACTTCACTTGCTACTTGTTTACGGTTGTAACGCTGCGGTGCCTTCTTTCAGTCGCCTCCTCGCTAACAACCGTAAACAAGTAGCTGCGCTGCGTGCCGCTTCCATCGCTGGCAGGTTAAAAAAAGGAATTTTAGCAATAGCATGGAATAACAATGCTTCAACGGTAAAAACGCTGCCCCGGATAGAGCGTGATAGCCCCGAGCAAATAAAATATTTTTTTGGAAAACAGATTGGCGAGGGCTATTAGCGATAGCCGGAAAAGGCAGCCAAATAGTAAATTGAAAATTCAAGAATTTTAAACTATTTACTCACGAGTTTTTTCTTCGAATTCGAACTTGCTGACTTCACTTTTGCCGCATTGTCTTTTACAAAAGCGTCCCATCCTGAATAGGATTTTTTTCCTGAACTTACGCTGTTACGCTGGTAAAAATGACAAATGGCAGCAGCTAAAGCATCGGTTGCATCAAGGTATTTGGGTAATTCGGTAAATTTAAACTGGTGTTGCAGCATGGCAGCAACCTGCTCTTTTGAAGCGCTGCCGTTACCCGTTAAACTTTGTTTTATTTTTTTGGGTGAGTACTCGGTCATGGGAACACTGCGGCTCAAACCTGCAGCAATGGCAACACCCTGTGCGCGCCCCAATTTTAACATACTCTGCACGTTTTTTCCAAAAAAAGGCGCTTCAATGGCCAATTCATCAGGTTTATACTGGTCAATAATACCCACCGTTCGGTCATAAATATGCTTGAGGCGGTCGGCCATATCATCCAGTTTACTAAGTTTGATAACGCCAAGTGCAAGCAGCTTAGGGGTTTTACCCTGTACATGAATAACCCCATAACCCATAATAACGGTACCGGGGTCAATTCCTAAAATAACGCGGTCTTGCAACATTTGGCTAAATTTACACAAATAAAAGCACAGTGAAAGCGGGTAGTTTTACACTAACATCAAAAAATACCAACAGGTTAACATGGGTTCTTGGACTTGGTGTTTTCATAACCTGTATTGCGTATGTGCTCAATACGTTATTTATTAATCCCGCAGCAAATGTTGATTTTCGCATTTTTTCAAATTTTGATGGTTATGCCATTGCCGGCTTGTTTTTAATGGTCATGCTTATTGCCATTGCCAACATGGGTATTGAATGTTATAAGTGGTGGTTCATGGCAAGGCAGGTGCAGGATATTAGCTATACAACAGCCATAAAAAGTGTATTAACCGGCCTGGCCGTTGGATTTATAACACCTAACCGCCTGGGTGATTTTCCCGGGCGCGCCATGCAGTTTAAAAAACAGGAACGCGGCAAAATTATTTTGATGAACCTGCTTTCAGGTTACGCCCAGTTTATAACCATATGTATGTTTGCTGTGTTTTCCGTTTTTTTATTGCCGGTTGATTTTTCGCTTTTCCTTGACCAGTATGAATCATTAAAGGCAGTTTACATTACCATGTTTGTAGTGTTGCTTGCATACCACGCCTGGTTCTTATTTAACCCTGAATTTTTTCTAAAACTGTTTTTAAAAGTAAAATGGTTTAAACCACTTGGTAAGCATGTAAACGGGTTTTATGGACTTTCAGTGTATGACAATTTTCAAATTCTTCATTTTTCATTCCTGCGGTCGGCTTTATATACCCTGCAGTTATTGCTCATTCTTTATTTTTTTGACAATAGCGTGCCGGTTGCAACGTTGTTTTTATACGCCAACATATATTTTTTCATCCTTACCGTAGCCCCGTCATTTGCGTTAAACAAATTGGGTATTCGTGAGTCCATTTCGGTTATTGTTTTTTCAGGCGTTATACACAACCCGGTTGCCATTGTGGTTTCGGTATTGCTTTTATGGGTCATTAACCAGGTAATTCCTGCATGCATTGGTGCCTGGTTGCTATTTAACCGCAAAGCCATATGATGGAGTTCTTTTATGTATGCACAGCCATACTGGCGCTTTATGCGTTTTTTATTTTTTTGTCGTCCATCGGATGGCTTTTACCGCGTAAAAAAGCAATGCCTGCCACCCGAAAAATTGCGGTTACCGTTATTGTACCTTTTCGCAACGAGGAAAAAAACCTGCCCCCTCTCATTTATTCGTTAAAAAACCAAACTGAAAAAACACCTGTTATTTTTGTTGACGATTCCTCAACCGACAATTCAACGGCTTACATTATACATGCCGGATACAATTGTATTTTAAACAGCGGTGAAGGAAAAAAAGCCGCAAGCGCAACAGGCATTGAGCAGGCGCACAATTCATTTCTTGTTTTTACCGATGCCGATTGTGTTTTACAAAAAAACCATGTTGAGCAAATCATACAATTGCAAATTCCCGGCAATTATGATTTTGTTTACGGCCCTGTTTTGTATGAATATAAAAATCCGGGGCTTGCACAAAGCATTTATTTTTTGGATCAGCTTTCTTTAAACGCATTTGCACTTGGCACAGGCAATGCCGGTGTACATTTATATTGTTCAGGCGCCAACATGGGTGGTAAAAAACAGCTCATGTGGGAAGCATCGGCCAAATTGCTTAAATCAAAAAATTTAAGTGGCGATGATTTAACCCTGTTGAACTTTGCAAAGAAAAAAAATGCAAAAATAAAAGCCTTTACACACGCCTCATTAACCGTTTTAACCAAGGGCCCCGCCACGTTAGGTGAGTTTTTAAACCAGCGTTTGCGTTGGGGACAAAAAACCGGAACAGGCTCAAATCCGCTGTTATTGCTGTGTTCATTAACGGTTTTGTTGACTTGTTGCGCGGCAATTTTTGGCATAATCTTCTCTATATCAGAGCCGTGGCCAAACAAGTGGTATTTGATACCCACAGGTAAGCTGCTTATTGACCTTTTGTTCTTATTTTTGGTTGCAGGCAGGTTGGGAGTAAGCCGTTATTTGTGGTTTATTGTTCCTGCATGGATTTTTAATGTAATGTATATTCCATTTATTGCGTTAACCGGTTTGGTATACAAAGGAAAATGGAAGGGTAGAAAAATCAAGGTTTAAAACCAGTTGGAGACCAAAGAAAAAAAGCAGGCAAACGAAGAGATTTCGCGTTCTCTTTCAAAAATGGCATGGCGCAGGTTGAAAAAAAACCGCATCGCCATGTTTGGCTTGGTCATGATTGTTGTTGCTTCATTGATTTCAATTTTTGGAGCACTCATTCGTCCTGATAAAACAACCAATGCCGATATTGAGATTCGTAACATTGCTACCAAAAAACCCGGATTCAATTGTAATTTCTTATTGTGGCGTAAGGACACACCTGCCGATGAAACTGCTTTTTACGAGATGCTTTTTTTTGGAGGCCGTGAGGAAGATTATATTTATTTGCCCATTAGCGGATTTGAATTTGTTGGCACAAAAATCATTATCAAAGAATATACAGGCGATACCGAGGAGGCCAAAGCAACCGCGCCTGAAAGTTCATACGAGCTGGCCGATGTCATTTATCCGCTGAACGAAAACAGCCGCATGACGGCCGATGACAAAGGCAATGTTATTTTTTATGACATCAACAATAAACGCCATGTTGAATCAATAACCGACATGCAGGAGCAAATCAAGAACCACCAGATGAAGCGGTATACGTATTGGTTGGGAACTGACCGTAACGGCCGCGACATGCTTTCGCGTTTAATGGCCGGTACAATTGTTTCCTTGTCGGTGGGATTAATTTCTGTAATTATTTCATTGGTGATTGGAATTATGCTGGGTGCCATTGCAGGTTATTACCGCGGTTGGGTTGATGATGTGATTATGTGGTTGATTAATGTGGTGTGGTCCATTCCAACCTTGTTATTGATCATTGCCATTACAGTTGCCCTTGGAAAAGGATTTACACAAGTGTTTTTAGCGGTTGGTTTAACCATGTGGGTTGAGGTAGCGCGTTTGGTGCGCGGGCAGGTGTTGAGCGTGCGCGAAAAAGAATACATTGAAGCGGGCAAAGCACTTGGATTTAGGTCAATGCGCATCATATTCAAACACGTTTTACCCAATGTAATGGGGCCGGTTATTGTGGTAAGTGCGGCAAACTTTGCATCGGCTATTTTAATTGAAGCGGGTATGAGCTTTTTGGGAATTGGGGCACAGGCACCCATGCCAAGTTGGGGTAGCATGCTGGCCGATCACAAAGATTATTTCAACGGCCCAATGGCTTATATGGCTTTGCTACCTGGTTTATGTACCACTATTTTGGTACTTGCATTCATGTTGCTTGGTAATGGTTTGCGTGATGCATTGGATATGCGCAGCGTGGATGATATCAAGGGGTAAAAAAATATGAGTAGTGAGACATGAGTAGTGAGATACCTTGTAATTAAAAATAAATTGAAAAAAATCAGCGTTAATCTGCGCAATTTACCGCTCGTTTTTTTAACTGTATTCGTTTCTTTTTCATTTTTTTCATGCTTCAAAGAAAAACGTTCAGAACGTGCCGGTGAAAAAATGCAAAAATTTGTGATCGCCATTTCTTCGTATGCACGTTCATTCAATCCCAATTTCATAGTTATTCCTCAAAATGGTACCGAATTGGCTTTTGAACACGTTGATGCCGGCCAAAACGTGAACCTTGATTATTTGAACGCCATTGACGGTTTTGGCAACGAGGAAATTTTTTACAACGGAAGTCTGGCGATTGACAATTATCGCCTGTCCATGCTGCAAAAGCTCAAGGCAGACAAACCCATTCTGGTGGCAGATTATGTGGACAACAATGCGAACATAGGCGATGCAATTTCGCGAAATAATGCGCAGGGGTTTATTTGTTTTCCGCGTAATGCTTCCAATTATGATTATATGCTCATACCTGATTCGTGTTGGTATGAAAACACCAGCAATATTTCTGCCTTAAAAGATGCTCAGAATTATTTATACCTGATCAGCTCAACCAATTTTGCAACAAAACAAGACATGATAAACGCCATAAATGCAACCAATTTTGATGTGGTTATTATTGATTTGTTTTTTAATGACGATGAATTTACGAGCGCTGAAATACAAAGCATGAAACACAAATCGAATGGCGGCCAGCGCTTATTGATTTCATATATGAGCATTGGTTCGGCCGAAAAATACAGGTATTACTGGAAAAAACGGTGGGGTTTAAGACGTCCATGGTGGATCAAGCGTAAATACGATGGTTATCCGGACGAGTTTTGGATAAAATACTGGAAAAATAAATGGGAAGAAATTATTTATGGCAATGACGATTCATATACCAAAAAAATAATTGATGCCGGTTTTGACGGAGTTTATCTGGATAATGTTGAGGGGTACTATTTTTTGTATTACAGGGACTGAGATCAAAACAAATGCACAATTTCCCCTTTTCCTTCACGAATAAGCTCAGGACTGCCACTTGTACAATCAATAACCGTTGAAGGTTCCAATGATCCAATTCCACCGTTAATAACCAAATCAACGCTGTTGCCAAATTTTTCGTGTATCAATTCTGCATCGGTTAAATATTCCATCATTTCATCTTCATCGTCATGTACCGAGGTGGTGACCAAAGGCACATTGCAAATCTCAACCAATGCACGGGCAATGTTGTTATCGGGAACACGAATACCAACAGTTTTTTTATTGGCATTAAAATATGAGGGGATTTTTGAACTTGCATTTAAAATGAACGTATACGGTCCCGGCAATGCTTTTTTCATGATTTTGAAAACCTTGTTCTCCACGTTTCGTGCGTAGTCTGAAATATTGCTCAAATCACTGCATATAATGGAAAAATTAGCTTTTGCCGCTTTTACTTTTTTGAATTTTTCCAAACGCTCAATGGCTTTTGACTTGTTCAGTAAACAACCCACGGCATAAACCGAGTCGGTAGGGTATACAATTATTCCTCCCTCGTTCAGGATTTCAACCGCGGTAATAATTTTGCGGGCATCAGGATTATCGGGATGAATATCAAGTAACATTAAGCAGGTTGACGGTTTTTTAGTTTAAACTCGCTGGTGGTATGAAATTTAATGTCAGGATAATTATTAATGGTCATGTTCAGCAAAAAGGCTGACTCGGCCAGGAATACAACGTTTCCGTCTTTATCGTACGCAATGCTGTTTGTTTTCTGGCGAATGAAATCAGCTAATTTTTCAGGATTATCGCTCGTCATCCAACAGGCTTTGTGAATGTTCAGTGGCCTGAAGTTACACGAGGCATTGTATTCGTTTTTAAGGCGGTATTGAATTACTTCAAACTGTAATTCTCCAACTGTTCCAACAACTTTTCGGTTGCCCGGTTGTTGAATAAATAACTGTGCAACCCCTTCTTCGGTCAACTGCTGGATTCCTTTTTCCAGCTGTTTTGTTTTCATTGGATCTTTATTTTCCAATTCCTTAAATATTTCAGGCGAAAAGCTTGGTATACCCTGGAACAACATGTTTTCACCTTCGGTTAAGGTATCACCAATTTTAAAGTTTCCTGTATCATACAAACCAACCACATCGCCAGGATAAGCCTCATCAATAATGCTTTTATCCTGTGCCATGAAACTGGTGGGATTGCTGAATTTTAAATCCTTGTCAAGCAAAACATGGTGGTAAGGTTTGTTGCGCTCAAATTTTCCCGAACAAATGCGTAAAAAGGCAATCCGGTCGCGGTGTTTGGGATCAAGGTTGGCATGTATTTTAAAAACAAATCCGCTGAATTTTTCTTCGTCAGGTTTTACAAAACGTTTGTCGGTTTCGCGTCCCAGTGGAGTAGGAGAAACTTCACAAAATGAATCAAGCAATTCCTGCACACCAAAACTGTTCAACGCACTTCCAAAAAACACGGGTGCAACCAACCCATCCAGGTAATCCTGCCGGTTAAACGGATCGTAAGCGGTTTCTATTAATTCCAAATCATTGCGCAATTGCTCGGCACCTTTGCCAATAAGTTCATCCAGTTCAGGACTGTTTATGTCTTTAATGGAAATAACTTCCTTTTCAATTTTTGTTTTGTTTGGATTGAAAAGATTTAAATCCTGATCATATATGTTGTAAACGCCCTTGAATGTTTGTCCAATGCCTATTGGCCATGAAAGCGGGCGAACCAAAATATCAAGCTTCTTTTCCAATTCATCGCAAAGGTCAAAAGGGTCAATTCCTTCGCGGTCCATTTTATTCACGAAAATAATTACGGGCGTGTTGCGCATGCGGCAAACGTTCATGAGCTTTTCAGTTTGCTCTTCAACGCCATTGGCTGCATCCACCAATAAAATAACGCTGTCAACGGCTGTCAACGTTCGGTAAGTGTCCTCGGCAAAATCCTTGTGACCGGGGGTGTCCAAAAGATTTAATTTCAACCCGCGGTAATTAAAAGCCATAACCGATGTAGCAACCGAAATTCCACGTTGCTTTTCAATCTCCATAAAGTCACTGGTAGTGGCTTTTTTGATTTTATTGTTTTTTACCGCACCTGCTGTTTGAATTGCTCCACCAAACAATAAGAGTTTTTCGGTCAAAGTTGTTTTACCGGCATCGGGATGCGCAATTACTGCAAACGTTCGTCTTTTCTCTATTTCACCCTGTATTTTCATATGGACGCAAAGGTAATACCAATTTTAATTGTTTACGAATCAAAAAGCATTGGTTACTGTGCTGACATGCACTGTTGTATAGTAAATCGAAAAAAATGGTGTGTTGCCAGCACCATGAATATACAGCATAAAAAAAGCGGAATGTTTACTTCCGCTTTCTGTAAGAGTTGAATAAAATATTAATAACCAGTCAATTGTGGTTATTGCTTTTTTACTTCCAGCGCTTTCACTTTGGGCAAATGTTTATCCATTGCTTTTTTCAGGGCTATTTCCTGTACAGCAAATTCACTGGCCAGTACATCAACGGCTTCAATGTGCATGGCATTGGGTTTTGACTGCATGTTGCAAAATGTGCCGTATAAACCTGAAATTTTTTCGCGGATTTTTTCCTCATCAGCAAACATGGATGTTTGTTTGGTTGCCATTAATTCGGCACGAATTTTTTCAAGATCATTGTAAAACGCCTGGTAATTTTTATCTTTCTGGTAAGCCTTATCGTCAGCTTTTAATTTTTTCTGGTAATAGCTTATGGTATCAACAGCCGAATTTAATTTGTTGTAAAGCGCCTGTACTTTCATAGCATTGTCATATACGGCTTTACGGTCTTCAAAAGTGAGATCAGGATTTTTGGCATCGTGTACGCAATTTACAGTGCTTACATATTCTTTATCGTTCACTTTTAATTTTACGGTGTATTTACCCGGCATGACCATGGGAGCAGTAAAACCTGCACCATCTATTTTTGTGCTTCCCTGCGCAACACGCGGAGGTGTTCCTCTCAAATTCCAATAAACTTTGTTGATGCCTTTCCTTACGGATCCTGGTATTTCCTGTACCAGTTTTCCGTTTGCGTCCCAAATTTCAACGGTAATTTTACCGGTATTCAGGCGCTGTTTTAAATAATAATTAATGGTAGGTATTTCCTGCGGATTTCCTGCTCCCCATCCGCCAGAAGTTTCAGGTCCTCCCCATCCAAAGCGTCCGTTGTTTAAGGTGATGTCTGGCGTTTCAAATAAATAAACATCTTTTTCCCATATTTCTTTTGTAAGGTTACGCATGGGGCGTATATCATCAAGTATATAAATTCCACGGCCGTGTGTGCCTACAATTAAATCGTGTGTGCGTGGGTGTATTTGCAAATCACGAACCAGTGCGTATTCGGGAATGTTGTTTTTCATCCTGTACCAGTTTTCACCTCCGTCAAGTGAAGCAAACAATCCCATTTCGGTTCCCAGGAACAATAAGTTTTTGTTGATGGGATCTTCTTTTATTTTATGTGCAAACCCGGTAAATTCTTTGTGATTGATCCTGGTCCAGGTTTTACCCATATCGGTACTTTTCCCAAGATACGTTGCATGGTCACCATACATATGATTTTCAAAGGTAGCGTAAACGGTATTCTTGTCAAATTGCGATGGCTGAATACTGCTTACCCAGGCTTGTGCTGCAATTCCACTTTTTGCCACATTGGCCGATACGTTTGTCCACGTTGTTCCACCATCAAGTGTATATTGTAAATTTCCATCATCGGTACCAACCCAAATAATGTTTTCATCAAATGACGATTCGGCTGCTGTAAAAATGGTGCAATGGTTTTCTGCCGAAGTATTGTCAGCGCTCAATCCACCGCTTTCTTCCTGCTTTTGTTTTTTCTTATCGTTTGTGGTTAAATCGGGTGAAATGCGTTTCCAGGTTCTGCCCTGGTCAGTGGTTTTGTACAAGTACTGTGCACCCACATAAATGTTTTTCGGATTTTTTGTTCCGCGAATTATGGGTGTGTTCCAGTTCCAGCGCAGCTTATCTTCCTTAGCTGTTTTTTGCGGTTGAATGGATTCCGATTTTGATGTTGCAATGTCAACACGGTTCATGTTTCCACCCTGGTATTCGCTGTACAATGTTTTTCCGTCAGCATCAGGTACGGTCCAAAAACCATCACCGCCACCCACGTTGCTCCAGCGTGAATTGTTTATACCACCCGGTGCAGCGCTTGGTGCCATCCAGCTACCATTGTCCTGCAAACCGCCATATACGTTGTACGGATCGTTCATATCGGCATCAACATGGTAAAATTGTCCAACAGGTAAACCGTGGTTAAATTGCCAGGTTACGCCTTTGTCAACGCTCATGTAAACACCACCGTCAGTTCCCACGTACATAACATTTGTGTTTGAGGGATTTATCCATAGGGCGTGCATGTCACTGTGTACCCATCCGCCATCACCTGTTGCTTCTGAAAAAGAATAGCCGCCATCACTGCTGTAAGCAAATGAAAAGGCAGGACGGTAAACGCGTTTCGGATCTTTTGGATCAATAACAATGGTGCTGAAATAAAACGGGCGTGCAACAATATTTGAAGTAGCGCTTTGGTTTTTCCAGGTTTCGCCACCATCGCTTGAAATATACAAACCTGTGTTTTTGCTTTCAACAATGGCCACCATTTGTTTTGGATCTGATGGAGCAAGCGTCATGGCAATGCGTCCAAATGGTTTTGGAGGCAAGCCGTTTTTAATTTCTCTCCAGGTTTTTCCTCCATCGGTACTTTTATAAAGGCCACTTCCATTTCCACCTGAATTAAAGCTGTAGGGCATGCGCCTGAATTCCCAGGTTGATGCAAAAAGAACATTGGCATTGGTGGGATCCATCAATATATCGGCACAACCTGTTTTATCATCTATGTAAAGTATTTTTGACCAGGTAGCGCCACCGTCTGTTGATTTATACAAACCGCGGTGTTTGCTGTTGCTCCATAAAGGGCCGGGTGCAGCAACGTAAATGATTTCAGGATTATTGTGATCAACAATTATTTTTGAAATATGCTCAGTACTATCCAGCCCTATTTTTTTCCAGTTGTCGCCACCATCGGTTGATTTATACATGCCGTTGCCAATAGAAACCGAGTTACGCATATTGCTTTCACCTGTTGCTACGTAAACGGTTGAAGGATTTTTTTGATCAATGGCAACCGCACCAATTGACTGGCAGTATTTGTCAAAAATAGATTTGTAGGAAGCGCCTGCGTTGGTTGATTTCCAAACACCGCCACCGGCAGTACCTACATAAATTGTTTTTCCATCGTCTTTGTTAACGCCTTCAATGGCAGTTATACGTCCGCTCATGGTGCCGGGGCCCAATGCCCTTGCCTCCATCATACCGAACAGTGATGAGTTAACTGCCTGCGATGATACCTGGCCTGCAATGCCAATAAAAACAAGTGAAATTAGTTTTTTCATAGAGGTAAAAATGAAAATAAAAAAGGCCTGAATTGCTTCAGACCTTTGTGAATATGTGTAGAATTAAATTTTAAAAATGGATTCGTCAACCGTTAAGTTAACTTCAATACTGGTTACTTCGGTATTGCCCCAGTCGCCACCCACTGTCATAGGGTAAACAATTCCTGAATCAAGTTTTTTGTAATTGCTGAACGTCATCACAGCGGTGTTTTCTTTTCCGTCAGCCATGAACTTGGTTGTTTGTTTAATAATATAGTAGGTTTCAGGATCCAGGTAAAACGTGGTTTCCTGGCCATCTTTGTCGGTTAGTTTTAATTTGTGGCATTCTGTACCATCATAATCTTCGGTACCTATGTACTCCATTTTTTTTCCCAGGCTCTTGTAGGTCATGAAATCACCTTGTATGTTTAATTCATCCTGCGATGATTTTACATCGTCAGCTGTCATGGGCTCAGGTTTGGTCATTCCCCCAAAAGGCATGTAATTCCATCCTTCTTTTTCGGTTATGATTGAATATCCGTTCATACCCATTACCGAAATATCGGTACGCACGGCTTTCTTGTCAATTTGTGTACGAACAATTTTTACTTCAGCACCCTGGGCTGACATTTTTCCTTCAAAACGCAACGTTTTTATTTTTTCCCAGCTTGTGGTTCCGCCAATGGCTTCAATGTGTTTGGCAATTATTTCATCGGCCGTTTGGGCTTTTGAACTTACAAAGCCAAGCGAAAGAAACGCTATGGCAAATACTTTAATGAATTTCATAGAATTTATATTTACCTAAAAATATAGCTTTTTTGGCAAAAAAGGATGTTAAAATTGGATAAACGGATTTTAACGGTGATAGGGTGAAAAAAGGGTGGTTTAAAGCGTACGAAACCGGTCAAATTAAGGGGTTACCGCGTTCCCAGGAACTCAATTACTGGCTTAAAATCCAGCTCGGTTGGTTTTTGTTCCTCCAGCCATTTGAAGTCTTTCAGCAGTTTTTCATTGGCTGGGTACTTGTCAATGGGGTAGGCGGTAGCATCAGGTTGATACACAAATGTAATTCGTTTTATTTTGCCTTCTTTGGTGTACAGTATAATGTCGCTGCAATCGGCCCGGTTAATGGCACTGTACGATTTTCCTTCCTCACCAATATAATACAGGGTTTGCCCATTGCCTTCTACTTTTATTTTTGAAATTTCTTCCTCGTTAAAATAAGCATAAACATTTCGCCCTTTTATTTGGTTGTATCCAACGGTGTCAGCTTTTGAAATAATAAACGAATTGTTGGTAATGGTTATTTTCTGAATTTTATTGTCAACCACGCGTGCCTCCATATAATCACCTGTTAGCTGGTTTTTGTCTTGCCATAAAACAGGCTGCCTGAAAAACTTGATCAGGCTGTCTTCATCGCTGTATATTAAACTATCAGCTTTACCCATCATATCACCTTTAAAAAATTTCACATTACGATACGCTTTTACAGTTGATTTCCCACTTGTGTCCCTTACTGAAAAAATGGTATCAGCTTTTAAATAAAATGTGTCCTTGCTGAATTTTTGCATCATGAAGGGATTACGCGTAATAAGCACTTCTTCTTTTTTTTCATCGTAGTAGGCATAATCGCCAAACAAGCCTACTTTGTCAGTGGTGTCATACATCCAGGCATTGCCATATAAATTCCCAATTCCCTTTTTCTGATCATAAAGAATCGTATCGGCCGTAATGTTTTTTTCTTTCTTTTTTAATTCACTGCGGTTATAAAATGCCGATTTGTCTTTGCGTGTATCAAACCATCCATTGGTTGTGGTAATTTCACCGGTATCTTTTGTAGTAATTTTGGTTGCGGCAATAAAGTAGGCTGTTTCATTGCCCACATTGTAACGCAGCGTGTCGGTCTTTAATTCTGAGTCCTGGTTTTTCAGTACCACGTTGTCTTTAAAATAAAAATCTTTTGTTTTTGAATGATAATAGCCGGTACGGCTCGTTAACGTGTTTTTATTTTTAGCCGAGGTAATGGTTGCACCGCCTTTGTAAACGCCAATTGAGCGCTTAGCATCAAAGTCAACCGAGTCACAGGTCATAACCAAATCTTTTTCAACCATGCGTATATGGCCGCGCAGCTTTGCAAGTTTTGTGGTTCCGTTATAGTCCAGCGAATCGGCATAAACATTTAGGGTGTCACCTTGCTGCACGTGTATATGACCATAGGCTTTAATGCGGCTTTCTTTTTCAAAAAAGCGTGCACTGTCGCAGAACATCAGCATGTTTTCGTGTTTGAAAATAACATTGCCAATTAAACGGTGTGCTTCACTGTAAGAGGTGTCATATTTAGCCACGTTGGCCTGAAGGATTTCGATTTTGCCGGCAGGTTTTTGAGCAGGGGGCGCAGTGGTTACTTTTGGGCGATCTTTTTTGTTTTTTGTAGCAGGTTTTTTTTGGGCGAAAATATTCACGCCCTGCAGCACAAGGATAAGGATGAATACTATTTTAAATGATGAATTCAATTGTCAGTTATCAATTATCAATGATCAATTAATCGTCAATTGATCATTGATAATTGATCATTGTTCAAACGCAATGCCAGGTTTAATCGTGTTCGTTTAACGTTTATTAAGCTTCTGTGCCGTGGCAGTTCTTGTATTTCTTCCCACTTCCGCATGGACAAGGGTCGTTACGGCCCACTTTTTTCTCAACACGTACAGGTTGTTGCTTAACGCCAACGTTTGGATCGCCTGCTTGCTGTTGCGTTTGTTGCTGGGCACCTGTTTCGGTACGCGATGTTTGTAAGTTTTTAGGTTGCTGCACCTGTTGCTTTTGCATGGTGCCTTTTACATTCGAATCAGCTTCGGCACTTGGTAAATTGGCTTTTGTGAGGAACGATACAATATCACGGTTCACTTTATCGCGCATGGTATCAAATAACTGGTATGATTCAAGTTTATAAATCACCAACGGATCTTTTTGTTCATACACTGCTCCCTGCACACTTTGCCTTAAGTCATCCATTTCGCGTAAATGCTCTTTCCATTCCTGGTCAATGATTGCCAATACACTGCTGCGTTCAACCGTTTTTTTGATGTTGGTGGCTTTCAGGTTAACCGACTCTTTCAGGTTTACAACACATTGCAGGTTTTTCATGCCATCGGTAATTGGAATAACAATGTTTTCAAATTGCGATCCCTGTGTTTCATATACATTGGTAATTACAGGCAAAGCACGTTCACTAACGCTTGCCCACTTACGTTGATACGAAGCAAGTACGGTGTCAAAAACTTTATCGGCTATTACATTTGGTTCTCCATTTGCAAATTCGCTGCTGTCAACCGGTGACTCAATGCCCAGTGTTTTCAATAGTTCAAAGGTAAATCCTTCGTAATCCTTTGATTCGTGGTACTGGTTAACAACCGAATCAGAAACATTGTAAAGCATGTTCATTACATCCAGCTCCAGTTTTTCGCCAAACAAAGCATTGCGCCTCCATTCGTAAATTACGTTACGCTGACCGTTCAATACATCGTCATACTCCAGCAAACGTTTACGCATACCAAAGTTATTTTCTTCAACTTTTTTCTGCGCACGTTCAATGGATTTGGAAATCATACGGTGCTGTATCACATCACCTTCTTTATGCCCCAACCTGTCCATCATTTTTGCAATACG
Source organism: Flavobacteriales bacterium (assembly GCA_035299065.1). Lineage (GTDB taxonomy): Bacteria > Bacteroidota > Bacteroidia > Flavobacteriales_D > UBA2798 > DASPJQ01. The sequence continues at coordinate 59,958 of DATGXI010000135.1, forward strand.
TTCTGAACCGAACATACGCATCAATGGATCTTCCAGCGAAACATAAAATTGTGATGATCCGGGGTCACCCTGGCGTCCCGCACGACCGCGCAACTGCCTGTCAACCCTTCGTGATTCGTGACGCTCGGTACCCATAATTGCCAACCCGCCTGCTTCTTTAACGCCTGGGCCAAGTTTAATGTCGGTACCACGACCCGCCATGTTGGTAGCAATGGTAACAGTTCCTGCCAGACCAGCGTTGGCCACAATGTCGGCCTCTTTCTGGTGCAATTTTGCATTTAATACCTGGTGAGGAATGTTGCGCATTTTCAACATACGGCTCAATAACTCTGAAATTTCTACTGAAGTTGTACCAACCAGTATTGGACGGCCTGCTTCGCGCAACTTCACCACATCTTCAATTACAGCATTGAATTTTTCACGGTTGGTTTTGTAAACCAAATCCTGCTCGTCTTTACGCGTTATGCCACGGTTTGTAGGAATACAAACAACATCCAATTTATAAATATCCCAAAATTCTTTTGCTTCCGTTTCGGCTGTACCGGTCATACCCGCAAGCTTATGGTACATCCTGAAATAATTCTGGAGTGTAATGGTTGCGTAGGTTTGGGTTGGGTCTTCAATTTTTACATTTTCTTTTGCTTCAATGGCCTGGTGCAAACCATCACTGTATCGTCTTCCGTCAAGTATACGGCCGGTTGATTCATCCACAATTTTCACTTTACCGTCCATGATCACATATTCCACATCGCGTTCAAACAATGCGTATGCTTTAAGTAACTGGTTCATGGTGTGAATACGCTCGGCTTTAATGGTGTAATCACGTATAAGCGAATCTTTGGTCTCGGCTTTTTTATCGGGTGAAAGGTTCATGGCTTCAATCTTCGCGATTTCGGTTCCCATGTCAGGAATTACGTAATACGATTTGTCTTCACCACGACTTAAGAAATCAATTCCTTTATCGGTTAATTCAACGGAGTTGTTTTTTTCATCAATCACAAAATAAAGTTCGGCATCAATTTTCGGCATTTCTTTATTGTGATCCTGAATATAGTGCCCCTCTGTTTTTTGCAAATGCGCTTTAACACCTGTTTCACTCAAAAACTTGATAAGTGCTTTGTTTTTTGGAAATCCGCGATGGCAACGTAACAAGGCCATTCCACCGTTTTTCAGGTTTTCGGCATGTTGTTTTTTATCGGCAACATTTTCATCGTTCAAATTTGCCAGTAATTTTTTTGCATCAGCCAGTGCAATGTTTAAATATTTTTTTTGTTCGTTTACCAGTGAATCAATTTTCGGTTTGAAACTGTGGTATTCCTGGTTGTTGCCTTTTGGCGTAGGTCCTGAAATAATTAATGGTGTACGAGCATCATCAACCAATACCGAGTCAACCTCGTCAACTATGGCAAAATGATGTTTGCGTTGCACAAGCATTTCAACCGAGTTGGTCATGTTGTCACGCAAATAGTCAAAACCAAATTCATTGTTTGTACCATATGTAATATCGGCTGCATATGCGTTGCGTCTTGCCGGTGAATTTGGTTCATGTTTATCAATACAATCAACCGTTAGGCCATGGAACATAAATAAAGGAGCATTCCATTCGCTATCGCGTTTTGAAAGGTAGTCGTTCACGGTTACAATGTGAACGCCCATGCCTGCAAGTGCATTTAAGAATATAGGCAAAGTAGCTACCAGTGTTTTTCCTTCACCTGTTTGCATTTCGGCAATTTTGCCCTGGTGCAAAACAAAACCACCCATTAACTGTACGTCATAGTGTACCATTTCCCACTTAATGGGAGTTCCTGCAGCGGTCCATGTGTTTGGCCAAATTGCTTTATCGCCTTCAATGCGCACCACATCCTGTTTGGCGGCAATATCCCTATCGTGTTGCGTGGCAGTAACAACCAATTGTTTGTTTACGGTTAACCTGCGCGCGGTTTCTTTTACAACAGCAAATGCTTCAGGGCAAATTTCCAAAAGTACTTCTTCAATTTTTTTATCCAGGTCTTTTGAAAGCTTCTCGGCTTGTTTAAAAAGATCTTCTTTTTCCTGTAGTTCGGTAGAAGGTAATTGTGCTTTTTCTTTTAGGGAAGTAATTTCCTTTTGTATATCGCTTACGTGATCCTGTATGCGCTTACGTAATTCAAAACTTTTGTTCCTTAACTGGTCATCGGTAAATGAATTGTATTTGTTGAACCATTCGTTGGTTTGTGTAACGATGGGTTGAAGGGCCTTAACATCCTTGGCTTTCTTATCGCCAAAAAGTTTTGAAATGAACTTTATCATTTTACGTTTTTAGTACGGTTTATCAATAATCACTCCCCAACGGGAAAGCAGACAAAACTGCAAATTTAATTGAAGATAGGGAGTTCCCGGTCTAATAATTGTCAAATTTTATGGGAAAACCGGCCAATTTGGCCATAAATGGAAAGAATTGCGGTAAGATTGTTGCGAAGCCCAAAAGCCACTGGTAGTATGCTGACCTACAAAGCATCCGATTTTTGAGTTTATGCTGCTTATTTGGTGCAAAGCATAAAAAAAGGCCGCTCAATGGCGGCCTTCAGTTTAGTATTCATCTTCATTGAAAAAGAAATCTTCTTTTGAGGGGTAATCGGGCCAAATTTCCTCGATACTCTCGTATATTTCACCTTCGTCTTCCATTTCCTGCAGGTTTTCAACCACCTCCATGGGTGCTCCTGTCCTCATAGCGAAGTCAATCAACTCGTCCTTTGATGCTGGCCAGGGAGCATCTTCTAAATACTGTGCTAATTCTAACGTCCAATACATAATCACTTTTAATTTTACGCAAAAATAAGATTATACGTATCGAATCAAAATGGGGAGGCTTATAGTTATGAGCGCGCAAAGGTCTGATTTTCAGAAAAAGGACTATTTGTTCACACCTTTGGCTTCCATGGGGTGTCGACAGAACCTTGCTTTTTGGAGATAAACCTGCTTAAAACAAAGAAATAGTCAGAAAGGCGGTTCAGGTATTTAATAACCAGTTCAGGTACTTCCTCGCTGGCGGCCAGTTCAACGCAACGTCTTTCAGCCCTGCGGCAAACTGTTCGGCAAACGTGTGCCCACGATGCGGCAATATTTCCACCCGGTAAAATAAAACTTCGCATGGGCTCCAATTCGTTATTCATTGCGTCAATGGCGTTTTCAAGAACAGTAATATCGCTTTCTGCAATTTCAGGTAATTTAAATTTTTTGGTTTCACCTGCGGCAGCAAGTATTGATCCCAATGTAAAAAGTCGGTCTTGTATATCAACCCACAGAACATTTAATGTTTCGTCTTTATACGAGTCGCGCAATACACCCATGAACGAATTCAATTCATCCACCGTACCATAAGCTTCAATGCGAATATGGTTTTTTTGAAGGCGCGTTCCGCCTAAAAGAGAGGTTTGTCCTTTATCGCCTGTTTTAGTATAAATCTTCATTGCTATAAATATAGCCTCTTTGGGTGTAACCACTATGTGTTTTGTGCGTTTTTTTTATTGAACGGTGTGAACGGCATGTGTGTGCCTTTGTACAGGTTATTAAGTATTTTTAAAACCCGCCTAACATGAAAACAATCATTTGCCTGCTTGCAACCACACTGATCATGGTGTCGTGTGGTAAACATGAAACCAAAGTGACGTTGAATAAACTTGGTAAGAAAATTTATGAGGCATCTTATAAAAGTGGTAAACTGGATGGTAAGTCAACCCGGTGGAATGGTGCAGGTAAACTTGTTGAAGAAAACTACTACACCAACGGTGTTTGTGACAGCAGTATAATGTATATGGACACGGTTGTGGTAAAAACAATTCATTCGGCAGAAAACTGTACAAGCAATACATACGTGAATGGGAAACTATCTTACTCGTACTACGCTGCAAAAGGTGAATGTGATAAAAACGGCATTGTGTATATAAACACCGACTATAAAAACGGTAAAAAAATCAAGCAGTATATCCACTATTGTTCACATCACCCGAAGGTTAAAATTGTGGCCTGGGCGGGCAATGAATCAACTGAAAGGGAATTGGGAACAGGATGGCAGGAGTAAGAAACCATTTCATACAAGGCTAAAATAAATTATCACCAAAAACAATTGGAACCGAATCACGCATTTTGGGTCATTTCAACTGCAATCGATTTTTCTTTCGGGTTGTTTTTTATTCCCGCTCCGGGTATTGACAACTGTTTGGGTTCATAAAGAAAAAGAACCACTGTTAAATTAAAAACAGGGGATAAGCAGGAACTAAAATTTAAAGAAAAGCCCTGATTGTACAAGCACACTGTTGTGTGAATATTCCTTTTTGATAGGAATTGAATTGAAATATAAACGGTAGCCAGACTTAAATCCAATGCTTACACGGTAGTTGATGTTGTAGTTAAAATTCAACCCGGGTTCAAAACTACCAAGCATTTTTGTGTAATACGGTTTGTGGTTATAAACGTCATTGTTACCAGCACCTGTTATACGCGTTTCACTTGCTGATGAAAGGAATGACAGGTTCAGGTTCCCATAAAGCCCGGCATCAAAACGACCGGTAGAAAAATTATAAGTTCCACCTATAAGTGATTCAAGGTATCGGTTCCTGAAACGGCTGTTGGCATAACTTGCCTGTTCAGGATTGTTTTCGTTGCGCGTCATGTTTTTTGACGAATAGAAAAGCCCTGTATGAATGATGATTTTTTCTGATTTTTTAATATTCACATCAAGGCCATAACGAACTGAAGGAAGACCTTTATAAACTACTGAATACCCGTTATTGGAATTGGTGTACTTTTTAATGTTCATGGCCTCAACGCCAACTGAAGGTGCAAAATAAAGATTACGCGCTTTCTTTTTCTTCACAGTTTGCTGCGAGAATAAAGTAAGAGAAATCAGGGTCAAAGCGATTGCTGAAAAAAGTACTTTAAACATAAATTAATGCGCGTTCTAAAATACGCATAATGTGAGGCTGAGCGGATTAAAGAATGTTAAAATAATTAACAAATTGGTGCTTGTTATTCAAAGCTGATCTTGTGTGGATCGTTATTGTCTTCTTCTATCTGATCCTTAATGAATTCAATGCGTTTGGCGATCATGGCCAAAACTTTAAGATCCTTGCTCATCAGCCAATTAAAGGAAGCCTGGTCACCATCACCGGCCATGGCCATTTTTAACAAAACAGGATATTTATGCACTTTGAGCCACATTAATGCATTCTTATTTCCCTCAACCCCATTGATCAGGGCAAAAAAATGCTGGAACCCGTTTTGCATTAACCAAACCCGGGCATCTTCTTTATTTCTAAGGGCAAAACAAAAAATACCCAGTTCAGGAAAACCATTTTTAGTGAGCCAGTCACGCATTTTGGTATTTCCTCCTATGGCCTCACTCCAGGCTATAAGAATCTTGGGGTCATATTCAAGTCCTTTTAAAACCATTTTTTATGTCGAAGAATCAGTACCATTATTATGCCAATTCCTATCATGCTAACCGAAGCAATTACAAAACCATTTGGGTCTTTTGCCCCTGGAATATAATCGAAATTCATACCATACAAACCTGCAATAAATGTTAGCGGAATAAATACAGTTGAAATTACCGTTAACGTTTTCATCACATTATTTAATTTATTGCTAAGGCCGGTAAGGTAAATGTCCAGCAAGCTTTGCAACATCTCCCTGTAGTTTTCAATGCTTTCACCAATGTGAATGGTGTGGTCATACACATCGCGTAAAAACTGCTTGGTGCTTTTTTCTATAAGCTTTGAGTCGCTTTTTTCAAGCGCACTTATGGCCTCACGAACAGGAATTACCGATTTACGAAGGAAAACCAGCTCTTTTTTTATTTTTAAAATGGTTTCCAGTTCTTTCTTTTCACCGCCTTGCAATATGTTGTGTTCCAATTCTTCAATTTGTACTTGCAACTCATCGGTAATGATAAAATAATTATCTACAATCACGTCAATAAGTGAATACACCAGGTAATCGGCTTTGCGTTTACGTACGCGCCCTTTGTTATTGTTGAGCCTGTCACGAATGGGATCAAGAATGTCGCCATCAATTTCCTGGAATGACAAAACCCAGTTTTTGCCCAGTACAAAACTTATTTGTTCACTTAAAATTGCTTGTTTTTCCTTGTCATATTTCAACATTTTAAGGGTAAAATGCAGGTAATCTTCAAAATACTCAACCTTTGGGCGGTGGTCGGTATTCATAATGTCTTCCTGCGTTAAAGGATGCAGGTTAAATTGTTCGCCTATGTATTTTACAATGGTTTGATCATAAATGCCGTCAACGTTTATCCAGGTTACAAAATCATCTTTCAGGTAATTCGTAAAATCAGTTGGAGCAACATTTTTATAATGTGTATTTTCCTTTTCGTTGTATTGAAAAATTTCAATCGTAATTTCCTCGCTTCTTTCCTTACCAAGGTAAACTGGCGTACCGGGAGGAAGGCCAATTTTATTTTTGCGTGATTGTTCAGGAGGACTATTTTTCATTGGTTTGCATTACAAGTGTTTGTGGTTCTGACAGGCGAATGTTGTTTTTCCTGAATTCGTCCAACATAATGCGGTTTATTTCATGGCTCAACAGACTTGCATTTTCAACATTCAGTGTCCATACGTACGCACGAAGCGTCACATGTTTTTCGGTAAAAGTAGTTACGGCTACATCAATCGAGGATGCATCGGTATACTTTGAGTGGAGCGTAAGCGGGTGTTTGTATAAGTTTTCTTTAATTAAATGAATGGCTAAATCAACATTGCTTTCGTTACTGATGTTAAAAAGTATGCGTTTCCTGAACTCACTGTCAAAAATATCATAATTGATAACCGTTTGCGAATTAATCATGCTGTTGGGAATAATGATGCGTGCATTTTCAGCATCTTTTATAACGGTGTGACGTAAGGTAATATCCTCAACGGTTCCTGAAAGTTCGGCAGCGGGTGTACCACCTACCTTTATATTGTCACCAACCCTGAACGGCCTGAAAATAATGATGAAAATACCGCTAATTATGTTTGATACGGCTTGCTGCGAGGCAAAACCAATTACTGCGGCTAAAATACCTGCCGAGGCAAAAAGTGTAGTGGATACACTGCGCAGTTGCGGAATGGTGTGAATAATGAAAATAACCGCAAAAATGTAAATAACCGCATTTAGTGCATTTGAAAAAAAATTGTAACGGGTGCGATCAATTTTTAAAATTGCCGATGATCTGTTGATGAAACGGTTCATCACTAACTTAAGTACCCGCGTGGCAATAAAGGTGGAAAGAACAATGACGCCTATTTCAATCCACTGTTTGTAGGTCAATAAAAATCCCGAATACTGGTCTAGTCCTATAGGTTCCCCTGGTTTCATATTCAAAAATAACAAGATTATTCAATTGGAATCATGCTTATATTTACATGGATTTGGCAAAAAACATTAAAATAACCGTATTGGGAAGCGGCACCTCACAAGGTGTTCCGGTAATTGCCTGCGGTTGTGCTGTGTGTAACTCAGCCAATACCAAGGATCATCGCTTGCGCAGCAGCATTCTTGTTGAATCGCCAACCACAACAGTTGTGATTGACAGCGGTCCCGATTTCAGGCAACAAATGCTTAAATACAATGTTAAAAAACTGGATGCAGTGCTTTTTACGCATGAGCACAAAGACCATATTGCAGGACTTGACGATGTAAGGGCTTTTAATTTCATACAACAAAGCGCGGTTGATATTTATGGTCGTGACCGTGTGCTGGAAGCACTAAAAACCGAATTTCATTATGCGTTTACCGAAGAAAAATATCCCGGTGTACCACTTTTAAACCTTATTGAAATAAAAAATGAATCTTTTCGCATTGGCGACATTGATTTTAACCCCGTTGAGGTAATGCATTATAAATTGCCTGTATTCGGGTTTCGCATAAATAATTTCACCTACATAACCGATGCGAATTTTATTGATGAACCTGAAATGGAAAAAGTGGAAGGCTCTGAAGTTTTAATGCTGAATGCCCTGCGAATTCAGAAACACATTTCGCACTTTAATTTAGAAGAGGCAATTGAAGTGGCGCAAAGAATAAACGCCAGCGAAACACACTTTACCCACATAAGTCACTTGCTGGGCCTGCATGAAGCCATTGAGCCGGGATTGCCACCAAAAATAAGATTGGCATATGATGGGCAAACGTTTATGATTTAGACATTTTAAATGTTCCGGTCGTTTTTCTTCCTAAACCAAATAGAAATTTATTAATGGAAGGAATTCGCTTAAAAATAATTCTTCTTTTTATTTTCCACTCGCCCTTAAAAGTACCATTTTCATTTTCATGCCCAATGTAATGGATGGGGGGATGTTCAACCGGAAATAGCTTCTTTTCTCCACTCTTTGTAAACGAACTGTAAACAGGCATTTTTTTTACGAAATAAAGTGTGCCGTTTTTTAAAGTGCCTTGAATTGTTCCTTGCCCCGGTGTGCCACCAGTTTCAAGATCATCCTGAACAGTTCCTTTGAAATGAACGCCATCAAATTCAGTAATCACAATGGTAAATCCTGTTTCACCCTTTTTCCCGTATTTGAGCTGAATCTTTTCAGAATAATTATATGTTCCATTCCATTCTCCAAGCATACACTATCTGTTTAAACAAATCGCAAAACGAAATGATTTTTTTTTGTTTACCGTATTAGGCTGGTTACCTCTTTTAACTAATTACATCCAAACAGGCTTTATCAACCGTGCACCAGAATTTATTTTTCTTTACAAAAACAGGCTCACCGTCAACGTGGGCATACAAATGTGGTATTTCAAGCTCAAATTCTTCGCCAATCCATTCGGCAAAATGTTTTGATTTGTGAATGGAAGACCTGAAAAACCGCGAAGTAATTCCGGGTATTTTATATTTTGGAAAAGGAGTAATAAGGGTACAGTTTAACAGTCCGTCACTCTCGGTAGCATTCGGGTTTATGGTAAAATTATTTCCAAATTGCGGAATGTTGGCAACTGATAACATAAACGCTTTTTCGGTGATGTTTTCATTTTTAAGGGAGAAAACAAATGGTTTAAAATGAAATAATTCCCTGCGAACTGTTTTTATGTAGGTATTAAATCCGCGTTTTTTTTCTTTGGCAAACAAATGGGCCACATGTGCATCAAAACCAAACCCGGCAGTAGATAAAAATACATGGTCTTCTATACGGCCCACATCCATGGCGCTTCTCTTCCCGTTGAATACCTGTTCAACCGCATCTTTAATTTCCAATGGAATTTTTAAATGCCTTGCCAATCCGTTTCCCGAGCCGGTGGGTACAATTCCCATGGCTGTTTTTGTATGGAGCAATGATTTTCCAACTTCGTTCACCGACCCATCGCCTCCAACAATTCCAACAACATCAATACCATTGTTGGCTGCTTGTTTGGCAATTTCACTGGCATGGCCTGCATAACGGGTGAATTCAATAGTTGCTTTTGTTTTGTGCCGCGCTGCGGCTTCGGTAATGTATTTCTCAACGCCTTTTTGCTTGCCCGTGCCCGAAACAGGATTCACAATGAATATATAAGTGCTGTTTTTCAAGATGGTTAAGGGTTGCAGTAAAAGTAATTTATTTTTCATTGCAAAAGGCTCAATTTTAACTACTTTTGGAGCATAATTGTATGCATTTATGGCAGTTCTTGAAAAAAGACATATTGAGTTTAAAAAAGGTTCGTATACCAACCAGCAATTAATTGACCTATACAAGGCCATTCAATTACCGCGTTTGATCGAAGAAAAAATGCTTATCCTGCTTCGCCAGGGCCGTGTTTCAAAATGGTTTTCAAGCTATGGACAGGAAGGCATTTCGGTTGGTATTACACTGGCCATGCATAAGGACGAGTATATTCTTCCAATGCACCGCAATTTGGGTGTATTTACTTCGCGCGATATTGCTTTACGCAAATTGTTTTTGCAATTCCAGGGAAAAGTAAACGGTTTTACAAAAGGCCGTGATCGCTCTTTTCATTTCGGTTCTAAAGACGACAGAATTTGCGGTATGATTTCTCACCTGGGTCCGCAAATGGGTATTGCCGATGGTATTGCCCTTTCCCATAAATTAAAAAACGAAAAAAAAGGTGTGGTTGTTTTCAGTGGCGATGGTGGAGCAAGCGAAGGC
>DATGXI010000136.1:0-7336 GCA_035299065.1 Flavobacteriales bacterium
TCCGTTTTTGCAATACGCGCTTGCCCTTGAGCACGAAAAAAGCGAAGACATTCACAAGGCTGTTGGTGTTTTGGAATTACTGCGCCAGTACCATCCTGATTATTTGCCCACATATTATAAACTGGGAAAATTATACGAACTGTTATTGAACAACATTGCGGCCATTGCAGTGTATAAAATGGGAATTGAGCTTGCCGGGAAAACGGGTGAGAAAAAAACATTGGCTGAGCTGAATGAAGCCGTGATGAACCTTGAGGATTAATGCGCAGCCCACAAATTTACCCCGTGGAATATTTTGCCGTTGATTAGTTCATGATTGATTATTGCCCCAATTGATATTTGCCCTTTGCATCAACCGTGTAGGGGATCTCTTTTTTGTTTTTATCCCACCAGTTATACATTTTTTGAAGGTTATCCCAAAACGCAACGTGTTTTTTATAATCATCATTCATTTTATACACAAGCATATTTTCTGGCGTCATTTCAAAGGGAAAAAGATAAACCGGAATTTTGTGGCCTGCATTTTTTGTTTCAACTGCCATGAGGTAAACCTCTTTAATAAGCTCATCGGTTAAAGGAATGCAGCCAACACTAACGCAATTGCCGTGAATATAAATGTCGTCACCCGGATTTTTTTTATCGCTCAACACCTTATCACTCTTATTTGGATAATTTACCTTGATGGATAAATGGTAGCTGCTTTGCGGATTGTAGTTGCTTATTTCATACAAACCCTCGGGTACCTGTAGGTCGCCCTGCTTGCGTTTTGGCCCAAGCTCACCGCTTAGCACGCAAAAATCATAGCTCTTTAACAAACTATAACTTTTTTGTTTTGTGCCGCGAATGTAGACTTTGAGTTTTTTTTCGGCCTTAAATCCAACCAAAATCATGTGAAAGTTTGCGTATACAAGTTTACGGGTGGTAAACAATGCTTTTATAATGCTTTCTTTCTCAGAATATGCGGCTTTTACACGGGCATGTTTTTTCTGTTCGTTCCTGAACGATGACTGGGCTGGTATGGTCATTGCTATCAAAAATAAGCTTATAATTGGAATGAACCTTATAGAAAACGAATTGTACATAGTAACGTATAAATTTTTAATTTACAGGCCCGGGTTCGGGCTATTTTGCTAATTTAAACATAAATTTTTTGAATATGAAATGGTCTCACGCATTTGCTTTAGCAGAATTGTATAACTGAGACGTGTTTCATATTATTTATTAAACACAAATTATGAACGATATGAATAGAAGTGCTGCACGATTATTATTTGCCGGTATATTTTTAGTAAGCGCCATTACGCAGGGCAAAGCACAAACACTTGACGCCAACTCAACCTACAGGAAATTTGAATACCTTATACGTATTATTTCTGATAACTATGTAGACTCGGTTTCAGAAAAAGAGCTGACTGAAAAAGCCATTACCACCATGCTTGAGGACCTGGATCCACATTCGGTTTACATTCCAAAAGAAGAGGTGGATGAAATGAACCGGGACCTGCGTGGTAACTTTGATGGTATAGGCATACGTTTCCAGATTTACAAGGATACCATTATGGTCATAAATACACTGCCAGGCGGTCCAAGTGAAAAGCTGGGCATGATGGCCGGTGATAAAATTGTAGAAATTGACGGAAAGCAGGTAGCAGGCAATGGCATAAAAAACCAGGGTGTACGTGATAAGCTAATGGGCCCACGCGGAACCAAGGTTGTAGTTAAAGTAACGCGCAAAGGACAAAAAGACCCTATTGAATATACTATTACACGCGATAAAATTCCAATTTTCAGCATGGATGCATCGTATATGGTGACAAAAGACATTGCTTACATTAAACTGAATAATTTTAGCGCTACCACCATGAGCGAATTTTTTGTGGCCATGGACTCCCTTAAAAAAGTAGGCATGAAGAGCCTGATTTTGGATTTGCAAGGCAATGGTGGAGGTTATTTAAGTACAGCCGAAGCTTTGTGCGATGAGTTTATAAGCGGTGAAAAATTATTGGTGTATACAAAGGGCAGAACCTATCCGCGTAAAGACACGTACGCCAGTGTAACCGGTAAGTTTGAAAAAGGAAAACTGGTGGTTTTGGTTGACGAAAGCTCGGCAAGTGCCAGTGAAATTGTTACCGGTGCCGTGCAGGATTGGGACAGGGCCATGGTTGTTGGACGCAGAAGCTTTGGTAAAGGACTGGTGCAAAAACCATGGAATTTACCTGACGGTTCACAAATACGTTTAACCACGCAAAGGTATTATACGCCAAGTGGACGCTGTATACAAAAATCATATGCTGACGGGGTGGATGAATACCGCAAGGAGAAGATTGAGCGTTATACACACGGTGAGTTTTATTCAAAGGACAGCATTAAAGTACCTGACTCGTTAAAATTCTATACGCAAATAAATCACCGTCTGGTTTATGGTGGTGGTGGCATTATTCCCGATGTATTTGTGCCGGTTGATACAAGCGAAAATTCAACCTACTTTGCGCAATTGTGGCGTAAAGGTGTGTTCAATAATTTTTGCCTTGAGTATGTGGACAAAAACCGCAACGAGTTAAAAAAACAGTATCCTGACTTTGAAACCTTCAAAAAGAAATTTGTGGTTGATAAGAAATTTACCGATGAATTTGTGGCGTTTGGTGAAAAAGAAGGGGTGAAGTTTAACGAAGCCGATTACAAAACATCAAAGAATTTAATTGATGTACGTTTGCGCGCTACAATTGCACAAAATATTTGGGACTACAAAGCATTTTACCCGATTATAAATGAATTGAACGACTCGTTGACAAAAGCCATTGAGGTAATTAACGGTAATCAGTTTAAGGAATTGAAAATTGTGTATTAGTAAAAGTACAGAGTACAGAGTACAAAGATAAGGGACTATTGGGGCCATGGCTTTTTAGATGTGTCGAAACCGTTTTAAGCGTGCGATGGAAGAATAAAATCAAAGGTTAACTTCTTTTTTGATGCCAGGTAATGAAATTTTGGGTAGAGGTATTTTAAGGGTATGTTAAACCTAAGATATTTCTCTATCTATATTTCTTTATTTAAAATCCCCTGTGTTTTTCTATGCGGTGCCACAGGCAACCCTATGTATTCTTTAATCGCCTGTTACTATGTTTCTATGTGTTCTATGTGGTAGAGAACATCAGCCTGGTATTTGTCAGAACGGCCATTTCCCCTTTAACTTAAGAATCTGCGTAATTACATCCCTTACACAACCCTGGCCACCATTGTATGGTGAAATGTATTCGCATAATTTTTTAATTTCATCAGCCGCATCATTGGGACAAGCGGCCAGGCCGGCAACTTTTAAGGGTTCACAATCCGGAATATCATCACCCATATATAAAATTTCTTCGTTTTTAAGGTTTTTGTCTTTTTTATAGTGCTCGTAAATCTCCAGTTTGTTTTTTGAAGCCCGCAGGAAAACGTCATTTACACCAAGGTATTTCATGCGTTCAACCACCACCTCGTTATTGCCACCGGTTATTACGGCAATGTTAAGCCCGTTTTTTACAGCATACTCAATGGCAAAACTGTCACGCACGTGCATGGTGCGTACAAATTCTTTTGGAGGAAGAAGAAAAACGGTTCCGTCAGTTAATACACCGTCAAAATCCAGTATAATGGTGGTTATGTGCTTTAATTTTTCTTTATAGGAGATGTTATTCATGAAGGAAAGGTAAGCAGAATTGGTTTAATGTTTAAGGATTAAAGTTCAGGCCATGCGCTTTTATGAGCTGAAAGGTTGCCGTGTGGATTTACGGGTTTACCTTCTTTTTACGCAAAATGGCTTGAACAGGAATTTAGTAACTTTTAGTTATGGTTGACCTCAAACCGTAACGTGAAGCCTTAAACTTCAAAGCCCGCATACAGTAAGCTTTCCATAGTACTCCTGTTAAAAACTCTGTCCAAAATTCTGTTTTCTCACGTCTCACATCTCACATCTCATATCTATCTTCACCCCATGATTTACGGGGCCATTGATATAGGATCAAATGCAGGGCGGTTGCTTATAGGCAATACAGTTGAAAATGGTAAGGATGTGAAAGTGAGAAAGATTTTGCTTACCCGCGTGCCTTTGCGCCTTGGTGAAGATGTGTTTACCGATAAGAAAATTGGAAAAGAACGCCTCAAGAAACTAATCAAGACCATTAAAGCCTACAAAAACTTAATGGAGGTTTACGAGGTTTCATATTACAAAGCCGTTGCTACCAGCGCCATGCGCGAAGCTGAAAACCGCAAGGAAGTAATTAAAGAAGTGAAAGCTGAAACAGGTATTGAGCTGGAAGTGATAGACGGGGAAACAGAAGCTGAAATTATTTTCTCAAACTTTTTTACCCAAAAATTAGACAAAAACAAGAACTACCTGTATATTGATGTGGGTGGTGGATCAACCGAAGTTTCACTGCTGAAGAATGGCGAAAAAATAGCCTCGCGTTCATTTAAAATTGGTACCATACGCATGTTGAAAAACAAGGTGGCCGATGAAAAATGGATTGATATGAAGGACTGGTTAAGGGACCTTGGCGTAAAAGACAACCTTGTTGCCATAGGTACCGGTGGAAACATTAACCGCATTTTGAAAATGCACAAAAGCGAATCCAATACCATTACGTATCCTGAAATTAAAAAAATACAGGCATATATTGCCTCGTATTCGTTGGAGGACCGTGTAAATGTGCTGGGTTTACGCCCTGACCGTGCCGATGTGATTTTACCTGCAAGTGATATTTACCTGGCTATTATGAAATATGCAGGTGTGAATGAAATGCTGATACCTAAAATTGGGTTAACAGATGGATTGATTTACAGCCTGCACATGGAAACCATGGCAGAAAAAAAATGATTATTTTTTTTTCATCTTAACTGTTCGCATGGTTTTGTTCCATAAATCCCTGTATTTTGCCGCCTCATGCGTGCACATTCCCGTGAAATAAACTGTATAACCCTCAGTTTTCAATGCGCCAAAAACCATATTGAGTAAAATGCCGTTTGCTTTGGATGTGCCTTCTAATTCTTGTGTTTCTATTACAAAACCATTGCTTTTGAATTTATTTTTTTTCAATTCTTTAAAGTCTATTGTGCTTCCGTATAGCTGCTTATTCGTTTCAATTATTTCGTCAATTGAGTATTCTTTATCATCAATTTCCATAAGCTGAAATTTAGCTGCAGTTGAATATATGCCGAGTAGATAATTTTTACGGTCGGTGTATAAAAGCATTTTGGTGCCCAGACGTTGCGGATAAAAATGGGTTAAAGAAGTGTCAACTGTTACTTTAAGCTCTGAGCCTGGATCAAATTCATTAACATTTTTAAAGCAAATGGATTGAATAAATTCTGTCATTTCAGCTTTTGAAACACTATCGGTTAGGTCATAAGAAAGCTGTATTAAAAAATCGGACGTGGTGCTACCTGTAAGTAAAAATCCGGTAGCAAATCCGAATTTTGGATCGTATGATTCAATGAGAAAAGAGTTGACACCATTAATTGAAATTTCCCTGGTAAGTGGCTTTTTTCCGTCAATTCGTGCAGCTCCCCTTGTAAGCGAATCAATAAAAAAATCACGTTTAAATATTTTTGGAAACTCAATAAATTTCACAAACCGGTTTTTTCTTTTTTTAAACACATTTCCCTCATCGATATAGGAGTCAGGTAAGGTAAAATAAATGGAACTGCCCTTTAATTGACGCAAATTGTCTGAACAACCATTTCCAACCACTGTTTCGAGCGAACTGACAATAGGCTTATGGATATTGGGGTCAAATTTCAGTGATGAATAAAGAAGATTACCTGGAGGAGGAGGAGGTGGCGGAGGAGGTGGGAATTCCTGTGCAAAACAATTGGCCGCCAGGACAAACAGCAATACCAGTAACTTGAATTTCATTGTGTAATGGTTTGGGTCAAATGTAAATATAAGCATTTAGGTTATTGCAAGGGTGGTGTTCAGCGCGTGGCTATTTTTTCTATTTTTAGACCCAGATCTTAAATTTCAAATCTCAAATTTTAAATACCTCCTCCCATGCCAAGAATACTAATTATTGACGATGAAAAAAGCATACGCAGGGCACTGAAAGAGATACTTGAATACGAAAAGTACGAAGTAGAAGAAGCCGAAGATGCGATTGTGGCACTCAAGAAAGTGGAAGACGAAGTGTTTGACCTTATTTTTTGCGATATAAAAATGCCAAAAATGGATGGTACCGAGTTTTTGGAAAAGTGCATGCAGGCACATCCCGAAATTCCGGTTGTTATGATATCGGGCCACGGCAACATTGACACGGCCGTTGAATCCATAAAAAAAGGCGCTTTTGATTTCATTCAAAAACCACTTGACCTGAACCGGATTTTAGTGAGCGTAAAAAATGCGCTTGACCGCAAGGTGCTGGTAAATGAAACCAAAGTGCTTAAACAAAAGGTAAAATTGGTAAAGGGTTTTGATATTATTGGCGAATCGGAAGCCATTGCCGAAATAAAAAAAATGATTGCCCGTGTGGCGCCAACAGATGCACGTGTAATGATAACCGGTGGAAACGGTACAGGAAAAGAATTGGTGGCAAGGCAAATTCACGAGCAAAGCAACCGCGCTAAATTTCCTTTTATTGAGGTAAACTGTGCAGCCATACCGGGTGAATTGATAGAAAGCGAATTGTTTGGTCATGAAAAAGGAGCCTTTACATCGGCCATAAAACAAAAACTTGGAAAATTTGAACAGGCTGAAGGTGGAACGTTGTTTTTGGATGAAATTGGTGACATGAGCCTTAGTGCCCAGGCCAAAGTACTGCGCGCTTTGCAGGAAAATAAAATTACCCGGGTTGGTGGCGAAAAAGACATTAAAGTAAATGTGCGCATTATAGCCGCTACCAATAAAGATTTACGCAAGGAAATTGACGCCAATAATTTCAGGGAAGATTTGTTTCACCGCATTGGCGTTATATTAATTCATGTACCCTCACTAAACGATCGCAAAGAAGATGTGCCTGCACTGGTTGAACATTTTGCGGCCATGATTTGCGAAGAACAGGGCATACCTGTAAAAACATTTGAAAAGGGTGCCTTGAAAGCGTTGCAGAATTACAATTTCACGGGTAACATACGTGAATTGCGCAACCTGGTTGAACGGCTAATTATTTTGTCGGGTAAAAATGTAACCGAGCAGGACGTGAACCAATACGCACCTGCACGGTTTAAGTAAAAGTTTAGTATTCATGTGCGGGTATTTGCTGCTGACTGGCTGGTATAAAGCAGGTATTACGAAAAAACTTTATTACAAGCCCGGCCAGGGATGGAAGCGGCACCCCGCAGCCACAGAAAACAAAAGTCAGGTTAA
>DATGXI010000137.1:0-23763 GCA_035299065.1 Flavobacteriales bacterium
GGTTGAGGTAAGGGAATTAATTCCGCTGGCTGTTGCACCCATGGCCGCAAGAAAAATAATGGCAATCAATAACCCAATTACACCAACCGGTAAATGTTGCGTAATAAATGCCAGGAAAACAAAATTCGAGTCGTCACCTGCATTGGGATTGTTTTTTTTAACCAGGCGCTTTACTGCTTTTTGGTTTGCGGTGTCTTTAACGTAATCAACTTTTAATAATGCCTGTGCTAATTCAATGTCATTTTGATTGCCTTTGTCCCTGGCGTCCACGTAGGCTTCAACATGAATTTTGCGTTCGGCACAAATTGCCTTGTGCTCAAATTCCAGGTTGGTAAATTCTTCCTTGTATGGACTTGCCTGAATGTTTTCCATTTCGGCTTTGTTAAACATAACCGGTGGTTCATGAAACTGGTAAAATGTAAAAACCAACACGCCAATGAGGAGGATGAGAAATTGCATGGGCACTTTCAACACCGCATTCATCAATAACCCCATGCGGCTTTGCCCAACCGATTTACCGGTTAAATACCGTCCAACCTGGCTTTGATCGGTTCCGAAATACGATAGATGCAGAAACAAACCGCCAATAACCCCCGACCAGATATTGTATTTGTCTTTAATATCAAAACTGGTATTTACGGCATTTATATGTTCCATTTGTCCGGCAATGCTTAATGCATCACCAAAACTTACGTTGGCAGGTAACAATTGCATAATTAACCAGGCGGTAAGAAATAAGCCGCCAAAAATAATGAGCATTTGTGGTACCTGTGTATGTGAAACTGCTTTGGTGCCACCAAATACAGTGTAAAAAATAATCATGATGCCGGTAACAAGTATCATGAGGTTAATGTCAACTCCTAAAATGAGCGATAAAATTAATGCCGGTGCGTAAATGGTAATGCCGGTTGAAATTCCACGTTGCAATAAAAACAAAAGTGCTGTTAATGTTCGCGTTTTTCTGTCGAACCGTTTTTCCAGGTATTCATAAGCAGTATAGACATTTAATTTATGGAAGGTTGGAACAAAGGTGATGCAAAGTATGATCATGGCCAGTGGCAAGCCAAAATACATTTGAATAAATTGCAAGCCGTCAGCATACCCCTGGCCGGGTGCTGATAAAAACGTAATGGCGCTGGCTTGTGTAGCCATAACTGAAAGCCCAACATGGTACCATTTCAATTGACGGTCGGCCAGCATAAACCCTTCAATGTTTTTTATGCCACGGCTTTTCCACACGCCATACAACACAATGAACGTTATGGTAAACACCAATACAAACCAGTCAATACTGCTCATGAATAATGTTGGGTAAAGTAGTAAAGTAAACTTAATACAAGAATATGAGCAACTATAACCAATGCATATAGCTTATTCCATTTTTTTTCGGTTGAATGGTTTTCTTCCATTTACTCGGATTTAGGTAAGCTGAGTAAATTCACAAATAAACGATAAGCACCGGGAACCCCGGCAGGCAGTTGGCGGAAGAAAGCAAGTCCTGTGTAAACAAAATTTCCTTTTCCGTAATGGGTATAAATTAAACTGCCATCGTGCGGACTTTCGCCTGCATCGTTCATGCGGAAAATGGTTTCGTATTTATCGCCAAGCTCAGTTGCAAAATAAATACCGCGTTCCTGTACCCAGCCTTCAAAATCATTGTGGGTAATTTGGTTTGGGCTTGAAATTACCGGGTGTGATCGTTTTGAAAAACTCACGGCCGCATTTTCATCGGTTACGCGATCACGCGAAATGGTAAACGGGTAGGGGCCAATTTTTGCCTGTAACGGGCCAACACGGCTGTTGGTGCTGTACTGTACAATTAAATTCCCACCATCTTCCACAAATTTCATGAGTTTTGTATGGTGCACCTGTAATCGGGCATCGGTATTGTAAGCGCGCACACCTGTTACAATGGTTTGATACTTCGACAGGTCTTCATTGGTTAATTTATCATCCGTTAGTTCGGTAACATTGTAACCTATCTGTTTCAGGCAATTCATCACTTCATCGCCCGCACCTGGAATATAACCAATGTTTATGTCGGTTTTTTTCAAATCCAGTTTAACCAGTTTGGCTTTTGCCTCTGACAATATGAACTGGTAGGGTATGTGGTCGTACTCGATACGTGTAATTGATTGGTTGTACATTTTACCATCAATGTACAAAAAAGCCTTAATAACGGTGTCATTTACTTCACCAATTGGTGTAATGGTAAATTCCAGTTCCTTTTCATCGCCTTTTTTTACTAAATCAAAGGTTGAATTTTCGGCTGTTATTTTTGAATTCCAGTTATAGGGGTGTTTGTAAACAACATTCCCCTTTACATTGTCCTTATTGGCTTTTACGCGCACTTTTAATTTGATGTCTTTGCCGTTTACCGATAAATATGATTTTTCGGAAAAATTTACAGTTGCCGGTGGCAGTATTTCAAAAGGGCGGTAAACCTCACCTTTTACCGGGTCGGTTGATTTGTATACAAGTGGACGCGCAATGCCAAATACGAGTTTTAAAAATGTTCCTTCAACTATAATGTTGGCATACGAAGGTGTTTCAGGTTTTCCAATTAAGTTCAGGTCATTTACATTGAATAATCCACTGGAATGTTCAGTATTCAACCAATAAGGGTTGGAATAAGATGTTGTTTCCGGAATTTTTTCAGTGTGCTTAAACGTGTACAGTTTATTCTTCTCAAGAACCATACTTGCAGCCGTGTCGGTGTTCAAATATTTTATAGAGAATAACCTGCATGCCCTGTTTCTTGAAATAACCTGTGTTGTAATGGTTATGTTGTTTCCCGGAACTCCAGATGGTTGATCAACGTATGATTCAAACCAAAGTCCTGAACAGGCAAGTAAAAGTGTCTCCGCCTCTTTGTATTTCTGGTTTTTCCAGTATTCTGACTGCCTGGTAGAATCGTAGCCGGGTTTCAGCAACATGCGTAAGCCTTCAAGCCCAGGCAAACTAAGTTCAGGATTCAGTGGTTTGTAGGATTTAATTATGCCGGCTATTTTTTTATCCAGTGAAGCCGTTTCCTTAAACCGTTTCCAGCTCACATCAATTCCCTCAAACAGGTCTTTACTAACGGGGGTGCCCTTAAGCTGTTTGAAATACTCAATGTTGCTTCCACGACCACGCGCAGACCCAAATCCCTGCGATTTATGCATGCTTCGGCTCTCGGCTGCTATTTCACCATGCCCCTTGCCTAAAAGTGCGTTATAAGCACCTACATCAATTTTAAGCTGGTTCTCGGCCGTGGTATTGGTACTTCCAAAATTAAAGGTGTTCCAAAACAAGCGGGTAACCTGCCAGGTACTAACGTACTTTAACTGGTTAGGGAATTTTTTAGGGTCAGCTGCTGCATCAAAAGCTTCTTCGGCCAGCATTGCTGATGCCGTGTGGTGTCCATGGCCGCCTTCTCCTGTAGTAGGAAACCTGCAAATAATTACATCGGGCCTGAATTTGCGTATAACCCAAACCATGTCGGCCAGCACACTGTCTTTGTTCCAAATGGCAAATGTTTCTTCGGGTGTTTTTGAATACCCAAAATCATTGGCGCGTGTAAAAAACTGTTCGGCCCCATCGCGTTTGCGTGCCTGCAACAATTCATTGGTACGAATTAATCCCAATGCCTCGCCCTGCTCTTTTCCGATAAGGTTTTGTCCACCATCGCCACGGGTTATGGATAAATAACCGGTGCGCAATTTTCGTTCGCTGGCCAAATACGACAACAAACGTGTGTTTTCGTCATCAGGATGTGCCGCAATGTACAGAACCGAACCAACAACATTTAATTTTTGCAACCCGAGTAAAATCTCCGCTGAGTTTAATGTGGACGATGTTTGCGCAAAATTTCGCGAAACAGGAAATAATAATAATAAAAATAAGAAACGTTTCATACTACGATTAATGGGTTTGAAGTTAATCAAAATCCCTTACGTGAAAAGGTTAAAATCACCACGTAAAAGGAACGCTGTAAATGTCGCCATTCCCATTGCCTGGCTTGGTTAAGAACGACTTAAATTCCTCAAGGCTTTTGGTTTTTGAATAAAGTTGGCTGGCGGTAGCACGCTCACTGGTAAAATACAGGGTCCTTTTGTCGTTACTTACATACGGACAATAATCCAGTTTAGTGGAATTTATTTTATCGTTCATGTGAATGGCTTTTGACCAGTTACCCTTTGGACTTTTCAGGCAATAATACAAATCGCCACCGCCCATATCATCCTTACGTCCGTACGAAGTAAAAACAATCAATGTTTCATCGGCATTCACAAAGGCATTGAACTCGTATTTTGTTGAATTTACCATGGTGTCCAAAGGTACCGACTCAATATACATACCGTTTTCGAATTTACACATGTGAATGTCTTCTTTGCCGATGCCGTTCTTGCGTGTTGCAGTAAAATAAATGTTTCCACTTTTTCCAACTGAAGGATAAAATTCGTCCTGCGGAGAATTTACGTTGGTGCCAAGGTTGGTTGGTGTTTGCCAAACTCCATTTTTGCGCTCAGTTACCCAAATATCATAATCCTTGACTTCACCTTCAACTGTTAAAGGGCGGTTTGACGCAAAATAAATTTTATTTCCATCGGGTGAAAAACTGGCTTCCATATCTGAATATTTTCCCGAAAAGGAAGCAGTTTGTGGAAGTGTCCATCCTTTAAGTGTTTTTTTAATGAATACAATTTGTGCGTATCCTGATTTTTGATCCTGTATGGTGTAATAAATTTCATCCATGCCAGGTGAAAAAGTTATGTCACGTTCATAATTTCCTGTTGCAATTTTTTCAGGCATGAATAATGCAGGTGCGGTAGTTACGGTAGCCGATTTTTGGGCCTCAAGTGTAAACTGAAGTACGCTAAGCGAAACAAAAATTAAATATTTCATGATGCTACAATATAAGCAATAAAGCGCTTTTGAAAAGTTGAAATACTGTGCCATAACGAACGAAAAACATTCAGGGCTGATTTGACTTTCACACAATGGTATCCGAAACGCCTAACTATGAGTAAATTAGGCGTTTTTTGGACAAGCCTTTTGATTGCTTGATCAATACCATGATTTTTATAATTTAGTGTGCATGAATGGAATGAAAATAGTAAGTGTTCTTTTAGCCCTCGTAATTTTGAACGGTTGCCTTGTTCGTGGACCAAGATATACCACGGTTGAAAAGGTAATGACTGTTAAGCCAGGCATGTCTTTAGCTCAGGTAAATGAAAAGCTTACCAGTAAGCCTTATGACATTCATACATATGATTCGCTTGGTTCAAAATCATATATATACAAATATAGGGTGGCCGATCGCTCAACAGTACCGTTCTTTTTAAAGGAAAACAATGGAAAAACGGTGCGTGGAAAATACATGGACCTGGTTGCCTATTTTTCAGTAACAGACACGCTGATAAAACTTGAATCGCGGGCCAGTGACAGTAGCCTTGAAGAAAAGAAGATTGATGTTGACAAGATCATTACCTTTTTTTCAGTGACGGTTCCGGCTTTACTGGTTTTACTTGGACTGCAAAACCTCAATTAAAAAACCCCGGTCTTTTGAACCAGGGTTTCTTTCATTGTGTATTTTTTGAAATTAATTTTTTACCGGTAAAAATGAATAATCGCGTCCGTACATCAACATTTGCTCAACAAAATCCATAGGGTATTCAACTTTTACATCAATAATTTTGTCGCCATTTTTTACAGGAACAAGTACCGGCTGAATAAAGCCTGGGTAAGGAGCAATTCCCAATGACTCGTACCGCTCCAATACTTCAGCATGCAATTTTGGGTCAACTTTACGTCCATAATTTTCAATCAGAGCTTTTCCTCCTTCAAAATCACCTTCTGATTTCACGCGTTGGATTTCTTTGAGTAATTCGCCAAACAACACGCGTAGTTTTTCATAGTCGTTAACAATGAAGTAGGTTTTACCGCCTTCTACTTTTTTCTCGATCACGTTGTCTTTTTTACCTTTCTCATATGCCCATAATGCAATCATTTGTCGGTTACGCATGTGCGCTTCTTCAATTTCATTTCCTTTTTTAATACGCGCAAGCTGTATCATTAGTCCTTTAGTAATGTAGGCATCATAATGTGCTTTTCCGTAATCAAGTGATGGCATAACACCCAGGTCAACCAATTTTGGGTCAAGCAGGTAATAAAGCGCTACCAGGTCGGCACGACCTTCTTCCAATGCATTGGCATAATTTTTCAGTGTTTCACTTGGTTGGCCAACGCCTGGGTTCATTTGTCCTGAAGCGTGACCAATTACCTCATGCATATCGGTGTGCAGTTTATCAGCCAGTGCACCACATTTTTTAATACGCTCTTTTACTTCAGGGCTGTAATAAAACTCGTCAACAATTCCTTTTCCTGCACTGCGGTCATAGGCTTCAACAATGTTTCCAAGGTTTACTGATTTAGAACCGTGTTGCTCACGAATCCAGTTATTGTTAGGAAGGTTAATTCCAATGGGTGTGCTTGGTGTAGCATCACCACCTTCAATAACTACATTGATTACTTTTGCCGAAATACCTTTTACGTTTTTCTTTTTGTGTTCAGGCATTAGAGGGGAGTTGTCTTCAAACCACTGTGCTTCGGCACCAATGGCTTTAATGCGTTTTGAAGCCTCAGGGTCACGTACACTTACCACCGACTCATATGAAGCGCGGTAGCCCATTGCATCGCCATACACTTCAATAAAACCGTTAACCACATCAATGGCGCTTTCTGTATCTTTTACCCATGCAATGCTATAGTCGTCAAAGTCTTTCAGGTCACCTGATTTGTAAAACTTAATAAGCTTAACCAATGCTTCTTTTTGCGAAGCATTTTCGGCAACGCCAACAGCTTTCTCTAACCAGTAAACAATTTTTTCAATGGCAGGTGAGTACATGCCGCCTACTTTCCATACTTTCTCAACTAATTTCCCGTCTTCCTTTACCAGCTTTGAATTCAAACCGTACATCACAGGCGTTTTAGTTTCCTTGTCAGCTTTGGCTTTATAATATTCCTCTACTTCTTTTTGAGTTACGCCTTCGTAAAAGTTGTTTGCCGATGTGGCAATAATGTCCTGCTTTGAGTCCAGGTTAACTTTTTTAGCGGCAACTTTTGGATCATAAATAACGGTGCAAATGCGTTCTGTAAATTTTTCAATGTCTTCACCTTGTTCCAAAGGAAATCCTTTTTGGTCAGAACTTTTTATCAATCCTTTGAAATATACTTTTGTGAACTCGGGCATGATCTTGTCAGAATTATAATGGTGATGCAAGCCATTAGAGAACCAGAAGCGTTTTGCATACACCATAAAGTTTGCCCATTCTTCGGTTTCTTTGTCGCCATTGTAACTTGAAACAATGTTCTCAATGGTTTTACGAATCGTTAAGTTGTATTTGCAGTTTTGATCGTAAAGAATATCGCGTCCACTTAAAGCTGCTTCGTATAAATAATACAGCAATTCTTTTTGTTTTGGTGCCAGTTGGTTAAAACCGGGTATTTGGTAACGCAAAATGCGCAAGTCAGCAAACTGTTCAGTTTGGTAAACAAAGTTTGAATCTGAATCAGGAGTGGTTGCAACAGTAGCTGTTGAATCTTTTTTCTCTTCTGTTTTTTCGGCAGCACCGCCACAGGCGCATAACACTACCGGGATTAGGTAAAGTGACTTGAATCGCATAAAATACTTTTGAGCCGCAAGGTTAATAAATGTTTGGCAATTAATTGGTTAAAAACAAGGTTTTTTTTGCTCAAGACATTAACAAACTTTTCAAGCCAATTAAGCCTTATATTTAAGCTGATTTAATGAAATCGGCCGGATTTACCATAGTGCGAAATGCCCTCAAGTACGATTATCCCGTGGTGGAATCCATACGTTCGGTACTGCCTTTAGTGGATGCTTTTTATGTTGGAGTTGGTCAAAGTGAGGATGATACACTTGGGTTAATCAAGGGTTTAAATGAGCCCAAAATACACATCATTGAAACTGTGTGGGACGATAGCCTGCGCACTGGCGGACAGGTATTGGCCGTTGAGACCAACAAAGTTTTCGACAATATTCCCGCTGAGTTTGACTGGTGTTTTTATATCCAGGCCGATGAAGTGGTACATGAAAAGGATTATAACGAGATCCAGAAACAAATGCTGTTGCAGATGGAGAACAGGCAGGTTGATGGATTACTGTTCAAATACGAGCATTTTTACGGTACTTATGATTATGTGGGTGATTCACGAACCTGGTACCGGAACGAGATACGGATTATCCGAAACGATAAAAAAATAAGGTCTTATAAAGATGCACAGGGATTTCGTAAAGCGGATGATTCAAAATTAAATGTGAAGGACATCAATGCTTCTATTTACCATTACGGTTGGGTAAAACACCCGGCCAAACAAAAAGAGAAAGAAAAAAACTTTCACAAAATGTGGCACGATGACCAGTGGATGAAAGAAAACGTAAAGCAAGACAATGAATTTGATTATTCAAAAATAGATTCGCTGAAGGAATTTACGGGAACACACCCGGCCATTATGCATGCGCGAATAGCTGCAAAAAACTGGAATTTTGAATACGACCCTAAAAAAGCGAACGTGAAATTCAAAAACAGGTTTTTAAAGTTTATTGAAAAAAGCACCGGTAAACGGTTGTTTGAATACAGGAATTACCGCAAAATTTAATTGCCGAATAAGCTTATTTGGCAAATCAGCTAAACTAAAGCCTTTGCAGCGGAGTACAAACCCCGTCAACACAGCTAAAGCACTTCAACTTGTCTTTAAACACCGAAGATTTGAATACCGAACGGTCAAGTAACATGCGCACACATTCCTGTATACCTTCAATGATGGATGGATGAGGGTGAATCAACTCGGCAAGCTCCTCAATACCCTTATCCATTTTAATTAACAATGCACAGGCCTGTATAGCACTTGAAGCATGTTCGCCAATGGCGCGCATGCCAAGTATTTTCATCTGGTCATCGTTTGTAACAATGATTTTAAAGAATCCCTGTGTTTTACGCATAGCAATGGCGCGTGAAATAACGCTGTAATCGATTTTAACCACTTTTACGGGTACATTTTTTTCACGGCATTGTTTTTCATTCATACCCACCGCTGCTACTTCAGGGTGAAGGAACATGATGGTACTTATGTTATCGTAGGATAGTTTTTCTTTTTTCTTGTCGCCCAAAACAATTTTTTCAACCGCGTGACGGCCTTCCAGCTCACCCATGTTTACCAATTGTATGCGGCCTTTTACGTCACCAACTACGTATATGTTTGGTACGTTAGTTTGTGTATCAACATCGCCAATGTGCATGCCGCGTTTGCTCATATGAACGCCTGCAGCCTCCATGCCCAGTTCTTCAATGTTTGGCGTACGGCCAATTGACAAAAGGGCTTTTTCAACGCGTATAACTTCTTTTTTACCGTCTTTTCCGGATAATTCGTACTCAACCATGCCATCAATGATCTCCATGCGGCTTAAGGTGGCGCTGTGATGAATGGTAACGCCTTTTTCTTCCAGGTTGCGGGCAACAAGGTCGGTTATATCATCATCTTCAAACGGAAGTATTTTTTCTGCCCGGTCAATGATGTATACTTTTGTTTTGCCGAAGTTTGAGAATATGGTTGCAAATTCACAACCAATTACACCGGCACCAACAATTACCAGGCTTTTAGGATAATCGCTTAAGTGATGAATGCCATCACTGGTCATGATTATTTTTTCATCAACAGGAATGGTTGGTATTTTTTTGGGACGACTTCCCGTTGCAATAATGATGTTTTCAGCGTAAATTACTTTTTCTTCGTCTTCGTGCCTGATAAGGATCTCATGCTGGTTTAACATGGTTCCTGTACCGCGTTCAAATGTAAACCTACAGGTAGTGGTTTCAGTTTGTAATAATTTAATGTGACAGGTGTATTGAAACTTGCGATCGAAAATAGCTTCGTTCATGGTTTTCATAACCTCTTCCCAACTGATCTCAAATTTTTTGCGACCCACAGAAACAATGGTGTCATTTACTGAACGAACTTTTTCTGAAAGCTCCCACAATGTTTTTGATGCAAGTGCACCATCATATACCCCGGCACCACCAACTTTATCTTTTTCAATAAGACAAACTTTTTTTCCAAAATCTATTGCACGCATGGCGGCTGCATATCCTGCAGGTCCGCCACCCAGTACACATATATCGTATTTTTCCATCTGAATCTAAGTAGGCTAAAGTAACGATATTCCCAATATATGCCACGGTTTTAAGGTTTTCTAACTAAATTTTTGAGCCTTTTGTTGTGGTGATCATTTTTTTACTAATTTTGCAGGGTAAATGATTAAAAACGCAAATAATAACTGGTGGTGGTTCGCTTCAATAAGTGAACAGCGCTAGTATTGCATTATATTAAGGTTTTAAGAAGCCCGCTGTTCAATCGACAGCGGGCTTTTTGTTTTATTAATGTTTTGAAAATGAAGAAATACGAAATCCATAACAAGGCTTTTTTGGGTGATACGCTTACCCCGGTAAGTGTTTACCTGGCCCTGCGTGACCATTTTGCCGATTGCAAGTTGCTGGAAAGTGCCGAATATGGTAAGGCCCAGCATACCCGCTCAATTATTGCCTGTAAGAACCTTAAATCGGTAGAGGTTGAAGCGGGAGTGGTGAAAATGACCGATCAAAACGGGGTAAGTATTGGTGTTTTGAAAAATGGTTTAGCCGCTGTACTGCAAACATTTTATGATTCGGTATTGGACGATATTGAGAATAAAGAGGATTTGAATGCCGTGGGCCTTATTGGTTATATGGGATATAATTCCATTCAGTACATTGAGTCAATTGAATTGAGCAATACCAAAAAGGGATGCGGTATTCCTGATATTTATTTCGGATTTTACGAGTTTAACATAGTGTTTGACCATTTTCATAATCAAATAACGGTTTACCAGTTCAAACACAACAAATCCACACTAAGCATTGAAAATGTAATATCGCTTATGGCACGTGCAAACAGTGCAATTACTCCTTTTGTTTTGAAAGGTAAAGAGCAGGTGCTTGATACAAATGAGCGGTTCCTTGGAATGGTTGACGAAGGAAAAAAACAGTGTCAATCAGGAAATGTTTTCCAGGTGGTTTTTTCACGAAAATTCATTCAGGGTTATGCGGGAGATGAATTTAATGTATACCGAAATTTAAGGCATATAAACCCTTCGCCTTACATGTTCTTTTTTGACCATGGTAATTTTAAAATGGCGGGGTCATCGCCCGAAACCCATGTTGAAATAAAAAACAATAAGGTTTCAATTCATCCTATAGCAGGAACCATAAAACGAAAGGGAGTTGAAGCAGACGATAACGCCAACTTGCAAAAATTAATAAATGATCCGAAAGAAAATGCCGAGCACGATATGTTGATTGACCTGGCACGAAACGATTTGAGTATTTATTGCAGGGAGGTAGAAGTGAAACGAAAAAAAGAAGTACAGCAGTTTTCACACGTTTACCACCTGGTTTCGGAGGTCAGTGGCGTGATGAAAAATCAAGCAGGAATATTTGACATTCTTACGCGTACATTTCCGGCAGGCACACTAACCGGTGCCCCTAAATACAAAGCCATGCAGTTGATTGATGAGACCGAAACGCATAGCAGGGACTTTTATGGTGGAGCAATAGGATTTGTTGATTTACAAAGTAACTTAAACCTTGCAATACTTATACGCACTTTATGCGCAAAGGATGGAATTATGAATTATTTTGCCGGAGCCGGAATAACGGTTTCGAGTAAACCCGAAAACGAACTGATTGAAATAAATAATAAAATAAATGCCTTGAGAAAAGCCATGGAAATGGCGAATTCAGGTTTGAATTAATAATTAAAGCGGAATGCTGATTCGCCTTATATACAGGTGTAAAAAAGCAAATGCAGCTAAAAAAAAGCTATTGAAATGAAAAAGATATTGGTATTGGATAACTACGACAGCTTCACTTTTAACCTGGTGCATTATGTGGAGGACATTACCGGAACCACGGTTGACGTGTTTCGCAACAACATGATTTCACTGGACGATGTGGAAAAATACGATTATATTATTTTGTCTCCCGGACCCGGGTTGCCAAAAGATGCGGGTATAATGCCCAACCTTTTAAAACGATATTTACCAAGTAAAAACATATTGGGTATTTGTTTGGGCCACCAGGCCATTGTAGAATGTGAAGGAGGGAGTTTATATAATCTTGATAGAGTTTACCATGGAATTGCCACAAAAGTTCGCGTGAATACCAAACATAAAATGTTTAGCGGCCTGAGCGAAGATCTTACCGTTGGGAGATACCATTCATGGGCGGTAAAAAAAGAAGATTTTCCAGACAGCCTGGAAGTAATTGCCAGGGATGAAAATGATGTAATTATGGGTGTACAGCATAAAAAATATGCAGTAACAGGCGTGCAATTTCATCCTGAAAGCATATTGACTCCTGAAGGAAAAGCCATGATCAAACAGTGGCTTTCATAGCCTGCTGATTAACTAAATAAAAGATAAAAAATTAAAACGCCAGCGCGTTCACGGGAATTTTCTTGCCATTTTTTTAGTAAATGCGGATGTATTTTCTGTCAATAGCCTACGGGAGCATGGTGGTTAGCTTTAAAACAACGAAAAACAATGAATGCAAAAGAAATAATAGAGCAATTAAAAACCTCGGGTTTGTCGGGTAGCCAGCCAGTGGAATGTATGCGCATGCTAGCCGGCAATGATGTTGCGGTTGAGCAAAAGTCAGCCATACTTTCATTGATGGAAGGGCGTAAACCATCACTTGCCGAGATACACGGATTTGCCAATTTTATTCTTGACAACTGCATTGTTCCGTTTGAGACCAACGAAGACCTGATGGACGTGTGTGGAACGGGCGGGGACGGTAACAATACGCTGAATTTTTCAACACTTACGGCATTTATACTGGCTGCAACGGGCATTAAGGTGTGTAAACACGGAAATTATGGAGTAACATCGGTCAACGGCTCTTCCGGAATACTCGAATACCTTGGATACAGGTTTAAGACAAATGGTGATGAATTGAAAAACGAGCTGGAAAAATATAACCTCACATTTTTGCACGCCCCCTTGTTTCATCCTGTATTAAAGAATGTAGCTGGTTTAAGAAAGAATTTGCAGGTAAAAACCATTTTCAATATTCTTGGACCTATGGTAAATCCCATGCAGAACCGGTACAGGTACACAGGAGTAAATAATTTACAAACGGCACGCAATTACCACTTACTGTATGCGCAAAAGAATATTTATTACAACATTGTGCACACACTTGATGGCAATGATGAATTAACCCTTACCGACCAGGTGAAAATTTTTTCGCACAAGGGTGAGAAACTGATTCATCCGGCAGCGTTAAGCCAAACAAGGGTAAGGCCTGATGATTTGCGCGTTTTCTCAATGGAGGATGCGGCAAAAAAATTTCTGCAGGTTTTAAATAACGAATCGCCAAAGCCGGTTTTGGAGGCCATACTTTGCAATGCTGCAATGGCCTACTGCCTGCGCTATGAACAAGTGGAATTTGCAAGCGCCAGGGCAATGTGTGAAGAAGTGCTGCGAAGTGGAAAAGTAAAAAAGCTTTTTAATGAATTGAAAAAATAATTATACGCGTAGTTAGTTTAAAGGTAGAACGATGGTCTCCAAAACCATTGGCATTGGTTCGATTCCAGTACTGCGTGCAAACCATAATGCGTATGCATTGAAATATGTATTTATTAAATGAAAAACATGAACATACTTGAAAAAATTGTGCGATCAACCCAAAAACGCGTTGATTCCTTAAAAAGCAAATACAAGCCGCAGTTCTTTGAAGAATCGGCCTTGTTTCACTCACCGGTTGTTTCCCTGGCCGACTATCTTGTAAAGCCGGATAAAAACGGTATAATTGCCGAGTTCAAGCGTAGCTCGCCTTCAAAGGGTGCGCTTAACGCTTATGCTAAAGTTAATGAAACAACCATTGCTTATATGCGTGCCGGTTGTTCAGCTTTAAGCGTACTAACCGAACCTGAGTTTTTCCATGGAAAAAATGAGGACCTGGTGGAAGCGCGCAAATTTAATTTTTGCCCTATACTGCGAAAGGACTTTATTATTGACCCAATACAGGTATATGAGTCAAGGGCCATTGGAGCCGATGCTGTTTTGTTGATTGCAAAAATACTTTCGGTTGATCAAATTACAGAACTCACCAACTGCGCAAAAGAATTAAACCTGGAGGTTCTTTTTGAAGTGGACGATGAACAGGCAATTGCAAAAATCACGCACCAACATTCATTGATTGGTATAAACGCGCGTAATTTGACCAACATGCAGGAGAATACAAATAAAATGATGGCCCTGAGCCACCTTGTGGGTGAAAATAAACTGTTAGTTGCAGAAAGTGGAATAAATGAACCGGGTGAAGTAAATAAATTGCGAAATCACGGGTTTAACGGATTTTTAATTGGCACTGCATTTATGCGTTCAGGAGATCCGGCAAAAGCCTGTGAAGAATTTTGCAAAGGGCTTGACCCAACTAAACCGCAAATGGTTGTGTTATGATTGTTGGTGCCGGCAACATACATGTAAAAATTTGCGGGAACACAAATCCTGTAAACATTGAAGCAATGGCGGCTTTAGGTCCCGACATCATGGGATTTATTTTTTATGAAGGAAGCATACGCAACGTTAATGTTGAACAAGTTAAACCAATAGTAAAAGCAATCAGGCATATTCATAAAACGGGTGTGTTTGTTAATGCTTTACCTGAATACATAATTAAGGTTGTGCGTGAAATGGAACTTGACAGCGTGCAATTGCACGGTCACGAAGATCCGTATTATTGCGCCACGCTAAAAGAAAATGTGCCGGTGATTAAGGCGCTTGATGGCGCAGGAGCATACCTTGAAAAAGTGGTTGAATTGTACAAAGGCTGTGTTGATTTTTATTTAATTGACACTATGGGGAAAAATTACGGTGGAAGTGGCGTTAAATTTAATCATGAACGCTTAAAAAATATTAATTTCCATCACCCGTTTTTTGTTGCAGGAGGCCTAAACGCAACTGATGCAGAAAGGGTACGTATGCTAAAAAGTATTCCGGGATTTTATGGGATTGATATCAATTCGCAATTTGAGTCGCAACCAGGTATAAAAGACATTGAAAAAGTTAAACTATTTTTAAATCAAATACGATGAAACCAACACATGACGGCTATTACGGAGAATTTGGCGGAGCATTTATTCCCGAACTTTTACACAGGAATGTAGAAGAGTTGCGTGAAAACTATGACCGTATACTAAATGACGCGGCCTTCAAAAAAGAATATGATGACCTTTTACAAAATTATGTTGGACGTCCCACGCCATTGTACTTTGCTAAAAGGTTATCGGAAAAATATGGGTGCAGTATTTTTCTAAAACGCGAAGATTTGAACCATACCGGTGCACACAAAATAAACAATGCCATTGGACAGGTTTTATTGGCTAAAAGGCTCAATAAAAAGCATATTATAGCCGAAACAGGAGCCGGGCAACACGGTGTGGCAACTGCAACGGCCTGCGCATTGCTTGATTTGCCCTGTACGGTTTTTATGGGCAAAAAAGACATTACCCGCCAACAACCAAATGTGCTGCGTATGCACATGCTTGGTGCAAAACTTGTTTCTGTTGAATCGGGTTCGCAAACGCTAAAGGACGCAACCAATGAAGCCATACGCTACTGGATAAATAATCCTGAGGAAACGCATTACGTAATCGGATCGGTGGTTGGCCCGCACCCGTATCCTGATATGGTGGCCCGCTTTCAATCCATCATAAGTCAAGAGCTTAAAAAACAATTGCACGAACATACAGGTAACGCTTTACCAACGCATATTATGGCTTGTGTTGGCGGAGGAAGCAATGCCGCAGGTGTTTTTTATGATTTTATAAACGAAAGTTCAGTTGAATTAATAGGTGCCGAAGCCGGAGGGAAGGGTATTTATACAGATAAAACGGCCGCTACGCTTACCATAGGAAAGCCAGGTATTTTGCATGGATCATTTTCATACCTCATGCAGGATAAGGATGGACAGGTTGTGGAGCCGCACAGCATATCAGCCGGATTGGATTATCCCGGGGTTGGGCCTATGCACAGCTATTTACATGCGATTAAACGCGTAAAATATATTGCTGTAAACGATTTTGAAGCCATGGAAGCTGCTTTTGAACTGGTAAAACTTGAAGGAATAATTCCGGCAATTGAAACCGGTCATGCGTTTGGACTATTAAAAAAAATAAGGTTTAAACCAAACGACCGCGTTGTCATTTGCTTGTCGGGCAGGGGCGATAAAGACATGGCAAAGTATGAAGCCTACAGGGATGTAATGATTGATTAAAACCAAAGAACATGGAATTGATAAACAACAACAATGAAAAAATAGTATCGGTGTTTTTTACGGCCGGTTACCCGCGGTTGGGATTGATTTGCCAAACATGCAACATGCTTGAGAAAGCCGGTGTAAACATGATTGAAATTGGCATACCCTGCAGCGACCCGTTGGCTGATGGACCAGTCATACAGGAAAGTTCACTGGTTGCCCTTGAAAATGGCATGACCCTTGAAATACTGTTTAAGGAGTTAAGTGAGTTGAGAAAAAAAGTAAAAATACCTGTTTTATTAATGGGTTACTACAACCAGGTGTTGCAGTATGGGGTAAAAGAATTTATACGTGAATCAAACAAATGTGGCGTTAATGGATTTATTATTCCAGATCAACCTGTTGAATCGGTGTTTGGTGAATTATGTAAGCAGCATACTTTAGCCAATGTACGCCTGGTTTGTCCCTCAACAAGCAATGAGCGTATTAAAATGCTTGATGCATTAAGTACAGGATTTTTATACGTGGTTTCATCATCGGCAACAACAGGAGGTTCAGCAGTGAATGTTCCAGGTTATTTTGCACGGTTAAAAACGCTTGGGTTAAAAAACAAGCTGATAACCGGTTTTGGTATTAAAGATGCTGCCAGTTTTGAAAGCGCAACTGAATTTACCAACGGAGCCATAGTTGGTTCAGCTTTTGTACGGTTTATTTCGGTTGAAAAAAACCTGGACCAGGAAAAAATAATTGAATTTGTGAAATCAATTAAACCAGCAATAACGGAACAACAACATATGTGCGTATAAACTCTGCCAGGGATAGTAGTGGAAAGCCCGGAGCCAAAAAAAGCAGGTGGTTTTTTAGCATTGAAGGGTTGATTTTTTTTGGCGAGGACTTGCAACGAATAGCCCGGTGTCACACAACAACCGGAAATACATTTGGGAAGAAAAGCATTTTTGTTGTGGGAGAGGCGGCCGCATACAGAGCATTATAAGACCGGGAATAGAAATTTTAAGTTTAACATAAAAAACGATGATCATACAATTAAAAAGCAGTTTGACTGAAAACGATTATTCAGTAATTGAAAACAACCTGACGATACATAAATTTGGTTTTGTGCGCGTGAATGCGGGTAAAAAAAATTATTATGTATGTGTGGGAAAAAACGAAGTTGACTTGCGGACATTTGGCCACCTCAAAGGTGTGGAAGACGTTTTCAGGGTAACTGATCAGTATAAACTTGTTTCTTCGCAATGGAGAATTGAGCCTACAGTAATTGATTTGGGAAATGATGTGAAAATAGGTAATGGTCATTTATCCATCATGGCTGGTCCGTGTGCTATTGAAAATGAAAACCAGGTTGAAGAAATTGTAATGCATTTGGTTAAAAATAACATTAAGATTATGCGTGGGGGAGTGTTTAAACCACGAAGCTCGCCTTATGCGTTCAGGGGCATGGGAATGGAGGGGTTAAAAATGTTTTCGCGTATTTGTAAGGCCAATCATATTAAGTTGGTAACCGAAGTGATGGAACTTAACCAGGTTGAAGAAATGCTGCCGTATGTGGATATTTTCCAGGTGGGCGCCCGCAATTCACAAAATTTTAATTTATTGGATGTCCTGGGTGAGTGCCGCAAGCCTGTTTTATTAAAGCGTGGCATAAGCGGTACAATTGACGAACTATTGCATTCAGCCGAATACATGTACAGTCGCGGCAACGATCAGCTTATGTTGTGTGAGCGGGGCATACGTTCATTTGAAAATGCGTATAGAAATACGTTTGACATAAATGCAATTGCTTTATTGAAGGAAAAATCACATTTGCCGGTGATTGCTGATCCTTCGCACGGAGTGGGTATTCGAAAACATGTACCAACGGTAGCGCTTGCTGCAGCGGTTGCCGGAGCTGACGGAGTGATTTATGAAGTTCATCCAACGCCTGAACTTGCAAAAAGCGATGCGCAGCAAACGCTTGATTTTACTGAATCCACGCGGTTGATTGAAAAACTAAGGTCAGTTGTTAACTGATTGTACAAGGTAAATCACTTCGTTGTTGACGGTATAAAAATACGAATCAAAATTAATGTTGGTGATTTCGGTTTTTTTATCGCCTTCATTCAGGACAATGCGTCTTAGATTAAATACGCGGTCATTGATGAAATGCTGGTCATGTGCGTTGTAGCGGTCATTGTCAAGATGACCAATGCTGATGGCCGAATGTGGAGGAAGCTGAACACTGTAATGAAAATCATCAGCACCCCTTACTTTTGACAGGCTAAGCGGCTTGTCGTAATCAATGGAAAAACGTTTATCAACTCCATACGCGGTAAGCGTTCCCGAAGCGTTATCGAATATGGGAATTCCTTTGGCAAGGTCCATAAGGCTAACTTCAACCTGCACGGTCTTATTGGTATTGTTGATGATGTAAAAGGGAACAATCCATGAACAGCTTTGCAGGAACAGGGCTAAAACGGGAAGGAATGCAATTATTTTTTTTGTATGCATGGCTTATAAGTCAAGGTGAAACACTTTTTGTTCCTTGTTTTCTGTAAAACCCAGTTTTGTATAAAATTTATGCGATTCGGTACGTTTTACGTTACAACGCACCCGCAAGGTTTCACAATTTTTGCCAGCGGCCCATTGTTTAACCTGTTCAATTAATTTTTTGCCAATGCCCAATCCGCGTGCGCACTCATCAACAACCAGGCCGCTTATTTCAATGAATTTTGATTCCAGGCGAACGGCCAGAAATGCCTGGATCCATCCGGTTATTTGGTTATGTTCAATAGCAACAAATGCACAGTGTTCAGGATTATTTAAAATATACTGTATGCTTTGTTGAGTTTGCTCAGGTGAAACATTATAACCCAATTGTTTTGTCAACGCGCGAATGCCATCCCCATCGTTCACGTTTATTTCGCGAATGGAAATGCTCATTAATTTTTGTTTTTCACAACTTTAATGACTTCACTCATTTCACTTGCTGTATATTTTACAAAATAAACACCATCAGGCAACATGAGTTGTTTCGTGTTAACACTTACCTGATGGTTTCCCGGAGTTTGCCATTCATCGCCCGAAATAAGTGTGGTTACTTTACGGCCAACCACATCGTATAAATCAACGGTAACACGCATGTCCTCTATCAATTCAAACTCGAGCGTAATGGCATCGGTAAATGGATTTGGATAGGCATTAAACCCGTATTCAAGTTCTTTAAAGTATGCGGTGAAATTGTCATTGGTATTTACATTAATGGTCATTGAGGTGTTTTTGTCTTCTGTAACAAGGTTATCAGATTTCCAGTACATAAATTTATAACCTGGTTGAGGTGTGGCTGTCATGGTAACCGGTACACCAT
This sequence comes from Flavobacteriales bacterium, assembly GCA_035299065.1. Taxonomy (GTDB): domain Bacteria; phylum Bacteroidota; class Bacteroidia; order Flavobacteriales_D; family UBA2798; genus DASPJQ01. Next base: position 19,723 of record DATGXI010000137.1, read on the forward strand.
CAAAATAAATTCCGTTCCAGGGCAACTCTTCGGGTGTAATGGTGTTTAGTTTTATGGTGCCGGTATTTGCGGGTGAAACATTCAGCCCTACGTTAACCTGTTTCACCAGGTCAAATTCGCTTTCAAGTGAATCGCGTACGTACCCTGCGCGGCAATTGATAAAATCAACCATTTCTTCAATCTCGGCCAACCATTCGGTAACATTTGTAGAACGACCAACTGTCCATATGCCAAAAATATCAATTGGACCGTTCCACCGTGCAAAATGCCTGGCCATTTCAGGCATCATTTCATCGCGCATGGCATATGCTGTATTGGTAAATGGTGTTGGATGAAATGTTGTATTCATTAAATCGCAGTAACGGTTAATGAAATGGTTTTTAAAATCAGTGTTGTTTAAAAACGAGGTAAGCATTTCAACGTGTTTGCTTTTATAAATAACCGAGGGATCAATGATCTGGTTTAATAACCCGTAAGGACAATGTGCAGCCGCACCATCAAACAGTGCTAAACCCAGGTCGGTATCCCATAAGACATAACGCCATTTGCTGGCCGGTGAATGTGTACGCCAGAATTTAATGTTGTTGGTTCCCTGTGCATGTGCCACATCATCGGTCCATATCCAGTCGCTGTTGTTGTAATAGGTTTCGGCAATAAAATAATCGCAATAATTATCCAGGTCAATCAGGTTTAGTGCAGAGTCGTAATTGCTTTGAATGGTAAGGTCAGAACCACCAATGAATTCAACCATGTTCAGAAAATCGGTGTTGGTGCCATTTAAAATATCGCCTTCAAAACGCAAGAGGTCAACATTTTCCGGATCCACGTTGTGATTTTCGGCAATATAATATTCATCCTGCCGCTCGCGCATTTCGTACACGCCCCAATAGTCGCCATTTAAAAACAACGTTGCAGGCTCGCCAGCCATCAGGTCAACATCACATTTCTCCAACATTTTATGCATTAACCTATCGCGAAAATGGCAGGTATTCCAGTCAATACCGGCATTGCGTATGTTGAAACTTCTGAATTTGTTTATGTTTTTTGATGGAAACAGTTGGTAATTGATGTATGGGTCGGCATAATCATCATTGGCTGAAATGCGAAAACTTTTTTGTGGCCAGGCCTTTGAATAATTACCGTGTATGCTCAGGGCGTTATCCAATTCAAATCCTTGCTGATGGTTTAAATCAAAAAATTCGGTATGCGCCTGCTTTTTCCATCCCTTCCAGAAATTGGCATTCTGGTAGGGAAGTGCTGTGTCGGCATCAGGACCCATTACATAAATTCCCGTATTCCAATCCCAGAGGTTTGACGAGTCGGTACACACCGAAATAACGCGTGAACTTATATTTTCATTGATGAAATAGGTGTTGGTAATGGTTGAGCTTGGTAAACTGAGGCCGGCCAGGTCAAATGCCCTTGCGCGCAAAACGGTTGTTGAACCAATGGTAATTGGACCCGTGTACAGGGGTGCAGTTGTATACCAGGGCTCATTTCCATTGGTGGTATAAAACACGGCGCATCCCGCAGGCACGTTAATGCTTACTGTTTGTGATCCGCTGTAAAATCCTGCAGGAAGATCAAACGAAGGTTCGATCACATAATTGTTAAAGCACGGTGAAACATCATTGGTGTCTTTTGGAGTTGGAAAAATAAATGTGCAAAATGTACTTGCACCATCGGTTGATCGTCCGCGTGAATTGTTCACCTTGATTGGGCCAAATGTTTGCGAATCGATCACGGTTCCTGCTGCATTGCTCAGGCTTAAACCAAAACCGCCACTTGCCAGTGAAAAATTGGTGTGGGTTGAAAAATCAGATGGAAAAGAAGGGAATGCTGATGTGATGCTTGTAGACCCCAGTACCAGGTAAGGAATTAGTGAAATATCATCCAGGCCTGTTGAGGAATTATTGCACTGGATGGAAAAAACGTTCGTTCCGGGTTTAAGCGCAGTAGCTAAAACCGATTTTGGCACAAGGTAAAATTCAGGTTCGCCACCCCAGTATAAATGTGCTTCGTGATCGTCATACGCGGGGGTATTGTAAGCGGGATGATCGCCATAAATACCAATGTTGCTGCGCGCAATTTCCACTCCGTTTAGCCAGGCAACAAATGAGTCATCATAGTCAATCATTAAAAAACCCATTGGGTATACGCTGGTATCGGTTACGGTAAAACTTTTTCGTGCAAACACCGAGTAGGAAACACCGGTTGTTGTATTGTCGTCACCATCTCCATAACCAATTCCACCAATTCCTGACGGCCAACCGGAATCATTAAACCCGGGCTGATACCAGGCCGTATCGGCAGGTGGGCCCGAGTTTGCAAAATATTTCCAAACATTGTCAGCATAAACCGGCAATTCCCAATGGTCAATTACCGATTTACGGTTTTTTTCAGATGCATAAATGGTAAGGTGTGCGTATGGATTAATAATGAGTTCGGGAAAAATCCATTCAGTTATTTCGGTTCCTTCGGTATAGGTAAATTTGTAATTTGCCAGGTTAACAGCAGTGCCGGTTGGGTTATACAATTCAATCCAGTCTTCAAAGTCGCCATCCTCATCAGGAAAATAAGCGTCATTGGCTGAGGAGACCTCGTTGATAACAATTTGGGAAAATGATGAAAAAGGGAAAAACCCTGATAAAAAAAAGACAAAACAAAGAGGAAATGTAATTTTTTTTAAATGCATGGTGCGTTTTAAGTCGTTTTAGTGGTTGTTTTCATTGGAGAAACCGTGGTAAGGGTAAAGATAAGAAATTTTTCAAATCATGTAAATGCCGGCAAGGGTTATGCCCGTGAAAAAGAAAATAAAGGGGCTGTCCCAGGTGTGTGGTGCCCTGGCTTCGGCCAGGGTAGAAATGACAGGAACTACACATAACGCAACAATGAATTGTGTTTGTGTAAAATGTGAATGGAAAAGGAAAATAGTTAGAACAGCGGTTAAAAAAACGCAGGCGCTCCCTTCAATGGTGCGTGTGAAACGGGCATGTGTAAAAAGTGCATAGGTGGTGTATTTGTGTTTTCCCCATGTTATGCCAACAGGTTCAGCCAAACCATCGCCAATGGCATTAATCAGTATAATTATGGGTATGGCTTCGGTATGTCCAATGTGTTTGAACCAAATCCAAAGAGGTAAAGCAACAAGGTAGGTTGCCAGGTATTGTGTAAATAGCCATTTTAATGTGTGCGGGCGATCTTCAGGCCGGTCAAAGGCGGCAAACATCAGCCGTACAATTTTTACTTTGTTGCGAATGGGTTTGATGTAAATAATAAGGGTTGATATGCCTACCAGTGAAACAATAATTTGAGCTGTGGCCGATTCTTCAAACGGAATTAACCATCCGATCATATACGGTGAAAAGAAAACAAAAAAATGATTGATCTTGCGTGTATAATTGACTTTCCAGCCATACCGGGTAACAAGTATACCATGGCACAAAGCTATAACATGTATAAATGCAAACTCAACAAGTTGGTTGTAAAATAAGTTATTCAAGTTGTTTTGCGTTTTAAAACGGTTGCGTCCAAATAACTTTTTACAGCAAAATCAATGTTGCGGGTGGAACATTCATGTGTTAAAAAGGGAATTGTTATTTTAGTGGTATAGCCAGTGCCAAGCTTAAAATTAAAACGAATGCGTTTGCCCGATGTTGTGGTGGCGTCAAGGTAAACCAACTGTTTAATGCTTAATTTATACCAGTTAATGGATACCACTTCTTCGGCCTTCCCTTCGTTATCAACATGCAAAATTGCAGTGTCAGTCAGCATTAATTGGCCTTTGTAATAGCGGTTAATGCGCCAGGGTATTAACCATTTTCCAATCCCAAACAATATAAATATGAGTAAAAAAAGTGCAATGAAAAGAAACACCAGGTAAGTTTGGTTGTTGCCTGCATAATTCCACATAACCTGTGTCTGGAACAACAAGGCAATTCCAACGAGGGCAAAAATCAGGGAAGAAATAATGCAGAAACGCGCAATGTATTGCAGGGGTGTTGGATTGAATTTAAGAAGTTCAGTTCCTTGCATGGGCTA
>DATGXI010000138.1:0-3635 GCA_035299065.1 Flavobacteriales bacterium
TGAAGGGACCTTTGTTAAATGGGAAAAAAATAAAATTGAATGGAGGCCATTCTTATCACGAGGCCTTGAACCAAAGCAACGGTGTGCAAAGGAAATTACCTGGTTACAATGATAATTATGTACAAGCCAGTTTGTTTTACAATAGCCAGAGTGATTGGGAAAAACGCCACATGGTTGAATCATTGTTTACCGAATTGCATAAAGTAACCAACAGGCAAACACGCGAAACCATTATTTCACATTTAACCCATATAGATGCGCTGCTTGCAGCCAGGGTTGGGTATTTGTTGGGAATGGATGTAAATGTGCACCATGAACAACATGATCAGGAAAGGGTTTTTGTTCATACGGCCCATGGAATTAATGCACCTGAAAGGTCTGCCTCACTCAGCATGCAAAACGTACAAACAGCAAGTATACGTTCAAGGCGTATAGCCATTTTGGCTGCCAGCGGTGTGGATGGTTTTGCTCTTAGCAATATGCGGGCGGCACTTGACCTGGCAGGAGCCATCACAAAAATTGTTTCACTAACCCCTGGTAGTTTCAAAGATTCAAAAGGCAAGGAAATAAGGCCCAATGAAACTTTTTTAACCACATCAAGTGTATTTTTTGATGCCCTGTACGTGCCAGGTGGATTTAAAAGTATTATTTTGCTAAAAGCTGAACCTGCCTGTATTCATTTTGTGAATGAAGCATACCGCCATGGCAAAACAATTGCTTCTGCCGAACAGGGAACCGATTTAATTTCTTCAACTGTTTTAGGATCAAAAGTTATGAGCGATGGAAATACCATACGCAAACACATAAGCGATGGCATTATTATCAATGGAAACTCCAAAGACTTTATAAATGCCATTGCCATGCATCGTTTCTGGAATAGGGAATAAACAGGAAAGTGAATAGTTTTAACAAGATCACTCAATCCTTATTCTTGACGATTTGTCTTTTACCTGGTTCTCTCTTTTTGGAATTCCCAGTCGTAAAACACCATCAGCATATCTTGCCGAAATTTTTCTGCTCTAAACTAAAAAAATCAATTTAATTATAATGCAAATTTCAAGAGATAAACAATTAGAATTATTACAGTTACTTTAAATAATTTGCAGGATTTACAGGCATCTTATTTATTCGGTTTAAAACAGTTTGTTCATCTTTTTTGAGCTTCAAGGCTAATTTCTTATCTTTCCTGGTAAAAATCAAGGCTTCCTGAATATCGTGTAATTTCCCCAACTCATCCTGCAAAACGTCCAGTTTCTTTAAGTTCATATTTGTCTTCGTGTTTTCGGCCACGTACAGTATTTTTTTTATTTTTTTCCGACATGCATGAAATAATTCAGTATTTTTTTTCGCTTTTTGCATGCAGTTACAGGTTTTTTCAAGGCGATCATATAACCGGCTTTTTATTTTTCTTTTTTTAATGGGCCGAAGACTGGTGTTAAGTTTCGAAAAATGTTTTTGAAGTTCTTGAATAATGGAAGGAAAGCGCAGGTGAAACAAAAGGCAATCATTCACTAATTTTAGTGAAGCCATTTCCTTTTTGGCTGCATCACCATGGTGCGTTTCCAGTTGTTCCAGTATAAGTTGGCTTGTTCGTATTTCGCCAAGCTGCCGGTATACGGTTTTAACAGGTAAAAAGGATTGCGTAAAGGCAGGTTTCTTATGGCTGGTGAAAAAAACCGAAATTGCTTTTAATTTTTTTATACTTATTCTGAATTTATGCATGTCTTCAGCATTGCTGTGTTCATGAAATGCGATAAGTCGTTCAATGGCTTTTGTACTGTGTTTGATTATTGTTTTTTTAATCTTTTCTCTTGTATTCATAGGTGCATAATTTAAGCAAAAAAATCGAATTTAAGAAGATGAAATTTCAACAATCGTTTTAGTAAATTACAAATCAACAAGCCTTTTCACTTCTCTTTTTGAGAACAAAAAATTTCGTTAAGAACAAGAACAGAAATGTAACAAAATTCAAAAATAATGTAAGGAGGAGTGTCTTCCGTCCTTGTTTCTTTGTAAAGCCTGAAAAGAGAATGAAGAAAGTTGAAAATCTGACTAAACTTTAAAAAATATAACCATGCAAACAAAAAACAAAAACAAAAGCCAGTCACAGGAAAACCATGTGGCAACAATGGAATCGTCAAAGCTAATGCAGCTTTTTGAAAAGGAATTAAAAGACATTTACTGGGCAGAAAAAGCGCTTACAAAAGCGATTCCGAAAATGATTAAAAGCGCCACTTCACAAGACCTTGTGCAGGCACTGGAGGATCATTTAATTGAAACGCACGAGCAGGTTGAACGCCTTGAAGAAGTGTTTGAAGTAATTGGCAAACGTCCACAGGCAAAAAAGTGTGAAGCTATGGAAGGTTTAATTAAAGAAGCAACCGAGTTAATGGAAGAGTGTGAAGTGGGTGCCATGCGTGATGCGGCAATAATATGCGCTGCACAAAAAGTAGAGCACTATGAAATTGCTACGTATGGCACATTGTGCGCATTTGCAGAAACACTTGACCTGGAAGACGCTGTTGGTTTATTGCAGGAAACACTTGATGAGGAAAAAAACGCTGACGAAGCACTTACTGAGGTAGCACTTACCGCTATAAATATTGAAGCTGCCGAAGAAGAAGAGAACGAGGATGATGACGATGAGGATGAGGAAGACAGTGAAGACGATGAAGATGCCGATGAAGATGCCGATGAAGTTGAAAACGTAACAGGCGATGAAGATGAAGATTCTGAGGAGGATGAGGAAGGTGAAGAAGTAGAAGTGGACGAAGAACCAAAATCAAAACGAAAAGGACTTTAATATTAAAAACTTAACAGGAGCATCGTAACGGGTGCTCCTGTTTTTATTGTGTATAGGGGAACGTTGTAAAAAAAAGAATATGAAGCAGAAAAAGAATACAGTGTTGATAACAGGAGCCAGTAGCGGAATAGGTTTTGAACTGGCTAAAGTTTTTGCGTTTGAAGGCGATGAACTGGTGATAGTTGCCAGGGATGCAAAACAATTGCAAGACGTTGCAGGAACATTAAAAGAGGCTGGTGCACCTAAGGTTAGTATAATTGTAAAAGATTTATCGTTACCCAACAGTGCTACCGATGTGTACAACATTACCAAAGAACTGGGTATTAATGTAGATATTCTTGTAAACAATGCAGGAATAGGGGAGAGCGGTTTGTTTGCAGAAACCGACATAGAAAAGGAAATTCGCACGGTTAACTTAAATATTATAGCCGTTATGTCGCTTACGAAATTATTTTTGAAAGACATGATGGCAAAAAATGAAGGCCGCATTTTGCAGGTAGCTTCACTGGCATCGTATGAACCTACTCCTAAGTTGGCGGTGTATGCGGCAACTAAAGCATTTGTACTATCGCTTACCGATGCGTTGATTGAGGAACTTAGAGGTACAAACGTAACCATGACAGCTTTGATTCCGGGTCCAACTGACACTGATTTTTTCAATAAAGCCGGTATGCAGCACACGCGTGCGGCCCGTTTTACTGAAGACCCCGGTTTGGTTGCACAAATAGGTTACAACATGCTTATGAAAGGTAGAAACCATGCTTTTGCACCAGGTGTGCGGGCCCAAATCATAAAAAATTCATTCAGAACAAATCGTGATATAGCCAGTAGT
>DATGXI010000139.1:0-35772 GCA_035299065.1 Flavobacteriales bacterium
AATGAAATTGATTATTCCAACTATTTGTTTCCAAGCCGTAACGTAGCGGCCTTTGCCGAAAATATTTTCAGGATAAAGGATAAAATAACAATAACCCCCGGTGCACGTTTTGAATACATTGACACGCGTTCAAAAGGTTACTATTACCAGCGAAATTTTGACCTGGCGGGTGATACCTTGCTTGAAGTAAAGAATACCACATCAACACAAAGCCAGCGTAACATTTTTCTTGGCGGAATAGGGGTGAGCTACAAACCAAAACAATGGATTGAATTTTTTGGAAATTTCAGCCAAAATTACCGCGCCATTAATTTTTCGGATATTGCTATTGTGAACCCGAATTTTAAAGTGGATGCAAATATGAAAGACGAAAATGGTTATACCGTTGACGGAGGATTTCGCGGAAGTGTCAATAATTGGTTGTCATTTGACGTAAGCGGATTTTATCTTTCGTATAAAAACAGAATTGGTGAAATTTTTAAGGTAGATGAGTTCTCTTATAACATCATACGCTTTCGCACCAATATTGGGAATTCAAGCAATTATGGAATTGAGTCGTTTGTTGAACTGGATTTAATAAAAATAATAAACGATTCAAGTAACTGGTCACTTCCTGTGTTTTTGAATTATTCATTTATTGTGGCGTATTATGGCAGCAGTGAACAAACAGCGGTAGAGGGCAAACGCGTTGAATTTGTTCCGCAGCAAATGGTGCGTTCAGGGTTCAACCTTTCATACAAAAAATGTTTTGTTTCGTATAATTATTCTTACATAAGCGAGCAGTACAGCGATGCAACCAATGCTGAAAAAGTGCCCAATGCCATGTTTGGTCTTATACCGGCTTATTGGGTAATGGATGCTGGTGCGGGTGTTGAATATAAAATGTTGCGGGCAGAATTTCATGTAAACAACCTCACCAATAATTTTTATTTCACACGCAGGGCCACGGCTTATCCCGGTCCGGGTATTATTCCTTCAGAGTTGAGGAATATGTATTTTTCGTTGGGCATTACGTTTTAGCGTCTTACAGGAATGGTTCACGCAGACAGCGCGGAAATCGCAGACATAATGTGCTCGCAGAGGCGCGGAGACGCAGAGAATAACACTCTCACAACGACACAACGAATTCGAAAAAACATTGGGCGTATTCAGTTAGTTATGGGAAGAAACAGTGCACGCCTTGTATAACGGAGAACAGATGACAGAGAACGGAGAGCTATCTTCCTACGGTGTCACCACAATAGGCCATTTATTCCGTATCATTTGCTGTCCAGTTGAGCTGTTGGTTATTTTTACAAAGTAAATCCCGGAATTTAACCCGCTAAGATTTACACTTGTTGTTAATTCGCTTCCATAAGCTACAGGACTGGTAACGGCTGCGCCTTTTGCGTCAACAACAAAGAAACTAAACCCATCGCAATCCAAATACGGGAAGGTAATTTCGAGTTGACGTGTGCTTCCGTTGTAGTTGAATTTAGCTTTGTCAATGCATTGCTCTTCTTCGCCCCAATAACATTCAGGTCGGTAAGCCCAGCCTGGCGAACCTAAATTACAACCCGCAAACCAATTGCTTCCATCGTTCACATCATTGGTAAAACCATAAGGTTCCAGTGTTTTACCACCGCCATTTGCCTCAGCCGGCCACCCGTTTGCTTTATCATACCAAACTGAATATTGAATGTTGCCGCTCGAATCGTATACGCGAATCACTTCATCATCATTGGAAAAATTAAACGCATAATTTCCGGTAACGGTTGTAACTGGATAATGAATATAATTGAAAAGAGCAGTGTCTTTTGAAACCACATAATATTCCCCTGGTTGTAAATATAAGTCATTTGGCAAGGTATAGGCATTCCCGTTTTTGCTGTCTTTCACAACATAGCCGCTTATATTTATGCTGTTTGATGAATTGTTATGCAGTTCAATCCATTCACCTGTGTTGCTTGATGGGTTGTAATTGATTTCGGAAATAACAATCGGTTCTGCACATGGGCTGTGCGTTGTTCCCGGTGTTCCATACATGCAACTTGTTCTCCATGCTGTTGGTAACAGGAAGTTGGTGTAATCGCTTTCAATCAATTCCATGGTGCGCCCGGTTTCATCGGCTGCGCGTTTCCATGGCAATGTATCGCAATACTGAAAATTCCAAACCAATTGATTTTTTTGGTTGTACAATTTAATTGAATCACCGGTTCCTTCCAGGTTGAACCAATCGCTTATTACTAATTTGCTGGTGTCAAATGTTGGGTAAGCGGTTATAAATTTGGTAAAATCTTTTGCAAGTACAATTGATTCGCCTCCGGCAATTTTCAACCCGTCTTTAAAACGATAGCGTTGATATGGTGTGTTTCGCTCAATGTAATATCCTGTTAATTCAATGGCGCTTGTTCCGGGATTCCATAATTCAATCCAGTCGCCACAATCAAATCCATTGTCACTGTGGTAGCTAACTTCGCTTGGCACAACAGTGGTTGGGTTACTTGAGCCTGTAAATACAGCTGTAAAAGTATCGTTGGCGTCAATATTCAGGTTTAGTCCTGCTGTTGTGGTCAAGCCAATTTGAGTGTTCGGATCCCAATGATCAAACGTATAGCCTGGATTTGCATAAGCAGTTATTGTTACAGGATTTCCATCAAAGTAAACTCCGTTCCACGGATAATTTGGTGGAATAATGGTTGAGATCTTAATGTATCCTGCACCGGCCGGAGAAACGTTTAAAGTAACGGTTACCTGTTTTACCAATCCAAAATCAGCAATCAGGTTATTGCGGTGATTGTTTTTGCGCGAGTTGTTAAACGTGGTCATGTTTGCATACTCGGCATTTATACCTGCCACTCCGCTATTGCCCCATAGTATTTGTTGTATTTGAACTGCAATGTACATGGAGTCGCGGGTGCGTAATTTATGTTTATTGAATTCAGCGGTTTGAAAAATGGTGTTCATTAAGTCGGCATTCCTGTTCAGGAAAAAATTTGCATACACCGGATTTTCCAGTGCCTTTTGCAAAATGTTGGATGTATATTGTCCCGATGAAAGGTAACCGGGTAAATAATCATCGGTTACGGCACCGTATCCCAAACCAAAGTCAACATCCCACAAGGCCCAGCGCCATTTTCCATAGGGAGCTTTCTGATGCCAGAATTTGGTGTTGTTGGGATAACTGGCCCAGTCACCGTTCCCAAGGTATAATTCACAGGCAAGGTAATCGGTAAAATTCCACAGGTCAATTACCGAATCAAGGTATTGGTAAAATGTAGGTGTGGTGGTGCTTGTGCTAAGGAAAATGTTGTTATGCATGATCATAAAATCATCGGTTGTTCCACCAATAGCATTTAACCCGTTATAAGTGTGTGAAAGCACATCAATGTTATCAGCATCTATGCCATGGTTTGCGGCAATGTAATCTTCGTCCTGGCGTTCGCGTATTTCCATATGCCCCCAAAATATTCCATTTAAAAAAATATACGAAGGTTCATAACCCATATAATCAATGTTGGTTGATGCGCATAAACGATGCATAAACCCATCACGTGATCGGCCATCACTATAGTCATTACCTCCGTTTCGCAAATTAATGGCGCTGTAAGTTTTTACAAATGGTTTATCAGGTATGAGCGGAAAATCCATTTTTTGCGTGTCGTATTTTGATTTTGCCAATAAGCGTAAACTTTTTTGGCTTTGTGCGCGGCTCCAGCCTCCATGTATTTTCAATCCTCCGTCAAGGCTGAATTTTAATTGTTTGTCTTTGTGAAAATACTCCACGTGCATAGGGCGTTCCCAGTTCATCCAGAAATTGGATCCCCAATACGGGTAATTGGCCGAGTCGGCACCGTAACCCAACACATGTATACCATAAGAAGCGTCCCATAAATTAACCGAATCACTTACAATGCTGAAAACAGGTAAATCAAAATTTTCATTAATCAAATACGTACGGGTTACAGTTCGTGAAGGCAATTCGGTAGCGCTTAAAGGAAATACCCGTGCACGTATAACGGTGCTGGAACTTACGTTTATTGGACCGGCATACAGTAGTTCAGTATTGTCAGGGTCATCCCCATCCAGGCTGTAATAAATAGTTCCGCTTGAGCCGGGGGCCAGGCTAAGGGTCACAAGCTGTGTGCCGGGATAATAACCTGCTGCAAGGTTAAACACGGGGTCGGCAACATATCCTGAGTAACAAGTGCTGGTTGTATTTGCTGCATTGGGGGTGGGCATAACTGTAATACACCAGGTGGGTGCTCCACTTGGAATTCGCAAATAAGAGCAGTTCATGGTCATTGCCGGGCAGGTAACTGTATCAGTTATTATACTGCCATCTGACAGGTAAATTTTTTCGCCATCGCCATTTATTTTAAAGTTGGCATGTGGGATACTGCTGGGTGTTACATTGAAAAAAGACGGTACCGGACCAAAATAGGACGTAGCGCTTCGTATACCAAAGCTCAACCATGCGCGTGCGCTTAAGTCCGATGAAAAAATATCGGTATTGTGAACCTGTATGGCAAGAACATTGGTACCGTTTACCATTGCGGTTTTGAGTAAATCGTGATCAATGGTGAATTGTTCAGGATCGCCACCGGCATACATAATGGCCTCATGGCTGGCTGATGCTGCTCCATTGTAAGGTGGGTTTACACCTGCCAAACCAAGGTTGTTGCGTGCAATTTCAACTCCATTTAGGTAAGCAACAAAACCATCGTCATAGTCAATGTGAAAAATGGCATTTTCAATATCAGCCGTATCGCTAATGGTAAATACGTGGCGCATGTATACAGAAAGGGTGGGTGCTATGGTTGTTGCATCATCACCATCACCATAACCCAAACCTCCGGTGCCTGTTGACCATCCGCTTGCAGAAAAACCGGGATTTGTCCAGCTTGCTGAGGGTTCACTTGCAGGCAAAAGGTATGTCCAGGTGTTTCCTTCGTTAACAGCGGTTTCATAATGATGAATGGTGCTTTTGCGGTTTTTACCGGAGGCAAAAATCAAATAATGTTCATTGGTTTGTAAAAACACGGGAGGTAGCTGGTAGCGGTTTAATTCGCTGTTTTTATCGCTTAAAAAGTAAGTTGACAAATCAATGGAGTCAGGCCCATTATAAAACAATTCAATAAATCCGGGGGTATCTCCGTCTTCATCGTAAATAACCATTTCGTTGTTATTGGATACCTCGTTGATGAAAAGTTGTGCGTGTGAAAAATGAAAACCCAATAAAAGAGCCAGTGTAAAAATTCTCCTCATGTTTAGTAATTGTGTAATAAATATAATGAAAATGTTACTTGGAAAATCAGGTTTTACATGAGCAGGCTGGGTTTGTTGACGGGTGTATTTAACAAGGGACGCCCCAAAAGTTAAAAATCATTGACCGCCATGTTAGGGGCACGTATAAAAACCGGCTTTATTTTTCGTATGAGATAAACTGTTAATATCGTTGTTCTTTGTTGTTTTTGAGCTTGTTGCCGGTCATTTTATTCTATTTTTTGTGCGTGCTTCCTTCAGGTATATTCTATACATTTGAGGTAAATAAAAACACCCATGATCAAACCAATTAGCTTTTTTGCCTTGTGCATATTGTTAATTGCCTGCGGTAAAAACGGGCCTAAAAAAGGTACCCAGCTTAAGGGGCAGGACGCCCTGGAGTACCTTGCTGGTTCTGATTTCAAAACCTGGAAACTTTCAAAAGGACATGATTATTACGAATATTTGCAATTTGATTCAAAGGGTGGCTGCATGTACCAGTCAGGTAATATGGTTAGGTACGAAGTGGATAAAGACAGTTTGGTTGTAAAAGAAGGCGCTGAAAATTTTCCCTATAAAATTTTGTACGTAAGTGAAAATATGTTTAAAATGACCCAACCGGGACACGATACGCTTTTGTATAAAACCATTGACAAACCGCTTAAGGAAGGACAGTATATTGGAAAGAAAATAGATCCGAAATGGATGAAGGGTAAATTTGGTACAACCTGGAAATTTGAGGAGGGTGAAAAAGTATATTCCTTTATGAATGACGGAACTATTATTGATGCGGTGTCGTTAAAAAAAGTGGATACCTGGAGTGTAAAAGATTCAGTTCTTCATTTCGGTACAACCAAATTTGAGATTTTTCGTCTTTCACCAGTGTTTTTTGACTATGACGTTTTTGGCATGACCATTAAATTGAATTATTTGTGTGAAGCCAATGCTGACGGTTCTCCGGTCAGGAAACTCTCAGAAACGAAAACAGAAGGGTTGTGATAGCTGCTGTTATATAGTTTACACTTGTTGCTTCAGGCCTGTTGAATTCTGAATTTTCTAAAATCAATCATTGATACACATATAAAAATTATAAACGGCAGGGCAGGCACTTTATACCTCACCAGGCTGCCAAAATTAGCTGTAGCCAGCCCAATTATGGTGCATAAAATTACAATAACCAGGGTGCAGCACAGAATCATGTTTAGCTGCTTTCCATCTGGTTTTTGAAAAAATACAATGGCTAAAACAAATGAAACCATTATGGTTAGTGATTCCAGGGCTGATAGCATCATGATGGGGTTTCGTACATCCAAAATAGTTGGTTGTAGTAAACCTGCATAAAAAGCACGGGGTGCCATTTTAAGCAAACCGCTCCATGTGCTTTCAATGTTTCCAATGTCAAATGTACTGCCTGCCTTCATGTATTCACTCAGGCGTACAAAGTCACCGTGTTTTTGCGATATAAGTGCAGGAATGTTGTAATTGGGATACAAACTGTCAGCTATGCTTAAACCCAGTATTCCAAACAGTACCACGCTTAAGTAAACAAGGCCAACATACCTGTTTTTTGTAATTGAGGCAGCTATTAAACCGGTAAGCCCGGCAGCTAACGCGGCAAGCACATATGATTTTAAGAACAAGGCAAGTATGAGTGAAATAACAGCAAGAAAAATGTATGTATAGTTCTGCTTCCTGTTTATCCATAAACATACCAGGTAAAATATATTTCCCATGGCAAAAATGAGCACACTTTCCTTTAATGCCCCTGCGCTCCAAAAGTTAAGTGAGGGAAACAAAAACAGGGCAAACGCCAGTATTTTGTGTTTGTTTTGACTGGCAAACAGCGCAAACCCTTTGAAAAACGACATGATGCCGAAGAATGAAATGAAACTAAAAAACAGTTCATGCACGTGAAAATAACCGAATGAAAAAAGACGCATGGCTGCGTTTATGCGAATCATGGTATGGTTGTCATTGTACACCTGGGTTTCGTACTGCCTGAACCAATGGTTCATTTTTGAATAATAGGCATTGGTAAAATGTTCAGTATCGTTCCCAATACCAAACAGCATTTTGAAAAAGTCGGCAGGTTTTTCCCAAAGGGCCCGGGTCATGTGGTAACTGTCATCAAAATATTTGAAAATATCGGCATCCTGGTGCACCCTGTAGTAATAAATATAAATGAGGCTAAGGCTTAAGCCCAGGAATACTTTATAAAGTAAAAAGGTGGTGATTAATTTTTTGGAGATGCTTTCATGCGTAAAGTGGTTCCACCTGCGCACCAGCCAAATAATAATGGCCAGGTAAACCAGGGTGAGGGGAATTCCCCATGCATGTTCCATGGTGCAAAATAAAGATAAATCTATTTGTTTTTGCCACAGATTAAACAGATTTCCACAGCGGTATGAAGGAACATGTGTTGCGGGTTATTCATGTTAATAATTCATCAAATGAGCCTGCCTAAAAAAGTTACTTGCCTGTTCAGGGCTGATTCTATTGAAGTTCCGTGTCTCAAACCTCAAATCACACTTCTCAAATCTGTTAATAATTCAAATCCCTTAAATCAGTTCCTAATCTTAATTTTAGCTCGTCAAATTATAACTATGTCAAAAAGCACCCCCGTAGGAAAACCTGAAACTGTTGAAACCGCCAGGCAACTTGGCCTTTTACCTGAAGAATATGATAAGATCAAGGAAATTCTTGGTCGTACACCAAACTTTACCGAACTGTCAATTTACTCGGTTATGTGGAGTGAGCATTGCTCCTATAAAAACTCTATAGTTTGGTTAAAAACATTGCCAAAAAAAGGTCCGCATATGCTGGCCGAAGCAGGCGATGAAAATGCAGGGCTTGTTGACATAGGTGATGGGCTTGCCTGTGCATTTAAAATTGAATCACATAACCACCCATCGGCACTTGAACCTTACCAGGGCGCAGCTACTGGTGTGGGTGGCATTAACCGCGATATTTTTACCATGGGTGCACGTCCTATAGCACAAATGAACTCGTTGCGTTTTGGCGACATTAACCAGGCGCGTACCAAGTGGCTGGTAAAAGGTGTTTCAAAAGGCATTGGCGATTATGGAAATGCTTTTGGTATTCCAATTGTGGCCGGTGAAGTTTTTTTTGACGATAGTTTTAACCAGAACCCACTTGTAAATGCGTTCAGTGCGGGCATTATGAAAGTGGGCAATACCATTTCAGCCACCGCAGGAACAGAAGCCGGAAATCCTGTTTTCATTGTAGGATCGGCAACCGGTAAGGACGGAATTCACGGTGCGGCTTTCGCATCAAAAGACATTACCGAAGATTCTGCAAAAGACCTTCCATCGGTACAGGTAGGTGATCCGTTCCAGGAAAAATTATTGCTTGAAGCAACAATGGAATTGGCAAAAACCGATTTGATTGTTGGTATGCAGGATATGGGGGCTGCGGGCATTACCTGTTCAACCAGTGAAATGAGTGCAAAAGGCGGAGTGGGAATGAAAATTAACCTGGATGTTGTTCCTACGCGCCAGCAAGGCATGGTTCCGTTTGAAATTTTATTGAGCGAATCGCAGGAACGTATGCTGGTGGTAATTAAAAAAGGCCATGAAGCAGAAGTGAAAAAAATCTTTGATAAATGGGATTTGAACTGCGAGCAAATAGGCGAGGTAACCAATACAAAACGTGTTGAGTTTTGGTTCAAAGGTGAATTGGTTGCCGATGTGCCTGCCGATACGTTGGTATTGGGAGGAGGCGCTCCTGTTTACAAACGCGAGTACAAAGAGCCTGCGTATTATGCCGAGACCAAAAAATTCGACTTCAAAAAAATAAAAGAGCCTAAAAATTTAAAGGAAGTTGCATTCAAAATGCTTGCCTATCCAAACATTGCATCAAAAAGGTGGATTTACGAGCAATACGACAGCATGGTTGGTACCGTAAACATGACTACCAACAATCCGTCTGATGCAGGTTTGGTGAATTTAAAAGAAAGTAAAAAAGCACTTGCCATGAGTGTTGACTGCAACTCGCGTTACGTACATGCCGATCCTGAGATAGGAACATCCATTGCTGTTTGTGAAGCAGCGCGCAACATTTCCTGTTCAGGCGGATACCCAAGTGCCATTACCAACTGTTTGAATTTTGGTAACCCGTATAATCCTGAAAGCTACTGGCAGTTTGTTGGAGCAATCAAAGGAATGGGCAAAGCCTGCGAAGCATTGAAAACACCTGTTACAGGAGGCAACGTTAGTTTTTACAACCAAAGCAACATTGACGGTAAAGAAATTCCGGTATTCCCAACGCCTACCATTGGTATGATAGGGTTGGTTCCCGACAAAACAAAAACCATGTCGCTTAACTTCAAAGTAAAAGGCGATTTAATTTTTATCATTGGTAAAACACCTGAAGACATTAACTCATCAGAATATTTATACCACTACCACGGTGTAAAATTATCGCCACCGCCTTATTTTAACATGGATGAGGAACTGCGTATACACGATACCGTTAGAACCCTGAGTGAAAAACGCCTTATTACAGCTGCGCATGATTGCAGCGAGGGTGGTTTATGGGTTGCTTTGGTTGAAATGTGTTTGCCAAATTCTCTTGGTTTTGATATTGAAACCGATTCAGATGTGCGTCCTGATGCGTATATGTTTGGCGAGGCGCAGGGTCGCATTGTAGTAAGTGTTGATCCGAATTCAGAGGAAGATTTCCTGGAGTACATGGTTGACAATAAAATTCCGTTTACCCTTTTAGGTCATGTTACCAAAGGTAAATTCCAGGTTGACGGAGAGCCGTTTGGGAATGTTGCTGAAGCGAAAGAGATTTATGAAAATGCACTTGGTAAATTAATCGAAGCTAATTAGCGTATAAGCTGGTTAGCTGATAAGCTAATTTAAGATGTTAAAAGAACTCATTGAAGCGGCATGGACCAACCGCGAATTATTAAAGGACCAGCGCACCATTGATGCCATTGAGGCGGTAATTGAACAGTTGGACAAAGGTACATTGCGTGTAGCCGAACCCATTGCCACAGGCTGGCAGGTAAATGACTGGGTAAAGAAAGCAGTGATCATGTATTTTCCAACCCGCCAAATGGAAACGCTTCATGCGGGGCCTATGGAGTTTCACGATAAAATGAAATTAAAATCCAATTATGCTGAATTGGGCGTACGCGTTGTGCCGCATGCTGTGGCGCGTTATGGTGCTTATTTGGCCAAAGGCGTTATCATGATGCCAAGCTATGTAAACATAGGAGCATATGTTGACAGCGGCACCATGGTTGATACCTGGGCAACTGTAGGTTCATGTGCGCAAATTGGAAAAGATGTTCACCTGAGTGGAGGAGTGGGCATTGGCGGTGTTTTAGAACCAGTGCAGGCAGCCCCGGTGATTATTGAAGACGGAGCGTTTTTAGGCAGCCGCAGCATTGTGGTGGAAGGTGTTCGTGTGGGTAAACAGGCTGTATTGGGTGCAAATGTAGTGTTAACGGCATCCACAAAAATAATTGATGTTACCGAAGACAAGCACATTGAAATGAAGGGCTATGTTCCTGAACGCAGTGTAGTCATTCCGGGTTCGTATGCTAAACAATTTCCTGCAGGCGAATTCCATGTGCCCTGTGCTTTGATTATTGGTAAACGTAAAGAAAGCACCGACCTTAAAACATCGTTGAACGATGCGTTAAGGGAACATAATGTAGCGGTTTAAAAAAACAGAAAACAGGAAGTTGTTTTTTTAGTGTATACGTATATCACTTCCTGAATTCTCTTTTTTCGTTTTCGTGTAAAAACTCCACTTTGTGTTTATCAATATTAGTCACCACAAGTTCATCTGCTTTTTCTCCTTTTCGTAAAATGCGTTGTTTGTAGGCTACTGAATTTCGAATTACGAATTACGAATTATGAATTTCGAATTTCGAATCTCCAAGCAACCCCGCGTCATTCAAATCCTCAATAATCCAGGTAACCGCTCCCTTAACAGCAGCATCGCGTATTTTCTTTTTAATGCTGCGCATAATGATCCACACAAATGGTTTTCCAATAAAACCACCCAACGACCCAAAAAAACGTTGTGCTGCATTTTTCCTGAACCATTCTTCGGCCAATGCCGATTTGGGTTTTTCAGGGTCGCCACTTGTAAATTTTTCAGCCGCATTCAACATGGCATCAACCCGTTTTGCCAATGGTTTTTCCAGTTCTTTCAGTTTATGCAAGGGGTAAACCGGCAGGGCAGGTGAGGGCACTTCTGAACCGGCATCGTTTATGCGCACATCGGGTATAATGGGTAAATATGTTTTTCCGTCAACCACATCTTTATATTTGTCAACCATGTTTTTTGACCAGCCGCGGTGTATAGCGTTGTTGTTTTCCTCGTTTTCACTATACGGCATGGTAAAATGTTTGCGCAAAAATAATTGCGCATTCCTGCGGCCCAATTGATAATCGTGCTCGCGAAAGGCCTTGTAAAAAAATCCGCCAAATGCACCCACGGTTGCACAGCACAAAGGCTGTTTGCGCCCTGACTTTACCGGTATAATCAAAAATTTCAAATAATTATTATCGCCATAAGCATCAATCAAATCGGGTACTTTGAATGACGATTGCGAGCGCAGGGCGGCAACAATGCGCGGGGCAACATGGTTTAATCCTGTTTTTAAATCGTCCGTATCCGGAAAATCTTCTTCGCTGGGAAACGGATCAATCATGATGGTGGTGCGGTTGGTTTTGTTGTATGAAATATCTTCACCGTGTTTTTTGCCGGCACGCGCGTTTAGTATCCGTTCAGTTTCACCAAAAGGTTCGTTGTTGAACGTGCCGCCATCAATGTTGAGTGAATGGTAATTGTTGTCATTGCCGCGTTGCACATAAACCGTGTCACGCATTACAGGGTCTGACAGGCCAATGGTGGCATCAGCTTTGTTGTAATAATACCGTGCATTGCGTGTAAGCGGCCTTGGTTCAAGGCCAATGGGAAAAGCACCTGTTGCCACGGCTGATTTGCGCAGTAGGTCAACATGCAAAGCATTGGCATAATTCAGTTCAAGAAAGTCAGAGGTGGGGCCCGCAGTGGTGTTCAGTTTAAAATGCATGAAGTCACGGTGCAGGGTCATAAGGTGTTTTTTAATGCCTGCATTTGTTTTGAATTCTATACCGTAGCGCGTGCCACGTAAATTGGCAATGGTAAGCAACGTGTCAAGGTGTTTGCTTACATATGCAGGCAATTTGGTTTGTTCAAGGTTGTATACTGCTTTTTCTGATATGCGTGTAAGCGGTTGTGAATTAAGCAGGCTTACAATCCCGTTTTTTTCAATGTCACCGGTGTCAAGCATTTTTTTAATGGTGCCTTCTTCTTCCTGCTCATCGTCCAGTTCAATCCATGCTTTGTACATTTTGCTTTTTTTGTTGGCCAGTTCATCAACGGTAAATCCTTCGGCCAGCATGGCGCTTGTAATTACGGCACACATACCACCTGCCGATGCGCCTGCAACAATTTCAATCACTACATTGTGCATGGGCGTGTCAGGATAGGGCAGTGCTGCGCCTGTTGCAGCTGCGGCTTTATTGGCATCTTTTTGCTGTTGCCAGCGTTCCATGGTTTCAAGAATATAGTCCATGGCCCCGGCTGTGTATGAACCGGCCGTTACAGCACCGGCCATGCAAATGCCCAGGTGAAAGGGTTGTTCCATAAAAAAAGTTATTGAAACCCTAAAATAATAAATTATTTGGTAAGCCGGAGTGTGTTATGTGGTAAACAGGTAAGTGAAAATAAGTACATGTATTTTTTTTGGCCGCCTGCCGCTGGTAAAATCATCTTTTTGTATAAAATTTATATACACCAGCGTCACCGGGCTTTACGGCTTACTTCGCTTGCAGTTTGCTATGTTGTTTGGTTTGCGGTGGCTTCCTGCGGTCGCCTCCTCAACCAACAACATTACGCAAACCGCTGCGCTTCGTGCCGCCTTCAATCCCTGGCGGAGGGGGATGAAAGCAACATGCAGGGTTTGTAAAACGAAATGAATTTCAATTGGACAAAGTCGTTTATTTCAGACGCCTCGCGGCACAATGCTTTCTCAAAACCATAAACAATGGGATCATGTTTTCATAATCCCTGGCGGGGTTTAGCCAATGGTATTCACAACAATAACCTTGAATCATTCAACAGTAAACTCAAACGAAAGCTTTTCCAGTTGCTTGATCTTTCCGCGCATGAAAAAGTGCCGCAGCAAATGGAGAAATTCAGAAACACGTATAATAACATTCCGCAAGCTCTCTTAAAAACATTATCACCAAACGAAGTTCTTAACGGGTTAATTCCAGGTGAAAACGTATGGCCTGAGCTTGAAAACGCCATTGACGAAGCCCGTAACACCCGTTTACTCACCAATATGATCAGCTGTTGCAGGTAAAAAAAGTAAAATTTAAACCTCCCTATGCAGCATATTGAACACCAGTAACTGTGCAATTATTTGCACTGCAAAATCTCAAAATGTCGTGAAATGTGGAGCGGTTTTTTGTGGTTTAATAGTGGCTATGAAATAAATATAAGAATTATTTGGCCGCCTGCCGCTGGTAAAATCATCTTTTTGTATAAAATTTATATACACCAGCGTCACCGGGCTTTCGCTAATAGTCCTCACCTTAATTTTTTACATGAACTTAATTTCACAGTGGCTGCGGGCTATCACGCTCTATCCCTGGCGGAACTTGAAAAGGGTTGCACTGGCGGGGTTTTCGGTCCAATAAAAGTTAACCAGTAAATCAATGAACCTAAAATATAATTTTATTCTACCGTGTACTTTTGTGTGCCAATTCGTTTAAATTCAAAACTAATCTCTTCCATTTTAAGCCTGTTTTTCAGCTTCAATTGTAGTTTTATATGTTTTGACTTTTTCTTTTTCAAAACCTTTTTTGTTGTTTTTCAATTCTTTAAATCTATGTACTCGAATGTTACAATACCAGTGGTGTATCTGCTTTTTATTTTAAAACATATCTACAATTGAAGGCATTTGAGATCCATTACCTTTAGTTTTTTTTCTACGTATTTTTTTTCTGTTATATCCAACAGAAACTTTCTTGCCATTTTCGAAATTAGTGCTGGATTTATAAATTACATTTTTATTTTTATAACTATAATAATACCAGGTTTCGTGTTGCTTGCCTCTAAAATATTTACCAATTATACAAAACTTTCCTTCTTTATAAACCAAACACCACCCATGTCGTGTATTTGTTGAGTCTAATTGAAAGTACATTTTTATTCCATCATCTTCCAAACCATTTATTGTTATTGAATCTATCGCGAATATTGTAGATTCAACAGGCTTAAATGTAATTAGATCCGGAAAATAAACCGTTTTTTCAAAAATCACATTCTTTTTCGAACTGATTAATTGATTAAGCAGAGATTGTGTTTTGGCACAGGTACATCCTAGAAAAAAAATGAAGATGTAGAATATTTTAAAAAAGTTCATAATTAAAAATTAATTATTTTGTTTTTGTAGTTTGAAAAACCATCGGATCTCTGGTTTTAGCCCCTTCACCAATAATATAAATTTTATCAGTAATCGCTTGTCCTTTTTCGACTCTATAATTTCCCTGAGCAGCTGCTGCTTTGGCAAATAAATTTTCATAGGCAGCTTTGGCGGCAGCTTGCAAATCCTCTTTTTTATCCATTGCATAATCGAACCCACGAAACTCTGGAGTTTCTGATGGTTTAAAACCATAACCTAAATCCAAAAGTTTTTCATCAGCGACAATTTGATTCGCAGTTTCAAGGTGACCAATCTCAATTGTCATTACCCCCAGCACTAATTCATCATAATCGATTCCTTCTTTATTAGCTCTTTTTGAAATTGCATTCAGATTTGGCGAAATATTAACCTCTTTAAATAATCCTTTATTTTTTCCAAATTTAAATTTTTTTGCTACTCCTTTTCTGTCTCTTTTTGGATCAATACCTGAAGTTCTTTCTTTCCCATCATTTGATTCATTTTTTTCATAAAATGTAATTTTTGTAGGGGAATTCATCATATCACTTATTAATTGCTTGCCTTCATCTGAATTCGCTAGAGGAGCAATAATTAAATTTGTATGCCTAAATGCTTGATCAGAAACAGGCCCACCACCCGCTAGTGTCAGGGTTGGTGCTCCATTTGCATCATATGTCACAATTATTTCTTCATTTTTAATTGGATCCCAAATTATTCTACCGTCATAATCAATAAAATAAATCGGATTATTAAAACCAAATGAAAAATTTGAATGTCCAGGATATTGCTTATATTCTTTATCAATCGTCAACCACCTTCCAAGCCTTGAATCCATTAACCTCGCTCCAAAATCATAACTATTCCCTTCACCTTTTATTTCATCATCGTGTTCCTGTCCGTTAAAGGCATACCTGTAATCCCCATTTCCATCACAATCAATCATGGTGGTTGTATCTTTATGGCTTAGGCACAATTTGTCAATGTAAAAATTATGGCTGCCGCTTGCAACAAGGTATTCAAACTGCACTTTGTAGGTGCCTGCAGTAATACCCGGTACGCTAAAGCTGTAATTGCCGTCACTTAAAAAGCCCGTGCTGTTGTATACCAGTGTGTTTGTGGCACTGTCAAGCAACTGTGCCCTTACACCACCGGTGGTTAAATTGGTGTTGTCAAAATTAAAGCTAAAGGTGTATGCAGCCGTTTCAAGGTCAACATACTTGTACATGCCAATGTTACCGGTGCCAATTACCCTTACGGCTGTAACGGTGCTTGGGTTGCTTACTATGTTGCCGCTGAATTCACCTATCATGCCGCTTATGTCAGCCCCCGGGAAATCATCAAACAAACTGGTATCGGTCACAACGGTTGTTATGGTGTCGCAGCTTTGGCGGTTGAATGTACGCCCGTCAAGCGTTACACCAAATGGTGAATAATCGCGTGAGAGTACAATGTCCGCTTTGTACTGGTCTACAATGCCGTCTAACGTGCCGCTCACATATGATTCGTTTGTACTGTCGTTGTTTGAATCGTAATCACCTAAGTCAACGGGATATTTTCTGTCGGTAATTACTTCAAGCACGTTGCCCAGGTGATTTGAGATTTCAAATTGTTTTTTACCCAATACATGCGTAAAATTCGTAGCACTTGGTGCAACCGCTGCTATCATCTCGGTTTCTTTGGTGTTTAAACCTACACGGCTTGATCCGTATATGTCTAATTCCTTTAACTGGTAACTCAGGGCTGCTGCTACGGTATCTTTATCATACGTAGCCAGCACATTCCCCTGCGCATCGCGCACATAGTAGGTTGATTTTATCCAGCTGTAGCTACTTGTATACATGTGTTTGGCTATACGGTTGCCCATAGCGTCATACTCAAATATAAGGTTTTTTCGTGAACTTCCTGCGGTGCGCTCAACTGATTTAACTTTTCCGTCAACCCTCCACTCAATGTCAGCTATTTCTTCCTGCAAATCCTGTATCAGCCTGCCTTCTTCATCATACCTGTAATTGTTACCGGTATTAAAGTTTACCTGGTTAAATATGCCCATGTCATCAATGTCATCTGCCGCGGTGGTGCTGAATACGGCATCGTCCACATGATACAACCTGTTTTGAAGGGTGAGCCCACCCGATGTTTTGTACCCGTAACTCAATTCCTCAATTTTTGTACCGTCCTGCCTGTGCCTTTGCTGGGTAAGTATATTGCCATTGGCATCGTAGGTAAAGGCGTTGTAATACCTGTTGGCATAACCACCTCCGCTGCTCCACACATTGGTACCGGTATTTAAATTGGTATAGGCCCTGCTTTGCATAATGCGGTTAAGCTGGTCATACTGGTAACTGGTTGCCTGCGGCAGGGCATTCCAGTCGGTATCACTTATGGTGGTTACCATGGCGCCTATATTTCCATTGTACAAATCATACCTGGCAGCTAACATGTCACTGCCTGTTTTATCGGCTTCAAACCTGTTGGCTACGGTGCTCCATTTACCGCTGTAATCAATGGGCTTGTAATCACCGGCAAAATAGTTGAGTGTATACCCACACACGTCTTTTCCAAAATACTGGTTTGCGTTTGAACTGCCTATGTAATTATCACGCCCCATGTCAAGGGCACTGGTAAGCTGGTTGCTGTTTACGCCTTTTATCCAGCCCTGCAGGGTATACGCATAATCTATACCCTGGCTCTTGTCATTCCCCAATTCAGTTCGCGCCAGCGGGCCATGGTCATAGTACAAATATTTGGCATCCCTGTCCCAATGGTACCCGTTGTCACTTGTTTCAACCTGGGTAATGCGGTTGTCGGCATCGTATTCGTACCGGTGCATCCACTGGTCGGCACTGTCTTTCTGGTAATCCACTTCGTGCACGTTGCCGCTTATCAAATCATAATCGTAATCTATACGCTTAAACTCTTCGGTAGCTACCGGTGCCCCATAATTGCTGGTGGTCACGTTTTTGTTGTCCTGCAATAATGTATTCACGTTCCCGTGAATATCATACGTATAGTGCGTGGCATGTGTATAGGTTGTTGTATCGTAATCGTACTCCTCTTCATACATTACTGTTGCAATCCGTTTGCGTAAATTTTCCTGGGTAAATGTTCCCGGTAAACTTGATGCCAGTTGCGCAACGGGTTCATCGTAATAACTCATGGTTACTTCCCTGCGGGCACCGGTGGTATCGTTTATCCATGCGCCAAGTGTTGAATCGTTTATGGTAAGCGGATTAAAGAAATTATTAACTACCGTACCGGGCACTTCTGCAAAACGGGTTCGGCCCGGGTGGTTTTCGGTTTTTTCACCGGCTTCGGCCACACGCCCCAACGCATCATACAAGGTATAACTGTATTTTTTCCGGGGAGTTTCGTTAAACTGCCGTGTGTTTTGTGATACCACAATGCGGCCCAGCCTGTCATACCAGAACAGCGTAGAGTAGTACCCGCTTTCGTCTTTTACAATGCGGGCATAATTATCATCGGTGTTGTTGGCGCCACTGGCCGTACCGTTGTACAAACCGCCAATAAATCCTTTGGTGCGCGAACTAAAACCTATGGTTCTTATGTCCATGTCGCTGGTAAGTAATTGGCTGTTCAAACTATCGTTCAACCGCGTGCCAATATTTGTCCATGCCGTTTTATTGGCTGTAAAATTGGTGTTTTTAAAAATAGCCCCGTCTGTACCTACTACATAGCCAACTTCGTTGTCGTGAAAAAACACGTCTTTTATAGATGTTGTACCGGCTGTAAACGAACTTACGGTAACTGAATTGGATGCGGTGCCATACCACACCAGCCCGTTATGCCCTTCAAAAAAGGCTACAAATTTTACAGTGTTTGAGCTCTTGAAAGCCTGTATGCAATTAAGTACATTTCCACTGAGTCCTGACGAGATCACAATGCTTCCGTTGAGTGAAAGTGTCTTGGCGGTGGTATCAAAATCGAGTGCCTTAAACCAGCCGTTGGTTGAATTGGCTCCCACGGCATACCCGCGTGTTGGTTCAGCAAAATCAACATCGTTAAAAAGTCGCGTTGTTTCAACAAGCAGGCTTGGTGCCAGCGTATTGTTATTTATATGCCATATGCCCTCGCGCGTTCCAACCACAACCGCCTGGTTTTTCATCATGCTCTTGACGGCATTCAGGTTATGTATACTGGCACTTCCTGGTCCGGCTGTAAACGAAGGTTTCACAACCGACCATGTGTCCCCTCCATCAACACTATGCTTTATACTTAGTCGGTTGCCAACTATATAAATATTGTCAGTACCATAAGTGCTTAGATCGTTTAAACTAAACTGGTATAAATTTTTATTGGTCATTGCGTTGGTACCCATACACCAGCGAATGTGTGCATGATCACCTGCTGCAAGGGCAAAACTTTTAGTGGGCACAAATTCCACGGCATACAGGTCATCATTGGTCACATTGGCCGCAATACTGAAACTGCCCGGTGTGGTAATGTTGGTTGTATATAAAATGGTGCCATTGTCACCTGCAACGTAGGCGGCAGTACCGCTTACCGAAATGTCATGCAGGTCAACGGTAACAGGGGTGCTTACCGCGGTATTGGTAACGGTAAACGATGAAAGCGAGAATGCATTTATTTTACCACCATTTCCAACGGTATATCCACCGGTTGAACTTGTAAAATCAATTTCATTCATATCATCTTTATTTCCTGTTGTCAAAATTTTAGCATAGTATTGTGATACGCCTCCGTTGTAGTAAAAGGCGGCCATTTGGCCATTGTCACCACAAGTCATGGCAATGGTACCTGAAAAATCAGATGCTTTTACCGGCAACGCTTTTATGTTGGCCGATGGTTCTGTTGATGCTACCCAGGCCACAGTTCCAGGGGTTCCCGCAGCAAAGGCCCCGCGTTCAAAACGCCCGCCATCACCTGCCACTGCAATTATTCTATCGTTATTGCTTAAAGCAATGCTGCGTCCAACGGTAGTGGGACTAACGCCCGAATTGATGTTTTGGCTGCTGGTTACATAGGTTACGCTACTTATGGCAGCACTGTTGGTAACAGCACTGTAATACAAATGCGTTTGGTTCGAATTGTTTAGGGCATATAATTTTCCGTTTTGCGCTAACACATCGTTGAAACCTGTTGTGGTTGGAATACCGCCACCTGGTGTATTGATGGTAATGGAGCTGAATTGGATGGTGTCAACACTTGTGGCCTTGTAGAACTTGTACAATAAATTATTGCCGGCAAGTATGGCGCCATTAATACATGGACTGGTGGTATGGTTCGCAAAGTTTTGCGCAGCAATTTTATTAAATGCACTTATGCTGGTAATGTTTTGTGAGGTCCAAACGGTTGTACCCGCATCGGCATCTTTGGTGCGGTATAGTTTATTGGTATTTCCGCCAGTATATATCCATACTTTGTTATCAATTACGGTTCCAAAACACGCGGTTAGGTCAACCGTTGCATTGGGTTGGTCAAGGTCAATAATGCCGTACGGTGTACCATCAATGGCCAGTACACGGCTTACGGCACCGTTTTCGCCTACGGCCACCAGCTTGGCTCCTGTTGCACTAACTGCGTAAGGGCTAATAGCGTTATAATCTTTTGCCGAATCACTCAGCGTTGTCCAGTTTAGTCCGTTGTCATGGGTTGCACAAATGTAACCATTGCCACCGGCATCTTCTATAATGGCAACACCATTATCAAAATCACGGAAATAAACTTGTTTGAATGTTCCTGTAAGATTCACCGGTCTGTAAATCCAGGTTACCCCGCGATCACCACTGTACAATAAACTTCCATCTGTACCACAGGCAAATGCTTTTACACTCGAGGTGTCAATCCAGCTAACCTGTTTTATATCATGCGAAGTATAGGTGTTAACAGCACCACTACCGCTGCCACTTGGAGTTGTAAGGCGTAAAAAGGTATTATAGGTTAAACCCAGGGTTGAATTGGTGTCGTTAATGCTCATAAAATAATTGTCAGAGGTACCTGTTGCATTATCCATAACAACGCTTGTTGAATAATCAGGGGCCACCATGGCACCGGGTGTTATACGTGCGTAGCCGGTTTTAGGTATAGAGGTTGATCCTACCAGTGAATCAATACGTATATACCCATTATATTTTGTGGTAAAAATGCCATGGGTGCGGTCATAAAAATCCATGTCTGTCAGGTCATCAAAATTGTACAATGCGCCACCCCAGCTCCAATAATTACTCAATACATCCCATGTTGTACCGCCATCACGTGTTATATAAGCCACAGCATCGGTGCCAATGGCATAACCCCACAAACTGTCAATCATTTGTATTTTTTTGAAATTGGTGGCTGCCAGGTTTAATTTCTGCCAGGTTTCACCGGCATCGTTTGTTTTATAGGCAACACCACGAACATTACTGGTGAACCCACCCGGTATAGTCCCAGTCAAATACCCTTGCGATCCATCCACAAACTGCACACTGGTTACGGTTAAATTACTGTCAAGCCCATTGCACAATTTATTTTCCCATATGCTCATGTTGTCGTGGTCAGGCATGGTTTGTTTTACCAGCTGGTTTAAGCTGTTGTACTCGTAACGTGTCGCCAATACATGGCTTGTAAATACCTGCTGTGTTCCATTGGTGCGGTCTTCAATGCAATCAACTTCCAGCGGACTCGATGGTGACGTTATACTTAAAAGTTGCACGCCCTGTGGCGGAACGGTTTTCACCAGGTTTCCTGCCTGGTCATAATAATACAGTGTAAAGTGGTATTCTTTATCGGTATACTCATTGGTAAATGTTTCAAGCGCGTTTAAACAATGCTGTGTATACTTATTGGCTATATACGTGGTAAGTGAATCAATGTACTGGTTGTATGCGGTGGTTGCATTCACGGTGGCCATTTCCACCTGGTACTGCACACATGGGTTCACATAATTGAACGGTATTTCGGGCAATGTATCAGGCGGGGCGTTGTTGGGTGTACACGGTTCGGCCATTTGCCCGGTGCAATACCCAAGTGGGTTGCTTAACATAAGGGTAAATGTTGAACCTGATGGAGTGGCCAATCCTTCAGTAAGCGAATACAAATAGGCCACATATCCCTGCACGCAATAACAAAAATCATTCTCATAAAACTGTTCGTAATCAATCATGCTTCCAATCATGGTCACATCATTGCTGTCAGCCCACAGGTTGTAATCATTCACTGCCTGGTAATACACGTAATACAAACTATCACATTTCACGGTTTCCTGCATAAAGCAACCTTCAAAATGCGCTAAATCCACCGGTGCCGGGTAATCATACCCCCAGGGCAAATAAATATAACCCTGTATATACCCGTTGTAGTTTTTTACGCACTCACAACCGCCATAGGCCGCAAGTGAATCGTAACTGTTAAAAATAACAGGCAAAGCATACCCGTGTGATGCGGCAAACGATGAGTTGTTGAATGCTGCAATGTTGTTCACGTAATTTACATATTCATACCAGCATTCGGATGTGTTAATGATGGCTGTATCATCACAAACACCAAGGGTGTCAGGTAAACCCGGGCACAGGTATAAACTGTCAAACCGCACCAGGTATGCCATCAGCGAATCGTACCCGCCATTATCGGTACAACACAAATGAAAATCGTGCATGAATGCGTTGAGTGAAATAAACGGGGTGGTTAACTGGAACGTGTCACACGAGGCCGAATCGGTTAACTGGTATACCTGGAAGGCGTTGTAGGCCTGCACGTATTGCTCATACATTTCAAGGCATGTATCGTCCACAATCATGTCACGTGTTTCAAACGCAGGGCCCTGGTCATTGTTCAGCATTGTTCCTCCGTCAATGGTTTGGCCGCTTGTAAATGTGTTCAATGCGCGTTGGCCGCTTCCTGTTCCGGCAGCTGCCACAAGTTTATTGCCGCGGCCGGTGTTTATGGTAACAGGGCTGGTATTTATCGTATTTTTTGAAGCAGCATGAGTGGCCGCCACGTTAGTGAATTCAATTATGCTTTTTGGTGTTTCATTTACCTGTTCAGCGCGCGCATTACCGGTAACATCATGCTGTTTTCGTAAATAATTTAAATAGGCTTCATTCACGCGTATCAACCCTTTTTGCCTGAACTCGCCCAGCGAAACGGGCTTTAACCGTTTGGCATGGCGTGCAGTTCCAACCGAAGCGTTATAGGCTTCAAGGGCTTGTTTGTAATGAACATATCCCAGTATTTCGCTGTTCACGGTAAGTTTTCCTTCATGAACCAGTTTGTCGTTTATGATTAACATTTTGTCACCATCGCCATCGTTTGCTTCGGTGGTATCGTTTAAAATAATATCCGGGTAAAGCAAGGTGTCAACGCATGGCTTACATGGTTTAAAGCCAATACAGCTTGTTACAATAATTGTGTCCCTGAAGTTTATGGGGTGGCCAGGCACAAGGTAATTGGCTTTGTAATAAAACTGGTGGTACAAACCTTCCGCATCAGGTGTTCCGTAAACAAATGGTCCCTGCAATGTGATAAGGTCTTCGAACGAATGGCGCGGTGCACCGTAAATATCATGTGTTAATTCAATGCTGCAGGCTGAGTCAAGGCCCACGGTCCATGTTTCGTATCCAATGGATGTGCTTGTATCAATTTCATAGCTGTTGGCAAGTGGTGTAATGGGTGGTGGTAACAGGTTTTGAAATGCCGTGGTATAATAGGCGCTTGATGCTGCCGTATATGCGGTATCAAACGGTGCATGCAGCAACAGGTCCTTCACCAGGTCATATAAACTTTCGCCTGCCATTATATACGGATCGTTGGCGCAATTCAATGGCTCAGGCTGATCACAGTCAGCAATGTTTATACCGGTGCTGTCATCGCCCGTGGTGTACCTGGCCGAGAAGGTAACGGTTGCCAGGAAATTGCTAAGTGTATCATGCGCATCCATGGTAAAGTAATGCGCGTCAAGGCTGTTGAAATTGTCAAAATAACCAATGCTGTCAAGATCAGCAGCGGTAAACGTACCGGGGTTAAAGCCGGTAATGGTTACCACAATGCGGTTTGCAGGATTGCCCGGATCAACAATGTTAAGTGTATTGTTGGCTGTGTTGAATGTATAAGTTAAACCGGTTATTCCGGTTAAGCCCATTAAACTGTACAAAGGTGTAGTAACAAATTCGGCATAAAGAGTATCGTCAAGCGCTACACCGGTACCCGTAAGGTCTTGTTTGCCGGCAAGCACTGAAATTAGTAAGGCAAGATCATTGCCAATTTGTGTTGGTTCGCAAACCAACGGGAATTCACAATCATTTATTTCATAACAGGTGGTTATTCCTTCGATCTCAACTAACTGGTAAGGCACATACGTTCCTGAATCGGGTTCAACCTGTGCGTTTATGGTGAAATGGTAATTGGGGGCAGTGTAAGAGGTGGCCTGCATGGTTGAAAAACCAATGATGTCATCCCAGCTTACAATGCCGCTGCCGGTTTTATAAAATTCAAAAATGCAGGAATCGGTTTCGTTCACCCAGTCAATGTGCAGGGTATCGTAAACAGTGGCTGTATCTCCTTGCCAGGTATAATCAAATGACGTAATTGGGAGGTATGGTGCATAGTTATTGTTTGCCAGGTAAACAGCATTGAATTGCGGAATGTCCAGTAAGTTTACGGTGTCGGCTGTAAAAAATGCGGAGTCGGCCATTACACCCAGAAAATCTTCAAGGGCTGTTACAATGGGACATTGCCCAGTTGTCAGGTACATTTGGTACGCGGCTTCCATGGGTTCTTCGGTATAACCGGGCACATCATACACATCAGGAAAACGTTTTGTTTTGGTGTGGTAGTACTGATCATACCAGGGAGAACAAGGTTGTTCTGAATGATACCATTGATTTAAACCCGGGCCATCGGTTTCGGCCCACATAATGCCCTGGTAACTCAACACATCATCATTGCCAATACAATCGTTGAACGAATAACAGCTGGTTAAGGCCAACTGGTCAGCACGTGTGTTTTGTACCTGGTGTTTTGCCGATAAATAAAAATCGCGCAGGTATCCCCATTCGGCATTGCGTATTTCGGTGTTGTGGGCGGTTGATCCGGGAATGTGGTCGGTTCCAAACAAGGTACAGGCCGGTGAGGGAAGTAAGCCTGTTGATGTGCCGCAACGGGCCATAATGGCTGCCTGCTGCACCATACTGTAATACCCGCTTGAAAAAATTACGTATTGGTCAAATTTATTTTCCAGTACGGCTCCGTATGTCCCATACCCGTTAGTTACAAACGGATCATAAGGGTCGGTTGACGAAAAAGTAAACCAGTCGTTAGGCAGGCCGGTTGTTGCATTGATAAGCCCGTTGTTTACTGCCTGGTACCAGGTAAGTGAACCACGCATGAGCTCATCAAATTCCTCGCTGCTGTAAGTGTCAGTAGTGGTGGGCGCCTGCTCATATTCATTGCAGGTTTCATAATAACAGTATTCAGGATGGTACGTTACCAGGGCCTTTGCCCATGCCGGCTTAAACAGGTTAATGAAATCTTTTAATTGTGCCAGGTGTTGCGGGTAAATATATGGTAAACCGCCTGCATCAAATTTTACCGAGTCATTGGTGTAAACCAAGGGCTGGTAATACCCCGATACATCAACGGTAAGATAAATTTTGGCAAGGTTTCCATCTTCTTCAAAATAAAAAGGGTAGGTTGTACCGTTTACAACTGTTTGCGGGTTACGCCACCAGGCCCTGTCCCATATGCTGCCAACAACCGGCCGGTTTGCCGATAAAACGTTTAAATCATTATACAGGCTTAACGGATACATGTAGGTATAATAGCCACCACCGCTTATTTGAAATTCGGCATACTGGCCTGATGGGCTAACGTCAATGAGCATTTGCTGGAATGTATTCTGGCAAAGCGAGTGGCTTTCACATGGCGCCTGGCATTGTTCAACCAAAAAATCATACTCCATGGCAGTACCTTTTCCGCTGGCCACATAATCATCGCGTGTTCCCAATGAGGCTACGCATTCATCACAATCAATGTGGCATCCACTTGTATCTATATTGTCCATTTCAGCATCAATAAAATCCTGCAGGGTCATTACACAATGGTTGTAAGCGGTGTCAAGGTAGGCGGCTACCACACTGTCACGCCAGGCTAAATTCAGGCTAAGTTTTTTCACCACTGTATACACACCGGGGTCAAGGTTCAGTGTAAAGTTCATAGCGGTATCATAGGTTGAAGGGCTGTGGCAGGTGGTTACAAAATCAAGTTCATTGCCATTCAATGCAAAATGTCCAATCAACCCCTGAATGGTATCGCCACTGGCTTTAATCATATCAAGTCCACATTCGTCCAGTACTTCAATCTCCAGGTTATATACGCAGTTTATGCACACGTTTTCTTTGAAACATGTATCGGCCAATGTATCTATCTCAATAGCGTAATCGAACTCGTAATTGCTTTGATAGGCTACCAGCAACTCGGTATGGAACTCAATGCCGGTGTTGTCAGCATTTAGGGTATTGCTATTGCTTTCCCCTTCTGCATTTTTATTGAATAAATCAACGGTTAGTACCGTTCCGTTATAATTGCTGCTGCTTGGCAAAGCGTGTAAATTGGTTGTACTGTCACCGGCAAGTGCAGTGGCCACTACACGCCCTTCCTGGTCCAGGTAACTTACGCTGGCCTGACCATTGGGATCAATGACTACATTTTTTTTGTAATGGGTTGCATCGCCCACTTCGGATCCAAACATGCGGTCAAGTTGTATCTGGTTGGGTTGCCCGTACAAATAACCGGTTTCATGCCCGTTGCCCAATTGAAATTCCTGTCCAACACCGCCTTGTTTGCGTATGCGGCCAGTATTGTCATTGGTATATTCAACCTGCGTGAACGGATAGTCGTTGGCGTCAGGCACAAAAGCCTGCTCGCGCGATTTACTGCCGTTTTCAACTGAATAATAATTGGAAGCACCAACGCTGTCATACATGGGTGGAGCAATTACAGTGCAATATCCGCTGGTGTCATCAATGTCAAACACACTTTTATCATAAGCAATGCCATTGGTGTCAACATTGAAATTCGGAAAGAAACGAATGACGGATGTGTTGTAGCTGGAAAAACAGGCAAAGGCCGGTACGGGTACGGGCAAAACAGTTACAGCTGGTCTTCCCTGGTAATCGTAAATGGTTTCGCCTACAATTGTTTTATTATCGCTGTTAATGCGGGTAACGGTTTGCCTGTTGCGCAAGCTTCCGTCAAAATAACTCACCACTTCTTTTTTCTTGCCTTCTTCGGCAAAGGTGGTGGTTACCTGCCAGTTTTTATCAGCTTCGTGTGCATTGTCAATATAATAATAGTTGTCGGTTGTAATGCTGCCGCTCAAACTGTCGGCATCAACAACATTCCATGCACTAAACATGGGTGTGGTGGGTGCTGCGGTGTCATACCCAACCGCACGCACACGGTAAATTAAATAGCCACGGTCAAACAACAATGGAATGTAGTAATACGTGTTGGTTGTTGAAATACGTGTTGCATTGTTGCGGAAATTGAATTTAATTTCATCAAGGCTTTTTGTATTGGAAATTACACCGGTATCATAATCATTAATAAACGTCCACTCAAGCTGGTATTCATCAGCCTGTACGGCACCAGCAAAGGCCTGCCAGCTTATTTCTATTTCATCAATAATTCCACCTCCATCGCAATCCAGGTTGCGCTCGGTAATGCTATTCATGGTTAAGGGTGTGCTTACTACCGTATTGAAATGATAAATACGTTCAACTTCAGCTTTTCCTTCAAGGGTTAAATAATGCGGGAGCGATGCATTTACACCGTTTACTTTTATAGAAGTGATTTCAAAAACAAATTTATACCAGGCTCCTGCAAATTTTTTGGTGTTCCTGTCGGTAAACACAGCCGAACCAATGGTTGGGTTGTAAGCAACCGACAACGTTTCCGTAAAGGGCGTTAAAGCAACATTGTTGGTGTCATAAGGGGTAACCTGCACAATTACCACGGTTGACTGGTTTGACGTAATTAATACTTTGTGGTTTTGGTTAACCGACAAGGTAAGGTAATTGCTCAATGCAATATCCGTAAATCCCGGGTTGTTTTTGGGCGAAACTTCAACCGAGTCTTTGTCACCTACAACAATGGCGCTTCCTGTAGGAGCGCTCATGCTTTTAACAAACGTAAGTTTTGCTGCGTTTGCCTGTGCAAAGCAAAATGCGAGCATAACTGCCAGGTTTAATCGAATAAATGTTTGTACCATTTTATATTTTTTAAATGCTGTTCTTTTTTTAAGTTGCCATTCACCTCACATCTCAATAATCATCCTTCTGTTTCCGTTCAATGCGATTGTCTATGATGGTGTAGTTGCTGTATTTTCCAGTCTTAACTACTTTTGTGTTTTTAAACGTGAAAAATGGTTTGTGCGAAAACTCGTTGTTACCAAAAATCGGTGACATGTTGTAATCACTGTAGGTGATTTTAGCTTTGCCTTTTGCTTTCGCGGCATTTTCTTCCTGGCTTACGGGCATTTCGTTGTGAAAATAAATTACAATTTCCCGTATCGAAAAATCATTGTTCACATGCAGTTCTGTTGCTTCAACCGGGTGGTCTTTTTTATAGTCAATCCTGAAGGCAAGGTTACCATTGGCTTCTGATCGTTTAAAAGCCGCTGCGTTTTTTTGTGCAATAAGTGTTTCAACATTTAGGTCGGCACTTGTTTCACCTGTTTTTTTGTCGGCAACCAATATTGTGCGGTTAACCGTATCAACAGTAAAACGTATGACATCGTCCTGGTATGAATGTATGCCCAGCATAAAGCTGTGAAACAGGTTGCCCTTACGTTTTAAATAACCTTTTGATTGGTCATGCGCAGTTAAGGTGCGGTGGCCTATGAATGTTTGGTGCAAAATGTTAACCGAAAAGTTTGTTTTCAGCTCGTAAAAAGCGCTTACTTTTTTGCTTGCTTCTTCAACATCATCCTTTTTTGCAAGTACCCACGTGGTTTTATCGGCAAAACCAAATGACAGCAATACAGCTGCACCAACTAACATATATATTGTTTTTTTCATAATTTCTTAATTCGTTTAGTCCTCATTAAACTGCTGCTGTCACTGCTATTGTCTCTCTGTTTTACTGTTTCGGAACACTGGTTTTACTTTCCTGTATGGTCATAACTCCGCGTTCAGTTTCTTTTTTAATGCGCATGAGTTTCCCTTCCTCGTCATATTCATAAAATGTAGCATAATGCCTTTCGTCAAGTTCGGCAGCCAGGCGAAGTGTTACAGGGTCATACACATATGTTTTTGCACTTCCGTCATACGGTATTACACGTATATCGTCAAACAGGCAATCGCCCGTTATACAAACAAGTTTTATGTCAAGCTCAACGGTTGTGTCAGGAATGGTAAACTCATAATCTATTTTTTGCCAACCGTCAATAATGTAACCAGAAGGGCTTATGGCACCCGATGACTGGCCTGTTCCAATGTAGTTGAGTACAATTTGCGGATAAGTGTATGATAATTTTGTGGCAGGTGCATTTCGTTCTTTTACCCATGCCGATATGAAATATTTTTTGCCAGCTTCAGGTGCAAATGAACCAATACAGTTTTCGCACGGTTCCTGTGGAATTTCATGACAAACCGAATATTCAGGAATATAATTTTGCTGGTCAATGGCATCGGGTATAAGTGCCGCATTCACCATATTTATTCCACTTACTGTTACTCCTGGTGTTAAAAAGGTAAGGTTTCCCGGTTCTGAATCCAATATGTCACTTGGGGTTAATAAAATATTGGTAAACGGCTGATCGGGATCATTGATGCAAAAAAGTGTTCCCTCACCACGAAGGAAATACAATTTGCCATCTGGAGCTTTTTCAATGGAACCTACGTTGTGCCAGTTTTGATAATCCACATCGGTTACACCTGAAAATGTATTGCCGTAACCATTGGTAAAATTCATGGTGCCTACAGCTTGCTCAACTTTTAAACGAGCCGGATAAGCCTGAAACGATGACATCCCATGCGTTACAGTAACCTGGTGCAATAAATCAACCTGTGCAAGGTAAGTTACGTTGGTATATCCGCCAGCAAAAAATCCTCCGGCACCAAGGTAAATGTACTTGCCTTCAGGGCTAAATTCAATGGTAGAAATTTTGGCAGGAAAATTTTGGAGGTAATTGATACCGTCAAAATCGGTGGATGTTTTCCAGTCATTGGCCCAGCTGGCTGTGTCATAATTGGTGATGTCGGCAACATCGTCAGACGGCACAATGGCCAGTTCATCACAATAAATAAGCTCCTGGTTGGTATACGTTACGTTTCCAAAATTTTCGTGGTTATTGAATGTTGTATATAAAAAGCGGCTTCCGTCATGGCCATCGGCTGACGATCCATCTACTTCTTCATAATAAAATACCGTAGCAAGTTTGATGTTGTTGTTGGTGTATTCATTCAATTCAACCGCTGTTCCCACATCCTGAAAATACGTGTAGCCTTTTTCCTGTGTTATGGACCTTATCAGTGGACTTCCTGTTACGATGGCCAAACCGGTGTCGGTAATGGTATACTGATCAATTTGACAGGTATTATCTCCCTCGGGCTGGTTGCTGTTATTTTCATGGCGTTTAAGGTAAAGGTACCTGACTTTTTCCTGGCTTTCCAGTTCGTATTCAATTGAAACGGCTTTTCCGTAGTCGTAATATAATCCTGTGTTTAAATCCCTGTCCTTTATACTACCTGATCCATCAGTAACAAAAGTAAATCCTGAGGTGTCGTATTGCACAATTGAATAAAGCACTGGTTGAAAAAGGTAAGTCCCATCACTTGTTGTATTGTCAAAGTTCCTGTTGTAAACAATCATCCACCTGTTGGTAAAGGTTGGTAAAGGAATTACCTGCACTTCGGCATCTCTTGGCGGGCAATTTAAACGTCCTGTATCAGGTGTTATTTCTGTTCCATCAGGCGCAATAAAACGCAATTGCCGCGCATCATTGGTGCCATCATCATACAACCCGGTATGGCTTAAATAAAAAAGCATATTCCCACAGGTGTCATAGGCTACTGCCGATCCGCCATAATCTACCGATGTTGTGTCAATAAACGCAACAGTTGGTGATGATGAACCTAGATAGGCTGGCTTAAAATCAATCAACTGATTTTTAACAGGTGTTGACAGGTTGTTGGCTGCATGTCGCAAAATCATTGGCCACTCAGGGTACCCAAAATTATTTTGTGCATTTCCGAGGAAAGGAAATACCATTGCAAGCAATAGGGCATAGATTATTTTTTTTCCGTTTTCCATGCAAGGGGTAGGTTTTTAGCAGTTTTAAAATTCGTTCTTCGCGTTGCGCTCTCAACCTTGAAATGCGCGGTTTTTTCAATGAGCGATTTATGCATACGTATACGCACCGAACTCATTCCGGCTGTTGAAAGATTGTCTTTTGAATCGGCAATTAACCATGCATTGTTTTTAAACACGGCAATTTTCGTTTTTTCAAACAATACCTTATTGTTAACATCCAGTAATGAAAACCGCAGTCTTTTAATGTTTGTTGCTTTGCCAAGCCGGAATGAAAATAGTACGTCAACGCTGTCGGTTGAGCGTTCACGCAACAAGGTGTCAGTTACATGTGAATCCGAAACAACAACACGGTAATTGGTAAAATCCTGGCCTTGCAAAAAACTGCAAAAAAGAAGGAGGTTTAAAAAAAGCACTATTTTTTTCATACAATTACAGGTTTATTTGTTTGGTAAGTTTGCATCCTTTGGCGTCCAGTATAATCAATTCAATTTTGCTGCCGGGCCCGGTAATGTTCAATGCATTGAAATTGGTTCCTGAAAAACTTACAACAGGCGCTCCGTTTATTACGTTCCAATCAACCTGGTAAGGTTCATCTCCGCCTGAAACCACAGCTTGTTTTCCATTTGTAATTGCCGATGTAGTTATTTCTATTGAACAACCAGCAGGATCACAAACAGTAAGTACTTTTTTCATGGTGAGTGGTTGTCCCTGCGAAATTTGTATACTCCTGCGGCCTGAATGCGAGTCATCGTCCACAATATGATTCACCACATTAAACTTAAAGTGATTGTCGGCACATTTACTAAAGCCATAATCTTCAAAATTATCAAAGCCCAGATCACGGTAGCGGCTGTTAGCAGCCACAGCTGTTGCAAACGATTGACGGTAGCCAAATGTGGCTGTTGAATAGCGGCCAAGTGCATCCTGGTTTTCCAGTTCCTGGCCATATGGTGAGTATTCGGTTACACTTGAAGTATAGGTCCAGTTTTTTTCATCTACCTGCCATTTACCTGTGTTTAACCTGTAGTAGGGAGTAAATGAAACAAAGGTTCCATCTTTGCGGATGTTTGTATTGTTATTGTACATTGACTGTGTTCTTGGCGAGAGGTGAAGGAAAGATGTTTTCATACGCCAGTTGCCACGTGTTCCCAGTATATACGGGTTGTTGGTATAGGTCATGGGCGATGTTGGTTCGTCAAAACAATCACAGAACGTACGCCAGCGGTCGCTAAATTCAACGGCTGATGCCTGCAAAACTTTGTCGTATACATTCGCATTAAAATTGGTGAGCGGGTTGCTGAGTGAAGTAATGGTTGCAATGGGTGTACTTTGCAAATTCTTTCGTCCTGAACGAATGATTTTAAAGGAATAACTTCCCGAAAAAGTGGACCCGTCTTTTTTCACAACGCTGATTCCCGAAGATGTTGTGCTAACCACCCAAACAAGAATGAACGTTGAGCCATTTTTAAGTTGCAACACATCGCCCGGAGTAAAATACTGGTTAGCGTTACTAATGCTGGCATTGCCTGCTGTAAACGTAACAGCGGCTTGTGTTAAACCTATATTTTTATAAGCCTGTCCCATGTTGTCATAATACCAGTGTGCAGGATAGCTCATGGAATAAATGGCATCGTTGAAATCGGTCTTTGTTTGCGTTAGCAGCACTTCTCCGGTTTCCGAATCCCAGGCAATGTTTTTGGTTGACACAATCGAGCCAAGGTCTTTTGCAATGGTTTCCTCAAGAATTCCAAAACGCTGAACCACTTTGGTAACTACTGCGCTCCTGAATTGTGTTACTTCATGTGTAATTGAAGGAAGAAATACCGGTATTGCTATAGGTGTAGGCGGAAATGGCCATATGAAACCATCAAGGTTACACATAGTTGCTGCCGAATTCAATTCGGTTCGCTGCTGCCTGAAATCGGTTAACATATCCATAACCAACCCTATGTTTTTGTTTGAAATGGAACCATCAGGTTCTACCACTTTCATGTTGTTGTTGAGGCGGTAACTCCCCGTCAGGTAAGGATCGGTTTTATATTTGTATTCAACGCTGGTTATCGGGTCGGTTTTTCCTTCCTGGTAAACACTTTGTTTTTTTTCTTTCCCATGCATGTCATTCAGTTCAATGTAAAACCCCTGGCTGGCATTCATAAAATCTTTGCTTTTTACGTAGAACATTGATGCAATGGAAAAAGGATCGGTCTTATCCTGTATGCTTTTTACCTTTGTGTTTTCAACAATTGTTGGAAAATTTTTTGCAGTAAAAAATTCGTGCACCACTTTGCCGGTAGCATGTTTTGTAACCCCTGAACGGGCTAAATTTTTAACAGTTACCCGTGAATAGCCTACCGATGCTCCAGGGAAAAAACCTTCTCCAAAAGGCTCTTCAACGTAATGTTCCGTATCAGGTGCTAAAAGATTTTTTTCATTGGTAAAAATGGGTTGTTTCCAGGTGTTTTCATCACCACCCAATTGTGGTTCCCATGCGGCAACTCCTGAAGAAGTGCCGTCTTCAAGTGTGTATTCATATTCCTGTCCGTAATTGGCCGAACTCATTGTGCTATCGGTCATGTTAGCCCATTCATCGCTCATTACAATTTTTTTCACACGAACACCACCACCCAATTTTTTTGCGGTTGGGTTATACAATCGTATCCATGATTTTTTTAAAATAGCATCTTCACATTTTCCTTTGGTAAGTATCCATTTGTTTTCACCCTGTACAGCTGCAGAAAAGTTGGAAACAACACTAACCAGTGAGTTCAGGAGGTCTTCACCAAAAGAATCGCCATCATCAATTGCCGGCTGGTCATAAATATGGCGTGGAAGGTTAAGCCTGCAATACTGTACCGCAGCTTTTGTAATTGGATTTACATCCGCAGATGCGGCAGCATCATTGATGTCAACTGACTGTGGAATAACATAACCATACGTTTCACCAAGCGTATCATGTGTGCCATAGGACGCAATGTTGAAGTATCCTGAAACATAATCGTGATGTCCGCTATTGGTTTCCATTAAGAACCGGAAATAAACGCGTTCCATGCCTCCAAAATATTTACTCATGTCGGTTATATCATCCTGCAAGGCGAAATAAATGCGCTTGCCCGGTGCAGTAATGTTGCGTGCATCGGTTTCGCTTGAAGGGAACGACTGACCCTGGTAACCTTCAATCCTGAACATTTGCGAAGCTTTTTTATTTTGCACATAAGCGTAATCATCGCTTTCATACTGTACATGAATTTTTCCTCCCGAAGGAAGATTGATATCCGTCATTAACCATGCGCTTACATAATCATTGGTTACCGAGCTGTCTTGTATAACATAAGGAAATTCAGCTGGAGCAAGGTTTCCTGTATTGCCGCAGCCTGCTCCACCAGGTATGGCTTTGTAATTTCCCCAACGGTCATTGGCTTTAAAAGCGTAGTTTGGATTAAGCCCGTTGTATTCAAATTCATAGGCGCTGAACTTGGCTTTTTGTGAATTCTGGTAAGTGAAATATATTTCCTTAAGGGTTAATTTTCCCCCGCCAGTAGGATTGTTTGGAACGCCATCACAAAGTGAATAGTCATATACAAAATGAACCTCTTTTAAGGGCACGGCAGTAGCAGGGTTTCTGCGGTAATCCCAACGCGAGTAAAGACTAATTTTATCCAGTTTTTTCATGGTTTTTGTTCCTACACCACCATTTTCACCCGCGGCCTCATAACCATCCTGCCTGTTGCTTTTATGAAAAATGGCAATGTAATTTTTTGTGACGATGGAGTCCAGGTAATAAATTTCTTTTTCCCCGTAAATAATGTTTGCCTTGTCATCGTTGGCATCGGTTTTTATACCTTCGTTATAACCGGCTTCGTTAGTTGAAGCGGTATAAGGTGTGCGCCATTTATAACCGCTTATTCGTTCATAATAAAACTTTGTGTAATAGCCAAGGTCATGGTCTGTTGGTCCCTGTTGCCCGTCCGAGTCAATGTATTCAGCGCTCAATACACTTGTGAGCAAATAGGAGTGGGCATATGCAGGTGTGGTTGTAGCGCTGTAATAGTTATCAATACCCCGGTCATTGCTTAATGAATTATCGCTCGTATTGTAAGGAACAAGTCCCGTTGAACAATCGCCTGTTGCTCCGTCATTGGCATTTAAGCGCGCGCCAACAGCAAATGTTATGTCTTTTTGGCTTGTGTTGTAAGCAGGTAAACCATATACGTATCGTGAACCATCGTTGGAGTAAGTGATTATCTCGGCAATGTGGTGGTTAGGCGCGCTCGTTTGTGCGTAGGAGCCTGTAAGCAGTGGCTCAATGCCCGCGCCATTGGCAACTTCATACTTGGTAAGCGCATACATAACCTGGTTGCGTTTTTCGCGTTTGCTGCGCGTATTGGAAGCAGGCAGGTTTACATAACCACCCGATGAAAGTTGCAAACGGTTACCTGCAACAACATTAAAATCGCCATTGTCCTGCAGTTCTACGCGTGCAGCTTTGTTACTGCCAAATGTTGAATAAAATTCATCGCCTTCTATGGTTTTTTCATTGGCTTCCTTGAAATAGAATTTTTCATATCCACGGGTTGATGTGCTTGCGTGTGCTTTCAGGTAGCTTTTTGTGTTGTTCTCTTCGTCCCACATACCCGAAGTAGAATTGTTTGCAGTAACAGTCAAGTCACCGCCAACTTTAAATAAGCCCCCTGTTCCCAACTCTACACCAATATCGTAACCATCGCTGGTGGTGGCTGTGCCTGCATCATAAACATAACTATAGTCGCTGCGCACTACGCGGT